>BOKF01000004.1 GCA_016860845.1 Chloroflexota bacterium
TCTTGGCGAATATCCTGTATAATCCTTTGTGAGTTGGAAGTCATGGTGTCTCTCCTTAACAAGTGGTTTTGGCGAACTCACTTTACCAGAGAGATCTCTTTCTTCCAACTCATTTTAGTCACACCCAAATCATATAGCTTCATCTCCCGTAAACGTGCAACTCGCTGAACAGTATGGGGATGGGTGCGAAACAGGCCGGCCAGCCCCCCCATCATTGGGTTGACGATGTAAAGATGGGAAGTAGCCGGGTTGACCTCCATGGGCATGCGGCTGGCTGCCCCTTCCAGTTTTTCCAGAGCATTGGCCAGCGGCAGCGGATCGCCCAGGATGCGAGCGCCGCCGGCATCGGCGCCGAACTCGCAGGCGCGTGAGATGGCCAACTGAATGAGCAGAGCGGCGATGGGCGCGACGATGATCAGCACCAGGCTGCTCATTAGGCTGCCCAGTCCGCCGCCTTCTTCCTCTTCATCTGAGCCGCCCCGGCCGCCGAAAATCAGGGCCCATTGGGCCATCTCCGCCAGCATCGTGATAGCACCGGCGATGGTAGCGACGATACTGGCAATAAGCGTGTCGCGATGTTTGATGTGGGCTAACTCGTGAGCAATCACCCCCGCCAATTCGCTGCGATTGAGCAGACGCATGATTCCTGTCGTTACGGCCACAGCGCCTTTGCTGGGGCTGCGACCGGTGGCAAAGGCGTTGGGCGCCTCGCTGTCGATGAGATAAACTGCCGGTTTTGGCAGGCCCGCCCTTGCCGCCAGTATTTCCACCATCTGGTGCAGGTCGGGCGCTTCATCAAAGCTAACTTCGCGCGCGCCGCTCATACGCAGGGCAATTTTGTCCGAGAACCACCAGGCGCCCATATTCATGACAATGGCCAGCCCAAAGGCGATAAACATACCGGCCTGTCCACCCAACGCCGAACCGGTTACCACAAGCAGACCGGTAAGGGTGGCTAAAAGAATTGCAGCTTTTAGGGTATTCCAGGTTTTCATTGTTTTTCTCCCCATGTTTTCAAGTAAACTTCCACCGCCAGAGGCGGTGGCTTTAGAATAATGCACCTAGAAGGTGCGCTCGTACCCACTTAATCGAATAGTCTACCTTGGGTGGCCTCGATCTGCTTTTCCTGCTTCTCCTGCCACTGGACATACTTTCTGATCTTCTCTTCGTCCAGTCCTATCGTACTGACACAGTACCCACGTGCCCACAGATGCCGCCCCCAGTAGCGTCGGCCCAAGTGTTCATACTGGTGGAACAAGCGCAAGGCCAATTTCCCTTTCAGGTACCCCATGAATTCTGACACGGCATACTTCGGGGGAATGGACACGATCAGATGAACGTGATCAGGCTGGACATTCAGTTCCAACACTTCCACCAGATCCTTTTGCCGACATAATTCATAGATTTGTTGTTGGGTGTACTCACCTACTTCATCTTTGAAGATGCGATAGCGGTACTTCGGACAAAACACAACGTGATATTTGCACTCGTACAAGGAATGCGATAGTCTTTTGAACCGTTGGGTCATTATGAACCTCCTCTTAGATGGCGCGCACCTTCTAGAGGGGTTCATAATACCCACATTTTTAATTACTCCCAACGGTAGAACCGTTTCACTGCACCACTGCCAGTGGCAGTGGTTTTGACCCTAATAAAGTTCTTATACTCAGAGTGATGGTTGGTTTTGAGGTTCATAAGCATACTGGGGTTGGGGGTATTGCTCCGGCAATAGATACCGCAACAAGCAGCCTACGCCACCAAATTCCATTAAAACTGGGCTGTATTTTACCACTTCAACCTGACAGTGACTCTGCGCGGCCAGCCGCACTAGCTCTTCTCTAAGCGTGAGGTTAGGCATGTCTTGAGCTAACACCAGCACATCGGCCCGGCCTTGTTGTAACGCCTCGAAGCTGGCCTCTGGCCCAACAACGGCCAGGCCGCTGGTTCTGATTTCTCGATAAAGGGTATCAACAAGAGCTTGTGACTCTTGTTCTTCCTGCTCAATAAACTGGGCCAGCGTGACCGCCACTACGTCTGAAATATTATCATTTGGATCGGCCATAACGATATCAATCAACTTTTCCTCCAGATGCCGGGGCAGGGCTTTTCTGATTCTGGCCGTCATTTGAGGGTTTCCGGCCAGGATCAAGTGGGTGTGTCCACCCGCCAACATCAGCCGCTCCAGAATCTTGATTTTTTCTTTGACGAACTGGTTGGTTCGTTCCTGTCGATGGTTTTGATAATGCTCTTTAGTCCACTCTCGGCCTACCCGCTGGCGCAACTCTGGCCGTTCGCGCCATAGTTCTTCGGTCACTGATCCCAAATTAACTTCTAAAATTCGAGCGTTTTCCTCGGTTGAGATCATGACCACATAGCGATGGTAGGTGTCTTTTAATTCAATCAGGTGATAAATATTGGGCAGGGCGGTAACCGCAATCCAATTAGGTACAGGTACTCTGAATTGAAGAGGCAAAAAGAAATCGCCCTCTCCAGTTCGAGCAAAAATAGCCACACCTTTGGCATCGGCCAGCAATTCATTATCAATATACGTCTCTATTTGATGCATAGCTTCTTCAAAATCGTGTCTGGCCCGGCCCCACAGGCTTTGGCGCAGCACGCGGCCCCGTTCAGTTAGCAGGAGCCGGTTGGTTAACTCATTCGGCTCACGGTTAAGATAGTAACTGACAACTGGCGAGTTTGTTTCCTCCAGCGTAGCCAGAGTGCGAATATGTTTCTGTAGATTCTTTAGTTCCATTTTAATTTTTTCCTATAGTGTGGCGCTCTAACGGCCAGTTTCCCATAATAACAGATCGAAGTATAATTTACTGGGTTGTTAACCCGGAAAGGAATGTCCTGGCGTCAAGGCTGCAAGCGCTATTCATGGCAAATAATGGCCATATTCCAACATGGAGTCGTTTAAGAAATAAAAAGGCCAACATCTTCTCCCCATAATTGGGAGTAAATGTTGGCCTACGCTGCAACCAGTCTACTTATTACAGAGTCTACTCTTTGCCCAGTCCGCCAAAGGCGTTCTTATATTAAGCTAAAATGACATTATCGTATTTCAATTAAAACAACATTAGAAAATAGAGCCATGTTTTATGGTAAGTATTTCGTCTTGGCAGGACGAACGATAATCGCCCCTTTGCCCTCTAACCAAACTGCTCCTCCAGATTCTTATCCACCGTCAAGACGATCACCCGCTCACCAGTTTTGGTGCTCATATCCGTATGGAGGCTGACGACATTACAGCCGACGATCTCGCCGACAATGGCTTCAATCAGCGGCCGGGAACTCTCAAATAACTGCCGCCGGGTCTCTTTGACCAAAGTTTGGCCTTCTCGGCTTTCAGCCAACTTGGCCTCGGCGGGCGTCATGATGCCTTGCAGTCGCACCAGGATCATATCCTGGATAAAAAAAGTACGCGCTTCCTCAGGACCGCGGCCCAGATACTCCTTTTCAAATTTGATGACGGCCTTGGTGAACTCAGCCTCAAGCTGCCCACGTGTTTTTCTGACCATTCTTGCTCCCAAGAAGTATGAAACGCAAAATGTGAAATTTATCACTGTCTCAGAAAACTGGATTCTCCTCTCTTTCGGTCTTTTGCGCAAATTCAAGGAGTATCAGTAGATCCAAATTTTGGTAAAGCTCTTTAACAAAAATAGGTTGAAGGGGTAAACTCGTCGGTTCAATTCCAATGAGAGGTGAACCCAACGGTGACGAAGACTCCTACCCAACTTAAATCAACGGATGAAGCCACTCGGAACAGAGCCATCGCGCGGCTCAAAAGTCACCTTAACGTCCAAGCGGTTGGCTACGCATGCACGACCGCAATGGTACGGGATGGGTTGATCCGAGCGGCTGTGACTCGTCAGACAATTGAGACAGTCTGTCACAGCTTGGCCGAGATAGTTGACGGTGAAACGATCCGGGATTACAACCCGCAGCTTGTGCGAACCGCCGAGATAGCTGATGTGGCTGCTATCTTACTGGTGCGAGGCAAGATGCCCTTGCCCGAAACAGTTGAATTGGCTCAACAAGTTGGCATTCTCATCGTTGGCACCCAACTGACGATGTTTGAAACGTGTGGTCGGTTGTACGCAGCTGGCCTGTCGGCTACATGCCAGCACAATGGCTCGGTGTGAGCCGTGCCCAACCCGATTATTGATGCGGCTGGTATCACCGCGGGGGCTTCAAAGTATGCCTACTACAAATTTCTATTGGCCTGTTGGTTGGGTAAAACGGTCAAAACGCTTGTTTTTTCCTGGGCGGGCGTTCACTCGGCCGATTGGCTGCTTCAGTTCCTTTAGACCAAACTTTACTCGGCGCTAGCCTTGCCAGTGTCCTATTAAGCAAGCGCTGGAATGGAGTTTGGGCTTTGTTTAGCCCCACTCCAAAACTCGCTCCATTCGTGGGACGCATCCTGGCGACGAATGTCACTGACCAGGCGTGACGAATGTCACTTGAACTAATGCTGGACATATACTATGATTAAAATGATACAACTAAAACCCATCGGTGGACAGGGCAAAGAGTAGCCTTCTGGTTTGAAGAAGACTGGTTGCAGTGTAGGCCGACATTTACTCCCGGCGACCCGGGAGAAATGTCGGCCTTTTTATTTGGGCGAAAATAGTGATAACAGAACGAGCGCGGAAAATTGCACGATTAGGTCCAAACTGAGAAGCGGCGATCAGCCATCACTTCGGTCGTGGGGTGCGCCATCGAAGAGAGGCAAGCGGGTGTTTTTCATAGAGGGTAATACTTTCCATGAAGCCACAGGGTATCCAGATGGTATATCGTACAATTTTGGTTCCGCTCGATGGTTCATCGTTGAGCGAGCGCGGCTTGCCGATGGCCGCAACTGTGGCCCAGGCGACGGGGGCACAACTTGTATTGGCGCAGGTGGTCCGGACGTCTGCTGTTGACCCGGGGGAGGCCCAGGGCGAGGCCGAAGAAGAGGTAAAAAGATACCTGGCAGGCATAGCCAGTCAATTGGGCGAGCAAGGTCTCCGGGTGGAGATCACTATGCCAACTGGTACGCCCGTTGAAGGAATCCTGTCAGAGCTTGAACTGCGTCAGGCCGATCTAGTGGTTATGTGCACCCACGGCCGGTCTGGGCTGAGGCGATGGTTCTACGGTTCGGTGGCCGAAGGGGTACTGGCCCGGAGTCCCGTGCCGGTTCTGCTGGCGCGGCCAGCCGACCTGGTAGTGATGTCTCCGCCGGAGTTAGGCTGGCCCCGGTTGCTGGTGCCGCTGGACGGCTCGGCCTTTGCCGAAGCGGTTCTACCGCACGCTAAGGCTCTGGCCCAGGCGCTCGATGGAACGATTGTATTGCTGCAAGCGGTCGTCCTGCGTATCCCACGAACACCAGAGTTGTTTCTGGTCTCAACATGGCAGAGAATCGTCGAAGAGGAGACGGTGCGGGCTGAGAATTATCTGGCCAAGGTAGCTGAACATCTGAAACAGGACGGATTACGGGTGCAGACGGTAGTGCGCTGCGTGCAGACCGTTGTAGAGTCGGGGGCTGCGGCCGAGGTTATTCTACAGGAGAAAGGGCGGCCAGCAGGCACTGGGTTGGTGGTGATGGCAACACACGGGCGGACGGGCCTGAAGCGGCTGCTTTTTGGCAGTGTGGCCATGGCAGTGCTTCAACGAGGCTTACGCCCACTTTTGCTGCTGCGCCCGGTTGGTTTGCCCCAGCTAAGCCCAGAGGGCAACGATGGGGTAGTTATGAGCGAGGGTTTAAGGCGGACGTAAGCGAAGCGTGAGGGATGTCACTGACCAAGCGTAACGGTTGTCACTTGAACTAATGCTGAACATACACCATGATTAAAATGATACAACTAAAACCCATCGGTGGACAGGGCAAAGAGTAACCTTCTAGTTTGAAGAAGACTGGTTGCAGTGTAGGCCGACATTTACTCCCGGCGACCCGGGAGAAGTGTCGGCCTTTTAATTTTTTGGATTAATTTTGGTGGAGTTAGGAGGAGAAACGATGGAAGCGCGAGTGTGGCATCAACATTACGATCCGGGTGTGCCGGTGTCTATTGATTATCCTGCTCAGCCCACCGATTGCTTTTTAAGAAAAACGGCCGAGAAGTATTCTGGCCAGACGGCGCTCATTTTTGGGAGTATAGTTCCCTGGCTTGGCGAGCATCACAGCCGCATGAGTTATCGTGAACTCAATCATCTGGTCGACCGCTTTGCGGCAGGGTTGCAAAAAGGGGATCGGATGGCGCTTTATATGCCCAACTGTCCTCAATTTGTGATTGCCTACTATGGTGCACTACGCGCTGGCGGCATTGTGGTACCCAGCAATCCTCTTTACGTGGCTCGTGAAATTGAGCAACAAATGAAGGACGCCGGAGCTATATTTGCCGTGACCTTGAGCTTGCTCTATCCCAACATTCAACAGGTGCGAGCCAAAACATCCCTGAAACACGTCATCGTGACCAATATCAAAGAGTACTTCCCCGGCTTACTCAAGACCCTCTTTACTCTGGCCAAAGAGAAAAAGGGAGGCCATCGGCTCGATCTTTCGGCTGACACCAACACCACCTGGTTTCAGAGGTTTCTGGCAGCCGCCCCGACCACACCGCAGCCCATTGCTATAAGCCCCGCCGATACGGCGATATTGATGTACACCGGTGGCACGACCGGGGTACCCAAGGGGGCCCAACTGTCACACCAAAACCTTGTGGCCAACGCGATGCAGCTCGCTGCCTGGTTAGCGGGAAGCAGCGTTGCCGGGCAAGAGGTGATGCTAACGGTGCTGCCCCTCACGCACAGCTACGCCATGACTGTCTGCATGAACTTTTCGATTTTCCACGCCCACACCCAGGTGCTCATTCCCTATCCCCGTGATTTCGCCCATCTGTTGAACGCGATCAACATCCACAAGCCGACGTTGTTTCCCGGCGTGCCGGCCCTTTATACCGTCATCAACAACCATGCCGAGGTAAAAGCGGGCAGATATGACCTTAAATCCATCCGGGCTTGTCTTAGCGGCGCGGCCAGCCTGCCGGTCGAGGTGCAGCAAGAATTCCAGTGGATCACCGGCGGCAAACTGATCGAGGGCTATGGCTTAAGCGAAGCCTGGCCGGTGACCCACGCCAACCCGCTCGGCAGCGGCGGGCGGATCGGTACCATTGGGCTGCCCCTTCCTGATACCGACGCCAAAATCGTGGATACTGAGACCGAGGAAAAGGAGTTAGGGCCCAACAAGGCCGGCGTCCTTTGCATTCACGGACCGCAGGTGATGAAAGGTTACTGGGGCCTGCCCGCCGAAACAGCCGAGGTGTTACGCACCCCTGCCGATGGCAAGGTCTGGCTGCACACCGGCGACATCGCCGAGATGAACGTAGATGGCTATTTCCGCATTATTGACCGGAAGAAGGATATGATCTTGGGCGCTGGCGGCTTCAGCGTTTATCCCCACGAGATTGAAGAACGGTTGCACGAGCACCCCAAAGTGCTCGAAGCGGCTGCGATTGGGGTACCTCCGGGCAGTACCCATCAGCGGGCTAAGGTCTTCGTTGCCCTCAAAGAAGGCCAAACTGCCACCAAAGAGGAATTCATTACCTGGTGCAGGGCAGGCCTGGCCCCATATAAAGTGCCCAAACATGTCGAGTTCCGGCGCGAACTGCCCAAGACGATGATCGGTAAGATTCTACGCCGGGCGTTGGTAAAGGAAGAAGTCATGGAAACGAAAGAACCTGAGGTCACCCGTTGACCTTGTGAACATGTCCCTCATCCAGCGCACCAAGTGTCCGATGCGGTTGTTAAGGGTGGGTCGAGTTCTAAAGAATTTTATGGAGGCGTTTTATGGTAACGTCCCAAGTGTATTCTCCACGTAATATCCTGTTGGCCGTTGATGGCTCGGAACATTCACTAGCAGCGACCCAACTCGTCCGCGACTTATTCCTGCCGTCAGGGAGTTCGGTGACCGTGGTGGCGGTGCTTACCCTGCGCCAGACGCCTGGCCGGCCTGCCCTGCTGGTCGCCTTTGAAAAAGCACAGGCGACCCTGCAAGGTAACGGGGTGCAGGTGACGACCGGATTATTGCACGGCCATCCGGCCGAAGCGCTGATGGACTGCGCTGACGGGTGCAAACCCGATCTAATCGTGCTCGGCGCAAAAGGGTTGCGAGCAACCTTCGGCATTTTGCTGGGCGGTGTGGCCCAGCAAGTGATAGAGTACATACGCTGGCCAGTGTTGGTCGTACGCGCACCCTATCAGGGCCTGCGCCGCGTGCTGCTGGTCACCGATGGTTCGCCACTCAGCCGGCGCGCGGTAGACTACCTGGCGCAATTTCCACCCCCGGTCGGGATCGAGGTGCGGGTGATGCATGTCCTGCCCCCGCTGTCCGAACCTCATCTCCTCCTTCCAAGCAGGCCGGTCAGCGCGGGGATGGTGTTGCCAATGTCCTCTTACGAGGCCGATCTGGTCGCAGCCCGGCCGGTTGAGGCCGAAGAACGCGAGGGACAAGCAATTCTGGCTCAAGCCATCGAGGCCCTGACAGCCTCCCACATCGAAGCGACCAGCGTCCTTGTGCGCGGCGACGCTGCCACCGAGATGATCGAGTACATCAAAACCCAGGGGATAGACCTGGTCGTGGCCGGGGGGCGCGGCCTGAGTCAGGTGAAAGGTTGGCTGCTGGGCAGCGTCTCACGCAAGCTCGTCCACTACGCCGGTTGTTCAACGCTGATTGTGAAAGAGTCGCCGGACGATAATTTTTAGAGCCAGGGGAGGCCGATGATGAATGATATTATAGCCAACTTTATTCGCGCCAGGCGCATTGACTCCTTTCAAAAGTTGCGCCTCTTACTCTTGCTCCATCGAAACCCCAAAATGAAAGGGACTCAAGAGGAGTTGGCCAAACGACTGCACCTGGGCCATACCTTCCCCTTGGAAGATATTATCACCGGCCTGCACAGAGCTGGCCTGCTAAACTGTGTTGATAACCACTTCACCCTGCAAGATGAGCCTGAAATCAGAGAGGGCTTACACTATTTGGCCAGAGCGTTTGAAAATCCTTTGACTCGCCTGGAGTTGCTGGATCAGTTGAAATCTCACCCAGTCTATAAGCATTAGCACGAGGTTATTGATGAACATGGCTGGTCGGCCACTACCTAAACCTCAACTAGAGGTGAAAAAACTCCGTGAGGAGTGATCGGAGGGGAACATAACTATGGCAAGATTCCTGAAACAACTCATTGAGCCGGGTCTATGGCAGAGTCGATCAGGTCCGCTGGCGGCCATGATCGGCACTGGCTTGGTGGTAATTTTCATGGTTTACCTGACCACAGTGGATGGGAGAAGCTTTCTTGATTACCTGAACCAGTCCACTGAACCCGGCTTGACCGCAGAGATGCGCCTCATGTTGAGACTGGAGATAACCGTAGCAGTTATTAAAGTGCTCCTGGACGTTTACCTCCTGCTCGTAAGCCTGGTAGTTTTCGCTCAAGGTCTCAATGAATTCTTTGGCCGCAAGATTGGGGCGATAGAAAGTTGGGAGTTCGCTGCCCGCCTGCTCCTAATCAGCAGCGTGGATGGTCTCAAGACGCGGCTGATCGGCCTGGCTCTGGCGAGGTTGGTGGTTGGATTCTTCCAACGAGCGCTGCGGCTGGAGCCTGAGAGTCTGCCCGGCCTACTCACCTCGGCCATGGTTATTTTGCTGGTCGGTACTGCTCTATTCCTGAGCCACCGCTGCAGAGCAACAGGGCATCAACCTAAACATCATAAATAAGGTAGAGATTATGGAGATAGCAAGCCCACAACACCCGCACAGCAACCTGATCCAGGCCCTACAGGCCTTCTGCCGGGCGGAGCTGGGGATGCGGCCTCGCCGGATCAGGGTCAATCTGGACCGCGATGCCGTCATCGTGCTGTTGGAGCAGGCCCTCTGGCCGGCGGAAAAACAGGTGACCCGGACGGAAGCAGGGGTAGAGTTGCTGAAGACATATGAAGAGCGGCTCCTGGAAGCGGTCAAGCCACGCCTGCAGTTGCTGGTGGCGGAAGCGATCAAGCGGCCGGTCGCCAGCGCCCACCTCCAGGCCGATGTCCTGGCTGGAAACGTTATCGGGGTCTTTGTTCTGACTGAGGACGCGGCTCACCCTGATACGTGACCTGGCGACCAGACAGCGCGCCACCGGCATCCACGGGATGCTACAGCGCTCTCGTCTTTGATAGTTTTCATCGTTCTACTGTATTGGCATCTGTGACGATCATTTCTGTATGAAGGAGCGAACAATATATGGTCCCACGAATCAACTGGCATACCCTTTCGACTTCTGAGGTTCTGGCCCATCTGCAAGCCACGCCCACCGGCCTGACCAGCACGGAAGCGGCGAGGCGACTGCTCGAACATGGCCCGAACGAACTGCGAGCTGCTCACCGCGTCTCGCCGTGGGCGCTGCTGTTGGAGCAATTCAAGAACATCCTCATCCTCATCCTGCTCGTCGCCGCCGGCCTATCGGCCTTCCTCGGACACGGCGTCGAAGCCATTGCTATCGCCATAATCGTGTTGTTTGCCGTGGGGTTGGGCTTTGTGCAGGAATACCGAGCCGAGCGGGCCATTGAGGCCCTGCGCCAAATGGCCGCGCCCACGGCTGCCGTCCTGCGGGACGGCGAAGAAGTCGAACTCCCGGCGCGCGACCTGGTGCCGGGCGACATTACCCTCCTGCGCGCTGGCGACAAAGTCCCGGCCGATGGGCGGCTGACCGAGGCCGTTAACCTGCAAATCGAAGAGGCCGCCCTGACCGGCGAGTCCGTTGCGGTGGAAAAACACACCGCACCCCTCGCCAATGGAGAATTGGCGGTTGGCGACCGTAAGAACATGGCCTATGCCGGCACCACTGTCACCTATGGCCGGGGCCGCGCAGTCGTTGTCGCCACGGGCATGAATACCGAGTTTGGCCAGATCGCTCAACTGCTGCAAACCGTCGAAACAGGTAAGACCCCGCTGCAACAAAACCTGGACAAGGTTGGGCATGCCCTCGCCCGCGCTGCGCTCGTGGTTGTGCTGCTCATCGTCGCCCTTGGCCTATTCCGCGGCCAGCCTCTCTTGGAGATGTTCATCTTCGGCATCGCTCTGGCCGTCGCTGTGGTCCCAGAGGCGCTGCCGGCCGTCGTCACCATCTCGTTGGCGATCGGCGTCCAGCGGATGGTTAAACGTCACGCGCTGATCCGCCGCCTGCCGGCCGTGGAGACGCTGGGCAGTGTCTCAGTCATCTGTTCTGACAAAACAGGCACGCTGACCAAGGATGAAATGACCGTCCGCAAAATCTTCGTCGCCGGGCAGACGCTCGAAGTTTCCGGCGCAGGCTATAGCCCGCACGGCGCCTTCTCTCTCAATGGTTTTACGTTAGAGCCGTCCGCGCCATTGCTGCTGCTGCTGCGCGCCGCCACGCTCGCCTCCGACGCACGGCTGGCCCAAAGCGACGGGCGTTGGGAGATCAAAGGCGACCCGACCGAGGGTGCCTTGGTAGTGGCCGCCACCAAAGCGGGTTTGCACAAGCCAGACCTGGATGCTCATTTTCCGCGCGTGAATGAAATCCCGTTCACCTCCGAAACCAAGCGCATGACCACCTTACACGCTGCACCCGAGGGCGTGGTCGCCTATGCCAAAGGCGCGCCCGAAATCATCCTCGACTCGTGTACGCGCCAATTAACCGAAGTTGGGGAAGCGGCGCTCAACGACGTGAGTAAGCAGAAGCTTCTGCAAACGGCCCAACAGATGGCGGGCGAGGCGCTGCGCGTGTTGGCCGTGGCTTTCCGGCCGGACGCCAGCCTGGAAAATGCCGAGCGCGAGATGACGTTCATCGGCTTGGCAGGGATGATTGATCCGCCCCGCCCGGAGGTCAAGGCCGCCATCCAGACGTGCGCACAGGCGGGCATCAAGCCGGTGATGATTACCGGCGATCATCCGCTCACCGCGCAAGCGATCGCCCGTGAATTGGGCTTGCTGAAGACTGGCTGCGTGGTGACCGGGGCAGACCTGGAGGCCATGAGCGAGACCGAGTTCGAGCGCGAGGTGGGCAATATCGAGGTTTACGCCCGTGTCTCCCCCGCGCACAAACTCGGTGTGGTCACCGCCCTCCAAAAGAAAGGCCACATCGTGGCCATGACCGGCGACGGGGTGAATGATGCGCCTGCGCTCAAGAAGGCTGACATCGGCATTGCTATGGGTATCACCGGGACGGATGTGACCAAAGAGGCCGCCGCGATGACCCTGACCGACGACAACTTTGCTTCTATCGTGGCCGCGGTGGAAGAAGGCCGGGGTGTGTTTGGCAACATCAAGAAGTACCTGATGTACTTGCTCTCGTCCAATATCGGCGAAATCGTCCTGATGGCCGGGGCTACCCTGTTAAACCTCCCGTTGCCCTTGACCGCCGTCCAAATCCTGTATGTCAATCTCGCTACCGACGGCTTACCGGCCCTGGCCCTAGCCGTAGATCCACCCGAAGCCGACCTGATGCGTCGTCCGCCGCGCAACCCGCGCACCGGCATCTTTACCCGGCCGGTCATCACCTTGATGACAGTGGGCGGATTGTGGTCAGCCATGGTTAACCTGAGCCTTTTCGCCTGGGCATTGAACTCCGGCCGCAGTATCGAACAGGCGATGACGATGACTTTCGTCTCGCTGGTACTGATCCAATTCTTCAAAGCCTACAACTTCCGCTCGGACCGGCACTCGGTGCTTCATCGGCCGTTTGCCAACAAGTGGCTGAACAGCGCTGTCCTATGGGAGTTGCTGTTGCTGGCCTTAATTATCTATGTGCCTTTCTTGCACGGGCCGTTTGGCACCTTCAGCCTGCCGCTCGTAGATTGGTTGATTATCATCGGTCTGGCCTTCACGGTATCGCCAGTATTGGAGTTGGTCAAGTGGATGGAGCGGTGTGGGTGGCTCGGGAAGATGGGCTGACGATGGCATTCAATCTTGTCCCACAGTTAGCGCTGCCACTTTCGCGGTTTACCCATTGAAAAGCCGCATGGCAGACAAAAGGAGAGACCCTATGGCTAAGTTTCTTACCCAACTCATTGAGCCAGGCTGGTGGCATCGCCAAATGCCGGCGCTGGTGACGACGGTCCTTGGCCTGTTGGCCCTCGTCGGCGCACTGTACATCACGGTGGTGGACGTGCGCTACCTGCTCGGCCATGTGAATCAGCTCGCGACGCCGGGCCTGGCGGATGAGATACTCACCCGGCTGGAGCTGGAGATCGCCGCCGAGGCCGTCAAACTGTTTCTGGACGCTTACCTGCTGGTGGTGATCCTGTTGATCTTCGCGCCAGGCCTGTATACACGCTTCGTGAGTAAGCGCCGCAATGGTGGGGTGGAGGGCATCGAGTTTGCCGCCGAGATGTTCCTGACTCGCGTGGGCAACCTCCCTAAATGGCTGATCGGCGTCATGCTGCTGAGGGTGATGATCGGGTATTTTCAAAAGTTGCTGCGGTTGGAGGTCGAGCGTTGGCTTGACCTGCTCTACCTGATCATCGTCCTCCTGCTGGTAGGCAGCGCCCTGTTCCTCAGCCGCCGCAGGGCAACGAAGGGGTAGAGCCTGAGCGGAAACCTGCCCGGTCTTTAGAGACTTGTCAGGTTTCCGGCGAACAAACGAGAACAACATCGAAAGGAAACATACACGAATGCAAACCTTACTCGGCAAACACTGGTGTCATCTCCCGCCAGAAGAGGTGCTGGACTTGTTGGAGACCCACCCGCAGAATGGGCTGGATGTCTTCGAGGTGACGCACCGCCAAACGCACTTTGGCCCCAACGAGATCACGCCCAAACGCGGCAAAAGCCCGCTAGTGCGCTTTCTCCTCCAGTTCCACAACCCCCTCATCTATATCCTGCTCGCGTCAAGCGCCATCACCGCTGTACTGAAAGACCCGGTGGACGCAGTGGTCATCTTCGGCGTGGTGCTGATTAACGCCATCATCGGCTACATTCAGGAGGCGAAGGCGGAGCGGGCCATCGCGGCGCTGGCGCAAACAATGATCGCTGAAGCCACCGTCATTCGCGCCGGAAAAACGCAGCGGCTCTCTGCGGCGGAACTGGTGCCGGGCGATCTGGTGCTGCTTCAGGCCGGTGATAAAGTGCCTGCCGATATGCGCCTGCTGCGTTCGCGCGATCTGCAAATCGCCGAGGCAGCCCTCACCGGCGAATCGGTGCCTGTGCAAAAGACGGCGGATATCCTCCTTCCTCACGATACGCCGCTGGCCGACCGCAAAAACATGGCCTTCGCCTCGACGCTGGCGACCTACGGCCAGGGGGCGGGCGTCGTCATCGCCACCGGCGACTATACCGAAGTAGGGCGCATCTCGCAACTCATCGCCGCAGCGCAGGAGTTGCAGACCCCACTCACGCGCAAGATCGCCCAGTTCAGTCGCGTTCTGCTGTATGCGATACTGGCGCTGGCCGCCCTGGCCTTTGGAATGGGCCTCTGGCGCGGGCAGCCCGTCATTGATATGTTGATGGCCGCCATTGCGCTGGCTGTGGCTGCCATCCCCGAAGGCCTGCCCGCCGCCGTGACCGTCACGCTCGCCATTGGCGTCTCGCGTATGGCCCGCCGCCGGGCCATCATCCGCAAACTCCCAGCAGTAGAAGCGTTGGGCAGCACCACTGTAATCTGCTCCGACAAGACCGGCACACTAACCCGGAACCAGATGATGGTGCAGCAGGTCGCCATAGACAAGGCGTGTTATGAGATCACCGGGGTCGGGTATGCCCCCTCGGGTCAAATGTTGGATCGGGGCCGACCGGTCGAGACGCCGGCGTCAGGAATTGTAGAATGTCTGCGGGCGGGGCTACTGTGTAACGACAGCCGGTTGATCGAAAAGCAGGGCCGCTGGGATATGGAAGGCGACCCAACCGAGGCGGCGCTGATTGTCGCTGCTCTCAAAGCCGGACTCTCACTTGAGCAGGAGCGCGCGCAGTTGCCGCGTTTGGACGCGATCCCGTTTGAATCGCAGCATCAATACATGGCGACGCTCCACGACGCCGGAACCGATCATCCCAGGCTCGTCTATGTCAAAGGGGCGGTTGAGGTGATTTTAGAGAAATGCACTTCGACGCTTGATCCGGCGGGGCGGGTGATCCCGCTGGATGCGGATAAGATACATCAGGCGGTTGACGAGATGGCCAGCATAGGGTTGCGTGTCCTCGCCTTTGCCAGGGGTGAATTGCCGGCTGGGGTAAACACATTGACCCACGCCGATATAACCTCAGGACTGACATTTCTTGGACTTCAGGGGATGGCTGATCCGCCACGCCCGGAAGCAGTCGCCGCGGTACAAGCCTGTCAAACTGCCGGCATCCACGTCAAGATGATCACCGGCGACCATGCCCTTACCGCGGCGGCCATCGCCAGGCAGATCAGGCTGGACGGCGCGCCCGACCCAGCACCGCATGTGCTCACCGGCAAGCAGATGGCCGAACTATCCGACGTTGAACTGACCGAAGTTGCCGGACGCACGGCGGTCTTTGCGCGAGTCTCGCCGGAGCAAAAACTGCGGTTGGTGGAGGCACTTCAGGCGCGTGGCCACATCGTGGCCATGACAGGCGACGGCGTGAATGACGCGCCCGCCCTCAAGCAAGCTGATATCGGCGTGGCCATGGGTATCGCCGGCACCGACGTATCCAAAGAAGCGGCAGACATGGTGCTGACCGATGACAACTTCGCTACCATCGAAGCCGCCGTTGAGGAAGGGCGCGGCGTATTCGACAACCTGACCAAGATCATTGTCTGGACCCTCCCCACCAATCTGGGTGAAGGTCTGGTGATTCTGGCAGCCATCCTCACTGGAGTCGCGCTCCCCATCCTGCCCGTCCAGATTCTGTGGATCAACATGGTCACGGTAGGCGTGCTGGGGTTGGTGCTGGCGATGGAGGCTAAGGAGGTGGACATCATGCGCCGCTCACCGCGCGACCCCCAAGCCCCGATTCTGACGCCAGAACTGGTCTGGCGCACCTTAATCGTTGGTGCGTTGATTCTGGTCGGGGCGTACGGCTTGTTTGAGTGGGAGCAACTGGGGGGCGCCGATTTGGCTGAGGCGCGCACGGTGGCCGTCAACGTGGTGGTGTTCATCGAGATGTTCTACCTGCTCAACTGTCGCTCACTCACCCGCTCCATGTTCCAGATCGGCGTGTTCTCCAACCCCTGGCTGATGGCACAGCGCGACCTCAAACGGGTGCCGGTGCTGCGTAATGGCGTACTGGTGGGCATTATTACCCGCGCCGATGTGATCCGCATGTTGGGCGAGAAGAAGGAAAAGGCAATCAGTAAAGAGCCAGTTACGCCCAGTCCGATTTGCAACAGACCTTGCATGAGGTGAGGGTGGCCCAGGTGCCGGTAGTGGAGAGCGGCCAGATGGCAGGCCTGCTCTCACGCGAGCAGGTGCTCCGTTACATCCGGGTACAGGCTGAACTCAGGATTTAAAGGTACACCGAGGACCAATGTGGACGATCTGATAAACACAGCTCGACGAGGTGAATACTGGATATGACGATCAATACACTGATTTTGTTTGCCGCCGGGTTTGGATTACTGGTCATCGGCGCGGAAGCGCTGGTGCGTGGGTCTGTGCAACTGGCTGTTATCATTGGCATTTCGCCAATTGTGATCGGGCTAACCGTTGTCGCCCTGGGCACGAGCGCCCCCGAGGTGGCGGTAACAGTGCAATCAGCCCTGGCAGGTCAGTCGGACCTGGCCCTGGGCAATGTGATTGGGAGCAACATTGCCAACGTGCTGCTTGTCTTGGGCCTGTCGGCGCTGGCCGCTCCCCTCATCGTAGCCCAACGCCTGGTGCGGCTGGATGTGCCGCTGCTGATCGGCGTTTCTGCGCTGCTGCTGCTCCTGGGGGTGGACGGCGTGATCGGTCGGCTGGACGGGGCATTACTGACGCTGGGTGGGATAGCGTACATTATGTGGACGATCCGCCAGAGCCGCGCCGAGAGCCGTGACATTGAGGAAGAATACGCCAAAGAATACGGCGCGGGCCAGGCTCCGCCAAAAAGACGTTGGGTGATCTATGTTGGGCTGGCGCTCGTTGGGCTGGGGCTGCTGGCGCTCGGCGCCCGCTGGCTGGTGAACAGCGCCGTGGCTATCGCTGAAGCCCTGGGGGTAAATGAGTTGATCATCGGGCTGACCATTGTCGCTGTCGGGACCTCCCTGCCGGAAGCCGCCACCTCGGTCGTGGCCAGCCTGCGCGGCGAGCGTGACATTGCGGTGGGCAACGTTGTCGGCAGCAACCTGCTCAACCTGCTTTGGGTGCTTGGCCTCTCCAGCAGTGTTGCGCCCAACGGTATCAATGTGGCTCCCGCAGCGCTGAACTTTGATATTCCGGTGATGATTGCCGTGGCCGTCGCCTGCCTACCGATTTTCTTTCGCGGCTACGTGATCGCGCGGTGGGAAGGGGCGCTCTTCTTTGGCTATTACCTGGCCTATACCGCTTACTTGATTTTGGCGGCCACCCAACACGAGGCGCTGCCCACTTTCAGCGCAGTGATGCTGGGGTTTGTGATACCGTTAACAGTGGTGACGCTTCTGGTGTTGCTGGTGCGGACGGTGCGCACCAATCGCAGGGCGCGTAGGAGCCGGGTAGGAGCGAATGGATGAATACTTGAAGGAGGTTGGCATGTTCGCAAAGAAAGGTTTGAAGGTCTTATTAGCGGTTGATGGTTCGCCGCACTCAGAAGCAGTCGTGAGGCTGATGACCGGGATAACTTGGCCGGCAGGGACCTTCGCCTGCGTGTTGGCCGTGGTCCCCGAACGTTGGTCACTCTCGGACTTTGGCTCAGAAGCGCAAATCACGATCGCTGAAACGCTGGCCGGCTTGAGTTCACTGGATCAGGCCGCCGCCGAATGCCTCGCCGCACAGGTAGCTGACAGACTGCGTGGCCACGGCTTGAGCGCCATAGCAGAAGTCCGAGAGGGGCGGCCCTCACAGGCGATTCTGGAGCGCGCCGCCGCCCTACCGGCCGACCTGATCGTGATCGGGGCCAAGGGACTCAGCGCGCCGGGCGAATTCCGGCTGGGTTCGACCGCTCACAAACTGATCCATTACGCCGAGTGTTCGGTGCTGGTGGCCCGACCGCCCGAATGGACGCAGCCTCCTTTGTGCACCATTCTGGCCGCTGATGGCTCTCTTGAGGCGCAACGAGCTGCCGAGTTTCTATGCGCCCTCTCCCTGCCCCAGTGGAGTGAGGTCGGGGTGGTCGGGGTGGCAGAGGCCACTGTCGGCATCCCGTCCGGCAGTTACCCCGCCGAGCGCCGCCTGGTGGCCGACGTGCCGGAGGTGGTCCGGCGGGCGCTGCTCGACACCGTCGAGGCGCGCATAGCCGCAGTCGTCAAACGCCTGCACGATTGCAGCACGCAGGTCTGGAGCGTCGTCCGTCTCGGCCATCCGGCGGAAGAAATCCTGGCCGTCGCCCAGGAACAGGAGGCCGATTTGATCGTCGTCGGTGCGCGTGGTCAGAGCCGCACCGAACCTTTCCGCCTGGGCGGCGTGGCTCAGAAAGTGGTGAAGTACGCGCCGTGCTCGGTGCTGGTAACGCGGTGAGGGAAAGAAATGAGATAGACAAAGACCCACACCAGTGCCAGGGCAGGTAGCCAGATTCTTAGTTGATTGAGCGACAGAGTTCAGAGGAATAGTCGGATCGAACTAAAAGATTTTGGGCATTTGCATAGAAAGGATACCAACCAAGATGAAGAAAAAGAACGGAAAAAGTATGTGGTTCATCGTCCTTGCCTTCATTTTTATCTTCTCCACCGGACAAATCTGTACCTTATGGGAAGGTATCAATAACGGACAAGGCCGCGGTAGCGACACTGAGCAAGAGGTCGGTGAGGAGGAGGATGGTGATGAAGAGACCGATGAGAGTGAGAATGATTAAGCACAAACAAGACCGCCCCTCATCTGGTCAAGAGGTAAGTGTTGAGTGGATAGAGATGAAATACCTGGCGCGATTCCCATTCGGCTCGAAAGAGCTAATTGTCCCGCCCTGGGTTGTGCTCAGTTGCGCCTCACTGGCGGCCCTGGGAACCGCGTATGGCGGGTGGCTGTATCATTCGGACCCTGGGCATGCGTGTGACCACACTGGACCCGATTCAGGGTTTCGCCGCTGAGGCCTCGGGCGCCACGGTTATCCAATTGGCTTCCGAGTTGGGCATCCCGATTAGCACGACTCACGCGATCACTTCATCCATCCTGGGGGTGGCGGCATCCCGTCGCCTTTCCGTCGTCCGTTGGGGGGTCGTGCTTAATATCTTTTTGTCCTGGTTGCTCACCGTGCCCGTTACCATTGTGCTTGGTAGCTTGTACTTGATCGTATTATGCAGTCTTCTGGCTGTTCTGGGTTAGGAGGTTATCACGCCGCTACGATTTCGCCTGTTCCCCCAGGACGCGCGGTTCTTCGACCTGTTCAACCGTGGTGCCGACAATATCCTCAAAGCGGCTCACCTACTCTTAGATGTGCTGGAGTGTGGCTGCGAACATAAGACGTTCACCCAGATGTTATGATTATCGGCAAAGCTCTGAGCGGGGGCATGTACCCACTCAGCACCGTGCTGGCCGGCCGTGACTTGATGGGGTTATTCCAACCGGGTGAACATGGCTCAACTTCCGGGGGGAACCCGTTAGGGGCGGCAGTGGCTACTGAGGCGCTGAATGTGACCGTCGAGGAGGATCTGATTGAGAATGCGGCTACGCTGGGCGACTATTTTCGAGAACGCCTGGCCGAGATTTCCAGCCCGGACGTCAAAGAGGTGCGGGGTAAAGGCTTGCTGATCTGTGTCGAAGTCAAGTCTGAGGCCGATGGCGCACGACGCCGTGTTAAACATGACGTCAGTTTGAAAAAGAAGAGTGGAGAGTAGACTATGCACCGACGTGTCTTGGCTTTTGACTTTGACGGAACCCTGGCCGAGCATGGTAGCGTGCCCCCGGCGCTACAGACCGCCTTGGAGCAATTGCGCGCCGCCGGTTATGTCCTGTTTTTGGTCACCGGGCGGCAGTTTGAGGGTGTTGCCCTGGGGCCGTTAGGTGATGTTTTCACCGGGATTGCCTGGGAAAATGGCGCTGTGCTCTATCATACCGCCGCCAGAGAGGTCTATTTACCCTTCGGCGTGGTGGATCGACGCCTGGTGGCAGCGCTGGAAGCAGCCAAGGTACCGTTGGAGTATGGACGGGCCATTGTCTCTACCTGGACACCTCACTATGAGACAGTCTGGCGAGTCCTCAACGGGTGGGGCAGCGATGCGGCGGTCGTGCCTAATAAGGGTGCAGTGATGATCCTGCCGGCAGGCGCAGCCAAGGGCGCCGGCCTGGAACGGCTGCTGGGGATATGTGGTTTTTCGCCGCGTAACCTGGTCGCTTTTGGTGACGGCGAGAATGACCTGTCCCTGCTGAAATTGGGGGAGTTTGGCGTGGCTGTGGCCGACGCTGTGCCCTCCCTGAAGGCGATGGCTGACCTGGTGACGACTCAGCCTGGCCCGGCCGGGGTGCTGGAAGCGCTTGAGACTTATTGGTTGAAGGGACATCCGCCCAACATTCCCTTGCGGCGGGAACGCCAGGTTCCTCTGGGCGAAGACGAGGCCGGCGTCCCGGTTAGCCTACCAGGCGCGGCCCTGGCCGGCAAAAACCTGGGGGTGTTCGGCGATTCAAGTAGCGGCAAATCATGGGTGACTGGGTTACTGGCCGAGGGCATGCATTTCGCCGGCTACCAGACTCTTCTGATCGACGCCGAGGGCGATTTCAGAGGGTTGCGCGGCCTGCCAGGTATCGTGGCCCTGGAGGGCAATCAGCAAACGCTACCCTCCCCGGCGTTTGTAATGGCCTTGCTAGAGACGGCGACCGTCTCAGTGGTACTGGACTTGTGCGACTATCGGGTGATCCACCGCGTCGAATACGTGGCCGATTTACTGCGCGCGTTGTATTCGCTAAGGCAGCGCAAGTTCCGGCCCCATTGGATCGTGCTGGAGGAAGCCCAGCACTTCCTACCACCCCATGGTAACGCGGTGTCGAACACGCTGCTGCCCATGCTGGCTGGCGGCGGTTGGGCCTTTGTCTCGTATCGCCCAGACCGGCTGGTGGTTCCAGTGTTGAAGGCGCTGAATTACCATCTGCTCACCCGCCTGAGCGAGCCGGAGGCCGTGCAGACCGTGCGCCAGACGCTTGGACCTTTGTTGGAACAATCTCCGGCCCACATTGCCCCGGGTTATGCCTGGCTATGCGGCCAGCGCCTGGTACGCTTGCGCTCGAATGGCCGCCGGGTACTGCACGTTCGGCACCTATACAAATACCTTGACACACCTCTGCCCAAGCACAAGCGGTTCTATTTTTGCAATGAACAGGGCTGCCTGGGCCTGGAGGCGGCCAGCCTGTTTGAATTTCTACAGTGCCTCCCCAGCTTGCCGGTCGAGAGCCTGGCCTATCACCAGGCGCGGGGCGATTTCGCTGCGTGGGTGGGCGGTGCGTTGGGCCATAGCGAGCTGGCTGCCCACCTACGTAAACTTGCCCATCGGCCATTAAAGGGGGAAGCACTGCGTGAGGCGCTGCTGCAACGCGTGACGATTTGTTACCAGGAGTTACAAGCGATACGTTGAGAGTTGCTGTGCCAGGTTGGTCTATTGATGAATAAAGGAAAGGACTATGAACGAGCCGATGAAATTGTTGATCGCCTATGACGGCTCGCCTTGCGCCGATGTTTCGCTAGAGGACTTGCGACGGGCCGGGCTGCCCCACCAGGTTGAGGCCATCGTGATATCCGTGGCTGATGTTTGCCTATACTCTGGTACGAAAGCTGACGAACCGCCTTTTCCAGAGCGGTTGCCTCATGCCGTAGCCATGGCGCGGGCACAGGCTGCGCAAGCGGTGAGAGATGCCCGCACCATGGCCGTGCGAGCGAGTAAACGGATTCTGAAGTATTTCCCTACCTGGCAAGTGCGCGTTGAAGCCTGCGCCGATTCGCCGGCATGGGCGATAGTGAAGAAGGCCGAGAATTGGCAGGCAGATTTGGTCGTCGTTGGGTCACGGGGTCATCCTACCCTCAGCCGGTTTTTTCTCGGCAGTGTATCACAAACCGTGCTGACGAAGGCCCCCTGCTCGGTGCGGGTGGCGCGTTGTTGGGCCAGGCTGGACGACTCTCCAGGGCGGGTCATTGTTGGGGTAGATGGTTCAGCCAAAGCCGAAGTAGTAGTACGGGCAGTGGCTGCTCGCCTCTGGCCGGCTGGCAGTGAGATCCGGGTGATTGCAGCAATTAATCCCAGATCATCCACCGCAACTACCTCGTCCCTGCCCACGATGGGGCAATGGGCCACAGAGAGCCACGAAAATGAGCAAGCACGGATGCACACGTTGGTGGAGACGATGGTGAAAAAGTTACAAAATATGGAGCTTGCGGTTTTGGGCCTGGTTAAGGAAGGTGACCCAAAACATGTGCTCATTGAGGAGGCCGTACGCTGGGGAGCGGACTGTATCTTTGTGGGGGCGACCGGACACAGTGGCCTCAAAGGTTTCCTGCTCGGCAGCATTTCCACGGCGGTGGCCATGCAGGTGCCCTGTTCGGTCGAGATCGTGCGCCAGGGATGAACTTTGCCCTAATGACCAGGCTGTCCAGAAGGAAATACGTCAGACAATTTTGTGAACAGTATTTAGGCAGAGCCTATACGGAGTAGTGTCGAGTAAATAAGACAACCTATGCCTATACAAGGGGGATGGGATGAAGGTATAGTCCCCCAGAAAAATTTTTCCAAAATAAGGAGGTTAAAAACGATGTTTTTCTTTGATCCACTCTACCTGGTCTTTGCGCTGCCCGCCCTGCTACTGGGGCTGTGGGCGCAGTGGCGGGTGCGCTCAGCCTTTGCCGAAAATACGGCGGTCGGCGTCAGCAGCGGCCTGACCGGGGCGCAAATTGCCCGGCGTATCCTGGATTTCAACAACTTGCATGAGGTTCGCGTGGAAGAAGTGGAAGGCTTTCTGAGTGATCACTACGACCTGCGTAGCAAAGTCTTGCGGCTCAGCCCGGAGGTTTATCAGGGCCGGAGCCTGGCGGCGGCGGGCGTGTCGGCGCATGAAGCCGGCCACGCCTTACAAGATCAGCAGGGCTACCTACCCCTGCAATTGCGCAGCATTATGGTACCTTCCGTACAAATTGGCAGTTGGCTGGGGCCGATTTTGTTTATGGTAGGACTGTTCACTGTGCCGCTCTTTGGCACCACCTTAACCTGGATGGGGGTGTTGTTGTTTGGGGCTGTGGCGGCGTTTGCGTTGGTAACGCTGCCGGTGGAGTTTGACGCCAGCCACCGGGCCAAAAAACTGCTGGTTTCGGCGGTATGCTCTTTCCTCAAGAAATGGGCGGGGTGAACAAAGTCCTCGACGCCGCCGCGCTAACCTATGCGGCCGGCGCGGCGCAGGCCATCTCTACCCTGGTCTACTACGCTTTTCTGCTGGCCGGGTTGAGGCAACAGGAGGAATAAAACGCGAGACGTTGGTATAGCAATAGGAGAAAATCGAAATGAAGCTGGATAAACGCACATTGCTCATCGGGGCCATTTTGCTCCTCATCTTTAACGCACCGGTAGTCACCGGTCTGCTAACCGATTGGTGGTGGTTTGAAAGCCTGGGCTTCGACGCGGTGTTTCTGACTCGCCTGGGCGTCCAGGCGACGCTCGTCGTGGCTGGCGGCGTCCTGTTCGCGCTGGCCGTTGGGGGCAATATCCTGTTGGCGCGGAGGCTGGCCCGCCGCGCCGGCTGGATGCACAGCCCCCCGGACCATCCGCAGGCGCAGGCCTGGGAGTCCCTGTTCTGGACGGCGCTGATTGGCGCTGGCCTGTTCTTCGGCTGGCAAATGGCGAACTCGGCCGGCACAGCCTGGGAGATCGTCCTGCTGTTTCTCAATGCTTTGCCCTTTGGCGTAACCGATCCGCTTTTCGAGCGCGATGTGGGTTGGTATGCGTTTCAGTTGCCGCTGTATCGTCAAGCCCAGGGGTGGTTGTTCGGAGTGATGATGCTCTCGCTGCTGGCGGCCGGGGCCATTTATCTAACCCGCGTCTTCCTGGCGCCAGCGGCCATCTTTGCGGCCAATATTCGCGAGCAGAGAACAGGAGGGCCAGACGGTCAGGAGGTGATCGAGCTTCCGGTTATTGTCCGGCCTCCCCTCAGTCGGGCCATCAAACTTCATCTCTCTCTGCTGGGCGCAGGGCTGGCCTTGTTGTTGGCCTGGGGCCATCAACTGAGTCTGGCCGAACTGGTCTTCTCTACTCAAGGTGCAGCCTATGGCGCAGGGTATACGGATGTGACGGCGCGCTGGCCGGCCCTGCACCTGATGACCGGCCTGGCCGTGCTGGCTGCACTGACGTTGCTGGTTGGTGTTCCACGCCGCGGCTGGCGGTTGTCGTTGAGCGGCTCTGGGTTATGGCTGGCCGGTATGATACTGGCCGGCATTGTGTATCCACTGGCCATCCAACGCCTGATCGTACAGCCGGCCGAACTCGACCGCGAGCGGCCGTTCATCGAGCACAACATCCGCCTTACCCGCCTGGCCTACGGGCTGGATCGCCTTCGGGAAGTGCCCCTGCCCGGTGAAGAGATGGTCACCCCCGCCGAAATCGCGGCCAACCCGGATACACTGCGCAACATCCGGCTGTGGGACCCTGAACCGCTTCTGGCGACGTATAACCAGGTTCAGAGCATCCGCCTGTACTATGAGTTTGTTGGCGTAGACGTGGATCGTTATACCATTGGCGGCCAGTACCGCCAGGTGATGCTCAGCGCCCGTGAACTCTCGCCCGACCGCTTGCCAGCCGAAGCGCAAACCTGGGTCAACCGTCGCCTGCAGTTCACCCACGGCTACGGCGTAGCCATGAGCCCGGTGAATGAACTCACCCCCGAAGGCCTGCCCACCTTTCTGGTGCAGGACGTGCCGCCCAGGGGCGCACTGTCTATCACTCGCCCCGAAATCTACTTCGGCGAGAAGACCAACGACTACGTCATCGTCCGCACCCACACCCCCGAGTTCGACTACCCCAAAGGCGACGAGAATGTGTACGCCAATTACGCAGGAGAGGTGGGGGTGAGCATGGGCGATTTCTTCCGCCGCCTGATCTTTGCCATCCGCTTCGGCGACCTGAACATCCTGATCTCGGACGCCATCGAGCCGCGCAGTCTGATTCTTTATCACCGCAACATCGTCGAACGGCTGGAGAAACTCGCGCCGTTCCTGCTGCTCGACCGCGATCCCTATCTGGTGGCGGCGGATGGCGGACTGTACTGGATCGCCGACGCTTACACCCACACCGACCGCTACCCGTATTCACAGCCCTACCGTGACCCTTCGTCAGGTTCAGGGCAGGCTCCCCGCAGCTACAACTACCTACGCAACAGCGTCAAGGCGGTGGTCAGCGCCTACGATGGCTCGGTGACCCTGTATGTGGCCGATTCCGACGACCCGATCCTACGTGTTTGGAGGCGTGTCTTTCCGACCCTCTTCCGCCCGCTGGACGAAATGCCCGCTGCCCTTCGCCCGCACCTGCGTTATCCGCAAGACCTGTTCACCGCCCAGGCGGACCTGTACGCCACCTACCACATGCAGGACCCGCGCGTCTTCTACAACAAAGAAGACCTGTGGATCGCGCCGAACGAAATCTACAGCAAAGACGCGGTACCGATGGCCCCGTATTACCTGATTATGCGCCTGCCCGGCGAGGCGCGGGAGGAATATGTCTTGATCCGCCCCTATACCCCGCCGGACAAGAACAACATGATCACCTGGCTGGCCGCCCGCTCCGATGGCGAACACTACGGCAAACTGCTGGCCCTGCGCTACCCGAAAGACAAACTGGTCTTCGGCCCGATGCAGATCGAAGCGCGCATTGACCAGGATCCGGTCATCAGCGAGCAGGTCACGCTGTGGGATCAGGCCGGCTCGCAAGTGCTGCGCGGCAACATGATCGTCATTCCTATCGGCGCGTCCAACCTGTATGTTGAGCCGCTCTACCTGCAGGCGGCCGAAGGGCGTCTGCCAGAGATGAAGCGGGTGATCCTGGCCAGCGGCAACCGGATCGTGATGCAGCCCTCGGTGGAAACCAGCCTGATGGCGCTGCTGGGCCAGACGCTTGCCTTGTCCCAAGGGGATGCTTCGGAAAGTGAAGCCGAAGGGGTGACTGGCGCCCCTGCGGGCGAGACCTCGCCGGCCGATGCTCTCCCGCTCCCTGTCACGAGCGAAGAAATCCTGCGGCTGTTGGCCGAACTGGAAGTGCGGAACTCCCGGCTAGCCGAAGAATTCGAGGCGCTGCAGACCGACCTGACCCGCCTGCGCGAACTCCTGGGTGCGCCCGGCGATCAATAAAAAAAGTTCATCCATTATTATAGGCTATCGCGGATTGCGGCAAGCATGGCGCGATAGGCAAAATGGAAAGGAGAGATATACATGCGAAGACCAAATCAAACTCGTGAACCGGAATTCTCGCCATTCGAGCAGCCGTTCGAATGGCTGCGCCAGGCCAGCCGAGGGTGGAAGCTGGCCCGGATGGTGCTGACTCTAGTAGGGCTGATCGTATTGTTCTGGTTGAGCACATCCGTATACATGGTCGGGCCGGGCGAGCGAGGGGTCGTGCTGACCTTTGGCCGGGTCACAGCCCAGACCGAGCCTGGCCTGCAATTCCGCCTGCCCACACCCTTCCAGAGTCACCAGGTGGTGGACGTGGCCCGCGTGCGCCGCGCCGAGATTGGCTTTCGGATGGAAGGAGAGCAGGTGAGCCCGGTGTCAGAAGAGGCCCTGATGCTCACCGGCGATGAGAACATCGTGGAGGTACAGCTCTTCGTCCAGTACCTGGTCCGTGATCCGGTGGCCTTCCTGTTCAACGTGCGCGAGCCGGAGGAGACACTGCACGCCTCGGCCGAGGTCGCGCTGCGGGCGGCCGTCGGGCAGAACACCATTGACTTCACCATGACCGAAGGGCGGGTGCAGGTGCAGGATCAGGTTCGCGCTCAGTTGCAGTCGTTGCTTGACCTGTACGATACCGGCCTGCTGGTGACCGAAGCCCGGCTGCTGGTGGTCGACCCACCGGCCGAGGTGCGGGAGGCCTTCCACGACGTGGTACGCGCCTGGGAGGATCGGGAGCGTCTGGTCAAGGAGGCCGAGGGCTACGCTGAGCAAGTGGTCCCAAGCTCCCGCGGCGAGGCGGCGCAGATGATCCTGGCTGCGGAGGCCTACCGCGAGCAGCGCTTGATCCGCGCTCAGGGCAACGCCGACCGCTTCCTGGCGCTTTTTGCCGAGTACCGTAAGGCCCCTGACGTGACCCGCGAACGGCTCTATCTCGAAAGCATCGAACGCATCCTGGCCGGGACCGAAATCTTTGTCCTGGAGACCGGCGGGGCAGGCGTCCTCCCGTTCCTCCCGCTGCGAGAACTGGCTCCGGCCCCGATCATTCCACCTGCCCCCACCGAGGCGGCGCCTGCGCCTGAGGTGGCGCCCGCGCCCTGAGTAACTGAAAGGAAAGCGATCATGTTTCTAAAAAGACTCTACCCTGGATTGTTCTTGCTTGGCCTGGTGGCCACCTTCATCGTGCCCCAGGCGGTTTACATTGTGCCGGAGTGGCAACAGGCTATCGTCCTGCAGTTCGGCCAGCCGGTGCAGATCGCCCAGCAGCCGGGCCTGTACTACAAACTGCCCGTCATCCAGAGCCTCATCCGCCTGGAGCGGCGCGTGCTGGTCGTTGACGTTGAGGCCGGCGAATACCTGTCACTGGACAAGAAACGGCTGATGGTGGGTCACGTTTCCCGCTGGCAAATCATTGACCCGTTGCTGTTTTACCGCACCATGCGCGACGAGCCTGGCGCTGTGGCCCGGCTGAACGACCTTGTCTCGGCCCGGCTGCGCCAGGAGATTGCTAAACATAACTTCATAGACATTGTGCGCGAGAAGCGGGAGCAGATTATGGCCGAGGTCACCCTGGGCGTACACGAACAAGCCGCCACGTTCGGCATCCGGGTGCTGGATGTGCGCATCAAACGGCTGGACCTGCCGTCCGAAGTGCAGGCCAGTGTGTTTGCCCGGATGGTGGCCGAGCGCGAGCGCATTGCCAAGCGCTACCGGGCTGAGGGCGAGGAGCGGGCGTTGGAGATCCGCGCCACGGCCGATAAGGAACGTGAGATCATCCTGGCCACTGCCTACGCCGGCAGCCAACGCCTGCGCGGCGAAGGTGATGCCCAGGCCGCCGCCGCCGCCGCCGCCGCTTTTGGCCAGGATCACGAGTTCTACGCCTTCCTGCGCCGTCTGGAAGCCTACGAGCAAATCTTCAGCGAGGAGGCTATGCTGGTCTTGCACCCAGACTCCGACCTGCTGCGTTACCTGGAAACACCGCATCTGCCGCCATCAGAGACAGAGCTGGCCCGGAAATAAAAACCGTCTACATGCGCTCTCGAAAGTTGATCTGGGCAGTTACAACCCTCTTCTCGCCGGGGCAGCGGTTCTGCTTGCGCCCGGCGACCTGATTGAGTTTGAGACACAGCTGGCCTGGGCTGAGCTGCTGGAGGCGGCCTTGCTCAAGTGGGGCGTGCTCGCGCCACTGGCTTTGTCGGCGTGTATGTGGTCCAGGTGTTCCTCCCGGCCACGCCCGGCCCCTTCCTCGCCCTGGTTGGCGGGTATCTGTTCGGCCCATATCTCGGCGGTTTGTATACCTTTGTCGGTGTAGCACTGGGTGTAACCCTGAGCGCAGGAGTGATGCGTGTCGTGGGACGGCGCTGGTTGGCGCGTTTCTTGCCCGCCAGATGGCTGGCGCGTTGGGATCAGGCGATGGCGATTAACTCGGCTGTAGGCTGGGGTATTGCTTTTCTCGTCCCGGCTGGCGACTGGATGTACCTGGCAGCAGGTCTCACCCGGGTACCGATTCATAAGCTAGCCCTGGCGGCCATGCTGGGACGCGGGCCGGTGGCAGCGACTTCAGCCTTTGCTGGACACGCGGCCAACTGCGCCTGGCATGCCGATGCAGCGGTCGCCGCACTGCTGAGTCTGATTGCTCTGGCCCTTATTCTTGGTGTCTTGGCCGCGCGGGCTACCGCTCGTAGGGAACGAACCAATGGAACATCTCCTCCCTTTAATCTCACCCTGGGTCTGCCGCTCTACCTGGGCCTGGCGGGCTGGTTGTATGGAGTCTGACGTGGAAACACAATCTGTCACCCTCGTAACCATCGTAGCCGAGTCGCCTCTGCAAGAGCCGCTCTGCCGGCTGACATTACAGTTGGGGCCAGCGGCTACACGGTGACGCCGTGCAGCGGATCCGGATCACGTGGAACGCGGCGCGGACTGACCGACGGACTTGAACATGAAAATCAAAATTCTTGCCCGGCAAGCTGTAGCGGAGGCCATCGCCGCGGCAGTGGGCCAACACTACACCCCAGATTATGCGCTGATTCTATTTATGCAACCGGTTAGCGCGCTGGTCTGGCATCATTCTTTCTGAGTGACAAGAGAAGCAAAATGAAACCCAAACATAAATTTGGCGTCTCCTCAAAAGAGTTGGGAGGTAAAACGCGCCGCCAGCGGAAGGGTGAAATTTCTCGCCGATTTTGGCTTTGGCTGGTGACGATCGTGTTAGTGATTGTGCTTCTTGCTAGCGAGTGCATCATGCTATTGCCGGTGGAATAGCGCTATGACCGGTGTTCTCCATGTCCAGCCCCAGGCGCCCGAGCTCGGCGTCATTGCCTATGCTGCCGCCGAAATCTTGCGCGGCCTTCTGGTCGCCTTTCCCACCGAGACGGTGTACGGCCTGGGCGCCAACGCATTGGACGCTCGGGCTGTTGCCCATATCTTCAAGGTCAAGCGCCGCCCGGCCCATGATCCGCTCATCGTCCATCTCGCCTCGGTGGATGACCTCCCGCGTGTGGCGCGCGACGTTCCAACCATCGCTCTTGAACTGGCCTGCACCTTCTGGCCCGGCCCGCTCACGCTCCTCCTGCCCAAACAACGCGCCGTGCCTGCAAACGTCACGGCCGGCCTGGAGACAGTAGCAATGCGCGTCCCAGCGCACCCGGTCGCGCTGGCTCTCCTACGAATGAGCGGCGTGCCCATTGCCGCGCCCTCGGCCAATCGTTTCGGCCACACCAGCCCCACTACAGCCCAGCATGTCCTGGCCGACCTTGGCGACCAGGTTGATCTGATCCTCGACGGCGGCCCGACGATGATTGGGGTGGAATCCACCGTACTCGATGTGACCCGCACCCCGCCGGTGATTCTGCGACCCGGTGGGGTACCGCGGGAGACGCTGGAAGCTCTCATCGGCCCAGTGGTGGTGCTCGGCGAAGGTACAGGTCTTCAACCAATCGTCCTCACTCCAGGCCCGCTGCCCTCGCCGGGTTTGCTGACCAAGCACTACGCTCCACACGCCGAACTTCTCCTGTGTCTGTGGGAAAGTTCCCCAGAACTCGCCCTGGAGCACATGGCCCGGCTGGCCCACCTAAATCTGGCCGAGCGGCGACGGGTAGGGCTGCTGCTGGCAGATGAAGATACACCATATTTCAACCATGTGCCCGCTCAAATCTGTTCACTCGGACCGGCTGATGATTTGGCCCGGGTCGCGGACAACCTGTTCGCCGGCCTGCGGGCGTTGGATGAGCAGGGCACACATATTATCCTGGCGCGTGATTTTGGCGAGCAGGGACTGGGCCTAGCGATACGAGACCGGCTGCGGCGAGCCGCCAGCCAGGTCATCCTTTGTCACGACTGTTAATTTAATCAAATTATGGAGAAATCTTTATGAACTGGAAAAAATACAATCTGCCTACTGAAGCTATCGCCGTTGTGCAAGAATGTCCCAGCCTCACCATTGCCAGCACCATTGCCGAGTTAATCGAGTTGGCTTGCGGAGGTCCCCGCAGCAACTACTTTGAAGTTGCCTACGAGATTGCCGGCAAGGGCCGAGTGGTTGAAGCTACCGTGGCCCGCGTGCGCAATGGCGTGGCGGCTAACTATCCGGAATCTTATATGCGCCGGCGTGATCCCGATTGCATGGTCATCGCTGACGACCTGCCCACCAACAAGCCGACGTTCAAAGAGCGATTTGGTTACGACTTTGTTACCCTACGGGAAGAGACATTTGCCTGGCTCAAAACCCAACCACTGGCGATGTTTGGTTTTGTGGCCGGACCAAAGGGGATGGGCCGGGATTCCCTGGTCATCGCGCCGGCCAACGCCGGCTTCTTTGCCCTGGGTTTGGCGCTTCTTCAAGACATCATCGGTTATGACGACATTCCGATAGACTTTCGGCCTGAATCGATCATCTACGTTGCCCCTCCGTTCCGGCATACCCATTTTGATGGCCGGCAGGTGGTTGTGCATAACCGCCGTGATGGGCTGCATGAACTGTTTTCGTACAATCTCTATCCAGGGCCAAGCGCCAAAAAAGGCATCTACGGTGTGCTGATTGGACAAGGCGAACGCGAGGGCTGGGTGACTGCCCACTGTTCCACGGTGCAAGTCGTCACCCCGTATGACAATGTAACAACTATCATGCACGAAGGCGCCAGCGGTGGCGGTAAAAGTGAACTGCTGGAACAGGCCCACCGTGAAGCCGATGGTCGTCTACTGCTTGGCGCCAACATCGTCTCCAGTGAAAAACGTTACCTGGAAATTCCCCGCTCATGCCATCTTTACCCCGTAACCGACGATATGGCCTTATGCCATCCATCCCTCCAATCAAACGAGGGCAAATTGACCGTTACGGATGCCGAGGATGCCTGGTTTGTGCGGGTCAATCATATTGACCATTACGGGACCGACATACATTTGGAACGGCTGACCATTCAACCGCCTGAACCGTTGCTATTTTTGAACATTGATGCTGTGCCTGGCAGTACCGCTCTGATTTGGGAACACATCGAAGACAGCCCCGGCAAGCCTTGCCCCAATCCGAGGGTAATTATTCCGCGCCGGATTATCCCTGGCATCGTTAATGAACCGGTAACGGTTGACATCCGTAGTTTTGGGGTGCGGACACCGCCTTGCACGTCTGAACGCCCAACTTATGGCATCATCGGCCTTTTTCACTTATTGCCGCCAGCTCTGGCCTGGTTGTGGCGGCTGGCGGCTCCACGCGGGCACGCCAACCCCAGCATCGTCGAGACTGAAGGTATGAGCAGTGAGGGGGTAGGCTCCTATTGGCCCTTTGCCACCGGCCGCCGTGTTGACCAGGCCAACTTGCTCCTCAAACAATTTCAAGAAAACACCCGTATGCGTTATATCATTTGCCCCAATCAATACGTGGGCGCCTGGCAGGTCGGCTTTATACCCCAGTGGATTGCACGGGAATATTTGGCGCGACGAGGCAGCGCCAGGTTCAAGGCCGAACAAATTCGCCCGGCCCGGTGCGCGTTGTTGGGTTACGCCCTCCACCAGTTACAGGTGGAGGGCCGCATGGTTGCGCGCTGGTTCTTACAGGTAGACACCCAGCCGGAAGTCGGCGAATTGGCTTACGACCAGGGCGCCGAAATTTTATATGGGTTCTTCCGCAACTGCTTAACCGATTTTTATGAACCCAATCTGGAGCCACTGGGTAGAAAGATTATTGAATGCTGCCTCGATGGTGGACAGGTTCATGATTATGAAAGCCTCATGCCAACACTCACATAGGAATATCGGTGAAGTGCGATGCAGATAGTATAACCACTCACAGACCAATTGCAGTCGGCCCGACGGTCGCTCATTTTCCAGCGCCCGCTCGCCGAGTCACTCGATCAGAGCCACTTGGTCGGCAACCGTTGGCCGCCGAAAGCCCAGGTGCTGCATCACAGGATCGAACTGCTCCCGCCGGTTCTCGGGCCGAGCCAGGTAAACACTCAAGCTCTCAGCCGACGCCGTCACCTGCTGCGCCACATACACTAACGAACCATCATCAAAAGTACCCCCGGCCGGTTTCGCACCCGGGTCATTGAAGCCGGGGTCAATCCCAACCTGTCTATCGAGTATAAGAAATCGCTCGTTAAGCAGTACTTCAAAGAAAATCGGACCTTGCGGACCGAAACCATTATCAATGATCCCAAAGATTTGAAAGACCACTTAGCCAACCCCCGTGAACTGGTCTTTCGGGAGATAAACTTGCTCGGCTCCCACTACGCCTCAAAATCGGAACTTCTGGAAGCGGCGGAACTGGTGGAAACGGGTCGCTTCCAGCCAGTTGTTTCACACATCGTCCCACCCGAGAATGTCGATCAGGTTCATCAAGAGTTACGAAAAAGTTCTCTCATTGGGCGGGGAGCGGTTGTGTGGATGAGTTAGCAGGTGTTCAAAAATGGTAATGGGCAGCTCGAGCGGCAAACCTTGCCGCTGTTCAGACAATTTTAGCGACCTTCTTTTGTCGCTGAAAAGCCCGCACGGGGTTAATACCCCTCACTTCGTAGTCAGGGTAGCACTGATTGAGGACAGCCGCTCCTGGCCTTTCCTGCCACCTACCTGGGGTTTCGGCGCCGGCGGGGTAAAGCGCCCATCCCCATCTACTTCAAATGGATTCACCTTGCCTTTCATAGGCCGGGCCAGCCGCTTCTTGAAGGCGAGGGACAAAATATCAGGCCCTATCTCCTCCTGGCCGCGCTCCCCGGCCAGCACCGCGGCCAGGTTCATCAAATTCATAATATGGGCCACCACGCCTCCGGTGGCATAGTAAATGCGATAAAGAAGCTCGGTCCGGGGCATCGCTTGGGCCAGGGGCAGTTTGGCCTGCTCGACATATTCGATAAACCTGGCGAATTCCTCGATGGTCGCTGTTTGAGCTGGCTCCCAGGCGAAGGGCTGGAGCGTCTGGCGAGCCGCAAACAAGCGCGCTAACTGGGCGTTGGCCTCCAGGATCAGCTCCACCTTGCCTTCGATGCCGACGACCAAAAAGGGCGCTTTGGTCTCCTTGATGAGCACCTTGAGCCAGTCGGACACAGCGCTTAAAATGTGGTTCGTTTCGCTGTCAATCAGGTGGTGAAAATCGTCTAGGATGACAAGTTGGACGCCGCAGTCTTTGATCAGACCAATCAAACGCGCGTTCATCGCCGGCAGCGTCCCCTTGTCGGCCGCCGGGTCGCCCAGGACCCGCAGCAGGTGACAGGCCATCCCTTTCACCGTTACCGGCGAGGGGGTCTCGACGTAAAAAACCGGGATGGTCGTGCCTTCGTCCGTCTCTACGCGGGGGAACAAGGCCGTGTAATCCAGCGCCAGGGTCGTTTTGCCCGCTCCGGGGACGCCTTCCAGCGCCATGCACTGGGGTTCGCCGGCGATGGCCGTCATGCGCTGGCATAAGCGAATCTCGTCGTGTAATTCTTTAAACCGGGGATAGCGGATAAGCGGGACTTTTTCATTTTCTGCTAAATTGTCAGGAGTGTCCATCAGGTTTGCCTCTCTTTCTTAACTTGATGATGTACAACGTCTCATTCTTTGGCGTGACCATTTTCTTCGGGAGAATTGGGCATTTGCTTGGAGGGAACGTACACCAATTCCCACCCGCCCTCCTTTGGCTTATTCCCGTTCTCGGGCAGCGCCACGGTGGTATCCTCAGGCAGTAGGGGAGTGACCGCCTGCGCTTCAGGCAGCGCCGGGGGGACGTCTGCCGGCTTAGACCCTTTGTCCGCCAGGCTGGGGGGCTGCCCACTCCGCTCCCAGCGGGCGATACGCGAGCGCGTACTGGTGCGTTTGCGCGTCCGGGCCTGGTCCACAATCTGTTGGATCTTGAGTTTAGCCCGGCCCAGCGCGGCTAAATCTACCTTCTGCGCTTCCTGGCGGGCCAGGTTCAAAATCACTTTGTGTTTCCACAACGACACGCTCTGCGTGTACGCCTGGTCGAGGGCAGGCACTTCAAGGTACACCTCTTCAAACGGATCACGGACGTACAGGCGGCTCAAATCGCCCGGATGATACTTGAATTTAACCGGCTCTCCTTTTAACCATTTTCGCAGCCGCGCTAAATCGGGATGGTTGTACCGCAGGTGGAGAAATTCGAGGCCGTAACGCTGGATCACCCGCTCATCTTTTTTACCCAGCAGGATCAGGAGTTCGTCCTTATGCGCCGGAAAACGGGGAAAGAAATCAGCTTGAGCCGCCTCCCAGCGGCGAGCCGGGATGCCGTTTAAGCCCCGGTGGAACCGCTCGGCGTAGACGTCCACGACAAAGATATTCAGCATTTGTTCCAACTCCGACAGCGAAATGACTGCCTGCTGCCCACTGTCGTAGTCGCCGCGCTGGAAAATGTTTGAAAAGGTCGTACCCGGGAGCTGGTGAAACAGCCCGCTGTTCAGGCTGCCGAAGCTGCGCTCGATCCCCGCCTTGAATTCCGGCGTGCGCACCGGCGCGTAAATCAAGGTGATGCCCAGCAGGGCGCAGGCATCTTCCAGGTCCTCCCCGATATACTGCCGGCCATGGTCAACGATGAGGGTATTAGGCGTCCCAAAGGCCAACCATTTATGTTCCGTATGGTACAATTTGCCGACATCCGGCTTGGGGCAGATCGCGTGGTAGAGGCACTCCATAACCGCATAATAGCTGGCCGGCTCAAAACCGACGTAGTAGCCCAGGGGGTAGCGAAAGGCGGTGTCCAGGCAGTAGGTCAAGTTGGGGCGGCCGAGGGGCAGGTTGTCTGCCTCGTCAATGACCATCACATCAAGCCGGGTATCGTCTATCTCCACTCGCTCTAGCGCCCGCCGGGGATAATTCATCTGCCCGACCGGGTCAAACTCACGCCTGGCGGCGCGCTGACCATGTTTCGCCGTGAACCGCTCCCGCAGGTCCAGAGCCTCGATCCGCCGGGCAAGCGTGCTCCGGTCAGGCAGTGTCAACTGCTCGTTCTCCGGCAGCAGGCGATTTTCTTCGGCCATTCGCGCGGCGGTGAAGTGTAGAATGTCATCAAGAGTGACGGCCTCGCGTCGGTAGGCGTGGTCCTTGATAACGCTGTCAACCAGGTTCTTGACCTCTGTCTTCAGGCGCGACTGCCCCTTGCCGCCGCAAGCGGCGTAGTGATCAATCAGGGCGCGCAGATTTTGGCCGCTCTCGGTGTAATTACGGAGCCAGCGAAAAATGGAACGCCAGCTTAGACCTTTGCGCAACGGCTGCTGGGCCGGGTCAGCCGCAATTTCAGCCTTGACCTCGGCTATTCTTTGGTTGATGGCCGGGCGGGTCCGCTCGTGAGAAGCCAGGGCCAGCAGCGGCTTGATCACGTGCAGGCGAAACCGGGCCCGGGCCACCCATTTCTCCGGGTAATCCGACAATTCTAACGGGCTTTCTTCTGGCAGGGGGTGTGGCGAGCCGCCGGGCTTCCTGGGCCGGGTTTCGATGACGAACTTGAGATCGCCGGCGAACAGGGCCTCGACCAGCGCCGGCAAATCCACCACTTTGATGGCTGTCGTGTTCATCTCCTCGATATTAATTTTGCCCTCGGGCAGCGGCCGTTTGACTTCCCAGCGGCTGCCGTTCCAATCGAACTGCTTGCCGGTCGAAAAACGGTGGGCGCTCATCAGTCCCGCCTCAGGGGTAAGGTCACCGGCGAAGCAGCCGAGATCGGGGCCTCGTCCATCGGGATAGCCACTTCATGCCGGAAAGCCAGGTGGTAGACGGCGATCAACCCCTGGGCCGGCGCGCCCTGCGCGGCGGAATGGGCCAGGTCAAGGACGGTGAGCGGGGTGTTGGCTTCCAACAGCCGGGCCTGCAGGCGGGACCGGATGGCGGGACCAATTGAATGCCGGGCAAACGGCCACAGGAATTTCACGTTGTTGAGGCGGCAGCCCGCGCGGAGTTCCGCATCGGTAACCACCTTAAAGCGCCAGCCCCTCGCCTCACACCAGCTTTCCGCCGCCGCGAATTTGCGCTGGTTTTCCTCGGTCTTCACGAATTTATCGGGCTTGCACTCGATCAACCAATCCTGTCCCCGGCGGATCAGGTGAAAGTCCGGGGTGTAGTGATGGGCCTCCCCCTCGAACTCGTAGGCGAGGGTCAGGGGCTGCTCTTCAAACCAGCTCACCTCTTGCTCATATTCCAGCAGGTGGAGGTAATCCAGTTCCAGGGTTGATTCAAAAGCGATCATGCGCCCCATTTTCAACGAGGGGAACTTTCCCACCACGTTTTTGCGGCCTCGCTGCGAGACTTTTCTAACCGGCATAGACTCCTCCTATGGGCAGAACTTATGTGCGGATACTTGACAAATCACCGGGGGCAATCATAATCAATGTATCCGAAATGATACAGATAAGAACATTTGTTCGGTATTGTATCATCAAAGATACAAAGAGTCAATAGGGAGTTTTACTGATGATACAAAAGGTGGCAGGCTACGACCCGGACCAGCGGAGAACGGAGATAGGCCGGCGTATCCGCGAGGCCCGCATCCAGCATCACTTGACGCAGACCGAGGTGGCCGAGATGCTGGGCTGTTCTCGGATCAAGTTGAATCGAGTCGAGAACGGCAAGGCCGACCTGACCGCCCTTGAGCTTGATCTCCTGGCCTTCGTTTTCCAACTGCCGGTCGCCTTTTTTTTCTCGACGGAGGGCGGGTTAGTTCAACGCGTTGTCTGGGCGACTGAGCCGGAGCGAGGACTGGTCAAGTAGGCTGAAACTTTAGACCAGGTTCGCTCGCGTTGGGAGATGTTACGGTGGTAAAGGCCAAATCTTCTAAGCAAGATGCGATGCCCTGGAGAATTGAGGTCTGACGATGAAGGAAATTCGCCGTTTCTTGCGCCTTTCTCCCTTGCTCCCAGGGGAGTCGTTACCCTCGTTCCTGGTTCGCCTGGCCCAATTGAACTATTACCCGAACCTGACGACGATCAGCCAATTGTGCCGGGAAAGGCTGTCCCAACCGGACTCAATAACCTGCCCCACCAGGACGGAGACCTACGAAGTTCTGGCGGCGTTGGTGAAAATTAAAGCTGACGACCTCTATCAGGCCTCGGTCCATCGTTTTGCGGCAAGCCTCAACCCGCCAACGCAAGCAAGTGAAACAATGACTCTGCCCTCCGGCCAGGTGGTTTCGCTTCTTACCGGGTTCAGCCAATCCCAGCTCGTTTGGTCCGAGACCAGGGCGCAGTATTGTCCGCTGTGTCTGGCCGAGGCGGCTTATCACCGCCGGGGCTGGTTGCCAAAGATCGTGACCGGCTGTTTTCCCCATCACTGCTTATTGGTCAGCGGCTGTCCGGGGTGCGGCCAGAAGATTAAGATCGGCGAAATTGTCGCCGGCTGTTGTGCCAGCTGCGGCTTTGTCTTGGCTCAGGCTCCGGTCGTCAGCGTGGCCGAGGACGAGTTTGGCTTGTTCAGCCAGGCCGCGATCCAGTTCTGGTTGACTCTATCCCCGGAACCGGGCGAGTACCGGCAGTATGCCCTTCCGGAGCAGCCTGCTCCGGTCCTCCATTATTTTCTTTACGGCTTGTTCTCCGCCATCAGTCGCCTGGTTCGTCAGAGCTGGGCCTATCTCTACGCCTCACCCACCGTCAAGCCGCCTGCATTTCCCCTCAGAAACAGCAGACCGGGCAGCCAGGCCGAAGCTTATCTTCTCTATGCCACCGCCCTGAAAGGGATCATCCATTGGCCGGATGGCTTTTACGAGCTCCTCGAGGCGCTGAAATGGCGAGACAACCGCCGGCCCAATCAAAGTATCGCCCGCGATTTTGAACAACTCCTGGCCCGCTGGTTAGGGCGCCACTGGCAGCATTCCGCCTTTCAGTTTCTGCAGGAGAAATTTGACGAGTATATGCTCAAGGATCCCAGAGTGGTTTTGCCTTGCAATGCGCTCATTCATCGGATCTACGGCCCGCTTCGGGCTAAATTTCCCTATATGACCCTGGAGGAAGCCGCCGCAGTCTTACACTTCTCGCCGCAAACGATGGAACGCCTGGTCCAGTTGGGCCTTTTAGTACGCTGCGAACCCACTCATAATGACCTGACCCAAGCCTACACCTTCGTCAGATGCGCCGAGGTGAGGGCCCTCGAACAACGCTGGCATAACGGCATTCCTCTCTCCGACGCAGCCCGCTTACTCGGGACGTCGGCTGATTTGCTACAGGGATTGATCCATACCGGGGTAATTTTGTTAGGTCCTGAGGGTGGAGAGGCGCTTATTCACCTCAAGTTGCGGCCTCGCACGATTGAATACTTGCTCGCCGAGGTGAGGAGTGAAATCATCACGACCGCGCTCATAGATATTGATCTGACCAAGGTCGTTCAGTTATTGACCGACCGGGGGTTTCGAGTTATTTCCGTTTATGAATATGCGCTGGCCCAATTCTTGCGGCATTTAAGACCGACGACCTCCTGGCCGTTTAACAAGTCAGAGCTTTTTGACGATGAGCTGGTTGTAGTATCGGGGGATATACGACTTCATCATCGTCAGACTGGGGAGCAGCAAAATCCAATTGAAATGAAAAAGCTGGTCTTGCCCCTGCGAAAATGGACAGACCCCCATTGGTTGAGCGCCATTCTCCCGGAAGGAGGCAAGGTTAAGGCAACCTATCGCTGACATTAGTGGCAGGATAGTGCCAAACTTTACGTAGGGTTTGCCTTAAGGACTGCGCTGAGGACAGTGCCAAACTTTGTGAGGCAAAAATTGGGGCCGGATGACCCAGCTTTTTTGGTTAATTCTTGGTGAGGGGAGTGTCAAACTTTGTGAAATTCCTTAGATTTTGGAAAAAGGGTGGTGTCAAACTTTATCCTCCGGATTATGGGTAGTGCCAAACTTTGTGAGCGCCAGTGCCAAACTTTAGGCAAAAACTGGGCCTTTTCGCCCGCTGTAGTGCCAAACTTTATGCGATCCGACATTCCTTTTGCGAGGTGGCGTCAAAAACCTCAAAAATCAGGGGCTGGCGACCCAACGCCGAAATCAGGGCAGCATCTCCGCGGGAGGGTAGGTGGAGACGCTCCCCGGAAGCCAGGAAAACATCGCGGCCATTGATTGTGATCCGGCGAGCATTACGGCACCGGTCTGGGTCACTTGATTTACGATGAGTCCGAGCGCATTCTTAAAAAGAACCGCAAACGCAACGAGTTGTATCAACTGGCTGAAAAGCGGTGAATATACCCAGTTTGTAGAGGTCATCCCCATTTTGGTCCACACACTTTAGCCAACTTTGCCGGGATACTTGGGGAGTACAAGGCCCATAGATGAAGAGTCTAATCCTTCTCTTTTGTGATTCTCCCCGCAGCTTTTCCAACACATCTTGCAGGATGCTCCCCACAAAGGGCGTATACATGAAAAAGACTGTTCCATCGGAGTAATCTGCTGTCCGGGCGTCCGCATTGATGAACTCGACCCCTGATAGATTGAGGTCTGCTGCACACGCCCGCGCATAATCGCAATAAGCCGGCTCAAATTCTATCCCTTTGGCGGCAGCCCCAGTGAGCAGATGCACCAGGATGGGAACTTGACCCAAGCCGGACCCCATATCGTAAAAAACATCTTCTCGTGTGAGATGAGCTTGCTCTACCAGCTCGAAAATGATTCTGGCCGGAGTCTGTTGATAAGCCACCATCTCCGGTTCTCTGGCTTTCGTCTCCAGGGGGACAGCCTGGCTGAGCAACAAGCCATTGATAAACAGATCGAGGCTGTCATAGCCGATCTCATCATGGCGTGGGCTGCCGCCTGCATCACGCCCGACGTATTCATTAATCCGGCTCCTGAGGGCTGTTCCTGTGCAACCGCCGCCCCTGATGTCTGCCCGAAGCCGTTGAAACAAGGTATCATCAACATCTTCCAGTTGACGCTTGACTCTCTCCGCATCCTGTTTCAGTGTGACCAGTTCTTCTGGCGGATTTACTGTATGGAGCAGTCCCTCAATCCGATCAATGACGTTGAACTCGAGGTAGTCTATGGCTTCTACCCGGCTGTCAAAGTTTGTTTCTTCGCGGAGAGCAGAGTTTTCCTCGATGGCCTTAATGTCTGATTGTATTTCGTGGATGACCATTATAGTTTACACAATTTTAGGTGGCTTATGTTTCACTCCTTGGCCGAAAGCTATTTCCAGGCCAGCGAGGTCAGGATGTAATCCAGCTCGGCTAATCGCTCAGGTTTGAAATGGCCGGTCTTTAAATCCTCTACTGAAACCGGCAGTAGATAACTCATCTTGATAACGTAATCGTTTATCTGGGGCGCGCAGGTATATTTGCCAATCGCCCCATTAGGGTCAGGTTTATCCCACAATTCAGTCGGGACGATTACATCTATGAATGAATGTTGGTCATCGTTGTAGCCGTTGACCCAGCCAGCTTCGGCTTTGGCCCGCCAAATTTCGGACGCGCCTAGCGGGTATTTCCAATACAAGGTTAATTGAGCGGGTTCTAACAGCCCGTCACATGCGCCGCTAACCGGGGGCCGGTGCTGGATCTGCATCTGGAACTGGTAGCCTTCTTTTTTCAGTAGGATGATCCGGTCAGCACCGTTTTGGGTTTCGAGCTGCCAGGTCGGATCGTATTCCAGGCTAAAGCCAAGGGCGGGGTCTTTGTAGGTGCGGGGAGCGGCCACGTTGAGGCCAGCCAGAGGCGAGGCGGCCAGCCGGCTGATACCGTGAAAGCCCTTAAACCAGGTATTCCCGGCCTGATCAAGCATAACAAAGCCCGCGCTGGCCGCGCCTCGCTCATAATTGCCGTCATAATATTCTGTCCAAACTTCCTCATTGTACAGATTTGCTCCGGCCGGCAGCGTTTGGGGATCAAAATTTTTGATGTTATCTCTCATGCCCACCCACCCATTACCGGCCTGATCAAAAGCAAGGGCCATAGGCGGGCCGTCATTGCAAAAATTGCGAAATAACGTCGCCAGGTAAGTGGTCCATGTCTGACCATCAAATTTACCCAAGCCGGTGTTGCTGCACTCCATGTCCACCCATCCACCAAAAGCGACCCAGACATTCCCCGCCGGGTCGAAATCAATCCCATTCACAAATTGCATCTCAAAATCGCCGGCCTTGGGATAAGCCGTCCAATCGGCCCCATCAAAGACGCTGACGCCGACATTGCTGCCGACCCAGACTCGCCCGGCCGGGTCAAAAGCAATCGCTCTGGCCGGAACAGGCGCACCTTCAAGCCTGGTCCATGCCTGCCCGTCAAATCTGCTTACCCCTCCATCGGTACCGGCCCAGACCTGTCCGCCTTTATCAATGACAAGGGTGTGAACGGTGCTGCCGCTCAAGCCGTCGGCGCTGGTATAGCTCGTCCAGGCAGACCCATCAAAGCTAACCACCGCTCCCTCCCAGGTTGACCCCTTCCCTTTACTGGCGCCGGCCCAAATGCGCCCCTGGTCGTCAACTACCAACGACCCAAGGCCCAGAATGTCAGGCAGGCCGCTGAGCTTGTAGGTAGTCCAGGTGGCTGCGCCGGTGCTCTCGTCTACCTCGAGCAAGTGAAGACCAACCGGACCGGTTCCCCACACCCGCCCTCGTGGGTCGAGGGTAATCGCCCCCAGATAACCCAACTCCCGGGGCAGTGGGTAGTAGGTCCAGACCGTAACCGGCTCAGGGCTGGGCAGTTCAACCGGGGTGACCGGCAGTGGGGCAGAGGCTGTTTGAGGTAAGGGCCGGCTCAGGGCTGTCTTAACCTCTGGAAAAGCGAACAGGGCGCCGCCTGGGGTGGCGAGCACATACACATCCACCCGGTCGCCGGTTTCAGAGACAGCGACCCGGCTCTCCCACCAGCTTGCATCCGCAACATTAACAAAGCCAAGCTCACGCGGCGCGGCCGGGTTTGATACATCCATCACACTCAGACCTCCATAACCCGTTGCCCCCCGGCTGGCAATATAAGCCGTGTTCCCGGTCACCGCCAGGCTGTAGCCGCCCCCTGACGCCGCGTAGCTGCTCATGTCTTTGGGCCGGGCCGGATCAGATACGTCCACAAGGTGCAGGCCCTCCTGAGTGATGACATAGGCCACGACGCCGGCCTGAGCCGGGGGGGCAGGTGCTACAGCCACCGCGGTCACAGGCGAGGAGGTTTGGTAACGCCCCACCTGGCGCGGCGCGGCCGGATCGGAAATGTCAAAAATATGCAGTTCTGCTATTTGGTTGGCAGCGACCACATAGGCGGTGGTTCCGGCGACGACAATCTGATTCACCCACCCCAGCGAGAGGCGAGTTAACTCTTGCGGGCTGGCCGGGTTAGAAACATCCACGACCAGAAATTCCGGGCCGGCGCCGAGGTAAAGCGTCTTGTCTGTCACGGCGATGTGCTCAATGCCTACCCCCGGCTGATATAGACCCACCTGCCGGGGTGCGCCTGGATCGGAGACATCCACCATATGGACGCCGCCGGCCACTAATAAGTAGGCCATAGGCCCGGCCACGGCGATCTCTCCAGGCGGGGTGGACATAATAGACCACTCTACCGGGTACAGGCCGATCTGGCGCGGCACGGCTGGGTTCGAGAGGTCCAGCACGTGCAACCCGACCTCGCTGCTCACGTAGGCCAGACCATTTGCTACGGCCAGACCGTTGGCTTTTTCCATGACTACAGAGCCAACTTCAAATACAAAGATCGGGTCGGCTCTCTTCGATGCTGCCACGGCCGGCTGCGGTGTGACCGGCAGCGGAGGCGGGGTTGCGGTAGGACTTGGCGCTGCCGGAGAAGTTTCGGCAAAGACCGAGACTTTGGACAGGGGGGGGAGGCAGGTGATAAAGAAGATGACGAAAAACAAACTCAATAATCGTTTCATTCTATCCTTCTTTTACTCGGCGACGGCTAAAGTCAAGACCTGTCCCTCAGCCGTACCGATGAACAGGGTCCGATCCCGGTCAAAGTGGGGCGAAATCGCTACGGCGTTTGGGATAACCCCAGCAGGCAAGTCAAAGGGCTGCCAGGTTTGCCCGCCGTCATTCGAACGATACAGCCGGTTTGACTCGACGGAGCGCGACCTGGTCTGATCGGTCAAAGCCGACAGCACGAACATGGGCCGGTTTTGCTCGATATTCGGCGCGTAGACCAGTTGTTTTATCCAGCCATCCTGGATGGTTAAGACTGACTCCCAGTGCCGCCCACCATCCGTTGAGCGATATAGATTGTAAGGGTCATAGGCAAATGCGGTTTGCCAGGTAGTAAACAGGGGAGCCAGACTCAGGGTCGTCGCGCCCTGCGGCATCTGCCCCACCTCGGCCCACTGACCACCGCCATCACTGGAGATAAATAACCGGGCGCGTTCCGTCTGGTTATCACGAACGCTGCCCAGGATAGTATGGTCCTGCTCAAACTCAGCCGACAAGGCCAGGTCTTGCCATTGTCCCGGCCAGGCTGAGGAGGGTGAGTTAAGAATTTGCCAGGTATTTCCCCCATCGGTGGAACGATATGAATGATCCCTACCGATAGTCAAAACGGTTTTATCGGTGGCAAAACCGGGTGAGAGCAGAATTTTACGGGTAAACCTATCCGGTAAACTTACCCCGGAAGGTCGCCACAATTGGCCGCCATCCGACGATTTGAGGATACCCATATCCCACACCCCGGTGAAGAGGGTTTGGTCGCGGGCATAATCCGGCGATACCGCCAGGGTCGGCCAGTGCGGGCCGCAACTGCCGGCCAGCCCGCCTTGAGATTGGCGCCAAGTCTGGCCGCCATCCGGGCTAATATAAAAGAGGCTGTTACAGCTAAACAGGCGGTTATAATCGCCGCTGCTGGTGGGGTCCAGCCAGGCCCCGAAGAGGGTTAGGTCGGCCGGCCAGCCGGGTGAGACGGCCAAAAACTGGACTGGGCTGGTGGGTACCGGTGAAATGGTTAACGGCTCTGGTGTGGGCGGAACAATGGCGCTGGCCGGCCAGGCCTGCAATTGCCCGTTGATCCGAAATTGCAGAGCGTCGGTTTTAACATCGTAACGTTCAAAGGTACCGGCGATAGGTCGGGGCAGAGCCAGGGTCAAAGTCAGATGTGCGGCTTCGTAGACTTTCAGTTGTGTGGGGGTGACTTCGTAAAAAAGCTGCCGCTGGGGATCAAAATCAACCCGGCTTTCCTGATCGCCCCAGTTGATGGGGTCGAACCAGGGCCGGCTTTCCCCCCAAACCGGGACCCAGCCATAATTGGCGCAGTACATGTAATGACCCAGTATTGCTCCCACACGGCTGTCATCACAGGCTACTTCTTGCCCGGCAGCCAAATCATACACCACCAACTTACGCGTGCTGCAATCGCCGCTCATGGAAGAAGTGCAGCCATGAATTACAAAACTCAGATACAACAGGTGGGTGGCCGTATCGAAGAGGGGGCGCTCAATCGGCGCTATTTCCTGGACGTAATCCAAAACTTCAAAGGTAACGGTGTCAATGATGGTTCCACTCTCCGGGTCAACGATATAGACCAGATTATCGCGGAAGGCCAAGACCTGGCCCGTGACCGGGTCGGCCTGAGGAAAGGGGGCGCTATAGAAAACTTCCCCTGGCAGCTTGATGGTTCGCTCACGCTGGCCGGTGCGGGTGTTCAGCACGGCCAAACCGGCGTTGCGATATTGGTCAACGTAAAGCCGGTCATGCACCGGGTCCAGGGCCAGGCCGCCGGCCAGATCATAGCTGGTTAACAGCCATTCATCCGCCAGATTCAGCACCAGGGTTTGGGCTTTGTCCAGCCCGTCCACATAGCCAATCGTGTAGATACGCTCACTGTCGGTATCAATCAGGCGGGGGTTAAACGGCTCCGGTCTGAATGATGGGGTTGATGTAACCGGAAGCGTAATCACATCATCGCCTGCGAAACCGGGAGGCAGGGTATAGCTCTGCCAGGCCGGAGCGTTTGAGGCAGAAGTTTGGCCGGGTGGTACAGGAGTTGGGAGGGCAGCTAAAGACAGAACAACGCCCCCGCCCGAAAAGAACGCGGCCAGGATCAGGCCTATGATAGACAGCCGCAAGTTCAGATGGCTCATTGATCGCTCCTCTCTGTAGGGGGTGGCGAGGGCTGCCAGGCAGGGGAGTAGCCGGACATGGTTGGGGGGATAGGCAGTTTGGTCACGTTCTGGCTATTGGTATCCATCAGGGAGATGCCATCAGAGTTATCCCTGAAAGCAATATACCGGCCATCAGGCGACCAGACCGGGTCACGCCCTTGAAGGTCACGCCCCTGAACAAGCTGTTTGTAGCCTGTGCCATCGGCCCTGATCAAGTCAATCCACACCCCATCCTCACTGCTACGGGTATAAACAATCGTTTGACCGTCAGGCGACCAGGTTGGCCTGAAGATCCTCCGGCTTGAGGTTTGAGTCAACTTTCTGGGGTTGCTGCCATCGGCCTGCATGAGGTAAAGCTCGTATTTATCTTCAACCTCGCGGTCTGAAGCAAAGGCGATGGTTAGCCCGTCGGGCGACCAGGCCGGATCCAGATCTCTGGCGGTGTTGTCGGTGAGCTGGGTCAAGTTGCTGCCGTTGGTCTTCATTCCATAAATTTCGAACTCTCTGTCACGCCTTGAGACAAAGACAAGCATTTGTCTATCGGGCGACCAGGCATGATCCCAGCCCTCGATGTCGGCCAGCTTGGTCAGGCTGCTGCCATCGGCCGGGGCGGCGTAGATGCCGTAGAGAAAGGGAACGGCGAGGAAGAGTTGTTGGCTGTCGGCTGACCAGGTGGGGCAAACATAAGCCGCATCCCCATCGGTGGGCGTCACATCAACGATTAGCTTGGGTTGATCCCCGCCAACGGCATTTATAACATAGATATCATAGTTGGAACTGAACGCGATTTGCTGCCCATCGGGCGACCAGGCGAAACAGCCGATCACCCCTATATCGGTCAGCCGGGTCAGATCGCTGCCGTCCATATTCATTAGATAAATATTCCCCGCGGAAAGGAAAGCAATTTTGCCCGTCCCCCCGCCAAAGGGCATTGGGGTGGGGGCCGCGGCTTCAGCCGCCGGGATAGAAGCGGTCTGGTCAGATGGTGGGGTAATTTGCAGCGACTCGATCAGCCCATCCAGCAGGCTCAGGTCGGGGGTAAAATCACCGGGCGAGAGCGCATCCAAGCGTTGGGTTGTTTCCTGCACATGGCTTCGATAATCTTCGGGGGTTTCAAAGGATTGGCCTTCATCTACAGCGGCCAGGGCCGAGGTTGAAACGGGATAGAAGAGGGCGACATAATATTGACCGTCGGCGGTCAAACCCTGAAAGGTATAGAAGATGTCCTGATTGCTGATCGGCCCGCCAATAGCGTGTTGGGTGATGAAGCGTATCCCTGACCCGCCGTGGAAATCCAGGTATTTGACCTGTGCCCTAAAAACCTGGGCCTCATGAACCGGCGGCAGGAAAGGAATATTGTCCTCAAAGGTGAGCGGGCGATCAACCAGGATGGCTTGCAGCCGGTCAATGGTTTCGTTGATGATGGGCGTGGCCTGCTGGAGCGGGTCTGGGCCGTAAATCAAACGATAGTCGTTGACCGGGTAAACCCGCAGGTGGGGCCGCCAGACGACCCGAGTCGGTGGGGAGCTGGCCGGGTCGTTATAAAAGTAGAATCTGAGATGGGTGGGGTAAGCGGTGTCGGGGGAGGGGCCGGTTGGCCCGCCGGCATAAGGTTTGGCCAGTTGGATTTCGCCGGTGACGTCGGCAGCCAGGCCCTGGTCGGTAAAGCTGACCTGTTGGGGTAAGGAGCCGAGTTGCCCTCCGGTATAGAGGTAATTCATACCCGGGGTTGGTGGGGCTGTTATGGCCTGAGTTGGGGTTGCTTGAGCGGTTTTGACTGATGTTAAGGTTGGCGCTAAATGCAGAGCCAAACCAGGGACGCCGGCGATTAAGGTGAAACTGAAAAACAAGGTTAAAATTTTGTGCATCTTTGTACTCCTCTATACCTCGGACCATGGCGTTGGGTCGTTTCCATTTTCATGGAGCAGGTTCGCTGTACCCGATCACTTGACGGCTTCACTCCAGCCGCAATAAATGGCATGAAATTATTATGGTTTTCCCCCTAGCAAATTTCTCCTTTGTTGAATACACCGTTCGCGCATGATAAGTTCCACGGGCCGGTTACTTAACTTCTATCCTTATGGCAGTATCCACCTAAATTATTACATTATTATATCCGCTTCACCCCCAAAACCGGAAGTAATTGACGATATTTGGTAGCATTTCTGTTTTGGGGCAGGTTTGAATCACTGAGGCGCTGATTGTCGCTGAAACCACTGAATTTGCTTCCTCCCTCAGTGATTTCAGCCTGTTCAGTGAATTCAGTGGTTCAAAGAACGAAACTCGCCCCAAAGTGAAGTACACCCACGATATTTTGCCCTTTAGTTGGCTGCCAGCGTCAAGTCGCCTGAAGGCAACAAGCAAAGCCAGGCGATTTGTGCATAGGCTATGATCGTTTCGCCCTTATATTTCAGCCGCTGCTCGCATCATCCTGGATAATCCAGCGTCTGTAAGTAGAACTCTCGATTTTGACAAATAGACAATCCTATAATAAAATTGCCGTTACCGCTAACGTTACCGCTAACGTTACCGCTAACGGCGTTGGAAAAGTATTTAGAGCCAAATCAATGAGACGAAAATTCAACCGGATCACAATCAGAGATATTGCCCAAGAGTTAGGCATTACCGCCATGACCGTCTCGCGGGCTTTGAATAATAAACCGGATATTTCGCCAGAGACCAAAGAGCGAGTCATCGAGACAGCCCGACGTCTGCAATATGTGCAGAGTGCTTTGGGCCAGGGGTTAGCTTCAGGTTATGCCAGAGCCGTTGGTTGTGTGGTCACCACCCTGGCCGATCCTTTTGCTGGACGCATCCTCGAAGGCATCGAGAGTGTAGCCCGTGAGGCTGGCTTTGCCTTAATTGTCGTGACGTCTCAGGCCGATCCGGAACGGCAGCGCATGACCATTGTAGATACCTTCAATGCTTATCGAGTGGGAGGTATCATCGTCATGTGCTCGCATTTCCAGCAGCAGTATTTTTCAGATTTGATCAAGCTGAAATCTCCGATCGTGTTGATCAATAGTGAGGGCGCGACGGCTGGCGCTAATTCGGTCAGGATTGACGAAATCCATGTAGCGCGCTTAGCCGTGACCCATCTGGTTGAACTCGGCCACCGCCGCATCGCTCATCTGAAGGTTGCCGCCGATGTCATTTCCGGGCAAGCCCGCTGGGTGGGCTACCGGCAAACCTTAATTGATCACGGTCTGCCCTGCGACGATACCTGGACCATTGAAACAGAAAACAGTGAAGCAGGGGGAGCCGCTGCGACTCGCCAACTGCTTGAGCTGGACCCACGACCCACGGCGATCTTTTGCTACAATGACCGTACCGCCGTGGGCGCGTTGGCCGCGCTCCGCCAGGCCGGGGTCAACGTGCCCGCAGCGATGTCGGTGGTGGGCGTGGATAACACCCCTGTCGCAGAATGGGTAACGCCTCCACTGACAACGGTTCGCCAGCCTGCCCGCCAAATGGGGCGCCTGGCGATGGAGAGAATTCTCCACATCTTGAGGGGAGATGGGGAGATGAAGGACATAGTTCTTCCTGGCGAGCTAATCATCCGGGAGTCGACAGCGCCACCCCCACAGTTTGAAGCACGCTTATAAAGTTGAGGGCAGGTATGGCACGCCAATTTTCAAGAGAAATAGATACCCCAGCCTTGCTGGTAAATCTGGAGTTAGTGGAGCGAAACATCGCCCGGATGGCTGCTTTTGCCCGTGAAGCGGGGGTGAATCTGCGTCCCCACTGCAAAACCCACAAATCCCCGCAGCTTGCCGCCAGGCAGATAGCCGCCGGCGCTATTGGCATCACCTGCCAGAAACTGGGCGAGGCCGAAGTGATGGCCGAAGCCGGGATCGGCGGCCTGCTCGTGGCCAGCCAGATCGTCGGACCGCAGAAGATTCGGCGGCTGATGGAGTTAGCCCGCCGGGCCGATGTCATGGTTGTCGCCGACGACGCCCGCAACCTGGCCGATCTGGCGGCAGCGGCGGACAGCGCAGGGATCAGGCTCAAACTGCTGCTGGAGGTTGACACCGGCATGGGACGCTGCGGTGTGCCACCCGGCGAAGCGACGCTCCAATTGGCCCGGCTCGTCCGCGAGTTACCTAGCTTGCAGTTTATGGGGCTGATGGGCTACGAAGGCCACGCCGTGCTGGTGCTTGACCCGGAGGAGCGCCGGCAAAAAGCCCTGGCCTCCTTGCGCTTGCTGGTGGATACCGCCGAACTGCTGCGCCAAAATGACGTGCCCGTCCAGATTGTCAGCAGCAGTGGCACCGGCACATTTGACCTGGGTGGAAGCTTTCCGGGCGTTACCGAAATTCAGCCTGGTTCCTACGCCACCATGGATGGACGCTACCGACAGGTCGGCGTGCCCTTTGAATGCGCCTTGACCGTGTTGGCGACCATCATCAGTACTCCCCGGCCGGGCGTTGCCGTGGCGGATGTGGGGCTTAAATCTCTCACCACCGAATTTGGTTTGCCCGAAGTCGTGGGCAGAGCGGGGCTTGAAGTCGTCCGCCTGTCGGAAGAACAGGCGCTCATCACCGTGGGTCAGGGTGAGCGGGTCCAACCCGGCGATACCATCGAACTGCTACCCAGCCACGGCTGCACCACCTTCAACCTGCACGACCATTTTTACCTGCTGCGCGGTGATGAGGTCGAGGTGGTGTGGCCGGTGGCGGCGCGAGGGCGCAGCCAGTAAAACTACTACTTTTATTTTTTAGGGAGATAATAATGCAGTGGGAAAACCTTTCTACCCCTCAATTTGTTAAAGCTGTCGAATTGTGTGCAAACGTTTGTCTTTTGCCGCTGGGCGTCATCGAGAAACATGGCGACCATTTGCCGCTGGGCACCGATGTTTATCTGGCGCGGGAGATTGCTTTGCGCGCTGCCAGGATCGAACCGGTGCTTGTCTTTCCGCCCTATTTCTTTACCCAGATTTTTGAGGCTCGCCACACGCCGGGAACGGTCGGCATCAACAGCCGGGTCATGTACGACCTGTTGGAGACTACCTGTGACGAGATTGCCCGCAACGGCCTGAAGAAGATCATCCTGGTCAACGGGCACGGCGGGAATCGCTACTTTTTACAGCACTTTATCATGCTGCAACTGGAACGGCCCAGGGATTACGTGGTCTACCTGCCCCGGCCCGACGCCTGGAACCGGGATGAGGAGTTTGCCCGGGGCTGGGAGGAATTGCGCGAGTCCCAGATTCGGGATGAGCACGCCGGCGAGGCGGAAACCAGCATGATGCTGGCGACAGCCCCCGACCTGGTGGATATCTCGATGCTGCCCACCGACCAGGGGGTAGCCCAGGACCGCTTGAGCCATCTGGAAAAAAGGGATTTATACACGGCTATCGGCTGGTACGCCGACTTTCCGCACCACTACTCCGGCCGGGGTGAGTACGGCACCGCAGCCAAAGGTGAGTTTATTCTAAACCACCTGGCTAAACGCCTGGTCGAGATAATCCGGGTGGTTAAGGACGATACGGTCACTCCGGCATTGCAACAGGAATTCTTTGAGCGCGTTTTTTGACGGAATTTAGCGCCTTTGGGGGAACAGGTGGAACAATTACTAGCCGGCATTCGAGTGATTGACCTGTCGCGGGTGATGGCGGGACCGTACTGCACGATGCTGCTGGGCGACCTCGGCGCGGATGTCATCAAGATCGAAGCGCCGGGCCAGGGCGACGACTCCCGCCACTGGGGACCGCCCTTTGCGCCGGGCGGGGAGTCGGCCTACTTTTTGTGCGCCAATCGCAACAAGCGCAGTTTGACCCTGAATCTGAAATCAGAGCGGGGACTGGCAATCCTGCGGGAGCTGATCCGCCAGGGAGATGTTCTGGTTGAAAATTTTCGGGCCGGCACCCTGGAAGGCTGGGGGCTGAGTTACGACGAATTGCAGCGGCTGCGGCCCGGCCTGATTTACTGCACCATCACCGGCTACGGCTACACCGGCCCCGATCGGGACCGGCCCGGCTATGATTTTGCCATCCAGGCCGAGGGGGGCATTATGAGCCTGACCGGTCCCGCCGACGGCGAGCCGCACAAGGTGGGTGTCGCCATTGCCGATATTACCACCGGCCTGTTTGCCGCCAACGCCATCCTGGCCTCGCTCTTTGCCCGCGAGCGCATCGGGGCCGGCCAGCGCATTGACCTTTCGCTGCTCGACTGTCAGGTCGCCTGGCTGGCTAATGTGGCCAGCGAGTACCTGGTTTCAGGCCAGCCGCCCCAACGTTATGGCAACGCCCACCCGACTGTCGTCCCCTATCAAGTTTTCAAAGCGCAGGATCGGCATTTTGTTTTTGCCGTTGGCAACGACAGCCAGTGGCGCAAGTTTTGCCGGGCAGTGGATCGCGCTGAGTGGGCTGAAGATGTCCGTTTTGCCACCAATGCGGCCCGGGTCGAACATCGGGCAGCGTTGATTCCGCGCTTGAGTGAACTCTTTGCCACTCGGACCGCAGAGGAGTGGCTGGCGCATCTGGCCGAAATAGGCATCCCGGCCGCGCCCATTAACACGGTAGACCAGGTACTGGCCCATCCCCAGGTACAGGCGCGGGGCATGCAGGTCGAAGTTAACCACCCTACGGCTGGCCCGCTGCCGTTGGTTGGCTCGCCGCTGCATATTACGACTACCCCACCCCAAATCCGCTATCCGCCCCCGCTTCTCGGACAGCACACCAACCCGATTTTGGCCGGCCTGCTGGGCTATGACTCAGCCGCCATTGCGGCCTTAAAGGCGGAGGGTGTTGTGTAATCTATCTTGGAGGGGAAAGCTCTGCTTTACCACTCTCCCACTTTCAGCGAAAAGGAGGTGATGATTCGACAAACCAAAAGGGTTGGCAAAGCTAAAGGGAATTTGTAGTTTAGTTCTATGCCCTGGAATCAATGTTAGATTTCAAACCCATTTTTAAGAAGAAAGAGAGGAGAATAATAAGATGAAGCAAAAACTCTGGTTTCTAGCGGTCATTCTGGCGTTGCTGGCCCTGTTAGTCGCTTGCGGCCAGGCGGCAGCCCCAACACCGGCCCAGGAAGAAGCCGCTCCGGCAGAAGAGGCAAAACCGGCCGAAGCAGCGGCCCCTGCCACAGAACAGCCGGCCGAAGCGGCCCCGGCCACAGAAGAAGCCGCAGTTGAGCCGGCTGAGGCCGAAGAGCCGGCCGCCGGCTCGGGCGAAGTCGTCGAGCTGCGGTGGCTGCAATGGTGGGTGAATGAGTGGGGGCCGGATAACCACGCCAAGCTGATTGCCGATTTTGAGGCGCAGCATCCGAACATCAAGGTGACGGTGGTGGACGTGCCGTGGCCGGATATGGCGGGCAAGCTGCAAGCGGCGGCGGCGGGCGGGGAGAGCTACGACCTGTTCGGAGTGGAAGGGGAGTGGGTAGCCGGGCTGGACAAGCAGGGTTTTGTCGAAACGCTCGATCCCTGGCTGGAGAAAGAGCCGGACTTTGCGGCCAAGCTGACAGCGACAACGCCGATGAGATTGCAGGGGCAAACCAAGGCGCTGTGTCTGTATCTCATTCCCTATCAATTTGCCTACAATGTTGGCCTGTTTGCCGAGAAGGGGTATGAACCGCCAACGAACTGGGACGAATTCACGGCGTTGATGGAGCAGATCCACGCGGATGATCCGAACAGCTACGGTATGAGCATGCCGCTGCAGGATGCTGGTTTCATTATGACCCGCTACTTTGGTTTCCGTTTGGCTCAGGAAGGCGGGCAGTGGTTCGACCAGGAGGGCAAGGTCGCCTTCAACTCGCCGGAGGGAGTGGCGGCGATGCAGTGGTGGAAGGACTTCTACGACAAGGGGCTGGTCGTGCCCGGCTCGTTGGGCGAGGACCAGGCCCAGATGCTGGAGTACGTCGCCAGCGGCCAGGTGCCCTCGGTCATTGATGGCCCCTTCATCTGGACGAAGGCCAAACAGATTGACCCGGAGATCAAGATAGCCTATGCGCCGGCCTGGAAGGACAAGACCGGCGGCTACTCCTGGGCTTGCAGCGGGGTCGGCATTTCGGCCAACTCGCCCAACAAGGAAGCGGCCTGGGAGTTTGTCAAGTACCTGTATTCGGATGAAGTCTCGGTGGATATGACCCAGAAGGTCAGCCTGTTGTGGGGCACGAACGCGGCGGTCGAGTCGCTCAAGGGCAGTGATGACCCCTTGCTGGCTAACGTGCCTGACTTCGCCAACCAGGACCCCGAACACAACGTGCTGTTCCCGGTTCTGCCCGAAGCCGAGAAGCTGGTTGACTCCTTCGGCCTGGCTTTCCAGGAGGTCATCGGCGACAAGAAAGACGCCAAGACCGCTCTCGACGAAGCTGCCGCTACCTGGCAGGAAACGTTAGATAGCGCGGGCCAGTAAGATCTGCTAAAATTCCGGGGCGACGCGCTCGCGAGCGCGTCGCCCCGCAAGAGGGTTGAAATTATCGTCGGAAGGTGAAATATTGTGTATGAAGAAAGAAATTCTCCCTCGACAACAATGGCCATAGCATCGGATACAAACCTGGCTGAGGCCCCGGCCAGGCGGGATAAGATTGGGCTGTCACGCCGCGCCCTCACCGGCTATCTGTTTATTGCGCCGTCCATTCTCTTTTTGCTGCTGACCAGCATCTACCCGCTGGTCTATACCCTCTACGTTAGCACCACCGATGTCAACAAGGGAGAGTGGCACTTTGTGGGGCTGCAACATTACGCGGAGCTGCTGCAAGATGAGTGGTTTTGGAACAGCTTGCGGGCTATCGCTGTTTTCACCGTCTCCTCGGTGGTGCTGCATCTGTTAATCGGCCTGGCCTTTGCCCTGCTGCTGAACGAAAGCTGGTTCAACAATCTCTTTCGCAACTTTGTGCGGGGGCTGCTCATCTTGCCCTACGTCTTTTCGACCGCCGCTGCCGGCCTGATGTGGTCGCTGCTGTTTCACCCGTTTGGCCTGCTCAACTATCTGGCGGTTGACCTTCTGGGCCGGCCCCAGCCCATCGAGTTTTTGGCGACGCCGGGCATGGCCATGACTTCGGTTGTGCTGGTCAATACCTGGAAATCCTATCCTTTTTATATGCTCATCATTCTGGGCGGCTTACAGGTCATTCCGCCCGAACTCTATGAGGCGGCCAAGGTGGATGGAGCCAGCGCCTGGCAGCGCTTTCGCTACGTTACCCTGCCCCAACTGCGCCCGGTGCTCATCGCCGCCTCGGTTATTGATGTCATTACTACCGTCGGGCACGTGGACCTGATCAAGATGCTGACCAAGGGCGGCCCTTTCCGCAGCACCGAAACCGTGGCTTACTACATCCACAAAACCGGCCTGCTCGACGGCAACCTCGGTTACGGCGCGGCCATCAGCACCCTGATGCTGGTCATGATGGCCTTTATCACCATCTTTTATCTGCGACTCCTGGCGCGAGGAGGGGAAACCGGTGAAACCAGCTTTTAGTTTAGGCTTACATTCAGGCCGTATCGCCCACCAAATCCTGGTGGTCGGGGCAACCTGCCTGTCGGCCCTGATCATCCTGCTGCCGGTCGTTTGGATGATTAATGCCGCCGTCCGGCCCATCAAAGAAATTTTGACCTACCCACCCAACTTTATCCCGACCCAGCTCACCTTCAAATACTTTGAGAAAATTATCTTCACTGAGAAGTACCAGACCTACTTTCTCAACAGCACCATCTTGGCTCTGTCTACCCTGGTTATTACGATTGGCCTGGGGCTGCTGGCCGCCTACGGTTTTTCCCGTTTCAAAATGCCCGGCGGGCGGCTTATGCTGTTGGGTATTGTCGCCCTGCTGATGCTGCCGCCGGTGGTTATCATCATCCCTTACTTCCGGCTGGCCCACCTCATTGATCTGTACGACACCCTGGGTGGGTTGGTCCTGGTTAACACCGCCTTTATCCTGCCCATCGTCATCTGGCTGCTGAAAGGCTACATCGACTCTATCCCGGTTGATTTGGAAGAAGCGGCCATGATTGACGGCTGCACCCGCTTGCAAGCGCTGTGGCACGTGCTGGTCCCTTTGACCGTGCCCGGCATTGTCGGCGTTGGCACTTATGTCTTTATCAGCGCCTGGAACGAGTACCTGCTGGCGATTACCATGACCGACACGCCCGCCTCGCAGCCGCTCACGGTCGGGTTGGCCGCCTTCTTCGGCCAGTATGTGCGCGATTGGAACTCAATCATGGCCCTGTCTACCCTGGCCAGCCTGCCGTTGATGCTGATCTTTATCTTCTTTCAGCGCTGGGTGGTGCAGGGGATGACCAGCGGCGCGGTGAAATAGGAGACCCATTATGAAACTGTTTGATTGCACAGCCGGCTTTGGCGTGTACCGCACCCGCGTTTTTCGCTTTGCCCGGACCGCCGCCGAGCTGATTGAGGAGCTGGATTTCTGCGGTATCGAGCGGGCGCTGGTCTACCATACGGCGCAGCGCTTCGACGCACCGGCCTCTGGCAACGAGATCATCATGCAAGAGACCAAAGGCTACGAGCGGCTCATCCCGACCTGGACCCTGCTCCCCAGCCATACCGGCGAGCTGCCACCGCTGGCGGCCATGCTCCGGCACATGCAGCAACACCGCATCCGGGCCTTGCGCCTCTTCCCGGAGGATCACCGCTACCTGCTCGACGAAGTGACCTGGGGCGACCAGATGGCGGTTTTGATGGAGCGGCGGATTCCACTCATCATCAAGGCCAGCCTAGACAAGATCGGCCAGCTCCTGCGGGCCTTTCCCGAGCTGGTGGTCATCACCGGCACGCAAGGTTCCAACCCGCTGGACCGCTACGCCTGGCCGCTGATCGAGCGCTATCCCCACCTTTATTTTGAAACAGCCGGCTACCTGGTGGATGGCATCCTCGAGGCCTTTTGCCAGCGCTACGGGGCCGGGCGACTGCTCTTCAGCTCCGGTTTTCCCGACCATGCCAGCGGCGCGGCTCTACTCATGCTGGCTCAGGCCGATATTTCCGAGGCCGAGCGACAGGCCATCGCCGGGGATAACCTGGCCCGACTTTTAGCGGAGGCGCAACTACCATGAACCCATCACCGATTGCCCAGGAATATTTAGCTACAGGTCGTTCCGAGGCCTGCCCCATCATTGATATGCACGGCCATATTGGGCCGTTTCACGCGGCCTATCTGCCGTCGGCTTCACTGGAACGGATGCTGCACAGCATGGAGCGCTGCGGTGTTAAGCGGATTGTCTGCATGCATCACGTCGCCATTGCCCACGATGTCGAGCGCGGTAATGCCTTGATGCAAGACGTCATTGATACCCACCCCGACAAGTTTTTAGGCTTCTGGGTGATCAATCCTAACTACCCCGACATTATCGCCAAAGATTTGCGGGCTTTTCCGCAGCGGCGCGGCTTTGTCGGCTTCAAATTCTGGTCCGACTATCACCTGGTCCCGGTCACTTCGCCCAAGTATGCCGCTGCGCTGGAGTACGCCAACGAGCATAGCCTGCTGATTATGATCCATACCTGGGGCGAAAGTCCGTTTGACGCCCCGGCCCTGGTCGGCCAGATTGCCGAGCGCTACCCCAAAGCCCAGTTCTTTATGGCCCACTGCGGCCACGGCGACTGGGAAACGAGCGTCGGCGTGGCCCGCGACCTGCCCAACGTTTACCTGGACCTGACCTCGGTGCCCAATGCCCACGATTTCAGCCTGATGCCCGGCGGCAGCCTCATGCCTCGGGCGCCGGTGGGTGGAGCCCAGATCAACGGCGTCATCGAGTATATGGTCGAAACGGCCGGTTCTAAAAAGATCGTCTTTGGCAGCGACCTGCCCTGGTACAGCCAGCACTACCACGCCGGGGCCATTCTGTTTGCCCGCATCAGCGACGAGGCTCGCCACGACATCTTCCACCGCAACGCCGAGCGCATGTTGGGGCAGCATTTAATGATGAAAGGCTAAGGCTGAGGCTAAGGCCAAGATTAATTCGGGGGGTCCTCTTAGTCAGAGGAGTGACGCGGTGAACCTAAGCATGTCATTTCGACCGGAGCATAGCGGAGGGAGAAATCTCTCAAAACTACTCTTGCAAGACGTGGTATTAGGGATTTCTCGCTCCTTCGTCGCTCGAAATGACATGACCCCGTAAATCCTGTTAGTCAGAGGAATATTTACAACAATTAAACCATTTTTCGGCGGTCGGCGATCCCCCAAGGGGAGGCGAAGCGCTCTCTGCCGTCGGCAGTCGTACTTTCACAGGAGCTGTTTATGCGGATTGCTATTGCCGGTATCATGCACGAAGCCCTAAATTTTTCACCCATTACCGCCTCGCTGAAGGATTTTCAAATCTGGCGCGGCCAGGAAATTCTTTCCAGGGAAGGGCGGCTGTCGCCCTACCCGTCCGGGCAGGGAGGCAAAGATGCGCATGGGTCTAATTATGCCGACCTGGGCGAGCTGCTGCAGGCTCTGGAGGTCGAGCCGGTCCCCATCCTGATGGCCCACAGTATGACCCCTTCCGGGATCGTCGAAGAGAAAACGTACCTGCAACTGCGGGCCGAGATTTTCGAGGGTATCCGGCAGGCGGGCAAGCTGGACGGCATCTGCCTGATCCTGCACGGGGCTTTGCTGGTGGAGAATATTTGGAGCGGCGAGACCGATTTGGTCCGCGAGATTCGGGCGGTGGTCGGGTACGAGCCGCTCATTGCTGTCCGCTTTGACATGCATGGCAACCTGACCGAAGAGTTCGCCAACAAAACCGATTTATGGACCGCCTACCGCACCGCTCCCCACCGCGACGCGCCAGAGACCCTGGTGCGGACGGTGACTGCCCTGGTTCGCTGCCTGCGGGAAGGGAAACGGCCGCGGCCGGTTTTTATCCGCCTGCCCCTGCTCCTGCCCGGCGAAAAATCCACCACCGGGATTGACCCCATGAAATCACTGTTGGCGCTGGTGGCTGAAATCGAGCAGCAGCCCGGCATCCTCACCGCCGACATCCTGGTCGGCTTTGGCTGGGCCGACGCGCCCCACGCGGGCAGCAATGTGGTGGTGGTCGCTGAAAACGAAACCCATTTGCCACTGGCACGGCAGCAGGCCAAACGGCTGGCCCAGGCAATGTGGGACCAGCGCCACAACTTTACCTTTGATATGGAAGTGGCCGCCTCGGTGGATGAGGCTATCGAGCGGGCTTTAGCCGCTCCCGAAAGCACCGTCTTCCTGTCCGACTCCGGCGACAACCCCACGGCCGGCACGCCCGGCGATACGCCCTATTTCCTGTCGCGCCTGCTGGCGAAGGGAGTTCCCGACGCTGTTCTGGCCGGTATTCCCGACGAAGCAGCGGCGCAGACCTGTTTTGCCGCCGGAGTGGGCGCCCTGGTCACGGTCAGCCTGGGCGGCAAACTGGATCGCAGTCATGGTCAGCCGGTCGAAGTCACCGGGGTGGTCGAGCATCTGTACCGGCCCAAGTCGGGCGTGCAGGAAGCTGCGGTTGCTACTCTGCGCGTTGGCGGGGTGCGGGTGCTGGTGACCGATTTGCGTAAGGCCTTTATGGGGCTGGCCGATTTTCGCCAGGCCGGAGTGGAACCGCTGGAACACAAAATTGTGGTGGTTAAGCTGGGTTATCTGATGCCCGAACTGCGCGACGCCGCGCCGCGCGAGATTTTGGCCCTGAGTCCCGGTTATTCGGATATGGATTTTACCCGGCTGCCATACCGCTATGTCACCCGGCCTATTTTCCCGCTGGATGGCGATTTCGCCTGGCGGCCGGTGATTACCAACACCGCCGGGTACGATTCAGACCCGAAAGGTCTCTAAGATCTTTCGGGGCTTGGAAAAATTTTTTGAGGAGAAAATAATCATGCAATCAAACAGCCAAACCAACAAACTGCTCGGTTATCCTCCGGATGCCCGGCTGCTTATTCTCAACACGGATGACTTTGGCATGTGCCACTCAATTAACGAGGCGGTGACCCAGGCTATCCGGCATGGAGCGGCCAGTTCCTGCACCTTGATGGTCCCCTGTCCCTGGGGCTTGCACGGCATGCACCTGCTCCGGGAGAACCCCGACATCTCCTTTGGCGTGCATCTAACTGCCGTCAGCGAGGCGGTCTACTACCGCTGGGGACCGGTAGCGCCCAAGGAAAAGGTTCCCTCGTTGGTGGACGAAGCCGGCTATTTCTACAGCGAGGAGCGCATCCCGGCGTTTCTGGCTCAAGTCAATCTGGCCGAGTTGGAGGTGGAGTTTCGAGCGCAGATCGAAGCGGTGCTGGCCGCCGGGCTGAAGCCAACCCATGTAGACAGTCACTGTGGCATCCATACCCGGCGTGAAGACATTTTTGATATGACGGTCGGACTGGCCGGAGAATACGGCCTGGCCATGCGGGTCAGCGAGCCGCCCTTGATCGAGAAAATCAAGGGCCAGGGTTTGCCTGCCCACGACTACGATATTTTGGACAGCTACCGGGTTGAGACGCATGAAAAACCGGCCTACTACTTCAAGGGGCTGCGCGAGTTACGACCGGGCTTGACCGAATGGGCTGTCCACCCCTCACTGGTGACAGGCGAACTCAAGGCGATGGGCAATGACTGGCCGGTCCGCCAGGCTGATTTTGAGTTTTTGATGTCGCCTGAAACCCGGGCGATCATCGAACAGGAAGGTATCATTGTTTTGAACTACAAACCGCTGCAGGAATTGTGGCAGGCGCAAAGGAGACAATAGTTTATGAACCCCCAACCCGTTAGAGAAGAACCGCTGGGCTACGAGTGGCCCGGCTCCTATTTCATTGGTGAGGAAGAATTGGAACTGGTTACACAGGTCATCAAGGCCCAGTCGCCGTTCCGCTACTACGGCCTCGACCGGCAGCACATGTGCGATCAGTTTGAGAAAGAGTATGCTGAGTATATCGGCATTGAGCATGCCCTGGCAGTCAGCGGGGGGACGGCGGCGTTGAATGTGGCTATGGCGGCGCTGGGCGTTGGCCCTGGTCAGGAAGTCATTGTGCCCGGCTACATGTGGATCAGCACCATCGCCGCTGTGGTCAACCGTGGGGCTATCCCGGTCCTGTGCGAGATTGACGACTCCTTCTGCATGGACCCGGCTGACCTGGAAAAGAAAATCACGCCCAAAACGACGGTTGTCGTGCCGGTGCACATGAGCGGGACCACCGGCAACATTGAAGAAATCTGCGCCATTGCCAAAAAGCACAATCTAAGGGTCCTGGAAGACTGCGCCCAGGCGGTCGGCGTGTCCTACAAAGGTAAAAAGGTGGGAGCCTTTGGCGACATTGGCATCTTCAGCTTTCAGTTTAACAAAGCCATGACCACCGGCGAAGGGGGCATGATCGTGACCAACGACCGGCTGCTGTTCAAGCGCTGCCAGGCCGCCCAGGACATCGGCCACAGCCGCAATCTCAAAGGACGCCTGGAGGTTGACTCGCAGGTGCTGTTGTGGGGGATTGGGGCGCGCATGACCGAGCTGCAAGGGGCCTTCGGGCTGGCCCAACTGCGCAAGCTCGACCGGATTACTGCGGCCATGCGTTCGGCCAAGTACCGCGTCCGCGAGGCATTAACCGAAATCCCCGACATCAAGCTGCGCCGGGTAGACGATCCAGCGGGCGACAACGGGGCCTTCCTCATCACAACTTATCCCACCGCCGAGACGTCACAGGAGATGAGCCAGGAACTGCTGGCGTTGGGTATCAAAGCCGGGCCGGGCGGCAATCTGTTATGTCACTTTACCGGTTACGGCTTCCATCTCTACTACAATTTGCCGGCGCTGGTCAAAAAAGCCAGCACCAGCCCCGATGGCTTTCCCTGGACCCATCCGCTCAACCAGGACAGTAACTACAACTACGATAAAGGCGCCCTGCCCCAAACCGATGAGCTGTTTGCCCGGAGTATCATCCAGGCCATCCCATCCAATTGCACCGATAAAGATGTGGCGGATATAATTGAAGCCTATTTTCGGGCGGCGCGGCACGTGCTTGGGTGAGCGGAGAAAAGTTGCCGTTTTTATGCAGCAATTCCTGGATCAACTGAAACGGGAGCTTGAGTTTTAAGCCAGTCGGCGCTCCCTGGTCGTCTCTTCCAATGATGCCCCTGCTCCCTATTCGTACCGCAACGCCTTGATAATCTCCATGCTCGACGCCTGGCGCGCGGGAACCAGTGCAGCCAGCACGCCAAAGATCAAGCCTGCGGCGATGGCCGCGAGTACTCCGGCGAGCGGGAAGGTATAAGCCACTTTGAAAATGCCACTGGCGCTCAACCCCTGAACGAATACGTAGCTGAGGTACAGACCCGCCAGGATGCCAAATGCCGTGCCCAGTGACGCGAGCAACAACGCTTCGGCCACAATTGTCTTCCACACTTGACCGCGCGTCGCGCCAATCGCGCGTAGCATGCCGATTTCGCGGGTGCGCTCGATGACGCCAATTGCCAGCGTGTTGAGGATGGCAATCAACGAGGGGAACGCCAACACGCCCAGCAGCACATAGAACCCTGCATAGATCGCGTCATATTGCCGGCGGAATTCTGCCGTGTACTCGCGCCCCGCCACCAGGCGGAATTGCGGATAGTCTTCCACAACTCGATCCAGCCGTTGCTCCACTGCCGCGGGGTCTGCGCCAGGCGCAAGATCAACCTGGTAGAAAATATCCTCGCTCTTGCGGAAATCTGCTTTCATATTCGCTTGCGAGATATAGGCCGTGTTGATCTTCATGCTCATCACCTCGCCGCCAATGGCGATGACACGATAGTCTTTTACCCCCGCTGTCGTCACCAGCGGAATGGTATCGCCGATGTTCAAGTCCGTGCTGGCGGCCAGAATCCCGTTGACGATGACATTGCGTTCAGAAGCGGCCAGCGCGCTAAAAGCATCCTGGGCATTCCCCTTTTGAAAATCCATCCCCGATATTTTCGGATACTCGACCGGGTCAATGCCCAGGACGGAAATCATCGTCTCGCCTGTGCCGGTTCTCCGCGCGGCGGGGTGGAGCGACGATTGAGCGTACCGCAACGAGCTGACTACGCCGACGCCTGGCGCCGCCTTAATCTTGGCTTTGAGACTGGCGCTTGCACCGACATCGCCTTTCCAGACGGCAACTGAGGGTGGAATGAGCAAATAGTCGCTGCCCAGGGTTCGGCTAAACAACTCCATCACGGTGCCGACCGTACTGAACATCATGCCACCGGCGCCAACGATAATCGCCAGGCCGATCATCGTTGCGCTGGCCGTGATCGCCGCGCGCGAAGGTTGGCGGGTGAGGTTGCCCTGCGCCAGTTCGCCCGTGCCTTGACGGGCAAAAATCAGCGCGAGCAAAACGCCAAACACATGGGCAATCGGCTTGACCAGAGCAGGCGCGACGAGCACCAAACCGACGAGAACCAAAAAACCGCCCAGCGCGACGAGCGCGAAATTGCCTGTGATTAATCCCCCCATAGCGACGACGATCATCACCGCACCGACGATGGTGCCGATGCGGCTGATGCGCTGCATGACTTGGCTGGGCGTTGGCCGCAGAGCCTCCATCGGTGTGACGCGGCTCGCGTTCAAGGCTGGCAGTAAACTGGCAAAGAGAGTGACGCCGACACCCAGGGCAATCGAAACAACCACCAGCGACGGCTCGACCACGGGGGTCATTTCTATATTCATGAGTTGTTTGACAATTGAACTTGTCCCGGCGGTAATAGTGATACCCAGCAGATAGCCCAACCCCAGGCCAATCGCCGTGCCGATAACGCCTTGCACCAATCCTTCGGTGAGCACCAGGCCGACGATGGTGGCGCGATTCGCGCCAATGGCCCGCAGCATGCCAATGTCGTGACGACGCTCGGCCACAATCGTGCGGAACGTGTTAAAGATGATGAACCCGCCCATCGCCAGCGTGAGCACGCCGAACAGATTGAACATCACTTGCCCTAACTGCATCGCCCCGGCGAATTCCGAACCGCTCGACAGCCCGCCGAGTGTGTACGTGTCCCCCAGTTGCGCTTTGATCGTATTGACGATGGCTTCGCTTTCCGCCTTATCTCTGGTCGTGAGATTCGCTTCGATCACGCTGATACGACCTGACATGTCAAACAGCTTTTGCGCCTGGGTCAGGGTGACCAGCACCTGTTCATTGCCGATGAGGGCGCGCCCCGGTATCAGGCCGACAATCGTCAATTTGACCACGCCCTCGGGGGTCGGCAGTTTGAGCGTGTCGTCCAGTTTCAGACCCACCTCATCGGCGAGCCGTTCCGAAATCACGGCAACTTTGCCGTCGCCTCGTTCCAAAAAGCGACCCTGGGTAACGCGATAGTCGTGCAGGTCCGGCGCAACCTCCGGATCAAGGCCGATGAGCGCCACTGCATTGACCGCCGAGTCCTTGCCGTAAAAGTTCGGCGGCAAATTGACGATGCGCTCCAGCGACCCGGCGATGACGGCAATCCCCTTGATGCGTTTGATTTTGTTCAGCGTGGAGGCCGAAAAGGATTCGCCGGTCTTGTGCGTAATCATCACATCGGTTTGGCCGGACGCCGAGAGCAGGCTTTTGTTGAAAGCGTCCATAAACGACGGCAAGTAAATGCCCGTGCCGAAAATCACCATCACGCCGATGACGATGGCCAGCGTGGTGAGAAAGGTGCGTAGTTTGCGCCCACTCAGGTAGCGGGCGGCGAGAGTCAGTTGGAACCTCATTTTGACCTAACCTTTCAGGCAATGGCCTGCATCATTTGCGAGACCGCTTCCGCATTGTCCGGCCGCCTGGCTTCCAGGTGGGCCTCGTTCACAATCTTGCCATCTTTGAGAAAGATGATCCGGTCGGCATACGCGGCGATACGCGGGTCGTGCGTCACCATCAGCACCGCGCGTCCCCATTCCTTGGCGACTTGTTTCAACAAACCGGCAATTTCATCCGACGATTTGGTGTCGAGGTTGCCGGTCGGTTCGTCGGCGAGCACGAGCATGGGATCGGCGATGAGCGCGCGCGCAATCGCCACCCGCTGCTGCTGGCCCGCCGATAATTGGTCGGGGTGGCTGTCCAGACGATGCCCCAGTCCAACTTTGGTCAGCCACTCGATGGCTTTTTGTTTCGTCGTGGCCGAGTTAGCGCCGTCGAGCAAAAGCGGCAGCGCCGCATTTTCGACGGACGACAAAATCGGAATGAGGTTAAAGAACTGGAACACAAAACCGATTTTGCGGCGGCGCAATTGCGTCACCGCATCGTCGGACATTTTTGCAAGCGGTTGCCCATCAATGCTGACGTTCCCGTCCGAGGGCCGGTCGAGTCCGCCGAGCAAATGCAACAGCGTGGACTTGCCGCAGCCGCTTGGGCCCATCACGGCCACAAACTCGCCCGCGTTCACGGTGAGGTACACATGATCGAGCGCGATGACCGCGGTGTCGCCCGCGCCGTACACTTTGGTGAGGTTTTCCGCTTGAATGAGAGACATAATCAACTCCTGACTTCTGACTGCAGATTGAAAAACAAAATCCACCATCCTAAATTTTCCGGGGTCTGCCGCGCGGTCTGGCCTCCGGCTTGGGCAAGGGCTGGTGTTTAATTTCGTCGAGCCGCCCCTCGATCATATCGAGCCAGCGCAAATCGGCTTCCAGGTGCATAGCAGCTTTATCGAGCAAAAGAATCTTGGCCAGTTCTCGGCTGGGATCGGCCTGACTGCGCTGTTCGGTAAGGTCGTGTAGCTCCTGAAACAGGTAGGCCCGCTGGGTCTGGATCAAGCGGTAGGGATCCGCCGCGCCCGACACCAAACCGATCATCAATTTGAGGAAGAATTCATCGTGCTGATGTTCCGGTTCAATCCCGCAGGCAAACCACTCGTTGAGGGTTTTGCGGCCCGCCAGCGTGATCGCATAAATTCGTTTTTCAGGACCCGCATCCTGTTCGACGCCGTCCTCGGCAACGAAACCGCCTTGCTCCAAGCGCGTCAGCGTCGTGTAGATTTGCGCCGGCTTGACGTCCCAATTCTCCTCACCGCCGACAAGCGCCTGAAACGCCGCGCGCAATTCGTAGCCGTGACGCGGGCGTTGGGCAAGCAAACCTAACACAGCATGGCGCACTGACATAAACCCTCGCTCACAAAAAACTATACTACAAGTTACTAGATTTGTCAAAATAGCGAAATAGTGCGGGGATACCTGGGCTTAGGCACAGGGAGAGGTAAAGCCGGTCAATTTGTATCTGCTCCAAGTGCCGACGATCTTACCGGCGACTGCAATCGCCGGGTTGAGGGTGTCAATTTTTGTCTGGGGAGGATAGGCCGGGTCAAGTATGGCCGCACGATCTTTAGCCTTAAATTCCCGAATGAAATGGACCTGGCCATAAAAGCCCAGGTCGGTGGCCAGACTGGTCGTCGTTTAAATGGAGCCAAAAACTAAACAAATATTTCATGTTAAAAATAATGAAACAGATATTGCATTTTAGTTTGAGGCATGCTATACTCACGTTCCATCCATTGCACTAAAAACCAACCTGGGAGATACGATGCCGCCTCCCTCAAACATTCGTGAACATATTCTGAGGCTGTTTGAAACTTTGCCCCTCAAGCAGCGCCGGTTAGCCCGCTTTTTTCTCGATAACGAGGATATGGTGGCTTTTGCCTCGGCCAGTGAAGTGGCCGAGCGGGCTGAAGCCAGCGCCGCCACCGTCGTGCGCTTTTGCCGCGCCCTGGGTTTTGAAGGTTATACCGATCTGCAAGCAACGATCCGCACCCAATTCCCCCGGTATCGCACGGCTGTACAAAAATTAACCGACCGCCTGGCCAATGGCAGCCAGATAGAAAATCTGCCCACTCAGGTTGTCCAGGTATACTCCCAAAATATCGAACAAACAATGAGCCAGGTCAGCCACACCGACCTGACGGCCGCCGCTGCTGCGATCATCCAGGCCGGGCAGATTCGTATTTTTGCGGGTGGGTTATCGGCAGCGGCGGCAGTTCTGGCCGAACATGCCTTGATGGTCCTCGGCTTTTCAGCTCGTGCCTGTTTGAATGGCGGTTCGGCCCAGGCGTTGGAGATTTCCCAACTGACCAGCCGTGATCTGGTGATGGTCATCAGCATCTGGCGTTATTTATACGAGAGTGTGCTGGTCGCTCAGGCCGCCCGCGAGCTGGGCTGCACTTGCATCGCCTTGACCGATAGCCCGGTTGCTCCAATTGCCAAGCTGGCCGATTACACATTTGTCGCCGCCACCGAGGGCGTGGCCCACAGCCGCTCCCTGGCCGGAATTTTTTCCCTCATTGATTTGCTCAGCGCAGCCATTGCCACCCAACGACCCCAGGAAAGCCTGGCCGCATTGCAGCGAATTGATGCGCTTTATCGCCAAAATGGCACCCTCTGGAGCGAATGATTGATGTCGAAATTAACGATTTGTGGGGGAGGCAATGCTGCGCATGTCCTGATAGGGTTAGCCGGCCAGGCCGGTTGGGACGTGGATGTTTTCGCTCCTCTGGCCGATGAAGCCGAGCGGCTGCGAACTGGCGGAGGGATAACGGTTCGGCAGCAGGATAAAACCAGCGTGGGCCAAGCCCGCTGCATCAGCCCTGATCCAGCGGAAGTTATTCCCGGGTCAGAATTGGTGCTGCTGGCCCTGCCGGCCTTCGCTCACGACGCCACCCTGCGCACCATCGCCCCTTTTCTGGAACCCTCGATGATCGTCGGCACTTTACCCGCTCGCGGCGGCTTTGATTTCGCCGCCCATTCAATTCTGGCTGAACAGGGTCTGACTCTGTTGGGCCTGCAAACACTGCCCTGGGCTTGCAGGATTGTTACTTATGGACAGGCTGTGGAGATCTTGGGAACAAAAGAAGTGGTCAACCTGGCCGCCCGCCCGCCAACTTTGGCTCCTCGCCTGGCCAAAGAACTGGCGGCCCTCTTCAACGTATCCCTCCAACCGGTTAGTTCTTTTTTGACCCTCACCCTGGCGAATCCCGGCCAGCTCATTCATCCCGGTATCATGTACGGCCTGTGTCAGGGACGGGAAGCGATTCGCTTTACCCAGGACGATATTCCACCTTTTTATCAAGGCGTTGATCCGTTTACCGCCGGCCTGCTACAAGCCATGAGTACTGAGGTGCAAACGCTGGCCAGAGCTTTGGCCGTTCACCTGCCCAACTTCGATCCGGTGGAAGTCACACCGCTATATACCTGGCTTATACGCTCTTATGCCACAGCTATTGCCGATAAGAGCAGTCTCCAGCGCGCCTTTGTCACTAACCGGACCTACGCCGGCCTGAAGCTGCCCACCCGCGCCGTTGGCCCAAACACCTTTGCTGTTGATTATACCACTCGTTACCTGGCCGAAGATGTGCCCTATGGCCTGGTGGTGACGCGCGGCCTGGCCGAATTAGCCAGCGTAGACACCCCCACGATTGACGAAGTAATTTACTGGGCGCAGGCGCGCCTGGAACGATCGTATCTTTTGAACGGTTGTCTCGCCGGGCCTGACCTGGCCGAAACCCGCGCCCCGCAGGCGTATGGAATCGATGATTTGGCTGGGTTGGCTCAGGTATCTATGGGGCAGCCGGCCTAGCAGGAGGAATGTGAATGTGACGGCCAACATGTCTAAAAGAGTCGCACACCCTGAAATTATCATCGCTATAGCAGCGGCTGTCTGGGGATTATTCTGGATTCCACTAAGAGTGTTTGAACGCCATGGCTTGGATCCTGCCTGGGTCATCTTGAGCCAGTTTTTTGCCTCGCTCGCCTTTATAGGGCCGTTCACGGTACTGCGTTTACTTCGCAAGCAGCTCACAGGTATCGAACAGTACGGCACTGGTCTGTTAATTGGAGGCGGGGTTGTGCTGTATTGCGAAAGCCTGTTGCTCACTGATGTCGTACGATCACTGATTCTCTTTTACGCGATGCCAGCATGGGGAACACTGGTGGAAGTGGGCTTAATGGGGCGTCATTTTACCCTGTGGCGAGGACTGGCCCTGGTACTGAGCTTATCAGGATTGCTCACCATTCTTGGTCTAGGCGACTTTCTCTCATTATCCATGAATATCGGAGACCTGATGGCGCTTCTGTCGGGCATCGTATTTACCTTCGGTGCCATGCGCGTACGCCAGACAGTTGAGACATCGGTATTCGAACAGGTTTTTGCATTTTTCTTTTTTGGCTCAATAATCGCCCTGGGCCTTTCCTTGCTTCCCCTGGCCGCACTCGGCCGACCTCCTGCCCTGGAACAGCTAATCACCCTCACACCCTGGATTGTGCTAATGGCTGTCGGGATCCTTATTCCAGCAATGTGGGGGTTGTACTGGGGTTCCCGTTATGTTGATCCCGGTCGCCTGGGCATCTTACTCCAGCTTGAGGCCGTAGTCGGAATCAGTAGCGCGGCTCTGTTTGCTGGGGAGCCATTCGGTTCACGGGAAGCCATTGGCGCCATGCTGGTAATTAGCGCTGGTTTGATAGAGGTTTTTGTAAACAAAGGAAGTTAAACAGTCACTTACTTTGCAATTACTACCGTCGAACGGAAGTGATTATTGAAGAAGGAGTTTGAGCAATAATGCCCAAAGCAAAGGATTTTCCCCACGAAGGTCCCAAACGCCGGGTGATGGTCGGCGCGATTGGCGCGTGCGTTCATAACCTAGGGGTAGAAAACTTCGCTGATTGGATGGAGGATAAGGGAGTCGGTTACGTCAGCGTCAAGCTTGGCCCCGCCGTGCCCATCCCCGAAGTGGTCAACAAAATCCGCGAGGCCCGTCCGGAGGTGGTCGGCATTTCCATGCGCTTGGGCGACCTGCACGTGGACAAGCTCATCGGCCAATTTATTGAACTGGCGACCCAATACGGCCTGCATCCCCGCCAGAGCGGGATTCGCTACGCCTTCAGCGGGCTGCGCCCGGCGGCTAATCTGGTCCGGGCGATGACCGGCCTGCTGTTGGAGCCGGACCCCTTTACCCCGGTGGGTGAACGTCACTTTGACCTGGAAGCCATTGCCACTGAGTTCAAAAAGAAGGAAAACTTCCAGGGCTTCTTTGAACTGGTGGCCGACGATTTTATCAGCATGGAAGAACTGGAAGACTTTGCCCAACGACGGACACACAACAAGCGGGTCGAGCAGGTGGAGTGGTCCGATTACCTGGTCGAACGTATCCGGCAAGTGCGCGAGCGGGAAGACCGGCCCATTATCCGGGCGCATATCGGCATCGCTGCCGAGACAATTGACCCGACCGTGGAGGCCATCCACAAACTGGCCGAGGCCCACGCCTTTGAAATTGTCTCCCTGGCCCCCGACCAGCCCTCGCAGGAGATGCTGGCCAAATTCATCCGCGGCGAAGAAGACCCCGACAAATATCTGCGCGGCCAGGGCGGTGCGCCCATCCGCACCCTCAATGATCTCTCCCGGCTCAAGGCCGCTACCCAGCGCGGCAACTTCCCCATGACCCGTATCTACACCGGCACCGACGAACTGGTCGCCCTGGCCCACTTGTGGGAAGAGTACCTCAATATTTGCTTCCCGGCGGTGCCGATTTTCTTTTACAACCAGTTGGATGGCCGCGGCCCTATCTCCATCCGCGACAGCTTCGTCGAGCATTACCAGACCATCGGCTGGTGGGCTGAGCGGGGCAAGCCGCTGGAAATCAACGACCCGCACCAGTGGGGCCTGCGCTACGCCTCCGACGACATGCAGGTGACCGACCATGTGCTGTGCGCTCTCATCGCCCTCAAAATGGGCATCAAGCATTACGTCATGCAGATGATGTTTGAACTGCCGCCCCAGATCAGCGCCCTGGACGACCTGGCTAAAATGAAGGCCGCCTACGAGCTGGCCGAGCCGCTGACCCGCCGCTACGAGTTTCACATCATCCGCCAGACCCGCTCCGGCCTGCCCAGCTTCCCACCCAACCTGTACCAGGCCAAGGGCCACCTGGCCTTCGGCATCTACACCCAGCTTTACATGGAGCCGGACATCCTGCACGTCGTCTCTTTTCCCGAAGCCCACCATGAAGCCAAGGCCGAAGACATCATCGAATCGTGCGAGCTGGTCAAGCAGGTCTGCTGGGATTTTAAGAAGGGGCACGTGCCCAACATCTGGGCCGACCCGGTGCTCAACGCCCGCAAGCGCGAACTGAAAGAGGGGGCGATGTACAACGTCCTGCACGGGGCCTTGCTGGGCGGCTATCGCGGTCCGGTTACAGTCGAGAATTTTTGGGAGTGGGCCAAAGAGCCGGACGAAGACGCCGAGCGCAACTTTGCAACGATGCTCCTCTCCTTTGCCGACGAGGCCAATTACCGCACCGGAACCTGCGGCCTGATCAGCCCCGACGCCATGGATTTGGGCCTGCAAACCGGACTGTACCAGGCTCCGCACGTGACGGTGATTGACCGGCGCTATGAATTGACCGGGGCCTGCCGCACCAAAGTGGTAGACGGCATGTGTCGCATTGACGAGATTTACGGGGTCAAGGTCAACAGCGAATTTGAGCGGGTGGACCGGGTGCGCCAGCGCTTCCCCTGGTACTTTGACGAAACGATTGAGCGAGCTGACGACGAGAGCTTCATCGTCGAAGAAGTCGAGCCGATTGACCGGGCGGTGGTGCTGGCAGCCCGGCGGCGTATTGGCCTGCGCCGGCAAGATTTGGACACGCTCAAGGCCCTGGTCGTGGACTTTGGCAGCACCTTCACCAAGATCGGCCTGTTCGACGCCGCGACCGAGGCGTTTGAACTGCGCTACGTGCCCACCACCCCCGACGACATCCGGGTGGGCCTGGCCGATGGTCTCGGGGTGCTGCCGGAGTGCCGGGAGCGTGGGGACTGGCAGCCGCTTGACGCGGCCATGAGCCGCTACGACGTTAAGCTGCCCTGCTCCAGCGCCAAAGGTGGCCTCAAAATGGTCACGGTCAGCCTGGTCAAAGATGAGAGCGGCTTTGCCGCCGACCTGGCCGCCCTGACCGCCGGAGCCAAGCTGCTCAACAGCTACGCCGGCAAACTAACACCCGACCAAGCCCGCCGGATTTATGAGGTGGAGCAGCCGGAAATTATCCTCCTCAGCGGCGGGATTGATGACGGCGGCGACACCGAAACCCAACTCCACAACGCCCGCCTGCTGGCCGAGCAGGCCCGCTACGCCGGCTATACCAAATACGGCGTGCCGGTCATTTATGCCGGCAACCAGGACTGCCGGGCCGAGATCGAACGCATTTTCCAGGATAACCAGGTAGACATCCGCCTGACTGAGAATGTGATGCCGGAAGTCAACACCTTCCGCATTGAGGTGGTTAACGAGGTCATTCGGGAGCTGTTCCAAACGGTTATTATCCGGGGCAAGGGCTTCGACGTGGTGGAAGAGTACATGAGCGAGAAGTTCATCCCTACCCCGCGGGCGGCCTTCCGGGGCATCAACTTGCTAGCCCGGGGCTATGGCGACCAGCCGGGCCTGGGCAGCATCATGGCCCTGGACATCGGTGGGGCGACCACCGACTTCTACTCTAATGTGCTGGACAATCCGCTCTACGTTTACCCGGGCGACGACCGGACCAAACGCCTCAAGCGGACTATCCTGAAGACGCCCAATACCCCGCTGGCCTATCGCCGGGTGGAAGGAAAATTTGGTCTCAGCTACAACGCCGAAAACATCAAAGAGATCCCACGTTACCAGAGAGGGGCGATAACTCGTGATCTCAACCGCTTCCTGAGCGAGAAATTCTTCAATGTCAGCCTTGACCCGGCCGACCCCTTCAGCGAGTTTGTCAGCCCGACCAGTTGGGGGCTGACCGTTGATTTGGACGGTTACCTGAACTGGATTTCGGCCCACCCGCTGGACATGCCGGCGACCCGCCTGGAAAATGCGGCCCGCTCCTTCCTGGCGAAAGAAATTATGGCCGTTACGACCAAGCGCAATGCCGGCTATGTTGAAGAAACAGAGACCTACTTTATGCAGTACGGGGTTAATTTTTTCAACCAGCCGGTGACGACCTTACTCATCGGCGGCACCATCTACCACAAGATGAAAAGCGGCGATCGCGAACTGCTGAAAGATTTGAGCCTGATTACCCAGGGCGCGCTGTACAATCCCCGCGAGTCAGGGGTGCTGCGGCCCAATGGCCGGGTGCTGCTCGACGCCTCTTACCTGGTCTCGATTCTGGGCGGGTTGTATGGCCGCATTGACCCCAAACGCGCTCTGCGGGTCATGCGACGCGAATTAGTCGCGCTCGACGTGGTAGAGAAACCGGCCGTTTTAGCGCCGGCGTAGGACCGTCAAAGCAGGAAAGGAGGTGAAGAGATAGCGATACAGATATTGATCTCAGGTAAATTTTTTAAGGGGATCAGAACCTATCCAAAAATCTGGAGTGCGGACTTTAGTCCGCGCCATTGGCAGCAGACTGAACTCTGCACTCCACTTCCGCGACAGGTTCAAATGCAACTTGCCGGTTAAACAAATCAATACGGGAGGAAAGATATGCTAAAGCAAAATGCGCGCTATGTGATCCTGGCAGCGCTGCTGCTGTTCGCCCTCGGCGTTCTGGCCGCATGCGCACCAGCGCCAACCCCACAAACTGTCACAGTCGTCGAAACTGTCATCGTGACCAAGGAAGTTGAAGGGGAAGCCCAAACCGTCGTCGAGACGGTGGAGGTGGTCGAGACGGTGGAGGTGGTCAAAGAGGTGGTGGTTACGGCCACGCCGGAGCCGGGCCGCACCACCCTGATTGTAGGCATGGCCCAGCCGCCGGTGTCGCTGGACCCGGCGGACCATCGCAGCCGCGAGTCGGAAACCGTCATTCGCAATATGTTTGATGGGCTGGTCACCCGCGACACCACCAGCGGCGTTCACCTGGAGCTGGCCGAAGCGATGGAGTGGGTAAACGACACCACCCTGGAAGTCAAGCTGCGCCAGGGGGTCAAGTTCCACGACGGCAGCGATATGACCGCCGACGATGTGGTCTATACCTTCAATCGCATTATTCAGGAAAACGCCATTGAATATCCTGAGCCGCACACCTCGCCGCGCAAGGGCTTGATCGCCCCGCTGGAGTCAGTCGAGAAAGTGGACGATACTACGGTCCAGCTCAATTTCAGCGGCGTTTGGCCCCCGGCTATGCAACTGCTGGTTCATCAGCAAATTGTCCCCCAAGCCTATCTTGAGGAGGTTGGCACCGAAGGCTTTATCAATAAACCCATCGGCACCGGTCCCTTCAAGTTTGTCGAAGGCCAGCTTGACGACCAGATTGTGTTGGAACGCTTTGACGACTTCTGGGGCGGCGCGCCTGACCTGGAACCGGTCGGCTCCGCCTGTGTTGAACGGGTCGTTTTCCGGATCATCCCCGAAGCCTCAACCCGTGTCGCGGCCCTGCTGGCCGGCGAGGTAGACATTATCCAGGCAGTGCCGGCCGAGTTAATTGAGACCCTGTCCCAAACGCCCGGCATCCAGGTCAAAACTGCCGCCGGGACCCAGCCCAAATGGCTGGAGCTTAACGTAACCAAGCCGCCCTTCGACGATGTGAAAGTGCGCCAGGCCCTCAACTACGCCGTGGATAAAGATTTGATTATCGAGGCTATCTACGGCGGGCGAGCGGTCGCCTTGCCCGGCCCGCTCTCGCCTTACAACAACTTTGTCAACAAGAGTCTCACCCCCTACCCCTACGATCCCGACAAAGCGCTGTCGCTCCTGGAGGAGGCCGGCTGGACGGATAGCGACGGTGATGGTATCCTGGATAAAGATGGGCAGGCCCTCGCCTTCACCATTGACACCCTGGAAGAGTGGCGTCCGCTGGCCGAGGCGGTGGCCGGGATGCTGCGCGAACTGGGCCTTGACGCCGGTGTGCGTTTCTGGGAGTACAGCGTGGTCAGGGATCAACTGTTGGCCTGCGAGCGTCAGGCCTACCTGGATGACTGGGGCGACTCGGCCTTTGACCCGGTGGGCCATTTCGAGGCTAAATGGGCTACTTTTGCTGAAGGTCAGCCTTATGGCCGGGGCAACTTCTCCTGTTACAGCAACGAGCGGGTGGACGAGCTGACCAAGGCCGGCGAAACCGAAGCCGACGCGGCCAAGCGCCAGGAGATCTACGACGAGGCCCAGCAGCTTGTTTATGACGACGCGCCCGCCGTCTTCCTGATCCTGCCCGACGAGGCCGAAGCCGCTTCCGCCCGCGTGCAGAACTGGCAACCCGCCGCCGACAGCCGCATCAATTTGCACGATGTCTGCCTGGGACCATAACAGTAATGCGTAATGCGTGATGCGTGATACGTGAGAATCCTCACGCATCACGTATCACGCATCAGGGCGAAGCCTCCCTTTGGGACGTTTTACAACTGGAGTAAGAGATTCGTGAGAGCCGTCAAAATTCTGGAACGTGTCCTCTACACCGTGCCCATTATGGTCGGGGTGGCCGTGATCGTCTTCATCTTTATTCGCTTGACCCCCGGCGACCCGGTAGACATCATGATGGGCCAGGGTGGGGCTATCTCCGCCGGTGAGATTGAGCAGTTGCGTTCCGAATTTCACCTGGATGAACCCATCACTACCCAACTGTGGTACTTTTTGAGCGATGCGGCGCGGGGCGACCTGGGTTACTCCTATGTCAAAAAGCAGCCGGTGACAAAACTGATTGCCGAACGGCTTCCGGCGACCATCGAGCTGGCCCTTGGCGCCCTGATCTTCGCTCTGGTGATTGCTTTCCCCATTGGCATTATCTCGGCGGTCCGGCAAAATTCGCTGCTGGACCGGTTGAGTATGGCTGGCGCTTTTTTAGGCATCTCGATGCCGGGCTTCTGGCTGGGGATCATCCTCATTTTAGTCTTTGCCGTTTGGTTGAAATGGCTGCCGGTCCAGGGTCGGCTGGGTCACGACGCCGCCTTGCAGAGCGTGACCGGCTTTTACGTCATTGACAGCCTGATTACCGCCAACTGGCCGGCTCTGTGGAGCAGCCTGCGTCACCTGGTTCTGCCTTCTGTCACCCTGGGTGCAGCCGTAGCGGCCATCGTCGCCCGCGTGCTGCGGTCGAGCATGCTGGAGATTCTGCGGGCCGACTACGTTCAACTGGCCCGGGCCAAAGGTGCACCCGAAGGAGTCGTCATCGTCAAGCACGCCCTCCGTAATGCTCTCATTCCCACCGTAACGGTCATCGGGCTGCAAGTCGGCGTCCTGCTGGGTGGCAATATGATTATCGAAGCAGTCTTTGGCTGGCCCGGCCTGGGACGGATGGTCGTGGAAGCCATCTTCAATCGTGATTTTCCCCTGGTGCAGGGGGCGGTGATGATCTACGCCTTCACTTTTGTGATGGCTAATTTGGTTGTGGATGTGATGTATACCTACTTGAATCCGAAGATAGCGCTGTAACGTGATGTGTGATGCGTAAAAAGTCACGCATCACGTATCACGTGTTGTTTTGAGACGAAAGAACTTATGAACATTTCTCCCTCCCTCGAACCCACCGCCTGGTCGCCCTGGCAAATCCGGCTGAACCTGTGGCGGCGCAATTTAAGTGAATTTTTGGGCGAACTGTGGGGCCATCCGGTTGCCTTTTGGGGCGGCCTGATCGTCTTACTCTTTCTCCTGGCGGCTCTTTTCGCCCCGCAGTTGACTATCCACAACCCCGAACGGGGCAGCCTGCGCCAGCGGCTTCTCCCGCCGGCCTGGCAGGCCGAGGGCCAGGTCGAGTTTCCCCTGGGTACCGATGCCCAGGGCCGCGATTTGCTGACTCGCATCGTCTTTGGCTCGCAGGTTTCCCTGTTGGTGGGCTTGCTGACGGTGGGCATCTCGGTGGTGGTTGGGGTCTCGTTGGGCGCGCTGGCGGGGTACTACCGGGGCTGGCTGGACACGCTCCTTTCCCGCTTTGCCGATTTGCTGATGGCCTTTCCATTTCTCATTTTTGCCATTGCCATGATGGCTTTTATCGGACCCGGGTTTGGCAACCTCGTCTTTGCCCTGGCTTTTAAGGGCTGGGTTGAGTTTTACCGCCTGGTGCGGGGCGAGATGATGAACGAGAAGACCAGAGAGTATGTTGAGGCAGCGCGGGCGCTGGGCCGCAGTCACTTCGCCATCATCGGGGCCGAGATCCTGCCCAACATCATCCAATCGGTTTTTGTGCTGGGCACGCTGCGCATGGGCTTTTTCATTGTCACCGAAGCCTCGCTCAGCTTCCTGGGGCTGGGGATTCAGCCCCCTACCCCGGCCTGGGGTTCGATGGTGGCCGAGGGCCGCGACGTGATGCTGACAGCCTGGTGGGTTTCGACGATGCCCGGCCTGGCGATTGTCTTACTGGTGCTGTCGCTCAACGTTTTTGGTGAGGGGCTAAGAGATATTTTGGATCCGAGGTTGAAGGTGGATTGACGGGTAGCAGGGTAGCAAAATAACAAATCCTGCTACCCTGCTACCTGCTACTTTGTTACCCTGTTCTTGGAAAAGTTTTGATGAAAACAAACGACACTCCGCTCCTCCAACTCAAAAACCTGACCACTGTTTTCCCGGCCAAACGCGGTCTGGTCACGGCGGTTAATCAGGTGAATTTGCGGGTGGCTCCCGGTGAGATCCTGGGCATTGTCGGCGAATCCGGCTGCGGTAAGAGCACGGTGCTGCTCTCCATTTTGCGGCTCATTGCCCGGCCGGGGCGCATCGCCAACGGAGAAATTATCTTTCGCGGGCAAAACTTACGCGGCCTGCCGAAAAAAGCAATGCGCTCGATCCGGGGCAAAGAAATCGCCATGATTTTCCAGGACCCGCTCAGTACCCTCAACCCGGTTTTTCCGGTGGGCGAGCAGATCCGCGAGGCGCTGCGCTTACACGGGATGATGAACCGGGGCAGTCTGGCTCTGCCCTGGCCCTTTGACGGGGCGCAGTATACCCTGGAAAAGAAACGCGTGCTGGAGGTGATGGCCGAGGTGGGTATTCCCGCCCCCGATGCCCGTTACCGGGCCTATCCGCATGAATTCTCCGGAGGCATGCAGCAGCGGGCGCTGATCGCCATCAGCCTGGCCTGCGAACCGGCCATCCTCCTGGCCGATGAACCCACCACCGCCCTCGATGTGACCATCCAGGCTCAAATTATCGAACTGATGCGCCGCATCAATCAACTGCACGGGACCAGCATCCTGCTCGTGACCCATAATTTGGGCCTGGCCGCCGAATTCTGCCACAATATCGCCGTCATGTACGCCGGCCGTATCGTCGAGCGTGGTCCGGTTGACCAGGTTATCCAGGACCCCAAACATCCCTACACCCAGGGACTGCTGGCCTGCCTGCCTCGCCTGACCACGAAAGCCCAGAAAATCGAACCCATTCCCGGCAACGTGCCCGACCTGGCCGAACTGCCGCCCGGCTGCGCCTTTGCCCCGCGCTGCCCACTTGTCCGTGATGAATGCTGGCAGGCCGAATTGCGTTTGCGGGCGGTCACGCCTGGGCACTACGCCCGCTGTATCCTTTACGAAGGGGGTGAGCGTTATACCCCGGAAGAGAGCAATGTTTCGGGCTTAGAGAACGGGGAGGGGGGGACCACTGAAGTCTCTCAACTCCCAGCTTACCCTGACAGGAGCGGTGGCCGATGACCCAAACGGCGGTACCCCTGGTTGAGGTTCGGAACATCAAAAAATATTTTCCCATCCACCCCGGCCTGCTGGCTAAATTCCTGGCCGGGCGGCAAGACCAGATGGTCAAGGCCGTGGATGACGTCAGCTTAAAAATCTGGCCGGGTGAGACCGTTGGCCTAGTAGGGGAGAGTGGCTGCGGCAAAACCACACTGGGCCGGGTCATGGTCCGCCTGCACCAACCGACGGCCGGACAGCTTTTCTTTCGGGGTCAGATGGTAGCAGGGGATCGGATTGTGTCGTCGCCCTCGCCAAATGGCCAGCCCAGGCCGCCCGCCAGCCAAATCATCTTTGACGAGTCGGCCTCGATCAGCGCACCTTCGGCCAACCTGGCTGAAATGGAAGCCCGCCATCTCAGTTTTTTCCGGCTGACCCAGATTATTTTCCAGAATCCCTATTCCTCGCTTAATCCTCGCAAGACTGTCCGCGACATTATTGGCGTGGCTTTGCGCCAGCGCGGCCTCACCAACAGTCAGGAGAGCGAGGCCGAAATCCTGCGCCTGCTCAAACGGGTGGGCCTGAGCGAGCGCCACATTGACGCCTATCCGCACCAGTTCTCCGGTGGCCAGCGGCAGCGGATCGGTATAGCCCGCGCCCTGGCCATGCAGCCCCAATTTATCGTGGCCGACGAGCCGGTTTCCGCGCTCGACGTGTCCATCCAGGCTCAGGTCATCAATTTGATGAAAGAGCTGCAGCAGGAATTTCACCTGACCTACCTGTTCATCGCCCACGACCTGAGCGTGATCTACTACCTGAGTGATCGGGTGGCGGTGATGTACCTGGGCCACATTGTGGAAGAGGCGGAAACCCAGAGCCTTTTTGAAAACCCGCGCCATCCCTATACCCAGGCTCTGCTGGCCGCCATCCCGGTGGTAGAGAAGGTCGCCCGCCGCGAGCGGATTATCCTCAGTGGGACCGTCCCCAGCCCGATTGATCCGCCTGCCGGTTGCCCATTCCACACCCGCTGTTTTGCCAAAAAAGGGCCTGAGTGCGATCATGAGGTTCCGCCCGAATTTCAAGTGGAGGGTCATCGAGTAGCCTGCTGGCTGTATGCGTAACCTGGGGGAGCCTGCTTTCCAAATAATAGAGGTCAAAGGCGAGCATTACCAGATGGGCTACCAACACGGTCGCCAAGTAATGCCGCTGCGTCCGCAGATCATCATGGCGATGGAAGCCCGCTTCGCCCAGCTTGAGCAGGAGGGGGCGGATGATGACTTTGAGAGGCTGGTTGAGGCGACCCGGCAGGTGCTAGAAAGGGTTGACCCGGCCACAATCGCCCTGGTCCGCGGCTTGGCCGATGGGCTGACCCTGGAGTTTGAGCGCCTGCTGCGCTACAACCTGGCCGCCTTTTTGCGCGATGCGCTGATAACACGGAAGAATCTAAACGGGCCAAGCGACGGCTGTACGACCTGGGCCGCCACCGGTCCGGCTACAGCAGATGGCCGGCCCATCCTGGCCAAAAATCGGGATTACCGCCTGGAACATCTTCCCTTGCAGGTCGTCGTCCGGGCCGAGCCGGCGCAGGGGTATCACTACATTTTTGTCACCAGCGCCGGCAGTCCCGGCGTTTTTGTGGCTGGCTTCAATGAAGCCGGGTTAGTGGTGGCCGATTCCCATGTTTCTACCGGCGACATAGGGCCGGGCCTGCCCACTTATGCCCTCTCGATGCATCTCCTGGAAGCACATCACAGCGTGCGTTCCGCTTTGGATTATCTATGCACTACGCCCCGCCTGGGGCGAAACAACCTTCTCCTGGCCGATGCTGACGGCGATAGTGCCTTGTTTGAAATCGGCCATCGCCACAGCGCCGTGGTTGAAGCCGCAGCCGGCCTCCTGGTCAGCACCAACCATTATCGCAGCCCGGCGATGAAGCCTTACTTTGTGGATACCGACCCTCCTGCCCGGCGGGGTAACACTTTTGAGCGGTATCAAATCGCCAAGGGGCGGCTAAACAGCGCTTATGGCCGAATTGACTTAACGCTGGCCAAGCAGCTCATGGCCGCTCACGCCGATAGGCTGGGTTCCCTCTGCTGCCATCCCTCCCCTGTTTCCGAAACCGCCACCATTGCGGCGATGATCTTTCTTCCCGTCCAGCGCCAGATGCACTTTTGCCACGGCCAGCCTTGCCAGGACGAGTATCATACTTTTACCTTCACTAAGGCAGTTCCAAGATTTAAATCATCCAATTGTTCTCACCGGCTTGATGCGTGATACATGATGCGTAAGAAATCTTGCCTGGATACCATCACGCATCACGCATTACGTATCACGGACTTTGGATAATTATTTTCTTGGAGTTGCCTAACCACATCTGACCCAGCCCTATTCAACCCTCGTTCAGCGCCAGCCACCGACCTGATCCGAGGCCAGTACCCTCCTTCTTCAAGAACACAGCGCCAGCGGGTATTGCCGATGCCGCTGATAATCTGCCGAAGTGATCCACGAGTCAAGATAGGGACATGAGCCAATGTAACTTATCTTGCCCACCCGCAGGTGGGAGAAATGGGAGCGTTGAGCGGCCCCGCCAAAGATGGGCCGCAGTTTTAAAAATGACAGACGAACACACCTCTGAACAGGTGCGGGAGCGAGTGGGTGACCTTTATCACACCGAGTCACGCCGCATCTTTGCCACCTTGATCCGGCTGCTGGGCGATTTTGACCTGGCTGAAGATGCCCTGCACGAAGCCTTCCGAATCGCCATGGAGCAATGGCCACGCGATGGTATCCCTGCCAACCCGCGGGCCTGGCTCGTTTCGACGGGCCGCTTCAAGGCCATTGACGCCTTGCGCCGCCGGGCCCGGTTTGATACCTCCCTGGATGAGGTCGCCGAGCGGCTCGACCGCGATGCCAGCATGACCATCGAGCAGAGTGATGAAGACATTGCGGACGACCGGCTGCGGCTGATTTTCACCTGCTGCCATCCGGCCTTGCCAGCGGAGGCCCACGTGGCGCTGACGCTGCGGGAAGTATGCGGTCTGACCACCGAAGCCATCGCCCACGCCTTCCTCACCAACCCACCCACCCTGGCCAAGCGTATCGTGCGGGCCAAGGCGAAGATCCGCGAGGCGCATCTGCCCTATGAGGTACCGTCGCGGGCAGAGTTGCCCGAACGATTGGGCACGGTGCTCCAGGTGGTCTACCTGGTCTTCAACGAGGGTTATTCCGCCTCATCGGGCGAGACACTGACCCGGCCTGATCTATCAGGCGAGGCCCTGCGCCTGGGGCGGTTATTGGTCGAGTTGCTGCCAGAGCCGGAGGCGGTGGGGCTACTGGCGTTAATGCTCTTGCACGAAGCGCGCCGGGCGGCGCGGACCTCGGCGGAAGGCGACCTCATTCTATTGGAGGACCAGGATCGTTCCCTCTGGAACCGGGAACAGATCGCGGAAGGGACGGCGCTGGTGGAACGGGCCTGGTCGTCGGGCCAATTCGGCCCCTATACCCTTCAGGCTGCTATTGCCGCGCTGCATTCAGCGGCCCCTACCGTCGCCGCGACCGACTGGGCCCAGATTGTGGGCCTGTACGATCTGCTGGGGCAAGTGATCCCCTCCCCGGTGGTCGAGATAAACCGGGCTGTAGCGGTGGCGATGCGCGACGGTCCCGCCGCCGGTCTGGCCCTGATAGACGCGATCCTGGGGCGCGGCGATCTAACCGCCTACCACCTGGCTCACTCGGCTCGGGCGGAGTTGTGCCGGCAACTGGGCCGGACCGCCGAAGCCCGAGCCTCCTACCAACAAGCGCTCGACCTGGCCCAACAGGAGCCGGAACGACGGTTTCTGGAGCGGCGGCTGGCCAACCTGTCTGATTAAACCGGCCAAAACGAATTTGGGAAATTCGTCAGATGTTTTGTCCAATTTGGCTTTCCTCAAACGACTATTAATTGTAACCATCATCCAACAGAGCCAAACGAGGCCGTTCGCCGCTTGGCTCCCAATTATAAGATAAGGAGAGAACAAAAAATGCAATTCCTAGCTTACGATCCTCACTATGACCCGAACAGCCCGGAGGCGGCTGTTCCGCCCAGCCCGGAGCTTATGGCCGAGATGGGTAAGTTTATCGGCGAGGCGATGCAGGCCGGCGTGCTGGTCACTACCGGCACGCTCCAACGACAGGGCACGCGCCTGCGGCTGTCTGACGGGAAATTCACGGTGACTGATGGGCCGTTCATCGAGTTAAAGGAGCTGCTGGGCGGCTGGGCGGTGCTTAATGTCAACTCCCTGGACGAGGCCATCGAATGGTGCAAGCGCTTCCTGCAGATTGTCGGCGATGGCGAGACCGAAATCGTGCAGTTAAATGGGCCGGATGATTTTGGCCCGGCCTGACCCACGCTGACACCTCCTGCGGGTTAAAAGCGGTCTGACGGATTGAGTCGGGCCTCCGACCCGGTGGGAGGCCCGGCTCATCCTCTCCGCCAATCTTTAAGCGATCAATCCGCTGCAACCAACAAGTCAGTTCCACTGGGGAACAAAGCATGAAGTATGTATTTCTGGCATATCAGGATGAGAAACAGTGGAACGCGCTGTCCATCCCTGAGCGCGATGCCTTTGAAAACGCCTGCCAGGCCAACGAGCAGGATTTACGGCAGAGCAGCCATCTCCTGGCTGTCGAAGGACTCCAAAGCAGTCACACCGCCATCACGGTGCAGCTCGTGAACGGTCAGGTGACGCTGACCGACGGCTCCTTTGCCACCACACAAGGGCAACTCATCAAGGTCTTCTTCATCAGCGCCAAAGACCTGAACGAAGCCATTCGGGTGGCTTCACAGATGCCGCAGGCGCGCAAAGGTTCTATCGAGGTGAGGCCGGTCATCGAGTTCGACTGGCCTTCGAAATTTAACTGATCATTGCATTTGCAAAGGAGAAAATCATGCAAGAAGTAATTTCAACCACAACCAGGCCGGCGATATCCCTCAGGGTGGCCCGCTGGTCAATTGGGGCAGCCGCTATAGCCCTGGTTTTGCTGGCCACGCTGCACATCATTAGCCCGGAGTTCGATCCTTCATGGCGGATGGTGAGCGAATATGCCCTCGGCAATTACGGCTGGGTCTTGGCGCTCATGTTTCTGACCTGGGCACTCAGTTGCGTCACGTTGTTCTTCGTGATCAAGCCGTACATCCGGAGGGTTGGCGGCAAAATCGGGCTGGGTTTCCTGCTCGCGGCGGCGGTGGGCATGAGCATGGCCGCCATTTTTGATGCTCGTCACGGCCTGCATGGGCTGGCGGCGCTGATTGGCATGCCCAGCCTGCCGATTGCGGCGGTCCTGACCAGTACCAGCCTGGTCCGCAATCCGGCCTGGTCTTCGGCGCGACGATGGCTGTTGGGGACAGCTCATCTGACCTGGATCAGCCTGGTATTGATGTCTGCGGCTGTGTTTATTGGACTTTCCCGGAGTGGCGGCGAGTTCGGTCCAGAGGTGTTGGCCGGCTGGCCCAACCGGCTTCTGGTGGTAACCTATTGTGTGTGGCTGATCACAACCGCCTGGTGGGCCGACCAGTTGCGCGGGCAAGAACCATAGCACTCGGAATAATTTTTCGTAGCACCCCTCGATATGTCCTTCGCTTCGCTCAGAACTACTCGGGATGCTGCTTCGCCGGTAGCAACTTGAGTTAAATTTTACACCAAGGGGGGCCATTGAACTGGAAAGCGGTACCGAGGTATCTCGGTACCGCTTTATCGTCTTCGGGCTGTGTTCAGCCGTTTGTGACCGGTTCAGCCCTCCGCCCTTCTTTTCCTCTGGAGAAAATTCGGGACGACTCACGGATTGTTATTTATTGAGCTCCCGGGCAGTTAAAGGTATTGCAGACATCCTGGGCGTTGTCAGGGGAAACGGTATCAAAGGGCAGGACCACCCAGCCTGGCGGAGCCACGTGTTGGGTGAGGATGAGGTTGGCCCATTCGATGGCCTGACGGCCGCCGGTGGGATAGACAAAGGTCACGCCCAGGCGGGCCTCCAGGACCGACATAATGCCGCCATCGGGTGTGGGCAGAGCGTCAATGCCGATGAACAGAATTTACGCTGTAGTTAGATCGAAGTTGATGGCTTCCTGTTCCAGCTTGAGACCGCATTCGAGCATATAGTCAATCAGCGGGGTCATATCGGCCAGAGCTGGACGCCGGCGGAGGTGGGTCAGGTTGCGCTCGTCGGCGGGAGAGAGGGGGTGGGCGTAGCGGCTGTGCGCGTCAAGCGCAGCCCCGTCCATGCGGTACGGCACAAAATCGGGCGAAACCTGCTGACGGAGCTGGGCCAGAATATTCAACCCACCGTAATCAATATCGGCCCAGACGAAGCGAGGCAGGTGGGGCGGCAGGCAGCGCAGGAGATGGCGGGCAGCCGGGGAGGGGTTGCCCCACAGGCAGAGCGCGGCCAATCCCTGGCCCTCGTGCCGGATGAGTTCGTAGAAAGAGGCCAGGTTTTCCACGCAGACCAGCCGGGGGGCCTCTATCCTCGCCTGCCGGACTCGGGCGGCCATTTCCACGGGAATCCCCACGGACGGGTAAAATTCGGCCAGAGAAGTCACCTGTCCATCGGCGTCTACCAACTGCCAGGGGCCGTAGAGATAAAGGTGGCCGGGATTGGCCACCAGCCCCAATTCGCGCAGAGTTTCCGGCGCTGACAGGTCGCGCCAGGCTGGCTGGTGGGCGCGGGCCAGCCGGGCCACCGTCTCCTTGAGCGGGTCGAAGCGTTTGCTGTCGTTAAACAGGCGCACGCTAAAAACGCGGTAAGGCGTCTCCTCTTTGGTTTCCTCGCCCGGCAGGGCAATCAGCACATCGAGCAGGTCCCGGTTCCAGCTTTCGTCGGTTAAACTGAAGGGGGCCGGCGATTTGCCCGCTTTTAGTTGGGCCAGGCAGTGCTGCACCGCTCGCTCGCGCCAGCCGGTCAGCCGGAAACGATCTCCCAGCAGCATCTCGCGCAGGCGGCGGCGCTGTTCGGTGACGGGCTGGCGGGCCAGCAGGGTATAGAGGGGTTCAACGTGGGCCGGCTCCAGGGTCACGGCATCGAGCAAGTGGCCGGTCTGGCCGGGCAGCCAGGCCAGGCGAATCCAGCCATGCTGGGCCAGTTGGTCGAACTGCTCGTTGGCGGTCAGGCGGGGCAGAGGGTCAACCTGGCTGGTGTAGCCGGTCAGTTTGGCCGCCAGGTCATCCAGCCGGACCCGCACCACCTGTTTGGGCGTGCCATCCCGCCGCTCGTAAATGTCGAGAAGGGAGTTGAGGACGGCAGCGACATCGGGGGTGGGGGTGAAGGAAACAGTTCCTTCCTTTTTTGTCATCTGTGTTTATCTGTGTCCATTGGTGGACCCATTCTCCCCCTCCAACTCCTTCATCATCTCCGTTTTGTCAATCTCAATGACAAAAGCGTGGTTATTCTGGCGGACGACGGTGCGGACAGAGTTGACGTGGGGTAACAGGCCGGCCGCTTTGTCGGGGGGGGTGGCCAGGAGGACCTGGAGCTGGTTGTCTACCATAAATTGCAGGGCGCTAGCAGTGCGGGCGGTGTCCATTTTGCCGAAGGCTTCGTCAAAGAGGGCCAGGCGGATGGTGTCGGAGGGGCGGGGTTGGTTGAGGCGGTACGCCTGGGCGAAAGAAGCGGCCATCGCCACGTAAAAAGGCGTGGTTGTCTCGCCGCCCGACTTTTTGGCGTTGATCTGGCTGAGCAGGGCGCGGTCGCCGTGGGGGTAGTGGATGCGAATATCGTATTGCAGGTAGTTGCGATAATCTTGCAGTTCGCGCAGTTCGGTCAGGGCTTCTGCGGGGCCGGCGGTCAGCCGCTCAAACAGCAAATCCCAGCCGGCCTGGTGGCGCTGGCGGAAGCCGGACTCAAAGAGGGACTCGCCCAGAATGGCCTGGCTGTCCATAATCATATCATACACCTGGCGCAACGACGGCTCCGGCCTGGTGATGAACTCGAAACGCTCGCCGCCAAAGCGCAGCCCGGCCAGGGTGGTGTTGAGGTAACCCAACTGCTGCCGGGCGTCCTCAATCTGCTCGCGCAGGCGGTGAATGAAGTTCTCGACCAGTTCGTGTTCGGCCATCGCTCGCTGCTCGGCGATGCGGGCCTCATACTGGGGCAACTCCGATTCGACGTAGCGGTCCCGTTCGCGCACATAACGGGCGGCGTCCTCGTCGCCGTCGTAGCCAAATTGGTAGGTCAGGCTGTAGCGCTGCTTGGCCTCGCGCAGGCGGTCGCGGCTGCGATTCTCCGCATTTTGATAGTCGCTTTCGTAGCGGGTGGCATTTTCCAGCACCGTTTCCAGCGGCTGGCGCTGGCGGCGGCGCTCATACTCTTTGTGCAAATCTTCAAGCATCTCTTCCGCCTCTTCGAGGACGAGGAAAGCGCGGGCCTCTTGCAGCACTTCGTCAGCCTGGCGTTCCAGGTGAGGCAGCGTTTCCTGGGACAGGGTATCGAGACGGTTCTTTAAGCCGCCGATGCTTTCGCCCAGCGTTTCCATTTGCTTTTGCCGCCGCTCCACCTCAGCCTGGCAGCTTTGCATCTGGGCTTGCAGGGCGGCCAGGGATTGGGTGTCGAGGCCGGCCAGTTCGGTACGGCAGGCATCCAGCCGGGATTCCAGTTCGGGGCGGCGGGTGAGCAGGGCTAGATCACGGGCCAATTCGACATAGCGCAAGACCTTGTCGCGGGTGAGGGCCAGCCGCTCGCGCAGGGCGGTATCCCGAATTTGCAGCTCCGCCAGCTTTTGGCCGATAGCAGTCAACTGTTCCTCGCGCTGCTCGATCTGGCGGGGCGTGGCTCGCTCGCCGATAAACCAGCGGCGGTAGTGGCGGGGGTCCATATGGCTGCTGGTGAAGTTGCGCCGGACGAAGCACTCGCGGGTCACGGCGGTGCGGTGGTCGCGGAGGTCTTCCAGGGTGTCACATTTGACATAGCCGCCCAGCAGCAAATCCACAAAAGCGCGGGCCGCCGGATGTTCGGTTTCGACTTCAACGGCGAGGCTTGCCCCCCCTTTCGTCCCCTCCAGAGGGGGGGATTGAGGGCGGGCATTTTTAAGGATGCGCTCGGCGTCGGGCAGGCCCACGCCATGCAGATTGTCCTTTTCCCGCCGCTGCCGGTAGAGGCGCATAGCCGCGTCGTAATGTTCGGGCGGCACCAGCAGGTCGAAGCGGGTGCGGCCCAGAATCCCCTCGACGGCGTTTTGCCAGTCTTCGTCGGGCACGTGCAAGGCCTCGTAAAGCGGAAACACCTCTTCGGCGCTAAGCCCAAGTTCGGCCCGGAGCAGGCGGCGCAGGCGGCTGGATTCGGGGGCTTCGGTATCGTAGCCGACGGCGCGGTCGCCGGTGCGCAGTTTATGGATGTCTCGCTGGAGGCGTTCGGCCTCCTGGCGAAGTTCCTGGCTTTCGTTGCCCAGGAGAGCCGCTTGAACCGTATAATGATGGCCCATTTCCTGAAACGCCTGCTGGAGTTGGGTAATGAGTTCAGGAGTCCAGGCTTTAGCCTGGATTCCGCTGCGTAGCACCTCCGGCACAATTGCCCCCTCCTCTTGCAGCAAGTTCTGGAGTCGCCGGGCGTCGGCCTGCTCGCGCTCCAGCAGTTGGTAAAGCCGGCTTTCCTGCTGGCGCAGAGCGGACAAATCAGCCTCCAGTTGGGCGATCTCCTCGCGCAAAGCTCTGTCGCGGGCAGCGGTAACGTCGGTGCGTAGGGCAATTTGGGCCTCGATGAGGGCATTATTGGCATATTTGACCTGCTCACTTAGCTCCTCCCGCTGCATTTCGAGGCGGCTGAGGGCGATGGTCTTTTCATCCCGTTCCAGCCGGAATTTTTTTAGGTCGGCCAGATAGGCGTCGCTCTGGGCGTAGCGGCGGAGGTAGCCGTTGGTCAGGCGCAGGCGGCGCTGGGTGCGCCGTTCCTGGTCAAGTTCTTCAATCTGGTTGAGGCTCTCGATGCGCTGGCGGATGTCAGCGGCCAGGCTCTCGAAGTGACGCATTGTTTCCAACTGCTCGCGCAGCGTTTTGACATCCACCAGGTTTTCGTCGAGGAGGTAATTATGGACAAAATCGCGGATGTTGGTCAGCGGGCTGAAGGCCAGGCCCTTGACAATTTTGGCGGTGAAGGTTTCTTTGAGCTGGCCCAGCCGGTTGAGCAGGTGGAAGCGGTAATCTTCCAGCCGGGTAAAAAGCTGGGCGCGGCCCTGCGGGTCGGGCAGGGCAAAATGTTCCAGGTGGCGGCGGAAGCCCCGGCTGTCGAAAAGCTGGCCCTCGGCGCGGAAGAACCAGGCGTCGTTCAGCGGCGCGCCGTTGACAATGAAGTAGGTCATGTCGGGCGAGCGGCCGTCCTGGTAGGCGTCAATGACCGCCCCATGCACAAAGTAGCTGTTGTCGGGGTTGCGAAATTCCAGGGCGACCACGGCGGTGGCGTCACCGCGCAAAAAACGCTGGCCTTCGGTGCCCAATTCACCCCGGACATAGCTGGTTAAGGTGCGCTGGCTGCCGGTCATCGCCGCCTGGTTGAATTTGACCTCGCGCTGCCCGCCGACCAGGGCAAACTGCACCGCATCGAGAATGGTGGATTTACCCACCCCGTTGATGCCGATGAAGTAAGTGGTCCCCTGGCAGGTGATGGTGGTATTTTCAAAGAGGTGCCAGTTGACCAGGCGGATACGGGTGAGTTGTTTCATAAAATATTCTCCGTGATACGTGATACGTGATGCGTGATGATTTTAGGCAAAAATCCTTATGTATCATGCATCGCGTTTTACGAAATTGGACAAGTTTTTGAGTCTGCCTAAAACGGGACATCGTTCAGCAAGTTATCCAGAATTTTCCGATTCCCATTGGAGTTTGTTTCATAAGCAATACTTATTTCGTGAATAAACTGACCTCGCTGGTGAGGGATCATGGTCAGCAAAAGGCGAATGATTTGGGTCAGTAAACTGAGGCGATGTTGCGTGACTGTTTCTCCCAGAACATGGCGGGCTTTATAGTACCAGCCCCGGCTCTCTCTAGCCGAACCTAACGCGTATTCATAAAAACGTGCTCTATCTTTGCCCGTGCCTCGCGAATACCCCTCGGCCAGATTGGCCCCAATTGAACCCAAGGCTCGATAAAGCTGGTCTGATAAAGCGATTGTACGTTTGTCTTGCATCAACTTTGTGACATCATGCCAACCCACCTCAGCCACAAACAAGCTCAAACGATATGCTTCTACTTTCCACAATGGGTCGCCGGTGAAATCGGCTGGCACACTTTGTTCCCATTCCTGATAGTTCACGGCCATGCTCCTAATAATCGTGCATATATATGATGCGTGATACGTGATGCATGATGACTCTAATCATGCATCACGTATCACGCATCACTTTCTTCCTCTGCCGCCCGGTATTTCCGCAGCCACGCTTCCATTTCCTCGGCGGTTTGGACGGGCAGGATCATTTTGACCGAGCCGCGCAGGCGGAGACGGGCTTCGCTCTCGCGGGCATCGAGGGAACGGCCGTCCAGCGGTTCGATCAAGCCCAGGCGGCGCAGGCGGCTCAAAATGGTTTCGTACTGGCCTACGCCCAGGTCGCGCTCTTTGCCGGTGATGGTCCGGTACTCTTCCCGCACCTCACCAATCGTAACCACCGGGTCGGCGGCCAGGCTGAGTTGCTCAACCTGTTCCTCGTAAAGCTTGCGCAAAACTACAATCATCAACGACTCGTCCAGCTTGAAGCGCTGGTGGCAGTAGCTAAAATCGGAAACCACCTGGAAGATACGGTGGTAATCGTCGTGCAGCAGGGTAAAGCCGGCCAGGGCCAGCAGAGCCGAAAAAATAGAGCGGTGGCGGTGGACAAAGTAGTAATCGTCCTTGTCGCCATCGCTATCCTGGTATAGAAACGTCTGGCCCATCAGCCGGTTCATCACCCGCGGGATGTCCCGGCGTGCCCTTTCCGGCAAGCCGGTGGTTTCAAGAAGCGTATCGGCGGTAAAATTCATCGTTTGCCTGTGCTTTCATAGTAATGCGTGTTGCGTGTTCCGTTGTTTTTACGCAACACGCAACACGTTTTGACTCTATCGTTTCACCAACTGAAACGGCTTGACTCTGACCGGTCCTAATTCGACCGGCTCGCCTTCAAGGACTTCCAGGTTATAATTGACTTCGGGGTGGTTGCCATAAGCGACGGTATAAATCAGCCAGGGCAAGTCGGCGGGGGCGGCAAAGGCGTCGGGGGGGAAGTCGGAGATGTGCAGAACGCGGTGCCCGTTGAAAAATTGGCCCACAAAGGCTTGAATCTTGGCCGGAGTGATGGCCGCGCCCAATTGTTGCAGAGTAGCCGCGTGCAGGGTGCGAGCCGTTGTGGGGTCGAGAACCGGCAGGACCACCGGCTGGGGGGTGAAGGGTGCGCGGCGCTGGGGTAAGGTATAAAAGCTGTGGACATCGGGCTGTTCGGCGGCGACGGTCTGGAAGGAGGGCGCTTCTTCGGGCAGCCAGGTTTCACCCTCGGTTTGCAGCGCGGCCAGGTCGCGGGCCAGGGAAGTCAGCTTATCTTTAAAGCTACCGTCGGCGCTGACCAGTTGGTAGCGAATCTGGCGCAGGGAGGTGCGTAAATATTGGCCGTGCCGCCGGTCAATTTCCTCCAGCAGCGGGTCGAGACTTTCGAGTTGGTTAATGATGAAACGCAAATAATGGCCGATCTCAGCCTCGGCCTGGGCCGGGGTCAGCCGCCCCTGGGTGGCTAACTCGGCGGCGGTCTGCTCCAGCCAGGCGCTGTCAAGCTGCCAGCTTTGCAACTGACCGATGATGTCGCGCCGGTAGCGGGAAACGTGGTCGGAGGTTTTGAGGGCGTGATAGGCTGGACCAAGCGCCTGGCTGTATTCATCGTACTGCAAACGCAGCAGTTCGGCCACCGATTGGTTGCGGCTGATCCGCTCGATGTAACGGCGGATGTTCTGGTTTAATTCATTCAAGCCGCGAATCACCTGGCGGACATTCTCATAAGCCTGGGTCAGGGCCAGCGCGGGCGAGAAGTTGTCGCCCTGGTGGGTCAGCAGTTGGTGGGCGGCGTAGAGCTGGCCGGTGTATTCACGCGGCTTTTGTTGTTGGATGGTCCGCAGGGCTTCCAGCAGGGTAAAGGCGTAGTCGGGTAAAATAATGAACTCGGTGTAATCGGCCTGCTGTTCCCGTTCCAGCCAGCCCGCTTCGACCAGGCGGCGCAGTAACCAACTGGCGTATTCTTGGATGGTGCTGGGGAGCGGCTCGTCGGCGTTATCCGGCCCGGCCTGGGGAAAGCTCTCAATGCCCTCACCCGTTAAATAGGTGACAATTTCGGCAATGACCATGTCGCGGGTCAGGCCGAAGCGGTTAAACTCGGCGATTTCGTAAATGCGCAGCAGGACGGCCATGTAGTGGCGCTGCAAGCCGCCCTGGCCCTGGGTGCTGAAGACATTAAAAAGATTAGCCGGCAGAATATCAAAAGGATTGCTCACACCCGGCATTAGCTGTTTCCTCCCATATCCTCGTCTGAAGTCCCATTCCAGATCAGGATTTCCTCAACCTGGCAGCCCAATACCTGGCACAGCCGAGCCAAAGCATCCAGTTCCACGTAGCGCGCCTGGCCCGCGTCGAGCCGGTAGACCAAATCCTTAGGTACGCCGGCCAGGTGGGCTAATCGCCGTGGCGTGAGTCGCTGGCCCGTGGTCAACTGGTATTTGCCCAGTAACTTTGTAATTCGTCCCTTAGTCGTTAATTCTCGCATAATAGCACATTTGTTCTACACAAAGCATATTATACCGACTTTTGTCGCCTTGTCAAGACAGATATGAGAATTAAGCGCCGTTTGGAGTAGCAACTCGCCATTTGTCTGCGTCGGTGCAACTGGAGGCGGTCCAGCGCCTCTATCCGGTCAACGTGGAAAAACATGCCGCGGCTCGCACTGTCCAGATTGATCTATCCGTTAAACCGGAAGCGGTCGCTTTGCGGGTGGCCGATGATGGGACGGGCCTGCCTCCCAATTACACCAACCGGCCCGGCCATTACGGGCTGCAAGGGATGCATGAACGTATGGAGGGGTTGGGAGGTGCGCTCACCTTACGGAGCAACGGCCAGGCCGGCACGCTGATTGAGGCTCATCTGCCCTTCATCGGTACCAATGGCCGTCATGAGGCCGAGGAGTAGGCATGGATACGATTCGGGTCTTGTTGGTTGAAGATCAGACGTTGATGCGTCAGGGCTTAAGAACGATCCTCGATCTTGAGCCGGGGCTGAAAGTCGTCGGCGAGGCCGGCGACGGTGAAATGGGAGTGCGCCTGGCGCTGGAACTTCGGCCCGACATTATCCTGATGGACGTGCAGTTGCCAGGGCAAAACGGCGTCGAAGCGACAGCGATGATTTGTGCCGCCTGGCCGCAAGCCAAAGTCATTATCCTGACCACATTTGATCGGGACGATTATGTTTTTCACGGCATTCGGGCCGGGGCGCTGGGTTATCTGCTCAAGGGCACGCCTGCCGACAACCTGATTGAAACCATCCGGCGGGTGTATACTGGCAAAGTCTTTATTCAACCTCAAATTGCTTCGCGCACCTTGCGCGAGCTGGCCCATCCCCAAACTAACCCTCTGGCCCCTCTCTCCGAACGGGAGCGCGAAGTTCTGGTATTGCTGGCCCAGGGTTGGTCCAATCGAGAAATTGCCGACAGGCTGGTCATCACCGAGGGCACAGTCAAGACGCACGTCTCGAATATTCTGGCCAAGCTGCAAGCCGAGGATCGGACCCAGGCAGCTAATATTGCTCGCCGCTATGGGCTGGCGCCGGAGTAGTTTCTCCTCTTGACAAAGCAGCCCGCGCCGGCCGCTGACCTGGGCTGGGGCCGGCGCAAGATAGGCTGAAATTTGTATCAGGCGATCAGCGCTGAATCCGCGCCGAGCCGCCCTGGGCGAATGCCCGCACCTGCTCCACGGTCGCCATCGTCGTGTCGCCGGGGAAGGTGGTCAGCAGCGCGCCATGCGCCCAGCCCAGGTTGACCGCTTCCTGCTCAGATGCGCCGGTCAACAGCCCGTAGAAGAAGCCTGCGGCATAGCCGTCGCCGCCACCCACGCGGTCCAACACATCCAACTCACAGGTGGGCGACTGGTAGGTCTGGCCGTTGATCCAGGCGACCGCGCTCCAGCTATGGCGGTTGGTCGAGTGTACCTCGCGCAGGGTGGTCGCCACGATCTTGACGTTCGGGTACATGGCGGTCACTTTGTCAATCATGCCAAAGAAGACGCTCGGATCGAGCTTGGACTTGGCCGCGACCTCGGGTCCGGGGATGCCGAGGCCCATCTGCAGGTCCTCTTCGTTGCCGACGATCACATCAACATTTTCCACGATCCGCTTGATCACCTTCAGGGCGGTCTCGTGTCCGCCCCACAGATTCCACAGCTTGGCGCGGTAGTTGAGGTCAAAAGAGGTGACGGCGCCGGCCGCCTTGGCCGCCTGCATGCCCTCGCTGATCAGCTCGCCCGTGGTCTCGGACAGTGCAGCGAAGATGCCGCCGCTGTGGAACCAACGTACGCCCGCAAAAATCTTGTCCCAGTCGAAATCACCCGGCTTGAGCTGCGCGCCGGCTTCATTGCTGCGGTTGTAGAACACCACCGGCCCGCGCACGCCCTGTCCACGGTCACTGTAGACCGTGGCCATGTTCGGACCCGTCACGCCGTTGTGTTTGAAGTGCTTGTAGAAGGGGGTGACGCCCATGGCCCGCACCCGTTCGGCAATCAGATCGCCGATAGGATAGTCAACCATCGCCGTGGCAATGCCGGTCTTCAAGCGGAAACAGTCGGCCAGGTTGGCGGCCACGTTGAACTCGCCGCCGCTCACGTGGATGTCACAGTGGGTGGCCTTCCGAAAGGGGATGATCCCCGGGTCCAGGCGATGGATCAGCGCGCCGAGCGATACGAGGTCCAGCGCCCCAGTCCGGGCATCCCCTTCAGAGGCGGGTTTGAGATTTAAACCATAATTCATTGTTTGCTCCTTACTTTGTATAGTTTTTCGCCGGCCTTGGCCATATATCTGCCAGTCAGCCGGGTTAATTGTAGTTGGATCGGTAGCCGCGAAGCGTGGATTACGACCGCGCCGCCCACCTCCGCCACTGACTCCATTTTATAGTTACCCAAAAGGTCAAAGGAGCTAGCCTTCTCGGGCTGTTCGATCTTGACAACGTTGGTGTTAGCCTGAATACAGAGGTTGCGCAAGATCGGTCGGTTGGTGCGTTCGTTAGAATACCAGGACTGAACGATGCCGCAAGCCTGCATCCAGCCGCAGCGCTGCCACCGGTCAGATAAGGCCGTGGGAATTTCTTCTTCAGGAATAGGGGGCATATCTATTGGGCTCACGCTGCTCGTGATCAATCAACCAATTGACATACCACTGGGTGACCCGCAGGTACTCGACTGACAACTCATCCAGCTTATGGCGTTTACGGGCATTGGCCTGGTTAAACTTCAGATGGGTGACCGCTTTTTTCACGGTATTCTCGGGCAGGGCTGATTTGGATAGAACAAACGTATTACCAAACCCGATTTTTGGCAAATATAAGCCTACATTTGTGAAAGGCTGCTAACACAATCAGTGATCGCATTCAATTTCCGACCGGCGATGACGTGGATTAAATTGACGGCCTCACTCTCACTGTAGATAAACACCGCAAAATAGGGCCGTCCCGCTGCGGTGCGGGCCAAAATGGCTTGTTGCCCATTGAGTAGGGTTTTGATAAAACTCTGCAATAAGCGTTCGTGTTGTTGCGGGCTGGCTTCAAAGCACTGCGTGCAGCAGGAAGACTGCTCGCTCGGTGGGCAAGAGTGACTCCAATAATACGAGAAAGGCGATGGAAAGGGAGTCGTGAATGACGGCTTGCTCAACCGGGTTGACCAGTTCGGGTTTGTCTGCGGTTAGAACGGGTTCAGGCAGCCACGGCCCCAGGTACTGCTCTCGTTGGGTTCAGGCAGCGCTGAGTTGGTTGAGGCAGAGGCGGGTCACGATGGTAGTCAGGTAATACTTGGGCTGTTCAACGGTTTCAGTGGCATGGGCCTGAACCCGCAAATAGGCATCTTGCCACACATCTTCCACCTCGGCCACGCTGTCCAACATGCGATAAGCAATTGAGAATAGCAGGGGGCGATACTGCTGAAATTTCTCGATATTCATAGGTTACGCCAGGGATGTTACCTCGGTTTTTTGCTGTTGCCGTCGTTTTTGTTGAGTGTAGCGACCCTTACCATTCCAGTAGAAAGAGCCAGGGATCTGCCTGAAATTGTCTTTTAAAAGATAATAATAATGCCCATTTGGGGAATATATTTTTTTCGATGAGTTAGCAGAAATCACTTCGTAAAAAGGGTAAAAACGGGGCGAACAGGAATACTGTGGGAGCTACGGGAAAAGCCATAGCCATGATGGCAACGCCTGTCGGAGAGGGGAAGTTGGAGGGCGAAAGCCCAGTCCCCCTCGTTGAAGCAGGAAGCCAGCCGCCTTAGGCGCTGGTAGCTCACCATTAGTGAGGCACGCACTTTTGGCCGCTAAACAATAAAAGGCTCTGGGGTGTAAGGGGGGTGCTCTGCCGAGGCCAAGTATACTGCCGCATTGGCCACCTCGTTAACGTTAATCATCCGCCCCATCGGCTCTTTGGCTTCGTAAGCCTGCCGCGCCGCTTGAGGATCGGTCTCTTGGGCAAAAAGTTGGTGCAAAATGGGCGTATCTACGGCGGTAGGGCAGATCGCCCACACCCGAATATTTTCGCGGGCATAATCGGCGGCCAGGGTACGGCTGAGCATGATCACGCCGCCTTTGGTGGCGCTGTAGATGGCGCTGCCCGGCCAGCCGCGCAGCCCGGCGACAGAACCAAGATTCAGGATAACACCACCCCCCGACCGTTTCAGCAGGGGTACCGCATATTTGCAGGCCCAAAAAACCCCGGACAGGTTGACCGCCACGGCCCGGTCCCACAAGTCATCGTCAACCTCTTCAATCCGGCCCCGGCCCGGAATACCGGCCGAGTTGACCAGGATATTCAGCCGGTCAAATTGTCTTTCGACCTGCTCCAGCACCGTTCGAATCTGCTCGCGCCGGGTCACATCCATCGAAAAAAAAGAGGCCCTTCCCCCGCCAGCCGTAATCAGGCTGACGGTCTCTTGACCTGCTTCGGATACAAGGTCAGCCACGACGACCTGGGCGCCTTCGGCGGCAAAGCGCACGGCAATGGCCCGGCCAATCCCGCTGCCCCCGCCAATTACCAGGGCGATCTTATCTCTTAGGCGCATTTTCCAATATACCCCATCAACCGGATAGTCCCAGCAGCCGCGCCCCGTTATGCCACAGCATATGCTCTTGAGACTCCGGCCGGAGCGGCAGCACTTTGAACTCGGCCAGGGCTTGGCCCAGGGAGCGGCTGGGATAGCACGAGGAGTAGAGCATCCGCCGGGCCAGATAGCTGTTCGCCGCCTTGATGTAATCCTCCGCGCCGGGCATGTCGGGAATGTACATGTAAAATTCTGGCATCAGGTAGACATTGGGACAGCGCATAGCGACGGCGCAGGCTTGAACCGCCCAGGGCCAGCAGGCGTGCCCGATGATAAGTGTCAACTCCGGGAAATCGAACGCTACTTTTTGAATATGAATGGGCAGCGAGTAAGTCATATCCGGGCCGATGTAATGGCTACTGGTGATGACCACCGGCACGCCCAACGCCCGGCAGGCTTCGTAGATAGGATAGACGGTCTCGTCGTCATCGTGGAGCGGCGGATCGCTCCAGCCGGGTAGCATGGCAATCCCCCGGCAGCCCAGCCCCTCGACGCTGCGGCGCAGTTCGTCTAGCGCCCCTGGCTCCAGCGGGTCGAGGCCGGCAAAACCGACAAAGCGTCCCGGAAAACGCTGCACCAGTTCGGCAATGTCGTCGTTGCTGGCGCTGCGGCCTGCGGGGCCGGTGCGCTGCCCGGTGATAACGGCCAGGTCAACGCCGGCTTCATCCATCTCCTGCACAAACAGCTCGATAGACTGCTGCTCAAATGAGGGCGGCGTGATCCGGCCTAGGGCGAAGGGATTACCCGTGACCGGGTCTTCCACCGCCGGGCGAGGCCGGAAGAAGTGAATCCCCAGAAAACTTTTGTAAGGCGGCTGCACCCGAAAATCAATGATCATCACAGTGTCCCCGAAGTCCACAAATCGGCCCCCCCGCCGACATAGAGATGCTGCCCGGTGATAAATTCGGCTTCATCGCTGGCAAAGAACAGCACGGCCCAGGCGACATCTGCGGGGGTGCCCAGGCGAGGGATGGGATTCTTGGACGCTTTTTGTAAGTCCTGCGCCTGCTCTTCCTGGGGCATGTTCAGGAAAAGCGGCGTGACCACCAGCGTCGGCGAAACGCAGTTGGCGGTGATGCCGTACTGGCCCAACTCGATGGCCAGGCTGCGGGTCAGGCTGACGACCCCGCCTTTGGAAGCGGCGTAATTGGCCAGGCCCCGGCCGCCCAGCCAGGAACGCGAGGCGATGTTGACAATACGGCCATACTGCTGCTTTTTCATCACTCGGACGGCGTTCTGGCAGCACAAATACTGCGATTTTAGATTGACGGCCAGAATCTTGTCCCAGGTCGTCTCGCTCATCTCGTCAATTTCTACTTCCGGGGCGATAATTCCGGCGTTGTTGACCAGGATATCAATCCGGCCAAACGAGCCAGCGACCTGGCGGCACATGGCCGTGACACTCTCGGCGCTGCTCACGTCGGTTTTTAGGCCAATGGCTGTCCCGCCACCCGCCGTAATCTCGCCGGCCACCCGCTCCATAGCTTCTGGGGCGATGTCGGCGATGCAGACTTTCGCCCCGGCGCGCGCCAGCGCCCTGGCAATCCCCTCGCCGATGCCGCTGCCCCCGCCGGTGACAATGGCGACTCTGCCTTGAACGGTCACAAATCCCTCCGTTTTAGAAGCGGCGAAGACGCGAGGAGGCGAATCATATCTCGCCTCCTCGCCTCACTCTTCCTCGCCTCTCAAACCACGCCTATTTTCCCGGCAAACGCGTTCGCCTTGATCCCCCGGGCGCTGATGACATCCAGCACCACCCCGGCTTCGGGCACGCGAATCTCTTCCAGCAAGCTGCCATCAAAATCAAAGACGCGGGCAAAGACGGCGTCCTTTTCAACCCAGTCGCCGACGGTAACGGCGGGCTGGTACAGGCCCAAGTGGGTGGTTTTGAGAATCACGCCGTGATCGAGTTTGACTGACTGGCCGGCCCAGGGGACCGGCTGGCCCGCTTTGATGCCCAGGAATTTCAGGGCATTCTGGAGCGCGTTGAAGACCGCCGAGATGTGCCGCTCTTCGCGCAGGCCGCGGCCGCCCGCTTCGAGGGTGACAGCCGGGCGGCCGCTTTTCACTGCCTCCGCCGCACCGGTCCCGCTGCCCAAAACTGCGCCGTGGGCGTCGGTCACCTCGACAAACGGGAAGCCGAGGGCCAGGGCGAAGTCGAGCGTTTTTTGGTCCAAATCGGGCTGGCCGGCTTTGTGGGTGATGATGAACAGGTCAATCGCCTCGTCAAATTCGCCGCCGTGGCTGTCAACTACATAATCGGCTTTGTGGATGACTTCCTGGGTAATGGTATTAGCAATAACTTCCGTCAGCGTGCCCTCTTTATTGCCCGGCCAGACCCGGTTGAGATTTTTGCCGTCAATCGGATTGGTGTACTGGGTGTGACTGCACAGGGCCATCACATCCGCTGCCAGCACCACGTACACCGAGCCGGAAAGTTCAGCCGGGTCCAGCGACTCCCAGAAACGCACGACCCCGTCGTGCGCAGCGTACTCGGTCGCGTGGACCGCCCCAATCACGGCCAGGGTGGGGCCGGGGTTCTGGCCCTCGACGATCCCGACCGGGACAAAGGTTTCAAAATTGTTGTACTTATCTACGACGGGAAATTTAACAAAGGTTTTGCTAGCCATAAAGATTTATTCTCCTGAATTTTAGGGAGTGTCAAAGCTTTGCTCTGGCTTTTGACAAAGCAAAGCTTTGTCACTCCAATATATTTAACCGGCTGTCTCGACGGCCGGCAGCAATTCTAACGTCGTGCCCAGATACGCCATCACTCGCCCTTGCTCTGCTTTAACAACGTGATAAAAACTGATGGGCGCCCCGATCCGCTCGCCGGTTGGACTAAAATTGATCACCCCGCTGACTCCCCGGTAATCCCGCAAGCGGCGCACTTCAGCCAGGATGCGGCGGCGATCCGGCTCGCCCGCCCGGCGCAGGGCCTCGGCGATGATCATAACGGCGTCGTAAGCTTCGGGACTGTAGGTGCTGTCCTCCGGGTAGCGGGCGATGTAAGCCCGGCGAAAGGCCGAGGCGCTGGACAGCCGCCGGAAATCAGCCCCGGAATAGGTATGGTAGGCTTCGGCCTCCGGCTCGCCGCCGCCCAGCGGGAAAGCAGTCTTCATGGCGTCGGTGCCTAAAAAGGGAACTTTTAAGCCGGCCTGGCGCAGTCCGCCGGAAACCATCAGGCCTTCGCGGGGGTGCACGGCGCAAAAGACCAGCTCCGGCTGCGCCGCTACCGTTGCTTGAATGACCTCACTAAAGTCATCGCCGCCGTTGGGGTACTTCTGCCGCAGGACAATCTGCCCACCCAGTTTTTCATACTCACGTACGAAAATATCAGAGGTCGTGCCGGCCCAGGCGTCGTCGGCATGGATAACCGCCGCCCGGCGGGCTTTGAGATAGCCGTAAGCCATGCGGGCCAATTCGCCGCCCTGGTCGTTCTCGTTGGCGACCAGCCGGAAGAAGGTTTGGTAGCCGCGCCGGCACAGATCGGGGTGGGAAGCGCACGGGCTGACCTGCACCAATCCGGCCTCACTATAGATGGGGGCGCTGGCAAAAGCTTCGCTGCTGCCCATCGGCCCGACGACGCCGATAATGCTCGGATCAGTTACAATCTGTCGGGCAAACCTGGCGGTTGTCTCCGTATTGCCAAAATCATCGAAGATTTTCCAATCCAGGTGGACCGGCAGGCTGGCATCATTTTTGAGTTCATCTACGGCTATGTGCGCACCCCGATAGATGGGGTTTTCCTCAGCCGGGCGCTGGGGACGGGTCGAGATGGAAAAGGCGATATAAGCCGTTGGTTTCTTATTTGACATATAAAACTCCTCCGAAAAATAATCCATAGATTAGACAGCTTTTGCTGATAACCTGAATTCGACATTTTACCGAAAATCACCCTTCGATATGGGCTATCGCCCTACTCAGGATGATAAAAAGAATTGACGGACAGCCTCTCCCACCCGCTCGATCTCCTGAGCAGATAATTCGGGAATTGCCGGCAGGCACAGCAGCTCACGGGCCACCCGTTCCGTGTGCGGAAAGTCGCCCGCTTTGTATCCCAGGTAGTGATAGACCGGCTGGAGGTGCAGCGGCGGCACGTAACTTAGCCCGCTCCAGATGCCGGCCTCGGCCAGGTGATACATCAGGCGGTCACGCTGGGGCGAGCGGATGACATAGGTACGAAAAACCGGTTCGGCTTCAGGAGTGTCCAGCGGCAACAAGAGATATTCCGGTTCCAAATCGGCCAGGAGCTTGCGGTAAAGGGCGGCGTTCTCTCGCCGCCGCGCAACCCATTCGTCCAGGTAACGCAGCTTAACCCTGAGTACGGCGGCTTGCAGTTCATCCAGGCGGGCGTTGAACCCTTCGGCCCGGTACTCGAATTGCGCGCCAACCTTAGCCTGCTCGACGGCCTTTAAGCTGTTCAGGTTAAAGCCGTAACTGCTCCAGATCCGAACCTGTTGGGCCAAAGCAGCGTCGTTTGTGACGACCATACCCGCTTTGCCAAAGGCCCCCAGCATTTTGCCGGGACTGAAGCTGAAACAGCCCAGCGTCCCCCAGGCGCCGACCTGCCGCCCATGGTATACCGCGCCCACGGCCAGGGCTGCATCCTCGATGACCGGGATACGCTGCCTGGCGGCAATCTCCAGAACAGGCTGTAGATCAGCCGGATTGCCGTACATATGGGTCACAATGATCGCCCGGGTCCGGGGCGTCACAGCGGCTGCTACCTGTTCGGGATCAAGGTTATAGGTGCGCGGGTGGATGTCTACCCAAACCAGCCGAGCGCCGGCGTGAGTCACTGGAGCCGAGGCGGAGATGTCCACCTGGGGCGTTGAAATGACCTCGTCGCCCGGCTGGAGGCCCAACGCTTTCAAGCTCAGCAGCACCGCCGCACTGCCGGAACTGACGCCAATGGCGTACTTGACCCCGATGTAACGGGCAAACTCGGCCTCAAAGGCTTCAACTTCCGGGCCGGGCGTAAAAATCGCCCGTTGGACGACATTTGCCACTGCCTGGTCAAGTTCAGCTTTAATAGCCACGTGCTGCTCGGCCAGACGCGAGCCGGGGATAACAAATTTCTGGGTCAGCACGGCCAATCGTAAACCAAAACTTCCCGGAAGCTTGCTCTTGCGGTCAAATCCGCTTGTTGCGCGGGTCGAATAATTCATTGATGCCATCGCCGATATAGTTGGAGGCGGCGGCGGTCAGGACCAGGGCAATGCCGGGAAAGAACACCAACCACCAGGCGGTGTCGAGGTAAGCCCGTCCCTCGGCCATCATGTTGCCCCAGGTCGGCGTGGGCGGCTGAGCGCCCATGCCCAGGAAACCCAGGGACGACTCGTAAATAATAACTTTGCCCAGTTCAAAAGAGGCAATCACAATGAGCGGCCGAGCCACGTTGGGCAGAATGTGCCAGGTTAGAATCCGCAGGGTAGGACAGCCCAGACAGTGGGCGGCCTGGATAAACTCACGCTGGCGCAGGCTCAACGTCGAGGCGCGCACGGTGCGGGCAAAAACGGGCCAGCCGGTGACAATAAAAACGATAATCACGTTGATGATGCTCGGCCCCAGCAGGGCCACAATCGCCAGGGCTAACAGGATCAAGGGCAGGGCCAGTTGTAGATCGGCCAAGCGCATGATAACGTCGTCAAAATAGCCGCCGTAGAAGCCCGATACCAGGCCCAAGACCACCCCGGCCAGGCCGGCCCCCATCACAGCCACCAGGCCTATGCCCAGGGATAGCCGGGCGGCCAGGGCGACGCGAGTCAGGATGTCCCGCCCCAGTTGGTCTGTCCCCAAAAAGTGTGACCGGCCATCCTTATCAACCCAGCCCGGCGACTGCAGCCGGCCACGCAAATCCTGGCGATAAGGATCGAACGGGGAAATGAGCGGCGCCAGCACCGCCACAGCGATAATCAAAACCAAAATGGTGGCGCCAACTAGGGGCAGCGCCGCGCGCCGCAAAAAGCGAATCGTCCGGCTAGGTCGTTGTTGCATCCAGGAAGGGACTTGGTCGGTTGGGTGGAGGGCGCCGGCCAAATCACGGCTTGGATGTGCGGCCATTAAACTCCTTTCTGCTCAAATAGGCGGACTTTTTCATTGGTAGCGGATGCGGGGGTCCAGGATGGAGTAGGCCAGGTCAACTAACAAGTTGATCCCGATAAAGATCAGCGCCGAGACCAAAACGACGGCCTGCACCACCGGGTAATCGCGGTCAGATAGGGCGTTGACCGCGAGTTGGCCCACGCCCGGCCAGCCAAAAACCGTTTCCGTAACCACCGCCCCGCCAAGCAGCGCACCGGTTTGCAGGCCCAGGATGGTGACAACCGGCAGGAGAGCGTTGCGCAGGGCGTGTCTAAAAACCACCGGCGAAAGGGCAAATCCTTTGGCGTAAGCGGTGCGGATATAATCCTGGCGCAGCACCTCGATGAAGCTGGTGCGCGTGATCCGAATAATGATGCCGGCCAGAAAAGGGGCCAGCGAACAGGCCGGGAGAACCAGGTGCTGCCAGTCGCCATAGCCGGAGGTGGGCAGCAAGCGCCAGCGCAGGGCCACAAAAGAGATCAGGGTCAGGCCCAGCCAAAAGCTGGGGATGGATTGGCCCAGCAGGGCCAAGAAAAGCGCCAGGTTATCAAATAAACTGCCCGGCCGGAGCGCCGCCAGGATGCCGACCGGCAGGCCGATGATGACGGCCAAAAAAAGCGCCGCCGCCGCCAGCAGGAGGGTGGCGGGTAGGGCCAGCCAGACTAATTCCGCTGTCGGCCGCACCGCCCGGATGGACATGCCCAGATCACCCTGGAGCGCCCGCCCAACGAAACTCAGGTACTGCTCCGGCAGCGAGCGGTCCAGGCCCATGCGCGCCCGCACCGCCGCCACCTGTTCGTCCGAAGCCTGCTCGCCCAGCATTAAACGCACCGGGTCGCCCGGCGTGATGTGAAGGAGCAGGAAGACGACGAGTGAAGCCAGGAACAGCAGCGGCAGCGCTTGCAGGATGCGGCGTAAGAGGTATCTGAAGCTCATAGCGTGTCTGTGTAATTACAAGGATTTATCCGAGAGTAGCGTGCAGACTTCAGTCTGCACGCTACAATTTTTGGACTATTGAGCAAAATAGGCATCGTTGAAGAAGAAGAACTCGTCGGGCCGGGCGGAAAAGCCTTTTAGATTAGTGCTGATGCCGAGAACTTCTTTGGGAATGTACATGAAGATGAACGGCGCGTCCTCCCAGACGGTACCCTGGATTTCGCTCAACAAGTCGTCCAGTTGGGCCGGATCATTGGTCAGCGCCGCCTCGGAGATCAGCGCATCAACTTCTGTATTGGCATAAGAGGTGCGCGACTCGGTATTTTCTGATTTAAAGAGGAAGGTCAGCATCAGCACCGGGTCCAGGGCGTCGGCGGACCAGCCCTGGAAAAAGGCGTCAAAGGGCGACTCCTTGCCTTTGCGGTTTTCGGTGTTGAAGGTGGCCCACTCGCCCTGCTCAAACTTCACATTAACCCCCACGTCCTGCATGTAGGCGGCGATGGCCTGGCCAACCTGGTCATCGTTGGGGTAGCGGCCCGCGCCCAGGGCAAAAATAATCTCCTCGCCGGCATAACCGGCTTCGGCCAGGAGTTGTTTGGCCATCTCCGGGTCGTAAGGGTAAGCCAGGTCGCTGCGCGCACTGCGCAAGGAAGGCGGCAGAGGGCTATTGGCCACGACCGCAATGTCTTGCAGGATGGTGTCTACAATGGTTTCTTTATCAATGGCATAATTGAGGGCCTGGCGCACTTTAACGTTATCCAGAGGCGGGCGGTCATTGCGCAGGGAGACGTAGACCAGCCGGGCTGTCGGCGCAGTGGTTACGGTGGCATTGTCGGCAGCCTGGATTTGGGCCAGCATTTCCGGTGAAACGGCATTGATCATCTGCACTTCGCCGGCCAGCAGGGCAGCCAGGCGGGTGCCGGCTTCGGGGATGATGCGGGCGGTTACTCTCCTGAAATTACTCTTATCGCCCCAGTAATCGTCATTGCGCTCCAGCACAAACTGCTGGCTGGGGGTAAATTCAACAAATTTATAGGGGCCCGTGCCGTTGGGGCGGGTATCCATTTCTGGGGTTTCGGCGTATTGGGGGTCCACCATGTCCAGCAGGGTCAAGCGCCAGAGCAGGCTGGGGGTGGGAGCGACGGTGACAACATCCACGGTGTACTCGTCAACTACTCTCGCCTCTTTGACCAGGTCAACCAGGGCAAAGTTCATCCAGGCTGGGAAGTTGGGGTCTAAAACTTTATCCAGGCTGTACTTCACCGCTTCGGCGTTAAAGGGATTGCCGTTATGGAAGGTGACGCCCTGGCGGAGGTTGAAGCGCATGGTCGTGTCGTCTACCTGTTCCCAGGATTCGGCCAGGAGCGGGTAGAGCTGCATGCCGTCGTCAAACCAGACCAACGGCTCATAAATATGGCGCAACAGGCTAAAGCTGGCGGCGGAGCCTTCCTTGCGGATGTCGAGCGCACCAATATCCTGGGCAATGGCGATGACCAATTCCTGGTCCGAGGAGGCAGCCTGGGCGGCGGCGGATTGCTGCAGCATGGCCTCGACATCGCCGCTGGCCGGAATGCATAACTTCCAGCCGGGTTCGATGACATTAACATTGTCAACAGTGGCATAGCTGCTGTCGCTGGCGGCTTTGGCGTTGGTAGCATCGGCAATGGCCTGGTAAGCCGTCACATCCCCATAGACCTTTTCGGCAATCTTTGAGAGCCAATCGTCGGCCTGCACGATGACATCGCTTTCGCAGGTGATCTCAGCCTGGGCCAGCGCCTGAATTGGCGCCAGTGTAAAAATTAACGCCAACAGCAGCACCAGAGTGACAGATTTGATTATTTTGTTCATCGTTAGTCTCCTCCATTGAAACTATGAACTATAATTTTCCTCACCAGAGATCCTGCTCGGTGAGGCAACTGCCTAAATGATAAAACGCCCAATCCAACTTAACAAGACCCAAGAGTATCACTTTAAGGATCAATCCGTATCAATCTTATGGTTAAATCATTCCTTGCTTCCCAACTCCATATAAACATCTTTTCTCGGCTCACCTCCTTTCACCCAGGTGATTAATCACCGTCTCACCTTCCTTCAGTACCAGCTCGACCTGCCGGAGCGCGGTGATGTTTTCCAGCGGATTCTGTCTCACTGCCATCAAATCGGCCAGCTTGCCGGCTTCAACCGTACCGAGATAATCGGCCGCATCGCACATTTCCGCCGGGCGGCGCGTTGAAGCGACCAGTGCTTGCGCCGGCGGCATACCTGCTTTGACAACCCACTCGATCTCCGGTACCACTGTTTCGGCAATGGGATTGAGGTCTGCGCCGTTAACAATTTTGACCCCGGCCTTGAGCGCCCGTTGAAACGACTGGCGGTGCATCTCCGCCCCGGCCAAGGCGCGCTGGATCGAGTACTCCGGCCACTCCCAGCGGCGCATGTAAGCTTCATCCTGCGTCACCGACAGGGTCGGGCAGTAGTAAACGCCGTACTCGGCCATCAGCTCGCAGGCTTCGTCGTCCAGCTCGTAGCCATGCTCGATGCAATCCAGACCGGCTCGCACCCCAATTTTGGCGGCCTCGGAGCAACCGGTGTGCGCTGTAACTTTCAGCCCCTTGTTGTGAGCCACCTCACATGCCGCTCTGATCTCCTCCTCCGCCATCTGGACTTCGTACATGCTTTCCCGCGTGCCGGCAATGCCGCCGGTAATAAAAAGCTTAATCCAATCCACCCCCATTTTGATGCAGGTGCGCGCCGCCTTACGCACCTCGTCAGGCCCGTCGGCTTCAATAAACTCTTTTAGATAAACGGTATCCCGCCGACCGCTGGCGCCATGCCCGCCGGTCATGCGAATAGCCGGCCCGGCGCAGAACAGGCGCGGCCCGGCCAGGGTTTTATCCTCGTACCCTTTTTTCCACAGGCCGGTTGGCTGCTGATTGGCATAGGTTTCGCGCAGGGCCACGTCAATAAAATTAGCCTCACTGACCGCCCGCAGCGCGGTGACTCCCACCCGCAGCGCGGCCATCGTATTGCGCACGGCCAGCAGGGTTCGCTCCGCTTCGGTATGAAAGTATGAAACTCCCTGGGGATCGGGAATCATCAGGCTGGGATGGCAGTGAACATCCCACAAGCCGGGCAGCAGGTAGGCGCCGCGCAGATCAACGACGTTCGCCTCTGGCGGCGGCGCGGGGTGACCCCGTTCAATCTTCGCAATTTTGCCATTGGCGATGATGACTGTGGCAGCATACGGCTTTAACTCGTCGCCGGCACAATCTATGACAAGACAGTTGGTCAGATATAGTTCCATAATTTTTCCTCCAAATTCTGGTTCAAACGATCACCATCTCCCGCGCATAGCGGGTCAGCGACTCCGCCCCGGTTTCCGTCACCAAAATGTCATCCTCGATGTGAACCGGCAGGTCCTTGTAGCCGCCCTGAATAAAACAGCCGGGGTCTACCGTAAAAATCATGCCCGGCTCCAGTAGAGTCTGGTTGCCCTCCTCCACCAGCGGCGCTTCATGCACCGGCCCCAGGCCAACCCCGTGGCCGACCTTCCAGACCTGAGCGTAGCCATACTTGGCCATATAGTTGGCGCATGTGCGATGAACTTCCTCCGCCGGCAGCCCGGGCTTGATGACCGCCAGCGTCGCCTGGTAAGCTTCAACCGTCACCCGGTACATTCGCTCTACTTCGGAACTCGGCCGGCCGATGAAGATCATGCGGGCGGTGTCGGAACTATAGCCCCGGAATTTACCCGCAAGATCAACGTCTACCACATCGCCGGACTGAAACTGCCGCCCCGACCAGTCACGAAAGTGGCCGCCAACCCCTATAGTCTCAGAGCCGGCCGCCAGCATAGCCCGAGCAATTTCCAGGCCCACTTCGTACTCGGGCCGCCCCACCCGGACGGACTCGCGCGCCTGGGCAAAACCAGCCCCGCAAAAATCGTTCGCCCGGCGGAGCAGCTCGATTTCCTGAGCATCTTTGACCATCCGCAGGCGGGCCAGCAGGGGTTCGCCGCTGATGACCTGCGTGCCCGGCGCAGCAGTTCGGATCAACTCGCTGTCGCCAAACCACATATTATCCTGCACTCCCAGCCGCCCTCCGGCCAGGCCCAATTCTTTCAACACGTCAGCCAGCAGCCCCGCCGGGTCCTGCCCGTCCATGTAGGTACGCACATCCTTGACCCACGAGCCGCCCTTCGCCTCGTAAATGGTAAGATGCATGTCGCTGATAAGCAGCGCCGGCTCGCCCTCAGCCGGCAGGATCAGGGCCGACAGCCAGACCGGCCAGCCGCCCTCGTAGGCGCTGTAGCCGGTAAAATAGCGCATGTTCGGCCCGGCGACGAGGTACAACCCGTCAAGCTGGTGCGTTTTTAGTAGTTTTTGGGCGCGCCGGACGCGGCTCTCATAGGTATGGTCTAAGGGCCGGTCAGTCATCATCATAGTCATCGTACCACCACCCTTCCCTTAATTTTTTACGCCGCCGGCGCGGTCGAGCCTCTTGCTGTTGGTCATCAACTTGCAGCCATTGGCGCATCTTCACGGGCAGACTATACTCTTTTTCTGCGGCCTCACGGCTGATATAGCCATCTACCAAATCCTCCATCACCCGTTCCACCGGCCGGTCCTGGGGCGAGCCGTAGCCCCCGCCTCCACCGCTGGCCACCCGAAAAATGGTCCCGGCCTTGAGCGGCAGGTGATTGACCTTCAGCAGGCGCTGCGTCTGGGCGGTGTCGGGGTGCAGGATGACCTCAGGGGCCGCCCCCGCTTTGCCCCCAAACAAACCCCAGGCCGGGGTGCGGGTCCGGTCGAACCACAGGCTCAGAAAGACGTGGTCCCCGGTGATCTCGTACTCGCGGACCACATTCAAGCCGCCGCGCTGCCAGCCCGGCCCGCCGCTGTCCTGGCCGAGGGTATAGCGCCGGATGCGCAGCGGAAATTTGCTCTCCATACTCTCGACCGGAAAGTTGCGGAAATCACCCGCCGCCGAGTGGATAACGGCGTTTTCCCCATCGGCCTGGGCGTTGGCTCCCCAGCCTCCGGCGGTCGCTTCGCCCCAGGCTGCCCGGATGCCCCCATCCGGCCGGTGCTGGACCATGATCACGTTCCAGGCATCGCCGGGCAGGCCCGCCGCCACCCGCTCCGGTAGAGCCAGAGCCAAAGCCCGAATGATCAAATCTACCAGGAGCATGGTGTGCGTACCGTACTGCAAGCAGGCGGCCGGCTCTTCAGCGGCAAAAATAGAGCCTCGCTCTACTTCAATCTTTAAAGGACGGAAACTGCCGCCGGTCACTCCTAGGTCGGGCCGGATCAAAAATTTGTAGGCTAACCGCACCGCCGACAGAGTCTGGGCCAGGCCGCAGTTGGTACAGGCAACACGCTGCCGGCTGGAACCGTGCGTATCCACGGTCATCCTGTCCCCCTGGACCAGGACTTTCACCCGGACCGGAATAGGGTCATCGGACAGAAAATCGTTGTCCTGGTACCCTTCGGCGGTATAGACGCCATCGGGAATGGCGGCGATGGTGCTTCGCTCCAGCGCTTCGGTGGTGGCAAAGACGGCGGCCATGCTGTTTCGGACGGTGGCCGGGCCAAAACGGTCGAGTAATTCGCGGCAGCGCCGCTCGCCAATGCGGCAAGCGGCAATCTGGGCGTGCATATCGCCCTTGAGTGAGGTGGGCAGGCGGCTGTTGCGGGTGAGAATGTCTACCACATCCTCGCGCAGGTGACCCCGGTCGGCCAGCTTGACGACCCCCAGCCGCAAGCCCTCCTGGTAAATTTCGGTGCTGTCCACCGCGTAGGCTGCATCTTTGCCCCCCAGGTCTCGCCAGTGAGCGCGGGTGATAGCAAAGCCGGCTACCCGCCCCTGATACATCACCGGCGAGAGAATATCCACATCGTTCAGGTGAGAGCCGGTCAGGTAGGGGTCATTCAGAATGTAAACATCTCCCTCATGAAAGTGGGCCAGTCCCACCCGGTCAATGACCACTTGAACCACTTCACCGAGCGCGCCCAGAAAGAAGGGCAAACCTGGGGCCTGGGCCAGCAGTTGGGCCTGCTCGTCAAACAAGGCGACACTGCAATCCTTCATCTCATAAATGACCGGTGAAAAAGCGCTGCGCCACAGGGTAGTGCGCATGTCCTCCGCCGCGGCCAGAAAGGCGTTGCGAATTATTTCGGTGGTGACCGGGTCCACTGGAGTCAAAGTTGCTCCTGCTCCCGGGTGCTGGGATGGCGCATGGTATCGGCTAGAATTTCGGCCACCCGCAACGGCCCGATACCGGGGTCAATCACCGGCACGCCTAACGTTTCGGCCAGCGGGTCGAGCATACCGGTCCAAAAGGTGCAGCCGCAGTAGACCGCGCCGGCCCCGTGCTCGCGGATCGCTTTTTGGGCCGCTTGAGCCACCTCGTTGCGGACGGACTGGCGGTGACACTCCAGAATGACCTCGCGCGCCTGGCTGGGGTCGTCAGCCATCAATCCCTGCAAATATTCATCAGGCGGGTACTCCACGTCCACATAACCCACCCAGGCCAGGCGCCGCTCCATGCCGTAGGCATGGGCCAGGTCTTCGTACAGGATATGGGCGGCGTCGAATCCGGCGGGGATGAGGACGGCCACCCGCTGCCGCAGCAATGCCGCCAGGTAGAGTCCGGCCTCCAGGGGGGCCGTGACCGGGATGCCGACCGTGCGCTTGGCCATATCCAGCCCCGGATCGGCGCTGCAACCGATGATCGCCGCGTCGAAACCCTCCTGCTCCGCCTCCATCAGGGCGCGATACATCTCCCCTTGCGAGAGCGGAATGTAGGGCGGGTAGGTGCTGCCGGTGCGGGCAATGCTGACCCGGCCCATAACGTCCTCTCCAAGAGGCAGGTGTTTGACCACAACTTGGGTGTCGGGCTGGGCCGCCCGGCTGAGGACTTGCTGGAAATGGTCATTCCAGATGCCGGTCTCCTCGGGATTAAGGTAGAGTATTTTGGACATTTTTTACCTCCACAGCTAATTCCGTTTGAATCTCCTCGCTGCGCCAGCAGCGCACCCGGCGTCCGGGCGCAAGGTTTCGGAGCTCCTGCGGCTCCTCGGCGCAGCGAGGCCGGGCAAAGGGGCAGCGGGCGTAGAGCCGGCAGCCGGCATAGCCCGGCGACAGCGCCAGCACTTCCCCTTTCAGTTGAAGGGTGTTCTGCCGCTGTCCCACCAGCGTCGCGGCCAGCAGTCCTCGGGTGTAGGGGTGCAGCGGCTGGGTAAAGAGTTCCTCAACCCGCCCTTCCTCAACAATCTGGCCCAGGTACATGACGATGACCCGGCCGGCCATCGAGCGTACCAGGCGCAGATCGTGTGTCACCAGCACGTAGCTGAGGTTCTGCTCCCGCTGCAAGTCGAGCAGCAGGTTGACAATCTGGCCGCGGATGGACATATCCAGCGCTGAAGTCGGCTCGTCGAGAAAAATCAGTTCCGGCTGCGGGGCAATCGCCCGGGCAATACCCACCCGCTGCAACTGGCCGCCGCTCATCTGACGCGGGTAGAGGTTGGCAAAGCGGCCTTCCAGCTTGACATGTTCCAGCAGCTTGACCACCTCCGCCCGGCGTTCGGTTTCACTCAGCTCCTGGCGCAGCCGCAGCGGTTCCAGCAGCGCCCGGCTGATCTTCATCATGGGATTGAAAGAGCCGAGCGGGTCCTGAAAAACCATCTGCAGATGCCGGCGATACGGCCGGAATTGGCCCGGCGAGAGCTGTTGGATCTCCTGTCCCTGGAAGCGAATCGTTCCTCCATCCGGATGGGTCAGGCCCAGCAGGCAGCGGCCGACGGTAGATTTACCGCAGCCGCTCTCTCCCACCAGGGCCAGCGTTTCGCCGCGCTTCACCTCAAAGGAGACATTTGCCACCGCCGTCAACACGCCGCGCCGGAACAGTCCCTGCTGCACCCTGTAGGTTTTGACCAGCTCTTTGACTTCGAGCAACGCAAGGTTATTCATTTCAGGCAAAATGGCAGGCCACCCAATGCCCTGGTTCGATCTCGCGCAGCAGGGGCGCTTCCTCATAACAGCGCTGTTCCGCGCGCAAGCAGCGCAGGGCAAACGGGCAGCCGGTATGCAGCGTGTCCAGATCCGGCACGCGCCCCGGAATAAAGCTCATGCGCCGGTCGTTACCCACCTGGAACGAAGCGATAAGCGCCTGGGTGTAGGGATTGGCCGGAGCGCGCAGGACCGACCCGACCGGCCCGCTCTCCAAAATCTTGCCGGCATACATGACGACGACGACGGTACAAATTTCGGCGATGATGCCCAAATCGTGGGAGATCAGCAGCAGCGACGCCTGCAACTGCTCGATTTCGGCCACGATGACATTGAGTACCTGGGCCTGGATGGTCAGGTCCAGGCCGGTAGTTGGCTCATCGGCCATTAACAACTGCGGTGAGCAAACCAGAGCCATGGCCACCATAGCCCGTTGAGCCATGCCGCCGCTGAACTGGTGCGGGTAATCCCTGGCCTTCTGGGCCGGATTCGGGATGCCCATCGCGTCGAGCATGCCGACTGCTTTTTCCCAGGCAGCATGCCGGTCAACCTTTTTGTGGGCGCGGTAAACCTCGGCAATCTGCTGTCCCACCGGAAACAAGGGATTCAAGGCCGAGCGGGCATTCTGGAAGACCATACTGATCTGCTGGCCGCGCACCTGGCGCATCTGGCTCTCGCTGAACTGCCGCAAATCCTGGCCCTCAAACCAGACTTGCCCTCCAACGAGCCGCCCCTGCTCGGGTAAGGCGCGCAAGATAGCCAGGGCGGTCATGCTCTTGCCCGAACCGCTTTCGCCGACCAGGCCGGTCAATGTCCGCCGCCGGACGCCAAAGCTGATGCCCTGCAGGGCATGGACAACGTGCGGTTCGCGGCCAATGTCTACCCTTAAGTCCTCAACTGCCAGCAGGTCGTCCACTCAGGCCTCTCTGGTATAAAAATCCCGAACCCGGTGCCCCAAGCGGTTCAGGGTGAATACAGCCAGAAAGACGGCTAACCCTGGAAAAACTGACGGCCACCACCTGCCAAAAACAACATGGGACGCGCCCAGTTGGATCATCGAGCCCCACTCCGGGTGAGGCACTTTGACCCCCAGGCCAATAAAACTCAATCCGGCGATAAGCTGGATGGCATAAGCGCAGCTCAACGAGAACTGGGCAAAAACCGGCCCCAGAGCATTGGGTAAAATGTGATTTAGAATCAGCGCCGGGGTCGAGTTGCCCGCGCAGCGTGCCGCCAATACAAAATCCGCCGATTTAAGGGGCAAGACCACACTGCGCACCAATTTGAGATAGATGGGAATATTAATGAAGGCGATGATAGCTATCAGATTAAAGGTGTTGCTGCCCACCGCTGCAAAAATCACCATCGCAAACAGGAACAGTGGAAATGCCTGGATGACCTCGACCAGCCGCGTGAGCAAATCATCAACCAGGCCGCGGTGATAGCCTGCGGCTGCCCCCAGCGGCACGCCAATGAGCACGGCCAGGGCGATGGCAGCCAGGGCAACTGAAAAATCGGTTCGGGTGGCGTAGAGGACCCGTGAGTAGACATCCATGCCAAAGGAGTCTGTGCCAAACCAATGCTCCGCCGACGGCGGTTGCAGTCTTTTAGCCGGATCAGGCTCAAGCGGATCGTGCGTGGCCAGCCAGGGCGCAAAAACAGCAATCACGACAAAGAAGGCCACCAGCCAGTAGACCGGCCTGAGCGCGCCTCGCCAGGCCAGCCAGGGCCGGGTGAGGTGCTGGGGCAGGGCCAGTTCGGGCTGGACGGACACTTTATTCATGCGACGCTTTCTCCGCCAGTTCGGCCCGTGTCATCCGAGTCCGGACCTCATGAATTTCCATCTGCTCGTTAAAATGGACGCCATACTCGCTGAGAGCCGCAGCTTCACTCACATAGCCGTCAATTACATCTTCACGCACCCGCCAGCTCTCTCGCTCCCAGGGCGGGCCGTAGCCGCCGCCGCCGCCCGTAAAGGCCCGCAGCCGCGCCCCGGTCGTAAGGGGCAGGTGATTAATTTTCAGCAGCGTTTGCTCGCGCTCAGTCCCCGGCTCAAAGATAACTTTGGGGACAGCCCCGGATTTGCCGCCAAATAGGCCCCACTGGGGCGTCACCGTGCGTTCAAACCAGAGGCTCAAGCGGCTGTTATCGGCCAGTACTTCGTAATCGCGGACGATGTTCAGCCCGCCACGGAACCGGCCTGGCCCGCCGGTATCTACGCCCAGGGCATAACCGTGAATACGGACCGGATATTTATTTTCCAGGGTCTCAATAGGTAGGTTTTTAAAGTCGCCGGCGGCAAAGTGGATGACGCCGCTGTCGCCATCGCTATGAGCGCTGGCGCCCCAGCCCCCGGCCGTTGACTCCAGACACATGAACAGGCCCCGCTCCGTAGGGTGCGGCCCGACGATGATGACGTTCCAGGCATCGCCGGGCAGGCCGGCCGTGACTCGCTCCGGCAGGACGGGGGCCAGGGCCTTAATGATCAAATCTACCAGCAGCATCGTATGAGACCCGTATTGCAGACAGGCGGCCGGTTCCTGGGCGGCAAAAATTGAACCAGGCTCGATCTCGACGTTGAGCGAGCGGAAGCTGCCTCCGGTGACTCCCAGGTCAGGCCGGATGAGGAACTTACAGGCCAGACGGATGGCCGAGAGAGTCTGGACAATGCCGCAGTTGGTGCAGCCGGGGCGCTGCCTGCTGGAGCCATAGGTGCTGACGCTTATCTCTGAACCCTGCACCGTTACTCTTACCTTGACCGGGATCAACTCATCCGACTGAAAATCGTTGTCCTGATAGCCTTCGGCCTGGTACATGCCATCCGGGATGGCGGCAATGGCTTCGCGTTCCAGGGTTTCGGTGGTGGCAAAGATCGCCGCCATGCTGGTCCGCACCGCCGGCAGGCCGAATCTATCCAGCAGGTCGCGGTAGCGCCGCTCCCCGATGCGGCAGGCGGCAATCTGGGCGTGCATATCGCCTTTGAGCGAGTAGGGCAGCCGGCTGTTGCGGGCAATCAGGTCTACGATATCGGCCACAAGCTGGCCGCGCTCCACAATCTTGACCGGCCCCAGGCGCAATCCTTCCTGGTAGATTTCGGTACTGTCAACGGCATAGGCCGCTTCTTTGGAACCCAGATCCAGCCAGTGGGCGCGGGTAATCGTAAAACCAACCAGTTGACCCTGGTAGAATACGGGTGAGAGAATGTCCACGTCGTTGAGGTGAGAGCCGGTCAGGTAAGGATCGTTCAGAATGAAAACGTCACCCTCCTGAAAATTGTCCCGGCCCACATGCCGGATAACCACCTGAACCACTTCACTGAGCGCACCGAGAAAGAAAGGTAAGCCAGGGGCCTGGGCTAACAGTTGGGCTTTTTCATCGAACAGGGCCACACTGCAATCTTTCATTTCATAAATCACCGGCGAAAAGGCGCTGCGCCACAAAGTGGCCCGCATATCCTCCGCTGCGGCCAGAAAGGCACTGCGGATGATTTCGGTTGTGACGGGATCAACTGCCGGCAATGATTGGGGGTGCGGTACGGTATTTTCCACGGATTCCTCTTCACCGAAGGCAAGGCTACCCTAAAGGGGGCTAGCGCACAGGCTGAGGCTAAGAAAAGAAAATCCTCAGCCTCACGCTTCATTGCGTTCTTAGACGCGGGTCAATCACAAAGTGCAGAATGTCGGTAATTAAGTAAATAACCACGTAAACCACGGCGCTTAACAGAACCACGCCAACAATCGGTTCATAGTCAGAGTTGTTCATGGCATCTACGGCGTATAGACCGAGGCCGGGCCAGGCGAAGACCACCTCGACCAGGACAGTGCCGCCCAGGAGGTAGCCGTAAGTCATCGCAATCATGGTTGTCACCGGCAGCAGGGCGTTCTTCAGGGCATAGCGCAAAAAGATGGTTCGCTCGGGGATGCCGTTGCTGCGGGCAGCCCGGATGTAATCGCTGCGCAGAATCTCCACCATCGCATTGCGCGTGATTTGTAAAATCGGCGGGCAGGAGGTGAAAGCCAGGGTAACTGCCGGTAAGATCAGGTGGCTGAGCGCAGCGCGAAAAGCCTCCCAGTCGCCGCTCAGCAGACTATCCAGGGTGTAAAGACCGGTGACATACGGCGGCGCTGCGGCTGTTGAGCCAAGCCGGCCCAACGGCGCGGGAAACAAGTTCAACTGATAAAAAAGGAGGTAAATCAATAGCAAACCCAGCCAGAAGCTGGGAATGGCGACGCCGGCTTCAACCAGTCCCTGGGCCCAGCGGTCCAGCCAGCCTCGTTTGTGCCGGGCGGCCAGCAGCCCCAGGGGGACGGTCCAGCCAATACCGAGGAGTAAAGCGGCGGTAGACAGTTCCAGGGTTGCCGGAAGCCGCTGGCCTATATCAACCGCAACCGGGTTAGAGGTGAAGCGCGAAACCCCCAGGTCGCCGCGAGCCAGGTTACCCACGTAAGTAAGGTACTGCTCCCATAGCGGACGGTCCAGGCCCAGGCGCCGGGTCACGGTTTCAATGGTTTTCTCGTCGGCCTGGACGCCGACCAGCAGATAAACAGGATTGCCCAGAAAGCGAGTGACCACAAACGTTACCGCCGCCAGCCCCAGCAGCACAATAATTACCTGGAGGAAGCGCCGCCCCAGGTAAAGCCCCCACTCTTGCCAGACAGATTGCATCAACAATTTTTCCTTTGAGCGGGAGAGCAGAGATTGGGAGTTTCTTCAATCCCTGCTCTCAACCCTCAGCACAGCTACCAGACTCTATCGGAAATAGGGAAAAACCAGGTGACAGGCACTTTTCAACACTTAGCCCGATAAGTGCCTGTCACCTTCACCCCGATAATGCCTACTATTGCTCCCGGCACAGCTCGTAAAACGACCACAGGTGATCCGGCTCAAGCACGAAGCCGGTGATGTCATCGCGCATGGCAACCAAAACGTTGAGTTCCCCGACATACAAAGCCGGCGCTTCCTCATTGATGATTTTCTGAGCTTCGCTGGCCAATTCTTTCCGTTTCTGCGTGTCCAACTCGGTGGCCAGCAGGTCGGTAATCTCGTCAATGCGCGGATTGCTATACTTGAACCAGTTGATGACGGTATCCGTTTTGTACCAGAGGAACAGGTGGTAGAAGGGGTCATCCACATAGTTCAGCGCCGTCCGCATCCAGGCCTGGTGGCTGCGCTGGCTCAAGCCCTCAAAGAAAGGACCGGCGGCCTGCTTTTCGATTTCCATCTCCACGCCGAGGTCGCGGAAAGCGTTTTGCAGAACCACGGCCACCCCTTCCATCTCGGCGTCGCCGGCCGGAATGGCCAGGTTGAAGCTGAAGCCGTCGGCCATGCCCGCTTCCTCAAGCAGAGCTTTGGCTTGTTCGGGGTCATATTTATAAGGCCAGTAATTGGGGTCAAAGAATTGGGCCAGGCGGGCGAAGTTGCTCTGAGGCACGGCACCCTGACCTTTGAAAACATCCTCTACAATCTGCTCATAAGGGACAGCATACGACAGAGCCTGGCGCACTTTCACATTGTCAAAGGGAGCCATGGCATTGTTCATGCCCAGCAGCACCTGGTTGCGCGAGGGAATGGAGAGAATATTTACCCCTGCCGTACCCCGCAGCGACTCGACTTCGTCCACGCTCAGGTTGGTCGCGATGTCAATCGCGCCCTGGCTCAGCAGCAAGGCCCGGTTCGCCGAATCGGGGATAATCTTCAGGACGACTTTATCAAAGCAGGCCTTACCCGCCCAATAATCGGGATTAGCCGCCAGGACCATCTCCGCCCCCGGGGTCCAGCTTTCTACGTAAAACTCGCCGGAACCGGCGTAGTTTTTAGCGGCCCAGTCCGTGGCCCAGGGATCATCGGCCGCGGCATTGGCTTTGATCGCTTCCGGGTCTATAATGCCAAAATCCTGATCGCGCATGAGGGGCAGGAAAAGGGGATTGGGGGCGTTGAGCTTAATGGTCAGGTCATACTCCCCATCCACTGTAATCTGATCAAGACTAGACACCCCAGCCGTGTTGGCCACCCATTGGTCGCTGACCGCCACGCCAAAAGCCCGCTCAAACTTGTACTTGATCGTCTCAGCCGTAATTTCATTGCCGGTTTCGTGGAACTTCATACCCGGCCGGACTTTGATCTTGTAAGTTACCCCGTCTGGCTGGAGTTCAAAGGATTCCCAAACCGATCCTTCCATCTGGGTCACATCGGCGATCATGTAACCCTCAGGGGTTTCTTTACGGACATACCGCACCGGCTGATCGTAAATATTTTTCAGAATGGTGTTGGCCATCTCTGCCGCCCCAAACGAAGGGTCCAGCGTCTCGATGTCGCCGGGGATGCCGACGGTCAGCACATTTTCTTCCCCTGTGCTGCCCGCCGCTTCGCTTTCGGCCGGTTCGGTCGCCGGGTCGGCTGGTTCTGCCGCCGCTTCAGTGGGTTCTGCTGTTGCTGCGGCCGCAGGCGTTTCCTGGGCTGGCGCTGATGTGGGCGCCGACGCGTCAGGCGTGGGCACAGCAGCGCCACATGCCGCCACCACAAAAAGGGCGGCCATAAGCAGTATCGTTTTGACCCAATGGTAAGTTTTCACGTTCTTCCTCCTTCTTTAGTTAAAAGCAACATCGCTTCAATACTGATAAAGATAGGCTGTCGCCCGGCCCATGCCGTTGCCGGCCCCGGCAATCAAGGCTACTTTTCCTTCCAGCCGCCTCTCACTCATCTCACCCGCCCTAAGCCGGTCAAGCTAACACCCCACCGTCCAGAATCACGGACTGGCCGGTCATGTAGGACGAATCCGCCGAGGCCAGGAATAAACTGGCCCGGGCAATCTCTTCCGGGTTACCGGCCCGATGTAGCGGGATGCGCTCCAGCATATCTTTGAGCCAGACCTCCTGATCGGGCTGGAGCGACCCTAACCACTTGTTCATCGGCGTGTCAATGAAGCCGGGACAAACACAGTTGACCCGAATACCCAGCGGCGCGCCTTCCAACGCCAGCGATTTGGTCAACATAACGATGGCCGCTTTGGTAGCGCAGTAAGCCGCCAGGCCCGCCGTCCCGCGAAAGGCCACCACCGAGGCGGTATTGACGATCACGCCGCCCCCTTGCTCGACCATTGCCGGCCAGACAGAGCGCACCGTGTAATAGATGCTCTTGGTATTGATGGTAAAGACCTCATCCCATTCGGTCTCCGCCATCTCGGCCAGGACCACGGGCAAAGGCAGGACCCCGGCATTGTTGAGCAGAATATCAATCCGGCCGTAGCGAGCCAGCGTGACCTGCACCAGGTGTTCCACCTGCTGCCGCTTGGCCACGTCCGCCGGCACGGCCATGCACTCGCCCCCTTCTTTGACAATCTCTCCGGCCACCGAGCCTATTTTCTCGGACCGGCGGGCCGCAATAACAACCCTGGCCCCTTCTGCCGCAAAAAGCTTGGCCGTAGCCCGGCCTATCCCCGCACTCCCGCCCGTTACAATAGCGACCTGTCCCTGGAGTTTACCCATCGTTTTATATCCGGCCTATCCCTGGCCTCAACGTCGAAACTGGCGCTCGACCACGGCATCGCCAAAGGTCATAAAAGCCAGAACGGTAAAAAAGATGACCAGTCCCGGCAGCACGCCATACCACCAGGCCCGAAAAATAAACAGGCGCGAGTCGGCCACCATCAAGCCCCATTCCGGCGTGGGATTCTGCGCGCCCAGCCCCAGGAAGCTCAGGCCGGTCAGGGCCAACAGGACGTAGCCCAGGTCCAGGGTGATGCGGGCATTTAGCTCGTTGGTGGTTTGGGGCAGAATATGGCGCAGGATGATGCGCCAGATGGGTACGCCGGTCGCTCTGGCTGCGTCCACAAAAAGCTCTTTTTTGATGCTCAGTACCTGTCCCCGGATCATACGGGCATAACCGGGCCACCACACCAACACCAGGGCCAGCACCGCGCTGGCCATGCCCCGGCCCAGGGCACTGGCGACGGCCAGGGCCAGGATAAAGTAGGGAAAAGCCAGAAAAACATCCACCAACCGCATCATGAGCTGGTCAAGGCGCCCGCCTAAAAAGCCGGCCAGCCCGCCCCAGAGCGTGCCCAGCGCCGCCGCCGAAAGGACCACGATCAAGGTCATGCCGATGGAGTAACGCGCACCGTAGATCATGCGGCTGTAAACATCGCGGCCGGCCCCATCGGTGCCAAACCAGTGGTCGGCGCTGGGGGGCTTCAAGCGGTCTCTGACCGTCAGAGCCAGCGGGTCGTGGGTCGCCAGCAGGGCAGGGAAGATAATGGCCAGCCCCATGATCGCCACCACCAGTCCCGACCAGAGTGTAATCCCGTTGACCCGCCCGCCCCGCCGCTTCAGCAGCTCGCCCAGGGAAGTCCGCCCGAACAGGGTGCCTGTTACGTTGATGGCTTCATCCATAATGAATACTCAAGTTTAAGTGGATTGCCGCAACCGCGGATCAAGCACTGGGTAGGTCAAATCTACCAGCAGGTTGACAAAAACAAAGACAAAGGTAATCAGCAGGGTCAGCGCCTGAATTGGGGCGTAATCAAACGTTTTGAAGGACTCAAACGCGTACAGCCCAATGCCTGGCCAGGAGAAAACGGCCTCAACCAGAATCGTCCCACCCAGCAGCCAGCCAAATTGCAGCCCCAGCATGGTCAACACCGGGTTGAGCGCGTTCTTGAGCACATGGCTCCGCAGCACGGCGCCCTCCGACAAGCCTTTGCTCCGGGCAGTGCGGACATATCCTTTTTTTAACTCTTCCCGCACCGCCGCCTGGGTCAGGCGTGCGGCCAGGGCCAGCAAGCTCAAGACCAGGCTGGCAACGGGCAAGAATAAATGAAGCAGCGCATCCCGGAAGAGGGCGGTATCACCTGCCAGCAGCGTATCAATGGTGTAAAAACCGGTCACGTGAGGGGGCGGCAGGGCGGCCAAATCCAGGCGACCGGCAATTGGCAGCCAGCCCAACTGCGTGCCAAACACCAACTGAAAGACCAGCCCAATCCAGAAAATCGGCACCGCCGCCCCGATAGCTGAGACGACGCGAGCCAGCAACGCCGCCACGGAGTCGGGCCAGACGGCCCAGACTACGCCGATACCCAGCCCGAGGATAACGTAGATCGTAAAGCTAAAGATGACCAATTCCAGGGTAGCCGGGAAGGCCAGCTTGATGTCATCCCAGACCGGCTGGCGGGTTTGAATGGATCTACCCAGATCGAACTGCAACAATCCGGCCATGTAACGCTGGTACTGCACATAAACTGGCTGGTCCAGCCCCAGGCTGCGCTTGACTTCTGCCACTTGCTCCGGGCCGGCATTCAGGCCGGCAGCCAGCCGGGCCGGATCGGCCGGGATGACGCGTGAAATGAAGAAGGTCAGCGTCACCACGCCGAGGACAACAAAAATGATCCAGGTTAACCGCAGTAAAAGGTAACGGAACATAAGTGATAAACTGGCGCTACTGAGCCGAAAATCATCCTTGAATAGGACACTGCCCGCATCGAAGGATGATTTTCGGCCAACTCCAATTATTGCTGCGGCATCTTCTGCACGTAGAAGAAGCGCACCAGGTAGTTGTAATCCAGCGTTTCGTACACCGCCCCTTCGATGTTCTCCCGCACGGGTTGAGCCAGAGTCGGCGTGACGACATAGAGGGCCGGTACATCCCCGACAATCTTTTGTTGGAGATTGTACAGCGCCTCGGTGCGCTCCTGCTCATCCTGGATCGTCGGGATTTCGTCCAGCCACTTATCTACTTCGGCATCAACATAGTAAGACCAGTTGTAGCCGCTCTTGTCGGCAGTGTTGCCTGAAAAGTAGGAAGTGCGCAGGATAAAGGTGGGATCGTTGGTGAACATAGATTGATTGAGGTAGGAAATATCCGGCGCGGTCGCCTTGTCGGCCATGGTCGGCGGCATCTGGGGCCAGGGCACGAGGATCTGCTCCAGTTCAATGCCCAGCTCGGCCAGATTTTGCTGCAACAGGGTTCCGGCGAACTCTTCATACGACAACCCCTTTAGGCCCAGGTAGCGCAGCTTAAAGCCGCCATCTGGATAGCCCGCCTCGGCCAAAAGCTGCTTGGCTTTTTCCATGTCCTGCTTTTGCACGGGCAAACTGGGGTCAACGCCCTCGGCGTTCTTGGGCAGCGGGCCAGTGGGCGTCTCGCCCAGTCCCTGGAAGAAATCGGCAAAGGCTTGATAATCAAAGGCGTACTTAATCGCTTCACGAACTTTGACGTTGTCCAGCGGCTTGTTGTTGGTATTCAAGGTTAAAATAGAGACCTGGAACTGGGGCTGTTCGATGAGTTTGACCCCGGGCAAATCCTTGGCTGCAATGGAGTCATCCGGCCCAACCGCGCCTAGCATATCAATCTGGCCCTGCCCCAGGAGTTGCAGCGCGGTAGAAATGTCCGCATCCACCCGCAGGATGACCCGGTCAGCCGTATAGGGCAACCACTCCTGCCAGTAGCCGGTATTTTTGACCATGACGATCTGGCTGCCCTTGTTCCAGGAGTCGAATTTGTAGGGGCCTGTGCCGACGCCATTGGTGGCGAAGAAATCGTTGGCCCAGGGGTCGGCATCGGTTTTGTTCGCTTCAATCGCCTGAGGGCTGACCAAAGGCAGTTTCGGCAGAACGCCCAAAAAGAATACATTGGGCCGGGACAGGGTGATCTTCAGCGTTTGGGCGTCAACCGCCTCAATCGAGCTAATGTCGGTCATGAGGCTGGCCGGGCCTTGATTGATTTCCTTAATCCGGTCTAAACCCATTTTGGCCGCCTCAGCATTAAAGTCGGCGCCGTCATGATATTTAACACCCTGGCGCAAGGTAAAGGTATAGGTCAGACCGTCCTCCGACACTTCCCAACTCTCGGCCAGGGCCGGTCGAAGCTCGGTGCTGGCGGGGACATACTCCAGCAAACCTTCATAGACATTCCGCACAAACTCTAACCCGTCGGAACTGAAGGCAATCGCCGGGTCCAGCGTAGCCGTTTCGGCAATGTTACTAAAAACAATGGTGACGGGTTCAGCCGAATCTTCAGCGGAGGTCGCAGCCGCAGCGTCTGCGGTCGGCGCGGCCTCCTCGCTGGCGGCGGCTTCGGTTGGAGCCTCAGCGGCGGGTTCGCTCGCCGCCGGTTGTTCTGTGACCGCCGGAGCTTCGGCTTCTTTGGCCGGTTCCGGGGCTGGTTGCGACGCAGCGCAACTCGACAGCCACAGTGTGATAAGTCCAACAATTACGATTAATGCTAAGCGACGCATCTCAATCCTCCTCTAATTTGTCTATGGTAAAACTTTGTCATTTGTTCTTGATTCACCTGTCCAGATAGAGTCAAATTCAAACACCTTTCGCTGCTTGAGCCAAGCAGAGGCGGGCTTGACTTGTGGCCGCTGTGTCAATCTCAAAGCCGCCATCTCGGAAATGGAGACCGTATTCGGTCTCTGCGGCCTGCCGCGTGATGTAGCCGTCGCTCAAGTCATCCAGGACTCGTTGATGATCACGTTCCCAGGGCGGCCCATAGCCGCCGCCCCCAGCCGTATAGCAGCGAACGGTTACACCGGGCGGAATAGGCAGGTGGTTGGCTTTTTTCAAGACTCGTTCCAACGGGCCGCCCGGATCAACCACGCAGCGGGCCGTCCGCCCGGCCCGGCCTCCGGCGACACCCCACCCCGGCGTGACCGTCCGCTCCAGCCACAACAGCAAGCGGCAGCCGGGCGCGGTTGGCTGGTACTCTTTAATCAAAGCCAGCCCGCCTCGATAGCGGCCTGCGCCGCCGCTGTCCTGTTCCAGGGCGCGGCAGGTGACGCGCAGCGGGTACTTGGCCTCTTCGACCTCGGCGGAGATATTTTTCAAGTCGCCGGCCATATAATTGACCACGGCATTGAGGCCATCCTCGTCCGGCAGCGCCCCCCAGCCTACGGCGCTGGCCTCGCCCGTCACAAACAGCCCCCCGGCCGTGGTACGTCCGGCCATAATAAAATTCATCTGGTCGGAGGGTTGGCCGGCCGGCACCCGCCCTGGCAGCGCTTGAGCCATGGCCCGGAGAATCAGCTCGATCATCAGACCGATCTGCGGGCCGTAGTAGAGGCAGGCGGCCGGTTCCTGGGCAGCAAAGAGGGTGCCGGTAGGGGCGGTCACAGTCAGGGGACGGAAATGCCCGCCATTCGGCGGGTGGTGCGGATTGATCAAAAATTTGTAGGCCAGCCGCGCTCCAGAGATGGTCTGGGCAAAGCCGCAGTTGGTGCAGCCCTGGCGTTGAAGGCTGGAGCCAGTCAGATCAATATGGATATCGGTACCCGTAACGGTTACCTGAACCCGCACGTAGACAGGCTCATCGCTGTGACCGTCGCTATCCAGGTAGCCTTCGGCACTGTACTGGCCATCCGGGATAGCGTTGATCGCTTCCCGGTCAGCTCGCTCGGCCTGAGCAAAGATTTCGGCTGTGGCTTCGCGGACCGTTGCCAAGCCAAAACGGCTTAGAAGATCGTGATAGCGCCGCTCGCCGGTGCGGCAGGCGGCCACTTGAGCGTTCATATCGCCCAGGATCGAGCGCGGCAGCCGGCTGTTGCGGGCCATAAGATCCAGGACGTCTTTGATTGGCTCGCCAGCCCGGTACAGCCGGATGGGGCCCAGTCGCAATCCTTCTTGATAAATTTCGGTGGTATCCACCGATACGCCGGCATCTTTGCCGCCCATATCCAGCCAGTGCGCTTTGGTGGCAGTAAAGCCAACCAGCTCTCCTTCGTAAAAAATGGGCGAGATCACGGTGACATCATTCAGGTGCGAGCCGACCAGGTAAGGGTCATTCAGGGCGTAAATATCCCCTTCAAAAATGCCTCCTTCGGCAAAATGGGCGGCCACAATCTTCACGGCCTCGTCGAGCGCACCCAGGAAGATAGGCAGTCCGGGAGCCTGGCCCAGCAGTTCGGCACGCTCGTTGAAGAGGGCCACGCTGCAATCCTTCATCTCATAGATAATGGGGGAAAAGGCGCTGCGGGCCAGGTTGGCGTTCATCTCCAGAGCGATGGAATTGAGGGCGTTGCGCAAAATTTCAACGGTAATCGGATCAGGCATGCTCACCCCGCGTTATGACAATATTGCCGTAGGTATCTACACTGGCCTGATAACGAGGGGACATCACGGTCGTGCAGGAGGGTTCCTCGATAATTGCCGGCCCGGCAAAAACATCCCCTGGCTGCAAGTCTGCCCGGTGGAAAACCTGGGTTTCCATAGTTTTTCGGCCAAAGATGACCTGCCGCTGGTTGGCTGAACTGATCTGCCGTTCAGCCTGCTCCCCCAATGCCGTGGCAGCTCCCCGGCCCAGATGGCCTACCGCGCTCACCCGCAAATTGACAAACTCGATGGCCTCCTCCCGGTTGCTGTGACCATAACGGGTCTGATATGCTTGATGGAATTGCTCCGCCAGGGCTGAATACCTTGCCCCATCTACTTTTTCGCTGAGAGGAATGTTCACAAAATACTCTTGCCCAACGTAGCGCATATCGGCGGTGCGGCGAAATTCCATAGCCGCCCGATCCACATGTTCGGTCTGAAGAATTTCTCGCCCTTCAGCTTCCAGTTCTCTGAAAACGTTTTCCACGTGCGCGGCGGTCATGCTCACCACGGGATGGTAGAAACTGCGCACCAGGTCGTGCCGAATGTCGGCATGCAGCATGCCCCAGGCTGAAAAGGTCCCCGGCGATAAAGGAATAACCACGCGGGGAATACTTAACTCTTCGGCCAGGAAAACCGCGTGCATCGGCCCGGCCCCGCCAAAAGCCACTAAGGTGAATTGACGGGGATCAATCCCTCGCTCGACCGTAATAGCGCGAATAGCATTCGCCATCTTAGCATTGACAATATCAATCATGCCTTCGGCCAGGGCCTCAGCCGTTAGCCCTAAGGCTTCGGCCAGCGCCCCCAGAGCTTGCCGGGCGGCCTCTGCATCCAGTTGCATCTCTCCCCCCAGGAAATGCGCCGGGTCAATCCGGCCCAGGACCACGTTAGCATCGGTTACGGTGGGTTCAGTTCCACCCCGGCCGTAGCAGGCCGGACCGGGTTCGGCCCCGGCGCTATGCGGACCCACCCTCAACCCGCCTGCTTCAAGCCAGCCAATGGACCCGCCTCCCGCCCCAATCGTATGGATGTTGACAATGGGCATCAGCACCGGAAAGCCTTCCAGGTAGGTCTCTGAAGTCACATCAGGTTGGCCGTTGATGACCAGGCTGACATCAAAGCTGGTGCCGCCCATATCTATACATAACAAATGGTCGCTGCCAAGCTGCTCTCGCAAACCGGCCCCGCCCATCGTGCCGCCAACCGGCCCTGAAAAAAGGGATTGGATGGGGTGCTGGCGCGCTGCGGCCGCCGTCATGATGCCGCCATTGGACTGCATGATATGCAGGCGAGCGTGTAAACCGGCCTCGGAGCCTTTGGCCTCCAGGCGAGCCAGATAACGCTCAATGATCGGGGCGACATAGGCATTGAGCACCGTGGTGCTGGTTCGCTCGTACTCCCGCCATTCACGGGCCACTTGATGCGAGAGCGAAATCGAAACTTCGGGCAGCCGCCGCTGCAGGGCCTCGGCGAGGCGGAGTTCATGCTCTGGATTGGCGTATGCATGGAGCAAGCAGACAGCCACCGAGTCATATTCGCCGGCAGCAATTTGTTCGACAACTTCACCGAGATGGTCTTTGTTGACAGGCGTTAAGATTGAGCCATCAAAGAGGGTGCGTTCCTGAAGTTCATAAATGTGACGGCGGCGGACCAGGGGTGTGGGCTTACGATAGAATAAATTGTACATGTCGGGACGGTTAGCCCGGCCAATTTCATAGACATCGCGAAAACCGGCTGTGGTAATCAGGGTAACATCCGCGCCTTTCCGTTCCAGAAAAGCATTTAATCCGGCCGTAGTCCCGTGGACGAAAAAGCCAATCTCGGTAAAATCGGACACAAGACGCTGGATCCCGTTAAGGATACCCACCGAGAGGTCCTGGGGAGTCGAAGGCACTTTGCCGGTGTGAACTGCTCCGGTCAGGTTGTCAATGGCGACAATATCAGTGAACGTACCGCCAATATCCACAGCTACACGATAACGAGTCATACAGTCAAATATCTCCTCCGCTTCGGCTAGAGCAAGCAAGTGGCGATTTAGGGATTATATTAAATCATCAGGAACTTAGTTGGGTGAGGAATGATAGGAGTACCAAGAATTTTGGCAACAGAGACAGAAGTTTAGTTAATTTGAGCTCATAAAGTTTATTATACAGGAAAAGCCAACTACTCTGACAAGGACTGGTTAGGGTCAATTTGTGATACAAATAGTATCATTTGAATTAATTGATTGATTAGTATTACAGCGCAAGGTTGCTAACAAAATAGCCAAAAAGACAAAGGCATGATATGTTTCTCCAACCACGAGCTAAGTGGGAAGGAGAAAATACCATGCCTGAGGCAATTATAACCGAGATTCAGTTTATTGGAACATGCCCTGCGCCGGAGTGTAACTTATCGGACCAGGACATTGAGCAGTTTACGGAAGAATTGGGCAGTTATGTGAAGCTAAAGGTAAGTATCCCCTTGACTTTGAGCCTCTCCCTTATCCTTTTGAGCCAAACCCTCCCGGCTTTTTCTCAAAACCCCGTCCTGGCGGTGGCAGGTACGGCAACACAGACCTATCCCGGTTCCGAAACCACCTATTATCTGGAGTTACTCAACAACACCGATCAGATTGTCTATGACGGCATTCTATCGGCGACCCTCCCCGCCGGGTTTACTTATATTCCCGGTTCAACCATCGTTCTGGGTGAAGGCTGGCCGTTGGAGCAGCGCGAACCCCAGGTCAACGACCAAACCTTGACCTGGGGACCTTATCATCTCCCCAGTGCCGGGAATAAGCTGCATAATCCTTATGGTATTCACACCTTGATGAATGACTGCCGGGAAACGCCGGCCCTGCACCTGGAAGGAGCCAGGGAACTGATCGGCAATGGCGGCTATGTGACCCAACTATTCTACGGGATTGACGCCAACACGAGCGGCCCGGACCCCTGCGCGGTTAGCTTTGTGCTTGAAGCTTATACCCGTAACCTTATTCCCATCTTGAGGCTGCAAGGCCGTTCGGTCAACGGCGTCTGGCAAGCGCCCGACCCCGGCCCCGACGGCGACTATGCCCCCATCGCGCAAGCTTTTGCCCGTTATGTCGCCGGTCTCCCGCGCCGTAACACGAACCCGCTTTATATTGTCGTCTGGAACGAGCCGGATTTGTGGATTGAATGGAGCGGCCAGCCAAACGCGGCTCAATACGCTCGCTTTTTTGTGGCAGTTTCCAGGGCGATCAAGGGCTTAGGGGATGGCCGGATTCGCCTGGTGAATGGGGCGCTAACCCCGGGCAATACCGCTTTTCTGGGAAACATGCTGCAAACACCAGGTTTCAAAGAGGCCTTTGATGTCTGGGCCAGTCACTGCTATCCCTATAACCATCCTCCCACTTACAATAATCACAACCAAACGGCTCGCTATGGAACCTATGCCATTGACTGCTACCTTCAGGAAACGGCTCTGATTAAACGTTACGGGCGAACCGGTTTTAGAGTGATGCTGACTGAGACCGGCTATGAATTGGGCAATCGCACGTTTGGCTTTGAAGGGTTCGCCCGCATCACCGAGTCAAATCGGGCCAGCTATATCTCGGGCGCCTTTGCTAATTATTGGCAGAAGTGGCCGGAAATTATAACAGTGACGCCCTTTCAACTGAGCGACACCTCCGGCCATTGGGCCAAATTTGATTGGATTTACCCCACTCTGCCCTATACCCGGCATGCTCAATTTCAAACGGTGGCGGCCTTGCCTAAACCGGTGAGCCAGCTTGAACCTTATGGTTTCCAGGTCATTTTTAGGGCTAAAGTCGCCGTGGACTTAGCGCCTGGTACCTATACCAGCCGGCTGATCGGCAGCGACCGGGAGGGGCATACGGTCCTGGCTGCCTCGGCGGCCCCCGTTCGGGTGCTGAATTCCGGCCCCTTTCAGCTCACTTTTCTGCCGCTGATAACTGCTCCCCCCCGTCGTGATGGCCCCTGGTACTTCTCAACCCCCGCAAACACATCGCCAGGCGCGATTGTGCCCGATACCTTTTTGCAGCCCGTTGGCTCTGAACAAGAGCCAATCATTTCCTCAGCGGCGCTCACCGAAAGCGCCTCTATTCGCCTGACCGGTGAGCCACACGCTGTTGCTTTGGCCGAGGACAAAAAACTGGGGCTAGTCAGCCTGGCTGACGGCCACCTGGAAGTCATTGATCTGGCAACTCGCCAATCTGAGAGAACCCTCTGGGTAGGAAACAACCCCCAGGCCGTAATTATTCCACCCGACAACCCAGCCCGTGTTTATGTCATAATAGACGACGGCCTGATCATGCTGGATCTAAACAGCCGGCAGCCTATCAAAATAGTGACCGGTTTGGGGCATCTGGGTGATTTGGCCTGGGATGCGGTGACCCAACAGCTTTTTGTCAGCGATGCCGGGCACGAGCAGCTTCTGGTTTTTGGGCGTGATTTGAAGGGGCCACTCGCCCAGTTCTCGCTTCCCCACCAGCCCGACCAGGTTATTGTGGACAGCACCGCCCGCCAGGTCTATCTCTCCTTTCCCGCTGCCGGACAAGTGATGGCTGTCAACGCCGACAAACTGCTGATTACGGGGGTAGCCTCGCTCACCGGCGGGCCAATTCTGGATATGGCTGTGGATCGCACCCGCCATCGTCTCTATGTCCTCAGCGCCCTGACTCCCACTTATCGCGTCCTGACCATTTTGGATACACCAGGCTTGAACCCGGTGGCCTTGGTTGCCGGGGCGGGCAACTTTCCCCTGCGGACATCCACCTCACTAGCCATAACGCCCAGTGGGCAACTTGTGCTCTCCGAATTCAACGGCCTATGGCAGATTGGACCCGATGATTTTACGGTACGCCAAATTTCTTCAGCTCCCGAAGCAACGCCGGTTACAGCTCTGACCATCGAATCAACTGAGGGGACAGTTCTTGCCCTGGAGCCATTCGCCCGGCTGCTCAGACTGTACTGATCGCACCGTTGGCAGCAGCAAGAGAGCCTCGAAAGGAATACGGATAAGTCATTTGCGATAGTCTGCAGGTCATTTGACTTATGAAAGACCGCAAGTTGCTCGTGCTCAGGTTTATACGGATTTTCCGGTTGGAAACCTCATTGGAGTTTTTGTCTTTACCGAGTGTCTGGCTCACCGTGAGGCATAACTGAAAGTTTGACAGCACCCTATATGCCTCGACACAATATGAGCTGACCCCAACTCCGGTCAACCCGGTTCTCTTCATCCCACCCACCTGCCTTTTTGTCTCCAGAGTGTCAGCGCCGCTACAAACCCACCGACTTTGCCCATAACTGAAGGATTTCCGGCTTCCTTAAGTATATTTTATGGATCTAAGTTGTCTGTCCTGACCGAGAAACCTATGGAAAACAAAGTCTATTCGCACTTCGGGGCCAATCCCTGGCCGGCTCTATCCCTGGCCGTCGTCCTCTTGATGACCGGCTGCTCCCCTGGCGAGACGCCGCCTACCGCTGGCCCCCTCGTTGCTGAAGTAACTGCAACTGCGACTGTTCTGGCCGGTGTGGCCGCAAGTGCTGTTCCTCCCGGCACACCCCCACCCGATCAAACCGCCACTCCCACGCTGACCCGACCTGCCGCCAGCCCAACTGCCACGACCATGCCCAGTCCGACTTCTTTTACCAGCGAGGGAGATACGCTGCCCGCACTCTCGCCCCTTGCTTCGCCCAAGCCCCGCACTCCCTCAGCAACCTTCGTTGTCCCTTGCATGGTCAGCCCTGATGCCCTTCAATTACGAAGCGGCCCTGATGTCAGTTACACTCCTATCAAAACTTTACCGGCAGGAACAGTTCTCTCTGCCATCAAATATTATAACGCCGCTGATTTGTGGCTGCTGGCTGAAACGAAGCAGCGCGAAGCCGGCTGGGTTAAGGCCAGCGCTGTTTCCTGCCAGGGCGACCTATCCCGCCTGCCTCTCGCCGAGGGTATCAGCCCACCGAGGCCCACCGTCTCACCAGCGGCAACCTCCCCAAGCCCAGCCCCCTTGCCAACGGTAGTCGCTCCAACCCCAACCCCTGCGCCTGCCGCTGCCCCTACCCTCCCTCCACCCTCTCCGGCCAGTTGGCGGGGTGAGTATTACAGTAGCCCCAACCTGGCCGGCTCACCGGCCCTGGTTCGCGACGACCCGGCGCTTGACTTTAATTGGGGTCCAGGCAGCCCTGGGTCTGAGATTCCGTCCGATAATTTTTCGGCGCGCTGGACTCGCCCCTTTGAGTTTACCGAGGAGGGCAACTATCGTTTTTGGGCGGATGTGGACGATGGGGTCAAACTTTATCTGGATGGCTGGCTGGTTATTGACGAGTGGAATACCAACCCCTATGTCCTCCACTCTGGCATTTTTGCCGACGTCAAGCCAGGGGTTCATACACTCACGGTTGAATTTTTTGAGGCAGCCGGTGATGCTCACATCAAAATCTGGTTCGAGAAGACGCTCATCTCGGCAGATAAATGGGTGGGCGAATATTACAACAATCCTGACTTCCGCGATACCCCCTTCCTGGTTCGAGAGGACGACGACATAGATTTTGACTGGGACGACGATGAACCGGCTCCCGGCATGAGTGACGACAACTTCTCCGTGCGCTGGCAAAGAACGGTTGTGTTAAAAGAAGGGGATTATGACTTCGAGGCTAAGCTCGCTGAAGAAGATCGGGTCAAACTTTATCTGGATGATTTGCTCATTCTTGAGGAAGACTCCGAGAACGGCGGCACTGCCACCGGCTCCTTTCATGATGTCGGCGCTGGCTCTCACATCATCAGAGTAGAATATCAGGATTTTTCTGGTGAGGCCCACATTGAAGTAGACTGGGACAGGGATGATTGAGCTTATACAGAGCAGGGAACCAGGACTCTAGTCCCAAAGTAGGATGGAAAAGTTACCGCTTTTGTGCTAAACTAAGAGTGGTAAAAGTTATTGTTCTTTGACAACTGCCCCACAACCGGTCAAGCGGCGCTGCTCGCCGGTTTTGTCTCTGGTCTGGTCGGCCAGCTCACTTTGTGGAGCTGGCTTTTTTGTTTTGGCCAAAACTTATACAAGCCAGTCATAGGGGGAGAAAGTTAGGATACTCAAATGCCAACTCTGTTTGCACGGAAAACGGGCCAGATTCTTTGCCTGGCCGGCCTGGTTTTTGTTTGTATCGTTATCGGGTCCGACCTCCTTCCCTTACCGGCGCTAGCCCAGCAAGGCGATGCCTCCACTGAGACGGCTGCCCCGCCGCCTACCCTGCCCGTAGAGATCGAAGAGCCGACCGCCACCCCGACTCTCCCCACCACGCTGGAGGCGACCGTCGAGCCAACTGTGACGCCTTTACCGGCAGAGATTATTGAACCAGGCCCGTCTGACCCCCTACCGGGCATTCCCGTTGAGGATCGTTCCATCTCCGGCCCGCCCCTGTTATTCGTGGAGAATGTGGGCCAGTTCCCTGCTGCTGCCAACGGCGAAATCATTCGCTTTCAGGCGAGTGGCCAGCCGGTCAGCCTCTCTCTGACCGACTCCGCCCTCTGGTTTACCCTCCTTGAATCCGTCCAGGCGGATACCCAGGTTCAGAGTCTGGACGAGCGGCAAACGTCACCTTCCCTTCCCCAGCGCGGCCTCACCCTCAAAGTGAGCTTTGTCAACGCCAACCCCCAGCCCCGGATCGAGCCTTTTCAGCGTCTTGACCCAACTATCTCCTACTTTACCGGCAGCGACCCAACTCAGTGGCGGACCGGCGTGCCGGTCTGGGCGGGGGTACGTTACCTGGACCTCTACCCCGGCCTTGACCTGGAAATCAGCAGCGACAACGGGCAGCTCGTCCAGCGCCTGGTCGCTAAAGGCGGAGATGTGGCTGCCCAAGCAACGACTGATGTGTCACCCCTGGCCGGCATCCGCTTGCAGGTCGAGGGGGCAGAGGCTGCCGCCCTGGACGGGGCAGGCGGTCTCCACCTGGCCACCGCTTTGGGCGACGTCACTTTGCCCTTGCTGCAAGCCGTAACCGCCGACGGCGCACCCGTTGACCTATCCGCAGCTACGCCTGAAGTTAACGGCTTAGAAGTCGTATCGCCTTTCTCCCCTGCCCCCCTGCCTGTCCTGAACGAAGTCGAAGGTCCCCCTAACTCCCTTGCTCAAGCCGCTGGCCCCAGCGATCTTATCTACAGCACCTTCATCGGCAGCAACATTTATTTCGACAGCAGCGAGGACATTGCTGTAGACAGCGCTGGCCATGCTTATATCACCGGCCGGGCTTACACCACCTTTCCGACCACCCCGGGGGTGTTCGACCCAACCATTGAAGGCTTTTTCAACGATGCCTTCGTTGCCAAATTGACCCCCGACGGCAGCGGCCTGGTTTACGCCACCTTCCTGGGCGGCAACGCCTACGCTGAAACGGGCTTTGCCATCGCTATAGACGGAGCCGGCAACGCCGCTGTGACCGGCTATACCGTCTCGACCGATTTCCCCACCACCCCGGGCGCGTTCGATCCTGACTTGAGCGGCAACCATGACGGCTTTGTGGCCAAGCTCAACTCCACCGGGACCGCCCTGCTCTATTCCAGCTTTTTGGGCGGCAACGGGGAGGATTATGGCTACGACATCGCCCTTGACGGCAGCGGCCAGGCTTACGTGACCGGCTTTACCCGTTCCACCGACCTGGTCACCACGCCCGGCGCGTTCGCCCCCACCTTTAACGGCGGCTTCTCCGACGGCTATGCCGTCAAAGTAGCCGCCGGCGGCAACGCCCTGACCTATGCCACCTACCTGGGCGGCAGCGCCGACGAGTCCAGCAGCGGTCTTGCCGTTGACAGCACAGGCAGCGCCTACATCACCGGCTATACCAGCTCGCCCAACTTCCCCACCACGCCCGGCGCATGGGATACCAGCATGGCCGTGGCCGATGCCTTTGTGCTCAAATTGAATCCGGCCGGCAGCGCCCTGGTCTACGGCACTTTCCTGGGTGGCAGCTTCGCCGAGGGCGGCCGGGCCGTTGCCCTGGACAGCCTGGGCAGCGCCTACATCACCGGCCGGACCGACTCCCCCGATTTTCCGGCCACTCCCGACGCCTTTGATACCAGCCACAGCTCTGCTAACGACATTTTCGTAGCCAAGCTGACCCCCGACGGGGGCGGCTTGCTCTATGCCACTTACCTGGGCGGCAATAACGAAGAGGATGGGCGGGACATAGCGGTAGATGCCGCCGGCAGCGCCTACGTGGTCGGCTTGACCAGCGCCAGCGATTTCCCGACCACCCCCGGCGCTTATGCCCCAATCTGCCAGGGCTGTGCCCCCTACTTTGAGGGTTTTGTGGCCAAGCTCAATCCTAACGGCACGGGCTTGGTCTACGCGACCTACCTGGGCGGCACGAACCACGATTATGGGTATGGCCTGGCCCAGGATGGGAACGGCTATGTTTACGTCACCGGCGAAACCCAATCGCCCGACTTCCCCACGACCCCCGGCGCATTTGATACCACCCTTAGCGGCCTGGGCAGCGGCTTTGTCAGCAAGCTGTTTGTGGGGACCGGGACAGGAACGCCGCCACCGACCCTGCCGGCCCAGACCTGCGCCCCGACCCTGCTCGACACCTTCACCGTGCAAAATGAGCCGCGGGGCCTGGCCCTTGACCCGACCCGGCGGCGCCTCTATGTGGCTAATTTTGGCAGCGACAGCGTCTCGGTCGTAGATACCGGCAACGACAACGTGCTTCAAACTATTGCCGGGATTGACTCGGCCAACGGCCTGGCCTACGATGCGACTCACAACCTGATCTGGGTGACAAATTATCAAACCAACCAGGTGACGCCCATCCAGGCGAATGGCGACGCCACCGGCTTTAGCCTTCTGCCGCCGTTGGCCGTCGGCGCTGGGCCGTGGGGGGTGGCTTATGACCCGATCCACGATTTTATCTACGTGGCCAACAGCCTGGGCAACTCGGTCACAGTCATCAATGCGGCCAGCCGGAATGTGGTTGCGACTCTCAGTAACGATTTCAACCAGCCCTTCCACTTGGCCGCCAACCCGGTCACCGGCAAGGTCTATGTGAGCAACTTTGGCAGCGCCAGCGTGACTGTCTTGAATGGCTCAACGGTGAGCCGCGTGGTCAGCCTTTACGACAGCGGCCAGCCTTATGGCATTGCCATTGATGAGACGCGCAACCTGGCATATGTGGCTACCGTCGGCCCCCATCGCATTGTCGCCTTAGGCCCCATCCGGGGCGTGCCGGATCAGTTCCTGGGCTGGGCGGCCTTCAATCGCGGCTTTGGCAACCCGCGCCGGCCTGTCCCGCTGCGGGCTATTGCCGTTAATCCCGCTCTTGGCCCGGCCGGCGACGGCGGCCACCTCTGGACGACCACCTCAACCGGCGACGGCAGCGAGACCAATCAAGCGCTGTTTATTCCCAAAGGATGGGGCGGTTATTTCCATATCCCCTTGGTGCAGAATGTGGGCGCTAAACCCGGCGAGGGCATTGCTATTGACCGGCTGGCCAACCGGATTTATATTGCCAGCGGGGCCGGACTGGGCACAGTGACCGTACTGGGCGACCACACCGCTATCTGCAGCGGGGCCGCTCCGGCCAGTGTCACCGAGGATACCGATCAGATCAACCTGGAGCTCCTCACTGCTGCCGATCAAACTGGCCGTGATGTTACCGGCGATGGCCGGGTAAATATCCTTGATCTGACTTTCGTCGCCATCCATTTCGGCAGTAATGACCCCACCGCCGACCTCAACGCCGATGGCCAGGTGAATATTCTCGACCTGGTGCTGGTGGCTAGGCTACTTAACCATAGAAATTAATGCTCGAAGAATCTCTGACTATCTACCTTGAGGGCAACTTCGTCCCGCGTGTCTGAACTTACCGGCTATCAGGATGTTTTTCCCTTTAATTTAAATTGGTAAACCCCCGGCTATGCCGGGGAGACACCCGAAGTTTGACAGATCCGGGAATATAGAGGAGCCTCCTAGCTATGAACCGCTCAAAGCTCATAGACCAGGAGGCAGGGAGTGATCCCCGCACAAAGTTTAAGTCATACCAAATGGGAATGCAAGTATCATATTGTTTGGATCCCGAAGTACCGTCGCAAAATACTGTTTGGCACACTGCGCAAAGAGTTAGGCCAAGTGTTACGAGAACTGGCCCGACAGAAAGAGAGTGAGGTCATCGAAGGCCATTTGCTGCCCGATCAAGTCCATATGTTGGTCTCAATCCCGCCCAAATATTCGGTGGCCCAAGTGGTTGGCTACATCAAAGGCAAAAGTGCGATCTGGATTGCTCGGACGTATAGTGGTCGCCAACGGAATTTCACGGGCGAACATTTCTGGGCACGTGGCTACTACGTCTCGACGGTCGGTCGGGATGAACAAGTGATCCGAGCGTACATCCAACAGCAAGAAGCTGAAGATCAACGACTTGAACAACTGAATATGTTTGACCGAAAAGTGCCGCCTTCAGGCGGCTAAAGGTTTGACCAGGGAATGCCGCCTTCAGGCGGCTCATAAAGATTAACCCCAAAACCGCTTTGAGCGGTTCATAATGATAAGCCACCGGCTTTGCCGGTGGTCAATTTAACTCCGCACTCGCCAATTCTACTTCTAACGTACCTTTCCTGAAAACTGCCGGATACGTTGCCGACTACTGTACCCAAGGTCATAGGTGCTGCCGAACCTATTATTTTATAAGATCGGGAGAGATGATCTACGCTTAACTTGACTGCTGAAACAGTCCGGCAGATAGCCCTGGTATCCATTGCCTTTCGCCTCCTCTCACTTTACTTCGTCATCTGGTCATGCTCAAGTTGGAGACCCGCAAACGAGCCGACGTACCGCAGAACTCCGGTGGCACGAACCTGTCGCTGCTTTACCAGGTGAGCCAAGTCAATTCCCAGGTCGGGTTTGCCTTAATCCAGCCACCGGCGACGTGGGCTTCGGTACCTTCGCCAAGTAAGAAAGGGAGAATCAAAAGCTCATGCTTGTCGTTCAAATCCGTACATTGAGACAAAAGTCACATATTCAGGCAAACTGCCATGTTAACATCGTTCTATAAGCTCGCGGGTGTGATTAAGACTGAATATTTTACACCAAAGCAGCGCCTAGAGCCAGTCATTAAGGAATAGAACTTAGTGATCTGCAAAACTGAGTACATAATCCCTAGATTTGTTCGCTTTGAGTTCTCATCTAATGGAATTCAGAGCCATAGAATATTTTAGGAGGAAAAATGAATACCATGACCCCTCAACGCGTCAGTATAGTGGCAGTGGTCATTGCTATAGTAGCTATTGTGCTGGCTATATGGGGCTTCATTCAGACTTTCTTATTAAACACAGACATAACTGAGCTAAAATCATCAGCAGATGCTGCTGCGCTGGTTATAGAACGCATCGGGGCAGTAGAAATTGAACCGGTGCGGCCATTAGATGCGCCAAACGTAGCGCGAGACCCGGCTGACGTACCTCCGCCAATTACGCGAACCGAACCCATGCTAGTCGAAATCACGTTGACTACTAAAGAGTTGACAGCCGAACTTGCTGATGGAACAACCTATACTTTCTGGACGTTTGATGGAACAGTTCCCGGTCCCATGGTGCGGGTGATGGAGGGTGATACCGTGCAGGTGACCCTGGTTAACCCGCCGGAAAGCAAGATGCCGCACAACATTGACCTACATGCCGTTAATGGTCCAGGTGGCGGCTCGACCATCACCAATGTTGCGCCGGGTGAAACCAAAACATTTACTTTTAAGGCCCTCAACCCCGGAGCATATATTTATCACTGCGCTTTTGCACCGCCGTGGCATCATATAGCGCAGGGGATGTACGGCGGCATCTTGGTCGAGCCAAGAGGTGGCCTCCCGCCGGTTGATCGAGAATTCTACGTCTTACAGGGAGAGTGGTATACCACCGGTGCCTTTGGATCGAAGGGCCATCAGGAATTCAGTGAGGCCAAAGCCCTGGCCGAGCAGCCCGAGTACTTTACCTTCAATGGGCATACTGCCGCTCTAACCGAGCTCTACCCTTTAAAGGCTAATGTTGGTGAGACTGTTCGGCTCTACTTTGGCACAGGTGGGCCAAACGTCGGCTCTAACTTCCACGTTATCGGGGAGATTTTTGACAAGGTCTTTACCGGTGCGCCTGAGACCTTCGTAGCAAATGAGGAGACCTGGTATGTTCCTCCAGGATCAATGTCAGCCTTTGAACTTTCCTTGAATGTGCCGGGAACTTATCTATTGGTGGATCATGCCCTTCACCGGGTCAGTAAAGGCGCCCTTGGAATCCTGGAAGTAGATGGAGGTGACGATGAAAGTATTTTCTCCTCGATCCCATAAACTTGTTATGGATCATTCTTTACCGAATTTCATAGGGGCATAGCTATACCTTCATCCCCATTATGATCTGGGACAAGTGAGTAACTTTGTATAGAAGATTCTTGAGGAGATCAAATCCTGATGGATAATCCCGCTGGAGAGTTATCAATATCACCCAAACCAGGTTTGAAAAACCGCCTCAAATGGTAGCAGACGGCACGTCCCGGATCGCACGTTCTCGCGCACGGACCTGGAGACCGGGGCGAATTAGGGAAGCGGTATCTCACCGCTTAGTCATTCCGGGGGGAATAATCCGAGGGTTACTCCAACATCGGCCTAAAGCCGAAGTCGGCCCGTTCAGCCTGTTTGGCTCCCTACCTGCTGTAACACGGGGCTATCCTTCTCTCGGAACTCCCCGCGCCCAGCCAAGCTTCAAAACTATTTTTAAGTGATAAGGCCACTCGCCTTATCCCAAATTGACCATAACGACCAGGAAGACATGTTTTTCCAATCGGTCAATTTCTCTGCCCAGCGTAAATACTTGGCTCGAATTTTATCTTTAGTCGGTTTCAATTGCGCTTCAGCACGCAGACGTTCCTGCAACTCTGGCAGACGAGCCACAATATTTTTAGGCAACCGTTCATCCCGGCCTTGCCCCCGCCGGGCGATCACATAAGCTGCGGCTTCGTGAGTGCTCATCCGATGCAGCAGGGCATATTTGTGCCGCCCGATCACAGAGGTGTAGGCCGGATTGATCCGGACCACCTGCATGCCCCGACGTAAGGCCATTCGCATGACCAATTTGACCATCGTGCTGCGGAATTTGGAGGTTGCTCGGTTCGAGCGGTGCTGGGTATCGTGGTCCTGGGCAAACTTGAGGTTCTCGACCACCAGGCAGGTAGCTCCCTGTTTCTCCAGCCACCTCAAGGCTTGCTTCAGCGCCCGACCCATCACGGCTGCAGCTTCATTCGACCGCATATCCCTCAAGTTAGGCAGCCAAATGGTTCGGCGGGCCAGGAGATTGCCTTGCGGGCTGGCTACCCCCAGGGTCAGCCGGTCGGTGTTACAATCCAACCCGCCCACGATGGTCGGGGCAGGCGCGCGCCCAACCAGTTTACCCGTCACTTTTTCCCGGATGGTGATATGAGCTTGCCACTCGCGACCGACCCGAATAATACGCACGGCGAAGGCTTCCGTTAGCCCGGCCCGCAGCAAGTCGCGCTTTTTCTCCGGTAACCACAAATCAGCCGTAAAGTAGGTCAACTTACCCTCAATCATTGGTAGGGTCGCGATTTTGATGCTAAAGCCGTCTCCCTTGGGGGTAATCTTGACATGGGGATTCCCACCTTTGCCCTTCTCGCCCCGGTTCCAGAACTGACGCTGACGCATGAAACGCCAGGCCCGATGTGATAACTGTTCCTTACGCCGGGCGTGAAAACGTGCAGCGCTGCCGAAAATGACCGAAGGCATGGTTCCGGCATCCAGATGTCCTTGCCATTTATCCCGTTTGGCGCGGAGTTTTGTCAGGCGATTTTCCAGACCGGTCACAGCCGCTTCCAAGGTAACCCGTTTGGGTTTGCGCCGCCCGTTCAGATAATCCTTCAGGCGTTTTTCCACTTTACTGATCTTAACCTTTGTATCAGCCAAGTAAGTCGGTATCAGTTCTTGCATCGCCGCACGATTGGCTTCGGCTTCCAGAATAGCATCCCGGGCAAAACGAACATCCATCCAAAATCGGTCACACAAACCCGGTTCTATATCGTCCCGTTTTAGCCCCTGATTGAGCTTTCCATGAGCCGTGCGCAGTCCTGCCTGAAAGTAACGACCGGTCCGAAAAAAGGCTTTATCCGCTTCCGGCGGCAGATTACAAATTGTTCCTCGAAGCGTGGTTTCTAAGATCATTTCTATTCTACCTATAAAGCTTCTGTTCTTTATAGACAATCAGTATAGGCCTGTTTATCTGTTCTGTCAAGACAATTGCCCATTATCATAGCAATTGTCTTGACCGACACGAATAAGAGTCGTATACTTTCTACAAATTCTTACCATAGAAAGAGCAGCCCACAAATGATAAACCCCCGCGGAACAATTAGCCAAGCCCTGGCCAATCTCAAAGCTAAGGAGGGGGTCAGTTTAAGCATCCGTGCTCTGGCCGAACAATTAGACCTAAGCAAAGACTTGCTATATCGACTCGATAATGGTCAAGTCCAACGGGTTGATCTACTCGATATCGACCGGATTTGTCTGGCTTTGAAGATTACCCCTAATGACCTGCTGGGCTTTAAATCGGATAGTGCTTCAAATTGACAGCATATGCTACCGTTTGATGCTATTTTGGGGAACTGTTAGAACCACCCGGTATGATGAATTGCCTTTAGTCTCTATCCGTAAAATAGGAAAGATGTAAAAAAGACGCATCTCGCTAAAATGGGTTTAGCCAAAACAACCATTGAAAGCGAGAATACGTCTTGAGTAAAAAGCATAACACAAAACCGGCGAATGTAAACTATTTCAAGTTGCCACACCAGCTGTGGCGGAAAATCAAAAAACTCTTTCCCAAACCGCCCAAACACCGAGGGCCAGGCCGCCCGCCAGCGGATAACCAGGCTATCCTGACTGGCATCTGGTATGTCTTGTGGACGGGCTGTCAGTGGAAGGCTATTCACAAGGATTGGTTTGGTGTCTGTAGTAGTGTCTTGCACGACCGCTTTCAGACCTGGCAAAAACAAGGTCTATTTGAACAAATTCTACGAATTATGGTCCGTTTTTATGCTCGTCAACGCCGCATCCAGTGGCGCTGGCAAGCAATTGATAGTCGCCATTATGCTGCCCCGCTTGGCGGTCAGAAAACCGGCAAAAAGCCAACCGATCGAGCTAAGTCGGGCAGCAGAATTCACATTTTGGTGGACCAACGCGGTGCGCCCTTGTCTGTCGTCGTCACCGGCGCGAACCAACACGATAAATGGTCCGTTCAGGAACTCATATTGGGTATTATTGTTGATCGGCCTACTTCTACCCAGCACTTGTGTGCTGATAAAGGCTATGATTTTGATGACGTTCATCGAGTGGTGTTTGAAGCAGGCTATATCGCTCATAACAAGCACCGTCGCCGGCGGGGCGAACCAGAATTATGTCCCATTCCTGGTGAGGTCCAGTACCCAGCCCGGCGTTGGGTCGTCGAACGCACGTTCAATTGGTTGATCAAACGTCGTAGTCTACGCACTCGCTGGTGTAAAAAGGCCGACAACTGGTTGGCTCTGATCCAATTCGCTTGTGCTCATATCGTTTTTGATATGCCATTTTACGGATAGACACTTAATCAATGTTCCCCTCCTTGGGCCTGCTCACATCACTGTGATGTGAGCAGCTCCATTTCCCTCTTTCAAGAAGAGGAGTTTTCCGGCTGTCTCCTCGGCTTTCTACCGGGCCAAATCCTGCCCCACCATAGTCACGAGCACGAACACGAAGTATTTGACGTCCTGGCCGGGTCCGGTACAGTTTGGCTGGATGGAGAACCGGTCGGGGCTGGGCCGGACACAAGCATCTTTGTGCCGGCAGGTGTGGAACACGGCTTTGAGAACGACAGCAGCGAGCGTTGGTTGATCAGGGCTACCATCCACCAACGGACCTATGCCCGGCAGGCGGTCAAACGAGCTGTTCTCAAACGGCTGGGCCGGGTGTTTCGCTAAATCAGCTCCTCCAGCCCAGCCCTGTCCAAAATTTTTATCTGGTGCCGGTCAAAGGTAATCAATTCGGCCTGCTCCAACTCTCTAAAAGAGCGAACCACCATCTCCCGGACGGTACCCAGATGGGCCGCAATTTCATCCTGCGTCCAACGATGGCGATCCAGGACTGTACTGTTGTCTGCCTCACGCAGCAAAAAGGCGGCCAATCGCCCGGTTACGGAGAGGAAGGAAACCGTGTAGATGCGTTTAACCAGATGCCGGCAATGTTGAGCCAGGTGATGAATGATGACCTCATTCAAGATGGGGTACTGCCGGCGCAGGTTATCCATAGCCTCTTTGGTGATGACCCAGACCGTAGAATCCTCAACAGCCGCCAAATTGGCCGGGTTGGGGCCTCCATCCACCGCCGAGACCTCGTTGCAAAAATCACCCGGCTCAAGCAAATGCAAAATATGCTCCCGTCCTTCTGGCGAAAGATGATAAATTTTACAAAGTCCCTCCACCACCAGATGCAATCCCCGGCCAGGGTTGCCTTCTATAAACACGATCTCACCGGCGCTGTAATGCCGTACAATGACCGCTTGGGCTGCACTTCTCAGGCCATCATCATCCAGCGTCTGAAAATAGGAGACCCCACCCAGCAAAGATTTTGTGGTGGTATCAAATAAGGTCAAAGTTGTCACTAAAATTCTCCTTAAACAGTCATCAGAAAGCGAATTCTTAGAGCCACGCCAGGGATAATGAAAAGGGAGCGTGATACACAAAACTGCGCCCAAACGGAGCAGTAAAAACCTCCTCTTCAACAGCATGTCCCAAACTTCTGCTTAAGACTGAGACAAAAGTCACATTATTTCGGTCAAACAACCATTAAAGTAGATGTGTTTAATCCAGTTTAATCGCAGCCGCCTGGCTGCGCAAGATCAGGAGGTTATTAAATGACCCATGTTATTACTGCCCTTTGCACCCGGGAAGGAGACTGTGTCGAGGTCTGCCCGGTTGATTGTATTGTGCCCGGACCCAAAGATGATCCCGGATGGGGCGACCTGTTTTTCATTGATCCGGATACCTGTATAGATTGCGGAGCCTGTGTGCCGGTATGCCCGCCAGAGGCGATCTTCCCGGAAGAAGATGTGCCGGAAGCGTACGAGAGTGATATTGCCCGCAACGCTGCCTACTTCAGTGAGGGTCCCGGCTACTGGGATTACGACCTGGATGAGCAGCGCAGAACGAAGGAGGCGCTGGCTTAGGCCGTGGCAACCGAACCGATCAAACAGAAGATTGCCAGTTTTCACCAGGATGAAGTAGGTGATTGGGTGGCCGTGCTCAGTTGCGGGCATCAACGCCATGTCCGCCATAATCCCCCCTGGACCAACCATCCCTGGGTGGTTATCCCGGCTGGCCGCCAACGTTTTATTGGCGTGGAAATTGAATGTAAAGCATGTGGTGAAGAACAATCTCAGGAGGCGCTCTAATTTATGCGCGTTATGATTGTCAATCCTCGTTTTCACCTGCCCATTGACACCCGCACCGCCCCACACTTGGGTCTGGCCTATCTGGCTGCTGTCTCTGAGCAGCGGGGCGACGAGGTGCTGCTATTTGACGCCGATGTGGAAGACGAACCGATTACGGCGGCCATAAAACGCTTTGACCCGCAAGTTGTGGGTATTACGGCCAACACACCTCAGGTCAAGTCAGCCTGGCGCGCGGCTCAGGCGATCAAATCCATCAAAGACGTGCCGGTCGTGCTGGGCGGGCCGCATGTGTCGGTGCTGCCGGCAGAGAGCGCCGCCCATCCAGAGGTAGATATAGTGGTGCGCGGCGAGGGTGAAACCGTCTGGGTCAAGCTCTGCGACCTCATTGAGCGGGCCAGTCAAACTCAAGCCAATTTCACCGCTCGCCACCTGCTTGACCCCCAAGCCGGACTCTTGGATGGATTGCTGGGCATCAGCTACTTTACAACTGACGGCCAGGAACATCACAATCCCGACCACCCGCCTATTGCCGACCTGGATACCCTGCCCTTTCCGGCCTACCACTTTTTCAAAATGGATCGTTACACCAACTTGCAGCCGGCGACGGATGCGGTTGACGGCTCCAAGTCATTCTCCATCATGACCTCGCGAGGCTGCCCTTACCGCTGCACCTTCTGCTCGCAGAGCATTATGCCGATCAAGTGGCGCGCTCGCAGCCCTCAAAGCGTGCTGGCCGAGTGGCAGCATCTGGTACACAATTTGGGCGCGCAGGAGATTGGGGTGCTGGATGATTCGGCCAATATCCAGGTCAATCGCCTGGAACAGATTGCCGACCTGCTGATTGAGCATAACATAAATCATGTACCCTGGATATTCGTCAACGGTATCCGGGCCAACCTGGCTAGCGTGCAGCTTTTGGACAAACTCAGACAGGCCGGTCTCAAACGGGTGGCCTTTGGCGTAGAAAGCGGCGATCCGGGCGTGCTGCTCTCCATTGACAAAAAGATTGACCACGATACCATCCGGCAGGCCTTCAAAAATGCCAAGTCGGTGGGGCTGGAGACCATTGGTTTCTTTATCATCGGCCTGCCCGGTGAAACCGAGGAGTCGATGGAGAAAACCATTCAATTTGCCTGCGAGGTTGACCCGCTGATTGCCAACTTCTCCATGATGACCCCCTACCCCGGCACCAAAGTTTACGAGATTGTCAAGCGGCAGGGGCGCCTCTTGCTCAAAGATTGGGAAGATTACGTCTTTTTTGATGGCAAAGCCCGTTATGAGTTAGAGGGGATGACCGCCGAGCTGGTGGAGCGAAAGTGGAAAGAAGCCTACCGCCGCTTTTACCTGCGCCCACACCGGGTTGTGCAGACACTCGCACGCAAGGATTTTTGGCTCAATTGGCAGCGAACGTTTAAGGTTGCTTTCAAAACCATCTTCCCCAAAAAGGAAAAAGCTGGATTGCGCCAGTCCATCAAATCTGGGCAAATTATATAACCAAGATGTAGTAGATCATCTCTGCCCTGCTATCAAGGTTTACATCTCATGCAGGTATTTACAGCAGCGGTTTTTCATAGTTTTTTCATGGGGCTACTGTTTTTTTCTATGCGTTTTTCATGGATGGCGTGATAGAGTATTGTGACTCGTCTTGAGCATGGAGCTAAAAGGAGAGAAACCCAATGCAATCACGGCTTGAGTATAAGAAGATCGCGCCTGCGGCATACAGGGCCATGCGTGAGCTGGAGACGTATGTGCAGCAAAGTGACCTGGAGCCATCGCTCCTTGAATTGGTCAAGACCCGGGCCTCCCAGATTAACGGCTGTGCCTACTGCATTGACATGCATACCAAAGATGCCCGAGCCAGGGACGAAAGCGAACAACGCCTGTACGCCCTCACCGCTTGGGAGGAAACGCCGTTTTTCACCGAGCGCGAGCGTGCGGCCCTGACCTGGACCGAGGCAGTGACGGAGGTGACCAAAGAACACGTTCCGGATGAGGTGTACGCGCTGGTCCGGCAGCAGTTTACCGAGAAGGAACTGGTTGACCTGACCATAGCTATTATCGCCATAAATGGCTGGAACCGGCTGAGCATCAGCTTTCGAACCGTACCCGGTACTTACCAGCCGGCGCATCAGCCATAGAAAGGATAGAACCAGACGAGAGGAGCAAGGGCAATGACAGTAACCATCTCGGTTCAAGACTCAGCAAGAAGTTTGAATGAGGCAAAAATGATTTCGCAAGAACAGGTGCAGCAAGCGCTGCGCCAGGTGATTGACCCGGAGTTGGGTCTGAATATTGTGGATTTGGGACTAATCTACAGCCTTGAGGTCCAGGGCAGTCAGGTTGAGTTGGCCATGACCATGACCACCCCAGCTTGCCCGTTGAGCGGCTATTTGCTTGAGATGGTCGAAGCGGCTATCTGGCAACAGATCGCCGAGGTCGAATCGGTCAATCTCAGGCTGGTCTGGGAGCCACCCTGGCATCCCGGGCTGATGTCCGACGAAGGAAAAGCAGCATTGGGATGGATAGACTAATGTTGAGTTTAAAAGATCAGGTTTGGCAGCGGCTCAAAACAGTTCCTTATCCCGGATATAGCCGCGATGTGGTTTCTTTTGGCCTGGTTCGCCGCGTAACTACCCAGGAAGAGAACGTCACCATTACCCTGGACATGGGCCATCTGGCCCGCGAGACCCAGGAGGCTATTGCCGGGGCAGTCCATCAGGTCATTCAGGAAACGCCTGGAATAAAAAAGCTGCGCCTGGAGGTAGCCCAGCCGGTCTCGGTTCAGGCGCAGATGGCCTCAACCAGGCTGGAGCGACCCAGTATTCGCTACGTGCTGGCGGTAGGCAGCGGCAAAGGGGGCGTCGGCAAATCGACCGTGGCGGTTAATCTGGCCGTGGCCCTGGCCCAACAAGGCTTACGTGTCGGGCTGATGGATACGGATGTCTATGGCCCGAACGTGCCGCGCATGCTGGGCGTAGTCCAACTGCCGCCCTCATCGAATGGCAAACTTATTCCGGCCGAAGTCTATGGCCTGCGGCTGGTGTCGTTGGGACTGCTGGTGAAACCGGACGAGTCGATCACCTGGCGCGGGCCATTGACCGATAAACTGATCCGCCAGTTTATGACCGACGTAGCCTGGGGCGAACTGGATGTGCTGATCGCTGATTTACCGCCCGGCACCGGCGATGTGGTCATCTCGCTGGCTCAACGGACCCGGCCGGATGGTGCGGTGGTCGTCGTCACGCCGCAAGAGGTAGCCCTGGATGACGCTCGCCGGGCGGTCAGCATGTTCCGCGGGTTTGAGACGCCGGTGCTGGGGGTAGTGGAGAATATGAGTTATTTTGCCTGCCCGACGTGCCACACCTCACACTACTTATTTGGGCAGAAAGGGGGAGCGAGCCTGGCCGGGGCGTTGAACATTCCCCTGTTAGGCGAGATTCCCATGGGGTCAGAAGTGCGCGAGGGTGGGGATCAAGGGCTACCGGCCGTTTTACAGCCGGACTCTCAAGCCGGGCTGATCCTGCGGGGCATCGCCCTCAAAATCTGGGCGCAACTCGAAGTTTCCAGAGTCTAAGCGGTACTGGGCTAACTTCTTTCTAAAAGTGATGATGGCATCACCTGCATCTCTATGAGAAGAGGAGAAAAATCGAATGCGCTTAACGATACGTCAAATGAACTACCTGTTGCTTTTTGTCATTGTGGTGAGCGCGGCCGTTCTCCTGTGGGGCACGGTCCAGACTTATCGCGCGCTGCCGCCGTTACCTGAGGCGTTCGTCACTCAGGATGGGAAGACGCTTTTCACCCGTTCAGATATCAAAGCTGGGCAGGCTGCCTTCCAGCAAAAAAATTTAATGGGATTTGGCACCCTGCTGGGTAATGGCAGTTACTTTGGGCCTGATTTTACGGCGGAATACCTGGCGTTGCTGCGAGACGGGATCCTTGAGCGTTTAGCTCAGCAAGATTTTGGCATCCCCTCGGCAGAGCTAACCTCGGAGCAGCGGGAGCAGGCATTGGCGAAGGTGAAGGCCGTGGCCCGCTCGACGAAACTGGTAGATCATCAAGTGGAGGTCCCAGTCCTTTGGGCCGAAGCTCACCGGGACATTGTAAATTTGTACTGGGAACGTTTTGTCGCCGGCGACCCCGAGCTGGGGATCGCTTCACTGACGTTGCGGGCTGAGGAAGCCGAAGCCTTGGCGGCGTTTGTAGGCTGGACGGCCTGGTTCAGCCTGGCTCCTCGTCCCGGCAGCGACGGCTCCTACACTAATAACTTTCCACCGTTGCCAGAACTGGGGTTAACGCCAACGCCGCAAACCCTGACCTGGTCTGCCTGGACCCTGGGGATTGTCTTGCTTCTGGCGCTGCTTATCGTGCTGGCTTACATGTTTGTGGAGATAGAACCAATTGCGGAGCTGCCGTTATTGGCCGAATCGGCCGATCAGCCGCCAAGTTTTTTACAGAAGGCAATCCTGTTTCTGCTGGCAGGTTGTGCGCTCGTATTTCTGGGGCAAACCCTGGCCGGGGGTTATCTGGCCAATGCCTATGCGGCCCGGGCAGATTTCTATGGCCTCTTTGGTTGGCTGGGCCTGGAACGGATGGGGGTATTGCCCTTTCAAGCCATTAGAACTGTGCATACCACTATGGCCATTATTTGGGTGGTGGGCATGTGGATGGCCGGGGCGGTCTATGTAGCCCTGCTGTTAGGTGGTCAGGAAAAATCCTGGCACCGTCCGGTAGCTCTGCTAGCCGTCGTCGTTCTGGCGCTTTCGGTGGTCGGGACGATGGTTGGGCTATACGCCAGTATCCAGGGCTGGCTTACCGGCCCCGCCTGGGCCTACATTGGTAGCGAGGGAACTGAATACCTGGAGATGGGCCGGTTGTGGCGAGCCGGTCTCGGGCTGGGCTTCGTCCTGTGGACGGCAATTCTAATATCGGTGTTGGCCAGCGCGCGGGTACGCTGGCGGCCCTTGTTGAATTTGCTAATGTTGGCTGTGGGGGGCATCACGGCAGCCTTCTTCGCCAGTTTTATCTATCAACCCGACAGTCATTGGGTGGTGATTGATTTCTGGCGTTGGTGGACGGTCCATCATTGGGTCGAGGGGATCTTCGCCTTCTTCCAACTGTTGGTGACCGGCTGGTTTTTAGCGGGACTGCGCTTGGTTACCCGCGAGGAGGTGACGAAATCGGCCTACCTGGAGGGAATATTGGTCCTGTTGGCCGGTTTTCTGGCCATCGGCCATCACTTCTGGTGGGTGGGAGAGCCAACCATGTGGCTGGGCGTCGGCAGTGTCTTCAGTACCCTGGAGGTGTTGCCGCTCTTTCTGCTTCTGTTCAGCGCCCTACGCGCCCTTAAATCAAAAGCTCTGGTGTTGCCGACGCAGCACCGTTTACCTCTTTATTTCTTTTTGGCGGGAGCCATCTGGCAGTTTATCGGGTCAGGTATCCTGGGGCTGTTGATCAACTTGCCGGTCATTAACTACTACGAACACGGCACTTTCCTGACCGTAGCTCACTCGCATGCTTCCTTTTTGGGGGGATTCGGTTTTATCGCCCTAGGGTTGTTACTTTACTCGGTACGCCACGCCGGAGTGGGTAACTGGAACGAACGGCGGCTTCAGCTTGGTTTCTGGCTGCTCAACCTCGGTCTGGCGCTGATGCTGGTCGTCTCGGTGGTTCCTGTTGGGGTGCTACAATTGCTAGAAGCAGTACAGGTGAACTACGCTTTCGCCCGATCACTGGCTTTTTACGAGCAGCCGCTGGTATTCCTGTTGAACGAACTGCGGCTCCCCGGCGATACGCTGATCATTCTCGGCGCGGCTTTGCTGGCCTGGGAGGTCGTGCCTCGAACTGGGCGTATCCTGCTGGAACAAAGAATTCAAATACTTACAGAGCAATGAGTATGGCTAAATATCCCCGGGTAGTGGTCGTTGGGGCCGGTTTTGGGGGACTATGGGCTACCAAAACCCTGGCCCGCTCTTCGGTCGAGGTGACTCTTATTGATCGAAACAATTACCATACCTTCTTCCCGCTGCTCTACCAGGTGGCCGCGGCCGAATTAGAGCCGGCAGACATCGCCTATCCGGTGTGGAGCATCCTGCGAAAGCAATCAAACGTTCGCTTCATCATGGCAGAAGTGACGAAAGTGGATCTCATAGCTCAAGTCGTAGAAACCGACGGTCCTATCATCCCTTACGATTACCTCATTTTGTCAATGGGCAGCAGCTCGCATTTCTTTGGCATACCCGGCGCTGCAGAGGTTGCCTATCCTTTGCGGACTCTCGAGCAAGCTGTAGCCCTACGCAACCATATCCTTTCTTGTTTTGAGCAGGCTGCCTGTACCTTGGATACCAATCTGCGCCAACGGTTGCTGACATTTGTCATCGTCGGAGGCGGGCCGACAGGAGTGGAATTCGCCGGGGCCTTGGCCGAGCTTGTCTATGGTTCTTTCATGGCAGATTATCCAACTCTGGATACCCGAGATGTGCATCTCGTGCTTCTGGAAGCAATGGGTAGTTTGTTATCGAATCTGCCGGAGCCCCTACGTCGCTATACCCTGACCCGCCTACATAAGAAAAGGGTTGAAGTGCGCTTGGGGGCTCAGGTCGTCCAAATTACCACGCAGGCTGTCCAGCTCAATGATGGGGAGATTATTCCTACAGAAACCGTAATTTGGACGGCGGGGGTGCGGGGCGCTCCTTTGGCCCAGAACTTGGGGTTGCCAATTATCCGTACGGGGCAGGTGAGCGTTTTGCCCACTCTTCAGGTGGAGGGCTATCCAGAAGTTTATGTCATCGGAGACTTGGCCTCAATAGAGGAGGATGAGCATCCGCTCCCGATGGTAGCTCCTGTGGCAATCCAGCAGGGCGTGGTAGCCGCCCAAAACATCATTCGGCAAATTGACAACCGGTCCCCAGGACCGTTCGATTATAAAGATATAGGAACGATGGCTGTCATTGGGCGTAATGCAGCCGTGGCTCATCTACTCGGTCGGTGGGGTTTCACCGGTTTTCCAGCCTGGTTACTTTGGTTAGGCGTCCACCTGCTCCGGTTGATTGGTTTTCGCAATCGCTTGGTTGTGCTCATCAACTGGGCCTGGGATTATCTTTTCTACGAGCGGGTCGTACGTCTGATGCTGCCTCGAAAGATGATGCCGGTTTCCGAGGACAGACTTATGACCACGTCGGCAATACCGAAGAGTAGTTGAAGCTTGGTTGACCGATTTATCCGGCGTATAATAGCCGGACTAACAGGTGGAAGCTAGCGTTAAACTGATTTAAGGAGAAAGGAAACAACAATGAAAAGCTTACAACTCCTGGAACAACTGGAATTTCACGACAAGAACCCTTATGCGGAACCTCTCCACGTGGACAAGGTGGGGCGGGCGCTGCGTTTTACCCTGAAACCCGGCCAGCAGGTGGTCGAACACAATGCGCCTGAATCCCCGGTCTATTTGGTCGTGTTAAAAGGACGCGGGTTGTTTGCCGGAGGAGATGGCCAGGAGCAGCCGTTTGGGCCGAATGCCTTGCTTATCTTTGAACCCGGCGAAAATCACTCGATCCGGGCCGTGGCTGAGGGGTTGGTTTTTATCGCCATCCTTCACGGAACTTCGCACTGGCATTAGAAACCCTGAAATCCTCCGGGCGCGACTTAACTTGAGTAATGGCTACTCCTCAACTATAATTTCAGGGTAGAAAGGGAACCTGGCTTTGATCTCCAGGCAACTGGAGTATATTGATAGCCCAGGAGCCATTATCGTGTCGAACAGCAGTCGTGAGACTTATCAAACCAATGAATTACACGTTCTGACCGAGGTAGCCAAGACGCTCACGGCTCACCGGCCTCTACCAGAGTTACTGGCCGCGGTGATGGAACGCATCGCCGAGGTGTTGGAACCGGCCGAGTTTGGGGTCGTGTTGCTGTGGGATGCATCTGAAGGGGTCTTTCGCCCCCAGGCCGTGTGCGGCCCAGATTTTTCTAACCTGGAAGCCCTGCACCAGTTGAGTTTACAAGAGGGCGAGTCGGTGACGGGTAAAGTTTATGCTCAGGGGGAAGCGGTCATCCTCGACAATCCTGCGGCTATCGTCACAGCGATGGACAATATCCGGCCGGCTAACCGTCAGGTCTGGAGCGAGGCCCTCGGTTCAGACCGGCCCCTGTCCAGCCTGGTGGCTGTCCCGTTGTGGGCCAGCGGCTACAAATTCGGCGTCCTCATCCTGGGCACCGCCTACACCCAACAGGCGTTCTCGGCTAAAGATGTGCCGTTTGTGCAAACGCTGGCCGACCTGATTGCCCTGGCGATTGAACGCGCCCGGCTGGAAGCCGAAGCCCTGACCATTCAGGAAGCCAAACAGGCCGATCGGCTCAGAGCCGAAGCCCTGGCCACCCTGTCTCACGAACTGCGGACTCCTCTGGGAACCATCAAAGGTTACTGCACCGCCCTGCTGCTGGACGAAATCTCCTGGCCTAAGGAGAAGCAACACGAGTTTCTCCAGCTCATTGAGACGGAGTGCGAGAACCTGGAGACGATGATCCGCAATGTGCTTGACTCTGCCCTCATTGATGTCGGCCGGCTGACCCTTGAATATCAGCCGGTACGCCTGGAGCGCCTGGCCCGCGAGGTGGTTGAGGAAATGCAGGTCCTGACCAACCTCCATCACATTGTGCTCGATTTTCCCGCCGATTTTCCCCTCGTTGACGCGGACCCGGTCCGGCTTAAGCAGGTATTCCGCAATATCATTAATAATGCGATCAAATACTCGCCGGAGGGTGGACTGGTGGTGATTCACGGCCAGGTGCGTCCTCCCGACATGGTCATCAGCATTGCCGACCAGGGCGTGGGTATCTCGCCGGAAGACCTCATTCCGCTCTTTGAGAAGTATTTCCGGGTCAAATCGCCCACGGGCTATCACATTCCCGGCACGGGGTTGGGTCTGCCTGTCGCCCGGGCGATTATCGAAGCGCATGGCGGGCGTATCTGGGCGGAGAGCAAGGTCGGAGCCGGGACCACGCTTTATTTCTCTCTACCGCGCCAGGCGCCAAGCGCCGCCATGGAGTCAGAGCATGCCTGAAGCCCGTATCCTTATCGTCGAAGATGAACCCAAGCTGGTGCGCCTGGTCTCCGAGGTGTTGACCGCCGTCGGATTTGTTACCCTCTCGACGGCCCGAGGGGAGCAGGCTGTTGAAATGGCAGCCCTGGAACAGCCCGATCTCATCGTGCTGGATATTCTCCTGGCTGGTGAGATGGACGGATTTGAGGTGGCTCGCCGGGTGCGTGAATTCAGCAGCGTGCCCATTATTATGCTGACGGCCAAAGCGCGGGAGTCAGACTTGCTGCAGGGTTTTGAGGTAGGCGCGGATGACTACCTGACCAAGCCCTTTAGTTCAAAGGAGCTGCTGGCCCGGGTGCGAGCCGTCCTCAAGCGGAGCCGCCAGGAGGCGGCCGGCCAGGCCGAGGCAGAAATTAGCTGCGGCCCGCTGCGAATAGAGCTGGCCCGCCGCCGGGTGACCAGGGACGGGCAGGAAATTCGCCTGACCCGAACCGAGTACAACCTGCTGCACGAACTGGCAGCGCACAAAAATCAGGTCATGCTGCACGAGCAGCTTTTAACAGCGGTCTGGGGTTTTGAATACCGTGACGATCTTGATTACCTGCGAGCCTATATCCGCTATCTCCGCCAAAAGCTTGAAGCGGACCCGACCAATCCTTGCCTGATCGTAACCAGTGCCGGGGTGGGCTATATGTTGGAGTGTCCAGAAGAACCCTGATGCTCTCGGCTTTCGTACCCAGATAAGGTGAGATAAGGCTGCAACCACCTGGTTGCAGCCTTTTTTCATGGATTTTTCATGCAACTCATGCTTTTTTCTATGCGTTTTTCACCGGCTTTGTTGTACACTGGGATGGACTGGTGAGAGGAGAAATGCCACAGCGCTACTGTTAGAAACGCCTCTCCAGGTCGCTATCTCTGATAGTTATGCTCAATGATCATCTGAACATCTTTGTGGAGGTTGACTATGACATTCATCCAATCGCGGCTTGAAACTGCCGGAACACTTTCGACCGGTGCAGTGACCCATGTGGACAGCATCGCCAAAAGAATCTGTCACCAGGCTCTGGTGGAAACCTATGACAAGCTGGTCCCGGTGGAGCAGGAGTTGAGCCTGGAACACTTGTTTCAGCGCCGGGCGCTCTTCCAGAGTTTCAAATATAGCCTGGCTAAAGGGGTGGCCGAGACTTTAGTAACCAACGACAAACGGGTGCGGACGGTCTATATCTTTGAGCCATCCGCTAATCCTGACGCGGAAGCAGAGGAAGATCTGCCCCTGGAAGCCACCCTCCACCTGTTGGTCGTGGTCGAAACGACATCGGCGGCTCTGGAGGCCCTGATCGCCTCCCTGGATCGCGGGCTGGTCCAATGCCTAAAGGAGCTGCCCTCGCCCCTGTTGGCGAACCGACGCTCCATTTTGGATGTGAACGTGGTGACGGAGGAAGCGGTGAGGCATAAGACCGGCTCTGCCAACCTGCTCTCTTCCATTTTTGCCCCGCCGCTCAAACTATGGGAACGCCAGGCTTGAGCGGTTCAATATTCGATAGACGAGGAATTATGATGAAACACCGAGACATTTACCTTACCGATCTGGACCTAAATCGTTTGCGTGAGCTGATCGAGACAGCCCGGCGCTTTAATCAATACGATCCGGCTGATTTGACTGAGTTAGCCGTTGAGCTAGCCCGGGCCCAGGTCGTCCCGTCCGCTCAAGTTCCGGCCGAGGTCATCACCATGAATTCCACGATTTGCCTGGAAGACCTGGAAAGTGGGGAGGAAATGACCTATACCCTGGTTTTTCCGAACGAGGCCGATATTGACCAGGGCAAAATCTCGGTACTGGCGCCCATTGGCACGGCCATGGTGGGCTATCGGGTGGGCGATATCCTGGAATGGCCTGTGCCGGGTGGGATCAGCCGCCTGCAGGTCAAACAAATCCTGTATCAGCCCGAAGCCAACGGCGTCGCCGAGGCCGAGGGGGTTGATTTCTCGCCCACGGATCAACGCGGGTGGCGGGAGACGTTGGAGAAATTATCGAGATTTCAGGAGGTCTTTGATGATTACTCTTTTACGTGAAGCCAATACTAGGATCGAGCGGGTTAAGCCTCAGCCGGGCAAAATAAAGCCAGTCTATCCATTACCTCAAGGACAGGTTCAGAGCCAGGCCAACGATAACCTAGCGGAGTTACTCTCGCACCAAATTTTGTCCAGCGCGGCTAAGGTAGAGGTCATTGCCTATCTCCTGGGTGAGCTATCTGTCTCGTCGAAACAGATTCCCCCAGAAGTGCTGTCCACCTTACATTCAGTCACCCGGCAACTGCGTTACCTGGGACACAGCGCGCTTTATCTCGGTTCAACTCCCAGCTCAGCCGCCCAACTTTCCTTCAAACCGGTGAGTATAACGGGATTGATGGATGAAATCATTGAGACATTCCGAGTGCAAGCGCCAGACCGCCCCCTGGTCAAAGCGTACCCTGCTAACCTACCTGCGGTGCGGGGCGATGCCGACCAATTGCGGGTGGTGCTGGATAATTTAATCAATAATGCGTTCAAATACTCTCCTCTCCAAAGTCCGATTATCCTTACCGCCGAGCAATGCCAGGCGCTAAATGAAAAAGACAACGGCCACCTGCTCGTTTCGGTGACCAATTTTGGTTCTTACATCCCGCCAGACGAGCAGGATAAGATCTTTAGGAAATTCTATCAGCGCGAGGACCATCAGCAACCCGGCCAGGGCCTGGGATTACCCCTTTCTCGGCGCTTGATTGAGTTGCACGGGGGACAACTTGAGGTGGAAAGTTCGATTGCGGACGGAACCACCTTTTGGTTCACCGTGCCGCTGGCCAATATTAGAGATGTAATGGGGTCCTGAACAATGGCATCACCTGTTTTTATAAATCCTCTCACCTGGGTAAAGAATCCCAATGTACCTACAACCACAAGCAGTGCAGCAGTAGATAAAATTTTTCCTACCGGAATTTTTGAGCAGGTACGCAATTTCCATCGCCAGATTCCGGGCTATCAAATTAGCCCCTTGAAGAACCTATCCAACCTGGCAGCAATGATCGGCGTGGGTGGGCTTTGGGTTAAGGATGAGTCGGCCCGGCTGGGCTTGCGTTCGTTTAAAGTTTTAGGGGGTTCCTTTGCCATCTATCGCTTTATCAAGTCCAAACTAGGGCTGGACGACGCCGAGCTATCTTTTACTGAATTGATGTCTCAACTTGTGCGGACCCAAGTGAGGTCGTTAACCTTTGCCGCTGCTACGGATGGTAACCATGGGCGAGGCATTGCCTGGGCGGCAAACAAATTAGGTTGCCAGGCCGTCATCTATGTGCACAAAGAAACATCCCAGGCCCGTATCAAGGCTATTGAAAGCAACGAGGCAAAAGTTGTGGTTGTTGATGGCACTTATGATGACGCAGTCAGGCAGATTAATATTGATGCTCAGGAAAATGGCTGGCAGGTTATCTCAGATACTTCCTGGGAAGGGTACGAGGATATTCCAACCTGGGTTATGCAGGGCTACACCACCCTCTTATCCGAGACCCAGGAACAACTGGCTGCCCAGGGAATTATCAAACCTACCCATATTTTTGTTCAAACCGGCGTCGGTGCTTTGGCCGCCGCCACCATTGGGTTTTACCATAAGCTGTTTGGCTCCGATCAACCTATTTCCGTTGTCGTTGAGCCAACCAATGCTGCTTGCCTGTTTGAATCGGCCCGAATTGGTGATGGTCAGCCCCACACTGTGGGCGGCGACCTGCAAACCATCATGGCCGGCCTGGCCTGCGGCGAACCCAGCGCCATTGCCTGGAAAATCTTGTGGGATTGCGCCGATATGTTCCTGGCCTGTCCTGACTACGTAGCGGCCAAGGGGATGAGGGTTTACGCCGTACCCCTCAAAGGCGATCCCTTTATCGTGTCAGGCGAGTCAGGTGCGGTTACATTGGGCGCGCTGATGTACACCGCAGAATCCCCGGAATTTGCACCCTTGAAGGAGATACTCCAACTTGATCGCGACTCTCAGGTGCTCTTAATTAACTCTGAGGGCAACACCGATCCTGACTACTTCCGCCGCATCGTCTGGGAAGGTGTTCAGCCGGTACCCGAGATATATAGATAGTTTTCCCAGTATAGATTTAACATCACAGGAGGAACGATGTGTTTCACTATAAGTATCTTATCATCGGTGGAGGGATGGCCGCTGCCGCTGCTGTTGAGGGTATTCGCCAGGTAGACGCAAATGGTTCAATCGGGCTGATCGGCGCCGAATCTCATCCGCCCTATAACCGCCCGCCCCTCTCAAAAAGGCTGTGGCAAGGCCAGCCCCTGGAAGGCATCTGGCGCGGGACAGATAACCATGGCGTGGAACTTCACCTGGGCCGGATAGCGGTGAGTCTCGACCCGCAACACCGCTGTGTCGCTGATGACGAGGGTACCAATTACATCTTTGATAAACTGCTCCTGGCCACGGGTGGAACGCCCCGGCGCCTTCCCTTCGGCGACAATCAGATCATCTACTTTCGCACTCTGACCGATTACCGGCTCCTTCGCTTTTATGCCGAACAGAAGCGGCGATTTGCCGTCATCGGCGGTGGCTTTATTGGCTCCGAAATTGCCGCAGCCCTGGCTATGAACGGCCGGGAGGTGATGATGCTCTTTCCAGAAGCGGGGATCGGAGGAAGAATTTTTCCACCTGACCTGGCCTACTTCCTGAACGGCTACTACCGGCAGAAAGGCGTCGAGGTGCTGGCCGGGGAGTTACTCACCGGGCTAGAAAAGCGTGGTGAGCAGTTTATCTTGAAAACTAAAAGCGGGGCTGAAGTCATAGTGGATAGTGTGGTAGCCGGCCTGGGCCTTGAGCCAAATACGCTTCTAGCCAGGCAAGCCGGGCTTAAGATTGCCAATGGTATCCTGGTTGATCAATTCTTACAGACCAGCCATCCAGACATCTACGCGGCCGGAGATGTAGGCAATTTCTATAACCCCCTCCTGAAGAAGCGTTTGCGGGTAGAGCATGAGGACAATGCCAACACCATGGGCCAGATGGCAGGTCGAGCGATGGCCGGCGACCCCACCCCCTATCAGCACCTGCCCTACTTCTATTCTGATTTGTTCGATCTGGGTTACGAAGCCATAGGCGATCTGAATCCTGAGTTGGAGAGCGTCGCCGATTGGCAGGAACCCTATCGCAAGGGGGTAATTTACTACTTGCAAGAAGGTCGGGTCCGGGGAGTGATCCTGTGGAACGTGTGGGGACAGGTCGAGGCGGCTCGATCTTTAATAGCCGAGCCAGGTCCCTTTCACCCGCAGGCTCTGCAGGGGCGGTTGCCGGCCTGACAAAAAGGATAAGATTATCCAAAATTGAGGAGGTTCATTATGGAGAAGCACCTTTATCCAGCTTTTACCAGGGCAATGGCCGAAAAACGGGCACAGCTTGCCCCGGAAGTTCACGACGCCTTCCAAGCCTTCAGTACACGCGTCTTCGCCCCCGGCGCACTCCCAGCGAAGATGAAACAACTCATTGCGGTCGCCGTAGCGCACGTGACGCAGTGTCCCTATTGCATCCGGGGCCACACCAAGCAAGCTTTGAGACAGGGCGCCACCCCGGAAGAGGTGATGGAGGCCATCTGGGTCGCCGCGGAAATGCGCGCCGGCGGCGCTTACGCCCATGCCGCCATCGCCATCGAAGTGATGGATGAAGTAGAAAGCAAGCAGCATGAGTGAAGCCAACCTTTCAACTTAACGGAGGCAAGATGATTAAACTCAAACGGGCCTATGACCCCCCCGATAAAGAAGATGGCTTCCGCGTGCTTGTTGATCGCATCTGGCCGCGAGGCGTAAAAAAGGAAGACCTGGCGCTCGACCTGTGGCTGAAAGAGATTGCCCCCAGTTCGTCCCTGCGCAAGTGGTTTGATCACGATCCGCAAAGATGGCCGGAATTCTGCCAACGATATGAAGCGGAACTCAAAGAAAAGGGAGATGTCACCGGCTCCCTCAAGGAAAAAAGCGATCACGCCATCCTCACCCTGGTTTTCTCGGCCCGTGACGCCGAGCACAATAATGCCGTGGCCTTAAAAAAGTATCTGGAGTCGCTCCAATAATTGCGATGTACTGGTTAGCATGAACATACGAATTCTGGTGGAGCTGATGATGTGGAGTATGGTCCTCTTACCACTGCTAATTCTACTTTTTAGCTGGTACGACCTGCGGCAGCGGTAAAGGATCAGATTGATTAGAGATATCGGGAGGTTGCTGTGAAAGGCTCAATCGCCGATTTTATTCAAGTTAAACGAATCGACTCGTTCCAAAAGCTGCGCCTGCTGCTCTTTCTCTACCAACGCCCGGAAGTGACCAAAAGTCTCCAACAATTGGCCGAACGGTTGTATCTGGGCCATCTGCCTTTACTGGAGCGAATGATAAACGATCTGCGGCTGGTCGGGCTGGTCGAACGGGTGGAGAGTCGCTACCAATTAGCTGATGATCCTCAGGTCAGATCGTACTTGAAAGTTTTGGCTGAGATGTTTGATGATCCTCTGGCTCGACAACAAATCCTGGCCCAGGTGCAAAATAGTAATCTGCCGTTCGACAATTACCAATCACGGGGGGATTGGGATGGAGAAATGATAACGAATCCTTTGGTAATGGAGGTTTTTTCATAATGAGGAAATTATTTCATCTGTTTATCTGGCTTCTACTTATGGCAGGCCTTAGCCTCGTCGCGTGTAGCGGTAATACGGGGAACCAGCCTCAGGCCGGGGGTGAGGCTGCTCAGGCGAATGAAGCTCTCGCTGCCCCTTCTACTCAGGGGGATCCACTTGCGGGTAAGGAAAAATTTACGGCTACCTGTTCAGCTTGCCACGGCCCGGCGGGTGAGGGGATTCCAGGGTTGGGTAAAGATATGAAAACCAGCCAATTCATTGCCGGCAAAACGGATCATGAGTTGGTCGAATTCATCAAAGTAGGCCGTGACCCAAGCGATCCGCTGAATACAACAGGCGTAGCCATGCCGCCTAAAGGGGGAAACCCCGCGCTCAACGACGATGATTTATATGATATTGTGTCTTACATTCGAACCCTTCAACAGGAGTAGAGCCTGAATGAAAGTCAAAGAGATTATGACCGGCGACGTTATCACCGTGCTTGAAGACAGCACGGTTGAGGAAGCGGCGCGGCTGTTGACCCAGCATCGTCTAAGAGGACTCCCGGTGCTCAATCAATCCGGCGCATTGATCGGTATCGTCACCGAGTATGAATTGGTTTCCAAAGAGGGCCGTACCGTTGCCGACATCATGAACCGGGGTGTGATCACTATTAGCTCTGAGACCGATGTCGAACATGTGTCATACCTGCTGTCTAACCGGCAAATCAGATGTCTCACGGTGGTGGACGGCGGGCAGGTGGTTGGGCTGGTTAGCCATGCCAATCTGATCCAGCAGATGACCATGCGCTGGATCTGCCCGGTTTGCGGCGAACGGGTCCGCGGCCTGGAAGCGCCGGAGCAGTGCCCGCGTTGCCATGCCCCCAGGAGTGGCTTTACTCAGGAAGTACTGCCGCCGGGGGTGTAAACTCAGCAGACGAGGTTTAAAGGATGGACCGGTTTCCTAACGGAAGGAGAGAAAACAATGGTGAAAGCCACCCCAACTCACACGGCAGACTCCACCGCGGAGAAACGTCTAAACCTGGCCGGTGAGGATGCCGACCAGCTTCGACACTACTACTCCCAGATGCTGCTGATCCGCCGCTTTGAAGAGCGAGCCGGCGAGATGTACACCAAGGCCAAAATTGGCGGTTACTGCCACCTCAACCTGGGCGAAGAGGCGACCATTGTCGGCCTGACGGCGGCGCTGGAGCCGAGCGATTACATCTTTACCAACTACCGCGAGCACGGCTATATCCTGGCCCGGGGCGTCGCCCCGGGCCAGGTCATGGCCGAGTTGTTCGGCAAGGAGACCGGCGTCTCGCGGGGGCGCGGCGGCTCGATGCACCTGTTCGATAGCACTGCTCACTTTATGGGCGGTTATGCCATCGTCGGCGGGCAGCTTCCGCTGGCGACCGGCGCCGCCTATGCCCTCAAGTACCAGGGGAAACCCGGCATTGTCGTCTGCCAGATGGGGGATGCGACAACAAACATCGGGGCCTGGCACGAGTCGCTCAACTTGGCGGCGTTATGGAAGTTGCCCATTATCTACTTGATCGTCAACAACGGCTACGGCATGGGTACTGCCGTGGCGGAAGGCTCAGCTGAACCAGACCTGTACAAGCGCGGCTGCGCCTTCCGTATGCACGGCGAACGGGTGGACGGCCGTGATGTGCTGGCCGTGCGCGACGCGGTGCTCCGCCTGCGCCGGCGGGCCGAAGTCGAACACGAACCGGCCATCCTGGAAGCCTTCAGCTTTCGCTTCCGCGGCCATTCGGTCATTGACGCCGACCGTTACCGTGACCCGGAGGAGGTCAAGCAGGGGCGGGCAGCCGACCCCGTCGCGTTGTTTGCCCAACAACTGTTGGAGGCTCAGGTGATTGATAATGGCTGGCTAAAGGAGACGGCTTCTCGGGTGGAACGCGAGGTCCACGAGGCGATTGATTTCGCCGAGCAAAGCCCCGCCCCCAAGCTAGAAACGTTGTATGACCATATTTACGCTACCCCAGTCTCGAATGCACCCGGCCAGGTCGAGGCGGAGATGTTAGCCCAACAATTAGAAAAGGAGGGTAGATATGCCCGTACTGACCTACCGCCAGGCGCTTAATCAGACTCTTGGCGAGGAGCTGGCCCGTGATCCCAATGTTGTGCTCATGGGGGAAGAGATTGGCAAATTTCAAGGCTCCTACCGGATCACCGAGGGTCTGCTGGACGAGTTTGGTCCCCAGCGGGTTGTCGATACACCCATCGCCGAAGAGGGCTTTGTGGGCCTGGCCATCGGTGCGGCCATGCTTGGCCTGCGCCCGGTGGTCGAGATCATGACCATCAATTTTATTTTGCTGGCCCTTGACCAGATCGTGAATCACGCCGCCAAGATTCACTATATGTTTGGCGGCCAGGCCAAAGTCCCCCTGGTCATCCGCACACCCAGTGGTGGGGTAGGCCAACTCGCCGCCACCCACTCGCAAAACTTCGAGAACTGGTTTGCTTACTGTCCTGGCCTGAAGGTGGTCGCGCCGGCCACTCCCTACGACGCCAGGGGATTGCTGCGCGCCGCCATCCGCGACGACGACCCGGTGATCTTTATCGAGAGCCTGTCCCTGTACGATACCAAAGGCGATGTACCCGAGGATGACCCTTATACCCTGCCCATCGGCCTGGCCGAGGTCAAGCGCCAGGGGAGCGATGTGACGGTGGTGGCCTACTCGCGCATGACCCCCATCGCCCTGCAGGTGGCCCAACTGCTGGAAAAAGAGGGCATCAGTGTGGAGGTGGTAGACCTGCGTTCTCTGCGGCCGCTAGACCGGCCGACGATCATCAACTCGGTCAAGAAGACCAATCGCGCCATAACAATGGAGGGGAGCTGGCGCTCCTACGGTATCGGGTCTGAAATTGCCGCTGCCATCCAGGAAGAAGCCTTTGACTACCTGGATGCCCCTGTACAGCGGGTGGCCGGTCTGGAGGCGCCGCTGCCCTATGCCGCCAACCTGTCACAGGTGGCCAAACCGGGCGCGCAGGAGTTGAAGAACGCCATCTATCGGGTCTTAGAAGGAGGGAAAAGATGGCCGAGATAACGATGCCGCGCCTCAGCGATACGATGTCGGAAGGAGCCGTCGGCCAATGGCTCAAAAAACCGGGCGACCGGGTAGAGGTGGGCGATATTATCGCCGAGATCGAGACCGACAAGGCCGTGATGGAGTTAGAGGCTTTCGACACCGGAACGCTGCTCAAGATCCTCGTGCCGGAGGGACAGGTCGTGCCCATTGGCACGCCCATCGCGCTTGTTGGCGAGGGTGAGGTAGAAACCGAACCGTCCTCTGAAGCGGGTAGCCCGGAAACGCTCGCCAGCCCTGCGACCGAAGCCCGTCTGCCGGTGATCCCAACCTCACTACAGCTACCGGACCAGACTGCCAAGGAGGGCGACGGTCACATCAAAGCCTCACCGGTTGCCCGCCGCCTGGCGGAGGAGCGCGGCATTGACCTGCGCGGGGTACGGGGCACCGGCCCCGGCGGGCGCATCATCAAAGAAAATGTCGAGGATTTCCAGTCGGAAACCGCCCGTATCCCACAGCCAATTGCTCAACCAGTTCCCGCTGTCCCAACGCCGGTCACTCCACCGGCTTCCACGCCGTCGGCTGAGGCCACACCGTTGAGCCGAATGCGGCGCGCCATCGCCCGCGTGATGACCGAGGCGCAGCCCGGCACGCCGCATATCTACGTCACCGTTGAGATTGATATGGCTGAAGCGATGAAACTACGCCAACAGATCAACGACAGTGGCGCGGCCGACGTCAAGATCTCGGTCAACGATATGGTTGTCAAAGCCGCCGCCAAGGCCCTGCACAAATTCCCGGCGCTCAACAGCAGCTATGCTACCGGCAGCGATAGCCAACCGGCCATTGTACAACACTGGCAGATCAATGTCAGCATTGCCGTAGCTTTGGAAGATGGCTTGGTAGCGCCGGTTGTGCGCGACGCCGACAAGAAGGCGCTGGGCGCGGTTGCTGCCGAGATCAAGGAGTTGGCCGGTCGCGCCCGCGAGGGCAAACTCAAACAGCAAGAGTTGGAGGGCCCGACGTTCCAGGTGTCGAACCTGGGCATGTACCGGGTGCTTGCCTTTACTTCGATCATCCCGGCCCCGCTGGCGGCTTCGCTGTCGGTTGGAGCCGTGCGCCAGACGCCGGTAGTGCGTGAGGGTCAGTTAACCATAGGCGAGATCATGGACGTAACCCTTAGCGTTGACCACCGCATTGCCGATGGGGCGATAGCCGCGCAGTACCTCCAGGAGCTGCGCCGGTTGCTTGAGTCGCCCATAAGTCTGTTGATATGATCGGTCCTAAGTTGATAATTTTTGCAGTTCCTACTTTCCCAACCGCTGATAGCCCTGAATAACCTGCTGGGGCTCATCAACGGTGATAAAAGAAGCAGGATCAACGTGGTTGACCAGACCCATCACCTGTGGTACCTGTTTCCGAGGAATAACGACTCTAATCAGCGATACCGGGCCGGATTTGCCGCTGGCCTGCAACTCCGTGGCTCCATAGCCGGCCTCGTGGATGGCCTGGACAATTTTCGCGCCTTGGGTCATTGAGATTATGCGGATATCCACGTGACCTAGCGCCAGCTTATCTCCGACCCACATCCCGACCGCCGTACCGGTGGCAAAGCCGCCGCTGTAGGCCAGCACATTCCAGAGATTATCAAGGTTGGAAATTACCTGGCTAACGGCCATGACCCAGATCGTGATCTCGACGAAGCCGATCAGGGCGGCCCACTTGCGCATGCCCCGGGTTATCATAATCAGCCGTACTGTATCCAATGACATATCGGCAATGCGCGCCACAAAAATTAGCAGAGCACCCCCTAAAACCGAACCGGTCAAGGGGGGTAAGGCAAAATCGAACATGAGGACTCCTTGCTTTCATGATTCTCGCATCTATTCTCTATAGCATAGCTCAAGAGCGCCTCAAATACACCCGGCGTCAGGATAGTTCATAGCTTAACTGGAGGGTGGGTCTGGGTACTGGTCATTTGACCAGGTGAAGGTAGACATAGTGTGAGAGATAGTTTTGGGTGCGTTGACGAACTATCCGAGATAACCTATAATTGGCTGACAAATGCTTCTGAGATGGAGCATGGGGAGAAGTATGAACAGTTTATTCTCACGCGCCGCCCTGCAAGTCAGTCTTCTTTACGCTGTGGTCGCCGGGCTGTGGCTTACCTTCTCGGATTGGCTGCTAGCTTTCTTCATCCCCAACACTGATCAACGCCTCACTCTGGCAACCTACCAGGGTTGGGTGCTGGTCGTGGTTACCACGCTCCTGCTCTACTTTCTACTGAACCGTGAGCACCGGCGGCGCGATCAATTGGCGAAAACTCTCCAAGAGAGCCAGCGAGCACTCTCTACCCTGATGAGTAACCTGCCAGGTATGGCCTACCGTTGTCGTGATGATCCCAATTGGACGATGGAATTTGTCAGCGAAGGCTGCTTGGCCTTAACCGGGTTTCAACCGGTTGAACTCATCCAAAATCGAAAGGTAAGCTATCGGCAGTTGATTCATGCGGAGGATCAAGCAGGGGTAGGGGACGAAGTGCGGGCAGCCTTGCAGGTTGGCCAACCCTATCGGCTTACTTACCGCATTATGACTGCCGCCGGAGAACAGAAGTGGGTGTGGGAGCAGGGCTGCGGTGTTGATTCTCTCGATGGAAAGTCGTTAGCCCTGGAGGGGTTTATCGCCGACATCACCGAGCAAGTCCTGACTCACCAGATGATGGAGCAACGTGTTGAAGAGCAGACCCATGAACTTTCGGCCTTGCTGGCCATCTCCCGCAATATCACCGCCACCCTGGAACTGGAACGGCTCCTGGATCTCATCCTGGTCCAGCTTAAAACCGTCGTAGACTATACCTCGGCGTCCATCTGGACGGTGAGCGGAGATGAGTTAAAGTATCGAGCCTATCGCGGCCCGGCGCCGGCGGAAAAAGTTGCCCAATCAGCCACGCCGCTCAAGATTTCGGTGATTTACCCCGGCTGGCCTGACATACAGCAACCCCTCATCATTCCTGATATTTACGCCGACACATCTCCGGCTCAGACCTTTCGCCAGGGCATGGGAGAGCGTCTGGAAGTTCACCTGAGTTATATTCGTTCCTGGATTGGCTTGCCCTTGCTGATTAAGGGGCAATTAATTGGTATGTTGGGCCTCAGTCACGGCGAGCCAAGCTATTTCTCGTCCCAACAAGTAGAATTGGTCTCAAACTTTGCTCATCAAGCCGCCGTGGCCATCGAAAATGCGCGCTTATATTCCAGAACCAGACGGCACGCCGACGAGTTAGAGACCTTGCTGGCTATCCAGCAAGCTATCACCGGCCCGCTGGACCTGGAAGCTGTCTTGCAGCTAATCGCCGACGCTGCTCGACGCCTGACGGAGACCAAGTTGAGTCTGGTTTATCTGCTTGAGGGTGATACGTTGCGCCTCGCTACCCTCTCGGGCGAGCATAGCCCCGACATCTTCGTCGGTTATCGGGTGCCGGTAGCCCAATCGGTGGCCGGGTTAACTATTGAATCCGGCCAGGCGATTATCGTGAATGACGTAGCGCAGGATCCCCGAGCCTATCCTGATTCTGTGCAACGTTTAAGGATACATGCCTACCTGACCGTTCCCTTGATCTCTGACGTTCAACCTATTGGCGTGCTGGCGGTAGCCGATAAACAATCCGGCGCGCTGGGGGCAGATGACGAGCGGATCTTAACCGTGCTGGCCTCCGGGGCCGTTGTCGGCCTGGAGAACGCTCGCCTGTATCAGGCCGAGCAGGAGCGGCGGCGCGAGGCGGAACGACGCCGCTCTGTGGCCGAAAACCTGGGCGATATTCTGGCCATCCTCAACTCGAGCCGCTCTTTGGACGAAATCCTGGACCATATTGTAGCTGAGGCCGGCCAACTGCTGGGCAGCAATGCGGTAGCGGTTTACCGGCTGCACAGGGACACCAACCTGTTGCGCATTCAGGCTGCCCGAGGCCTGCCGGCAGATTTTATGGCCGCTGCCGATATCCCGGTTGGCCAGGCAGCCGTAGGCCGGGCCGTGCTGACCCGCCAGCCGGTAGCCGTCTCCGATATAGCCGCTCTCCTCTCTGGCGACAGCGATTTGGCCTTAGATTTGCCCCGGCGCGAGCTGGTGACCCGTTTGGGCAACTTTTATCGGGCCTGGCTGGCGGCGCCTCTGCTGGTAAAGGGCGAAATTTACGGAGGCATTTTACTCTATTACCCTGAACCTCGACTGTTTTCGGACGAAGAGGTTGAGCTGGCCGTGATCTTCAGTAATCAGGTGGCCCTGGCTATTGAGAACAGCCGGTTCCAGGCCCAGATGGAACAGGCCGCCGTGGCGGCTGAACGCAATCGCCTGGCTCGTGAACTGCACGACGCCGTGACCCAAACCCTCTTTTCGGCCAGCTTGAGGGCCCAGGTTCTGCCCCGTGTCTGGGAACGTCACCCGGAAGAGGCCCGGCGCGGGTTAGAGGAATTGCGCCAGTTGACGCGCGGCGCGCTGGCTGAGATGCGCACCCTGCTGTTGGAACTGCGCCCGACAGCTTTGGTCGAGACCAAGCTGGGCGAGTTACTGCGCCATTTAATCGAGGCCGTCACTGGCCGGACCCAGGTGCCGATTACCTTAACGGTCGAAGGGGATCGTGTCCTACCGTCTGAGGTGCAAATTGCTCTCTACCGGATTGCCCAAGAGTCGCTTAATAATATTGCCAAACACGCCAGGGCCAGCCAGGCGAGTGTAACCTTATGCTTCATCCCCTCTTCTCCCGCCAATACTGCGGGCGAGCAGGAAGAGGGTGTTGAACTCTGTATTAGCGATAACGGGCGGGGATTCGATCCAAGTCATATCCCGCCGGAACACCTGGGGGTGCGGATCATGCAGGAGCGGGCCGAGGCTATTGGGGCTAAAATAAAAATCGAAAGTCAAATTGGACAGGGGACGCAGGTGACGGTGATCTGGCAAGACAAAGGGCAAGAGACGAAGGGTGTAGGACCGTGGATGAAAGACGAAGAGTGAAGTCGAGAGGGCAGACGAATGCTCTTATATTTTAGTAGAGTGATAGTACTGGAGTATAGGGAGGAGGAGTTATGACCGCAGCAAAACCCATTCGGGTGATGATTGTTGATGACCACGCTGTTGTTCGCGGCGGCTTAAAATTTTTTCTATTGGGTTTCGATGACCTGGAATTAGCGGGGGAAGCCGAAGATGGCGAGGAAGCGCTGCGCCTGTGCGATCAGATTCACCCCGACGTGATTCTCATGGACATGGTGATGCCTGGTATGGATGGGGCTACGGCTACGCAGGCCATCCGCCAACGCCACCCCCAGGTACAAGTCATCGCCTTGACCAGTTTCAAAGAGCAGGACCTGGTACAGCGCGCCTTGCAGGCCGGAGCCATCGGTTATCTACTCAAGGATGTCCAGGCTCTTGAGCTGGCCGAGGCGATTCGAGCGGCCCATGCCGGTCGGCCCACCCTGTCGCCCGAAGCTACCCAGGCGCTGATCCAGGCTGCTACCCAGCCGCCCCAGCCGGGGAATGATCTGACCGAACGGGAGCGTGAGGTCTTGGCCTTGATGGTCAAGGGCTTAAGCAATAACGAAATTGCCGAGCGGCTGATCGTGAGTATCTCCACGGTCAAGTATCATGTCAGCGGTATCCTCTCCAAGCTGGGCGCGGCTAACCGTGCCGAGGCCGTGGCTATGGCCTTGCAGCATCACCTGGTTACCTAGCCAGTTATTTGTGAGCTACCCAGTGCTTTAGCACTGGGCTTCCGGTTTCGACCAGCCCATGAGGATGTCCACCGGCGTTGTTCGTTCCCGGCGCTCCGCCGGTACGTGTCGTTCGAGATTCACGGCTGCGTTCAGGTCTTATCGTGCAGCGTATGGCAGTCTTCACAAATCCAGAAACGGTGCTGTAGTTGCAACTCTTGATTGACCCATCCGCAAACCGAACAGGTCCTGGAACTGGCAAAGAAACGGTCTACCCGCTCGATGTGGCTGCCGTGCCACTGGCCTTTGTACTCAAGGTAAGTACCAAAGCGGCTCCAACCGGAGTCAGCAATGGATTTGGCCAGGTGATGGTTCTTGAGCAGCCCGCAGACATTGAGGGTTTCAAGCTTGATGAGGCCGAACCGGTCTACGATGCAGTGACTGGTCTGGTGCAGGAAATCCTGGCGCTGGTTGGCCACCTTTTGGTGCTGGCGAGCCAGCCGCAAGCGAGCTTTCTCCCGACCACGACTACCCTTCTGGGTCCGGCTCAGAGTACGCTGCAAGCGTTTCAGGCGGCGTTCGGACTTTCTGAGGTATTTAGGGTGCTCAATCTGTTCACCGGTGGACAGGACCGCAAAGGTCTTCAATCCCAGGTCAAGGCCGACCGTGCCCGGTTTCTGGATGGGGTCTTCAATTTCCAGCTCACATTGGATCGAGATGAAGTACTGACCGCTCTTGGTTTTTGTCACAGTGCAGGAGTTCATCTTTCCTTCGATGGGCCGGTGAAAGACCGCCCGAACCGGACCAACCTTGGGCAGAGTAATACGACTACCCCTGATCGTAAACCGTTCCGGGTAGCGAATGGACTGCTCATCGTATTTACTTCTGAAACGGGGATAGCCCATAGGCATACCGTCTTTGCGAGGCTTCTGGCCTGGCTGGGGTTTGGGCAGCGTACCTTCTTTGGCTTTTTTGAAGTAGGTGGCATAAGTCCGGTCGAGGTCGCGCAGCGCCTGCTGCAAGACCTGGCTGTCAGCCTCCTTGAGCCAGGGAACAAAGCGTTTGACGACGGTCAGCATATAGGCCGTGTCATTGTAATTGATACTCTTGCCGTGCTCGAAGAAGTGGGCCTTTCGGGCCGCCAGACCAAAATTGTAGACGAACCGGGCGTGACCGAACTGGATGGCCAGGGCCGCCTCCTGGGCCTGATTGGGGTAGATACGATAGCGAAAAGCTTTTTGGATGAGCATGGTCGGATTTTAGCACAAGTGTTCGGTTTGAGCAACCGTATCAGCCAGGCGGGACTCAGTCCCGCCTGGACCACCTAACTTTTTAGACAAGGCGATTTAGCCCCTTTTATCCCAGTCTTGAAAGACTGGGTTTTACGGGGCATTCAATAACGACGGCTGCATGGTCAAGCAACCAAAGCAAAACTAGCCGTTAGTCTAAGGCCTAAACTCCCCAAATGCCCGGTGCATATGGGGAGTTTTTGCTTTAGACTGACGATAGACGCTTTTGGGATAGTAAAAGGAGTGACCTCTCAATGACAACTCTGATATTAAGTCAGTTGGCCCTTCGGGATTTTGAGCATGCTATGTATAAGGCTTTTTGGCGAGATTTGCTGAGTTGGCTGACTCGAAAATGCAACCATCTGCTATCACTCGACCAGATTTGCCACTGCTTACCGTTTGCAAGACAACGTTATCTTGGTTTGCAGTTGGTCTCCCTTGATAAAATTGTTGGCAGTGCAGGGCGTTACCATGACTTCGATCGGGCTTTCTTTCCTCGCCACCCCCACCTGAAAGACCGCTGGATGAGCATTAACAAAGCCCACTATAAGCAACTGGCTCTGCCGCCGGTGGAACTCGTCAAAATTGGTGAGGTCTACTTCGTCAGTGACGGAAATCATCGGATCTCGGTTGCCCGCGCTCGGGGGCAAGATTTTATTGACGCCTCTGTCAGTGAGATTGACACACCCATTTCTGTTGAACTGTCTAAAAAATGTCAATCTAACTGCTCCGGACTCTAAACCCCTTCGAATAATAGGTTGGATAGTTCTCGATAGGATTAGATAAATGCATATCTTGCTAGCCGATGATGAGGTCCGAGTACGCTCGGCCTTGCAAATGCTATTAAAAGAGGAACCTGGAATGAAGGTGGTGGCTGAAGTCGCCGAAGCCGAAGCTCTCTTGACTCAAATCCGGGCGACTCGGCCCGACCTGGTTTTGCTCGACTGGGGGTTGCCGGGCCTGAACGCGGTTGGCTCGCTACCTGCCTTACGTCTGGTTTGCCCCCAACTGACCGTGATGGTCATAAGTGGACGACCGGAGGCCGGTCGAGAAGCTTTGGCTGTCGGGGCTGATGCTTTTGTCAGTAAGGTGGACCCACCAGAGCATCTGTTGGCAGCTTTGCACACATTCGCCAGGCGAATCAATGGGATGAGCAGCCCTTAATCTTTTTTCGGGCGGGAAGCGTTTGGTTATCGGTTTTCATCCTTGACAGCAAGGTTCTATAAAAAAGTATAGGTTTATCCTTCACCGGCAGATACTCCCCGAATGCGCCAGGCATCCGGGGAGTTCTTTATTAATGTGGCCATGCCTAAATTAAACAGGGACTAGCCTTTCGACCAGGGCCAAGACTCACCCTTGGTCTATGGGGTAGACTAAGCCAACGCCCGGTGTGTTTATGTCATTAATTAGGTATGCTGAAGACGTAAAGTAATTGTTTATAGAGAAATGAATGAATAAATAAGGGCTAAGGTTACTGCAAGATTTTAGCCCTGGAAAGGTCAAGAGTGATGAAAAAGAGAGTTCTGAGCTTAATCGTTAGAATTGTATTATCTATCCTGATCCTCAGCCTGGGTGCAATTGTAGCCCTGGTAGTGGGCGAGAGCAGAGGGCTGGCTTTGGCCGACCTCTCTGACACACCCATTCAAGCCTTGAGCGCCACAGCCCAGGGTGACACACTCTACGCCAACCTGAACGAGGGTGCGCAGCCTGCCGGTATTTACCGCAGCGACGATAGCGGTCGCGCCTGGCAGATGATCAGTTCTGGGCCGGGCCGGCCTGTTGAATCCCTGGCTGTGCATCCTACAGATGACAGGGTGCTCTATGCAGGTACGGCTGGCGGCCCGATGGCGACAACCGATAGCCTGTGGCGCAGCGACGACGGCCGGAGTTGGCATAAATTTAATTTGAACTTGCCGGCCAGCCCTGCCGGGGTTATACCTGCTGTTACGGTCTTGGCGGTAGACCCACAGCAGCCGGAAGCGCTCTATGTAGGCACCGCCGGGCAGGGTGTATATCGCTTTGACGAGCGGCGTCTGGGCTACGAGTTACTCGGCGGCGTCTCACTCTATAACGCCCACGTGAAAGGTCTGGCGGTGGGTCCCGATAGTCGGGTGTATGCGCTGACCAACGAGGGACTGTTTGCGCTGGGCAGCGACAGTTGGCATAAGCTTGACGCCTTGCCCGAAACGGCGGTGAGCTTGGCCGTGGCGACCAGTGATCCCGAGAGGCTTTATGCCGGCGGTCCCTCCGGTGGCGCGTACCGGTCGAGTGATGGCGGCCAGACCTGGCAATCCATCAGTAATGGTCTGGGGCTGATGCCGGGTGCGGCCCTGCGGGTAACGGCCCTGGTGGTAGACGAACTGGACGCACAACACGTCGTGGCCAGCACGGCCTACGGTCTGGGCAGCCGGTTAGCCGGCGGCGGCATCTATGAGAGCCGTGACGGAGGCTATCAGTGGACTAAACTGGGTGGTGCGAAGGGCCTGGTCACACGCCTGTTAATCAATGAGCGCGGCGTCTATGCCGCCACAGCGGACGGTCTGGCCCATTATGGTGGGCCAACGGAACCTGCGCCGGTTGTTCCCTGGCTTGATTTAGGACGATTAGCCAATCCTACAGGTATCCAACTGTTCATCTTGGTTTTGGCCATCGGTTTGACCGGGTTGGTCCTGTCTAGCTGGCTAGAAAGGGGGATTGAGCGTCGTCTGGGTAAGGCTTAATCAAGTTGATGGAGGTTGAATGATGAAAAGAGGTGACAAAATGAAAGCATTGAAAATTATCGGTTTGGGTATAGTTATCTGGAGCTTGGGTCTATTTTGGCCGGACCTCAATCTTGGGCTCACGCCTTTGGTGATGATGAGGCTGGCGCTAGGACTTGGCCTGGTCAGCCTGGCCTATCTGTTGGGTCAATATCTCAGCCGGTCTGAGCAAATCGTCGTGCCAGTAGAAGTTGCCGTGCCAACTCGACCCTGGCTTGGATTTGATAACAAAGATGAAAGGAGTTGGAAATGAGATTAAGTGAGCGCTTGATACGATTCGCTGAAACATCAATCGGTAAGATACTGGTGCTTATCATTGTTGGAGTAATCTGGTTTGTGTCCTTTGCCCTCTTCTTCTACGGGGGACCAAGCAGCAAGGCTCTTGAACCAACGCCTAATAGGACCGAGCCTACCATACTCTTGGAACCAGCCCTGGGCCGGCCGGGGACTGAAGTGATTGTAAAAGGTACGGGTTGGCCGGCCAACAGTAGGGTCTTAATATATCTCACGTCTCCTGAGGAACACGAACTCCCGGCCTCTGCCGTGGCCGGCGCAGTCGCCGATGGGGCAGGCAGCTTTACCACCAGCTTTGTCTTCCCGGTGGAACCTCGCTGGGAGGGTCAGGAGCAAGTAGTAGTGATCGCTCGAGTGGCTGACGGTGGATTGAGCGCCCCGGCCAACTTCAGCTTATTGGACTAACGCAGTAGACCTGCCCTAACCATTTGGCCAGGGCAAAGAGCAGCCATTGGTTCAACTTTAAACTCCCCAGATGCCCGGTACATTCGGGGAGTTTTTATTTTACACTAAGAGTAAGCATAGGGCTCAAGAGAAATGGAAACATACTCATTTGGTGAGGAGATAAACCATGTCTGTCGTTACCTTCAAAGCAACTTCACGCAATTTGCCAACTGGATTGGCTGTCGAAAACGTGGCTCGCGGCTTCAGGGTTGTAATGGATGAGCCAAAGGAGCTGGGCGGCAGCGATACCGGGATGAATCCCGTCGAAATGCTGCTGTGCGCTTTAGGTTCGTGCCAAGCCATCGTAGCCAAATCCTTTGCCAAAGCGCACGGGATCGATCTGCACGATTTCCTGGTAGTTTTGGAAGGCGACCTGGACCCTGACGGCTTTTTGAAGGGTAAACCCGGCGTCAGGCCCGGCTTCCAGGAGATTCGCTTTGCTTTTTATCTTGAAACCAACGCATCCCAGGATAAAGTTGATCAATTTGTGGAGTTTATCAAAAGCCGCTGCCCGGTCGGTGACACGCTGCTCAATGGGGTGAGGATCGTCCAAAGCGATGTTGTAGTCCGAAGGAGTACAGTATATGCCTGAACGGCCTTAGGTTACTTCGCTGTCTCTACCCTCCCGTCCACGTACTTGCATTTCCGTGTCCCACCTAAGCTGGTCATTTGACCAGGCAAAAGACTCACCCTTGGTCAAAGCCTGAACTACACAAATGCCCGGTGTCTTGGGGGAGGAATTAAGATATGCTAAAGGGAGAGTGGAATTCGGATCAAGAGCGGCGGCAGAGATTACTCTCTCAATAAGCCACCTCTTGAATAGCTGTTCGTTATCAAGCGCATTTAGCAAAGAAGTATAACAAATGAAAAAGGACGCTCATGTATAATTTGCTGCACATTACCCTCTATCCCCTCTGGGAAACCAGGTAATATGCAAGGTTATACAGAAGAGCGCAGAGAATTAGAGCACAAAAATCGCGGTGATTTGCCACGATTTTTTCATGGTTTTTTCATAGTTTTGATCACTGCTTCGATGCGTTTTTCATTGGCTGGGTGATACAATGGGATTGGTTAGAACCTATTCAATAGATGTTAGATAATATTTTTGCGCGTAAGCGAGGGCGCACCTCTGCGGTCGCCCTAGCAGGGTAGGTACCACAAATGAACGTATTGCAAAATAAGAAATAAGGAGGTGACGTCTAATGTCGGTTCAGCGATGGAAAATCAAAATTGGTGCGTCTGTAGAGGCGAGAGACGGTCCAGTAGGACCGGTGCAACAGGTCGTCCTCAAGCCAGGGAACAAACACGTTGCGGCACTGGTGGTTCGCCGGGGGATGCTATTTGGGCAGAATATCGTCGTCCCCATTGAAGTGGTTGAAGACGCCACCGACGAACAGGTACGCCTGCGTTTCTCCTCTGACCAACTCCAATCCCAACCCACCCATTATCTACCTTTTATCACAGCTATCGCAGGATATGAGCCAGTTCAGGCCGTGCTTTCCCTATTAGGTCAGAGCCGCGGCAATTTGTGGGCCGGCCAGGGCGTCTCAGGTGAATCGGGTGCGATCATCCGCGCCGGGCAACGGGTCGAGTGCCGGGACGGATCTGCCGGCAAAGTACATTGGGTCCTGCTTGATGGGCACACCGGGCGAGTGACGCACTTTGTCGTTCGTCAGGGTGTTCTGCGTCGCAGAGACATCATGGTGCCGGTCGAGTGGGTCAGTGAGTACCATGCCGACCATCTGAAACTGGCAGTAGACCGGGTTGCTCTCGACCCGTTGCCGGAATATCTACTGGATAAGGAAATCGAGAACAGAATTGCGCAGGCGTTATGGAAGGATGACCTTATCCGCCAGGGTGTGTTAGCCTACACCCCGATCGAGATTGTAGTTCAGAATGGGCTGGCGATCCTGAGAGGCCACGTCAATACCAGCCGGGAGCGCCAGCGAGTTGAGGACATCGTTCAGGAGGTGCGAGGGGTGCAGGGCCTTGAGAACCGCCTTGTGATTGACTACGAGGTGGAGGTGGCGGTTGCCCAGGCTCTTGGCCGCGATCCTCGCACGCGGGATCACCTCGTGAAAGTCAGTAGCCGGTTCGGACATATTTTTCTTCAGGGTATAGTACCGGCCCTAGAGATACAAGCGGCGGCTGAGGAGGTCGCCGCTATGGTGCCTCAGGTGCGAGGCGTTATGAACCGGTTCCGCATATCGCGGAGACCCGCAGCCAGGACTGCCCTGCGAATTGTGGAGCCAAGAATCGGCCAGGAGGTATACGCTGTAAATGACTCAATCGGTAAAGTTTACCAGGTGGTCATTAGCCCGCGTTCCCGCCGGGTGTCGGCGGTGATCGTGCGGGGGAAACTGCCCGACTTACAGCAGGCCAAACCCAGGCAGTTGCTAGAGGCATGGCCTCAGCAGGAGTGCACTATTGTGATCCCGGCCGAGGGCGTGGATTTTGTAAGCACTGCCGTCTTCCTGACTCTGACCGTGCTGGAATGTGCGCAGCTACCTGATTTCAACCCCGCCAGTTTCGTGACGCCGGATGCTGCCTGGGAGCCGCCCTTTCCATATCATCGTGAGGAGGTGTTGCTGGACCTGAACTGTAGTAAAGAGCCGCATTTCGAGGCTCCTTGGAGCGACGTTATTCTGGCCGAGCGCGATCAATCAGAGGCGCTCGTCGGCCAGCTGGCGTGACTGCCTATCCACTTTGGTCAGACCGTACAATATCGAACTGGTGAGCTTGGGGCTGTGGATTATGTACTGCTAGAACTCACCAGAGGCGCAAGTGCGTCTCAACCTGTACCCATATTTTCGAGCAACTCAGGTCGACAAATAACTTGGAGGCAATAATTAAAGTGGGACGGCTTCCGCGCCCAGTAATCCGGCGGCGTGGAAGCCCGGCCCGTTAGTTTTAGGTAATGAATTTCCAACTCATCCTCACCTTTGCCATTCTCTTTATCGCCATTGGCTTATTTCTGAGCGATCGACTCCGCGCCTACTTGGTTGCCCTCCTCACCCTCGTTGCCCTCGGCCTAACCGGCATCTTGACTCCACAGGAGGCCTTCTCTGGCTTCAGCCGTTCAGCGGTAATTACTATCTCCGCAATTTTTATCCTGGCTGAAGGACTACAGCGCACCGGCGTGACCGAGCAAGTTGGCAATCTATTACTGCGGGTGACTGGTCACCACGAGGGCCGGTTGGTGACGATTGTCATGCTGGCCGGAGCGTTTCTCTCCCTGTTTATGAACAATATCGCCGCCGCGTCAGTCTTGCTGCCGGCCGTTTCAGGGGCCGGGCAGAAAGCTGGCGTTAATCCAGCTCGCATTTTAATGCCCCTGGCTTTTGCTACCATCCTGGGCGGCATGGCGACTCTGCTCACCACGACGAATATCATTGTTAGCAGCCTGCTGCGCGATCAAGGGCTGGCTGGTTATAGCCTGCTCGATTTTGCCTCCGTTGGTCTGCCGATTGTCGCCGTAGGGATAGCTTACATAACCTTGATCGGGCGACATCTACTCCCGGCTCAAGGTCTTCCGGACCGCCTGAAAGTCATCTATCCACCTGACAGCGACCTGATTGAGGTGTATCGCTTGGGCGAGCGGTTATTTCGCGCCCGCGTGCCGGTCGGCTCGGTCCTACAGGGTAGGCCATTGGCCGAGAGTTCCCTGCGTGAACGTTTCAATATGACCGTTGTGGCGATTGAACGCAACGACCAGGTTATCCTGTCACCGCCCCCCGACTACATTTTGCAACAGGGAGATATCATTCTTTTTACCGGCCATTTGGCAGAGTTACAACAACCTGATATCGAACCCTACTTTGAGACCCTACCTTCTCGTGACTGGCGGGCGCAAGACCTGGAGTCGCCAGCCGTAGTGATGGCCGAAGCTGTGCTGGCCCCGCGCTCCCGGTTGATTGGCCAGACGCTGCGGCAAGCGAACTTCCGGGAGAAGTATGGCATGACTGTTTTGGCCCTCTGGCGAGGGGATCGCCAAATCCGCACCGGTTTGACGAACCAGGCGCTTCATTTCGGAGACGCCCTGTTGCTGCAAGGACCCCGCGAGCGGCTGCGGGTGCTGCGAGCTGAACCCGACCTGATTGTCCTGGGTAATGGTCAGGAAGCAGCCAAAATGATGCCGGGCAAGAGCCGGTTGGCGCTGGTAATTATGGGAATCGTTTTGCTAATGGCAGCGATCAACCCAACCAGGGTGGGTGAAGTGACATTGAGCGGAGCGCTGGCGATGGTGCTGGTCGGGGTGTTGACGATGGACCAGGCCTACCAGTCAATTGAGTGGAAGAGTGTTTTTCTGGTGGCCGGAATGCTGCCCATGGGCATTGCCATTACTAAAACCGGCGCAGCGGCGCTGTTGGCCGATTGGCTTGTTGCCTTCTTGGGGGCGGCAGGACTGCTGGTTTTGTTGGCTGGCCTGTTTGTAGTGACCACCCTGCTGACGCAGGCGATGAATGGTGCGGCTGTGGCAGCGGTTATGGCTCCGATTGCCATTCAAGCGGCTCAGAGCATTGGAGCAGACCCACGCGCTATGGCGATGGGCGTGGCCTTAGCTGGGTCTATGGCTTTCTTGACGCCGCTCGGCCACGCAGTGAACGTGTTGGTAATGGGACCGGGCGGCTATAGTTTTCGCGACTATTTCAAGGTCGGTTTGCCGTTAACCCTACTACTATTTGTCGTGATTATGCTATTGCTCCCACTCTTTTGGCCATTGACGCCCAAATAATGATTGATCTTCCAGGATTCTCTTATCATTGTTGCATCGTTTTTTGAGTTTATTTGAAAATTCACAGAAATTGCTGATGGTGTTGTTCCAGAATTTCCACGTGTTTAACTGCTTATGCAAAGCCTTTTGCGAGTCGAGTCTGTCTCGCTGGCAGAATTCTTTTATTTATTTCTTTTGGGTGTGACCAAAATGAGTTTTGCTCCGATCAAACAGCAAGAGGGAGTAGGTGATAGAGAGTTTGATGGTTAGGAGAAGAGGAAGGCTCAACCTCTTGCTGAGTGGGAGAATCGGGTCGTTTTTCAATTAAGGAACAACTATCAATGGCCTGAATTTCGACAGATAATTGTTCGGGATAAGGTTGGTGATATAAGCGAGTATGGCGCTGGCGTTTACGGAAAAGGTGATAGTCGTCCCAGTCGCCATTTTCAGCGACCGCTCGTAAACGGAACAGATTTTCAACCCCAGTCTGGGTCCAGCGCATCCCGGACAATTCGCAGCGATCTTTAACAAAATGACGACAGGCGCCTTCAATCACGCCGGAAGCGATGGGCCAACCTTGCTTCAGGTAGGTGTCATAAGCCATATAGGGCAAGTTGCGTTGGAAATAAGCGGCTGTTTTTTCCAATTGGGCGCGTTGGGTGGTGGTATATTGCTTATCTTGAGCCATTTGTTGAAACGAGGCAATGACTTGTTGGGTCTGACCGGACAGGATTTTCAGGGTGTAGTCAGCCATCCAGTCCAGCCGGTGGGGATGTTGTTCACCTAGCAGAGAGGTGGCCACAGCCCACAAATACTCATCAGCGTGAATGAAATCCAGGATTAGGGTGAAATCGGGAAATTGTTTGGTGAGGCGAGTTTGTAAGGGTTCATAGCCGTCACACAGGGCCACTCGAGCCAAGATATGGGGACCTTCGCGGCGGGCAACTTGTTGTGCCAAGCGGGCTAAAGCGGCATCTTTGCCGTCTAAGGTGGCCCAAATATGCTTATGTTGGGGCCGGCAACGGTTAGAGGCGGTATCAGCTGGGTTGTGCCGGAAAAAACTATCAACCACCGCCTGGGGTGTCCGACGATGGGCGGCCATCGTGTAAATGCTGGTGACCATCGCCTCCTTCTTGCGACCTCGTTTTTGGCCTTTGCCCAACCGTAGCTGTGGTTCAAGTGGCTCTTCCAGAACCATCGGCACCCCTTTGCCATCCGCTTGGATCACCAGAATTTCTGCTTCCTCAGCCGGTTGGGGCGCTGGCTTCTGAGCATAGTAGCTTTCGACATCGGCGGCATCCTCGGCCAGATTGCTCTCTATGGCTCCGGTCGATACCTTCAACCCCAGTAACCGGAACAAAATATCACCGCTTTTGTGATAGACGTTATAGACCCCCAGATAATCCGATACCTCCCGCACCAGATCCGAGTAACTGTCTTCACCCAAGCCTAAGGCCGCATCCAACGGGGTTTCCCCGCCGCCTTTTTTATAGAAGTAAGGTCGATACAGCAACAGCTTACCAAAAATGGAATAGTAGATCCGCTTCGTATCTCGTTCATACGCTAAAGTGATACCGCTGGCGGTCTGGAGGGGTTCCCGACAACAAGCTTCAGACCGCATCACGAAAAACAACCTTAACAATTTGGCTCCCATCGCCAACAACAGTTTGAACAAGCCTCGTTCGATTTGATCGGCGGTGGCCTGTTGGGCTGGTTCGCCTATCACAAAATCAAGTAACATTTCAAACTCTTGGCGAATATCCTGTATAATCCTTTGTGAGTTGGAAGTCATGGTGTCTCTCCTTAACAAGTGGTTTTGGCGAACTCACTTTACCAGAGAGATCTCTTTCTTCCAACTCATTTTAGTCACACCCATTTCTTTTGCCTTCAACGATATTAGTTGTGATGGAGAAATTTAAACGGGTTGGCCTGGCCGGTCGCCGGTAAAAAGCTAACTTAAGAACGCAAGTTAGCAGGGATATTAAGTAGGAAGGATAAATATATGATGATGCACAACTTTAAAAATATTCTCATCGTTGTTGATAGTAAAACCAGGAGTCAAGTACTCCTGGAACGAGGCGCGGCCTTGGCCCAGAGAAACCAGGCTTGCCTGACTGTTATGGATGTCGTCACGGAGTTGCCCCGCACTTTATCCGCGTTAATCCTCTCGGAGTCACCGGAGGAACTACAGCAGTATATAATTGAGAAACGAAGTCAAGAGCTGGAGCGGCTTATCACTCCCCTCCGACAGAAAGAAATTCAAGTTGAGGTCAAAGTGTTCAGTGGTACTCCCTTCCTGGAGATTATCCGAGAAGTGCTCCGTAATGGGTACGACTTGGTGATGATTATGGCCGAGGGGCGGGGTGGATTGAAGGAGAGCTTGTTCGGCAGAACTACGACCCACCTGCTGCGCAAGTGTCCTTGCCCGGTTTGGGTGATGAAACGAAACCAACCTAGATATTATCGGCGCATCCTGGCGGCAGTCGACCCCAGCCCTCCATTCGATGAGAAACGAAACGCGCTCAATAAGACGATTATGGATCTGGCGACTTCGCTGGCTCAGATAGAACAAAGTAAACTCCACATCATCCATACCTGGACGGTTATTGGTGAGACCATGCTAAAGGCGAATACCGATATATCCGAAAAAGAGATGCACCAGTTGAGGCAAACAATTAAAAATGAGCATGGGTATTGGCTGAAAGAACTGCTGCGGCAATATGATTTAAACAAGCTAAAGTATCAGATACATCTCTTGAAAGGTGTAGCCGGGAAAGTGATCCCTAAACTGGCCCAGGCGAAAGGGATTGAGCTAATTGTTATGGGCACGGTCTCTCGCGCCGGCGTAGCCGGATTGATTATCGGCAACACCGCCGAAAATGTACTGGATCAAGTAGATTGTTCCGTGCTGACGGTGAAGCCGGAAGGGTTTGTTTCGCCGGTAGGCTTGGATGTAAAATGACCGAATGATTTCTTGTCCAATGAATATGTCCACCGCCTGACTCTTTATTCAACTTGTTAAGGAACACAACGCTTATGACCTTTTTTGAGTATCTTCTTTTTGGCGCAGCAATTCTGCTTTTACTGAGCATTATCGCAAGTAAGGCATCCGGCCGCTTGGGTGTCCCGGCTCTGGTGTTTTTCCTGGTCATCGGCATGCTGGCTGGTTCAGAAGGCATAGGTGGGATTGAGTTTAGCGATGCTGCCACTGCCCAATCGTTAGGGGTAGTGGCGCTTATCTTTATCCTGTTTTCAGGGGGATTTGACACAGCATGGGCCAGTGTCCATCGTGTGCTTCCGCATGGCCTGGTTCTGGCAACAGTCGGGGTACTGCTTACGGCCCTGGCTGTGGGCGCATTTGTCATGGTTAGCCTTGGCTTTTCCTGGCGTGAAAGTTTGTTGTGTGGGGCTATTGTTTCATCCACCGATGCTGCCGCCGTATTTGCTGTTATGCGCTCACGCGGCGTTAGTTTGAAAGGGAGCTTAAAGCCGTTGCTTGAATTAGAATCAGGCAGTAACGACCCGATGGCCATCTTTTTGACCACAGCTATGATAGGGCTGCTGATCGACCCCGAGACATCTATGTGGGGATTGGTTCCCAGGTTTTTTGTCCAAATGGTCGCCGGGGGTATAGCCGGGTATCTGCTTGGCCGGGGTATGGTCTATGTCATTAACAAGCTACATTTGGAATATGATGGTCTTTATCCAGTCCTCTCCATGGCCCTGGTCTTGTTGATTTATGGGATAACTACCTTGATTGGCGGTAATGGTTTCCTGGCGGTATACCTGGCCGGTATGGTCATGGGCAACACCAATGTGATTCATCAGCGCAGTCTCATGCGCTTTCATGATGGTCTAGCCTGGCTGATGCAGATCGCGATGTTCTTAACTTTAGGACTATTAGTATTCCCTTCCCAACTATTTGCTGTGGCGGGGATTGGCTTACTTATCTCGGCGTTCTTGATGTTGATTGCCCGCCCGGTTGGTGTGTATGTGTCGCTCCTGCCGTTTCGAGTGAACCTGCGCAATACCGCAATGATCAGTTGGGTCGGCTTGCGCGGGGCCGTCCCGATCATTTTAGGTACTTTCCCTCTAACAGCCGGCGTGCCGCAAGCGGAGACAATTTTTAACCTGGTCTTCTTTGTTGTGCTAACCTCAGTCCTGGTACAGGGCAGTAGTATTCCCGTAGTCGCTCGTTGGCTGCGAGTGGCCGCGCCATTTCAGTTGAGACAGCGCCCCCCACTTGAGTTTGAGTCCACTAACGGCATTCGAGGTGAATTGGTCGAGATCGAACTACCAGCGGAATCAGCGGCGGCCGGGCGCCGAATTGTCGAACTGGGGCTGCCCAAAGGCGCTTTACTTGTCTTAATTGGCCGTGGCGACAGCTTTTTCGTGCCGAGTGGAAGCACGATGCTTGCAGCGGGAGACACGCTCTATCTTCTGGCAGATCAGAAGGTGCTAGGGCAAGTGAAACAGATATTATAGCCTGGCTCAATCAACTCGATTTTTTGGGGAGAGCTGATGTTGCCCGTCAGCCAGTTGGCCGGTATGAGGACTCTCCCCAATCTGACGCTATTGCACTGGAGGTGTAGATGGAAATAACCGGAGCTGTATTGTCTGATCTCGGGTTGTCATTGCCAGCGCCGTGGCTGCAAGGGTTGGGCGCGGGGCAGCAGGCTGGATCATTGCCCTGCTGCCCCTGGGACTGGCCATCTACTTCGCCAGCCTCCTCAACTCAATCGCCGCTGGACAGGTCTTAACCACCTCCTATCCCTGGATACCCAGCCTGGAGATTAACCTATCGTTTTATATAGATTTGTATTCTGGGATCTGACCAGTTCAATTTATCTTTGATAAACGTTGAGAGGCTATGGCGGAATTGGAGCAGAAGCCACAGCTAGATTCTCCTTACTGGCTACTACTGGAACCGCTCCTACAGTACATTACCCAGATTTCCAAGCATCGCCAGCCTAACGAAGTTATCACGATTGTCGTGCCCCACTTTGTGCCACATCATTGGTGGCACAACCTGCTCCACACCCAAACCGCGATGCTGCTGCGCCTGGCGCTCTCGTTTAAACAGGGAATTGTGGTGACCGATGTATCGTATCAGGTGAAATAACCCTGAAAATCAGGGGTAAAGCCAGCGCCATTCTGGTCAAGCCATGTTTCCTACCCGACAGACGTCCAGGCTGGGGGATCGCTGGCGGGGAACGACTCCCAAGCTGCCACATCTACAATGTCTGCTGGATCAATCGTGCGGTCTGGCAATCCTTGATGGACCTGTTCGAAGTGGCTCCTGGGTTCGGCCTCAAGTTGGGCCTGTTCACCTTTGTCTAAGACGCGCTGCCCAGCCCAGCCACGATACACCAGGTAGCCGCCCCAGCAAATAAATGCAATCCCCTTTAAAGAAGGACGAGTCAGACCGTAGAGGATAAGCGTCCCCCCACCTATGACAGCTAACCAACGCCTGATACTATTCATGATTGCGATCCTCCATACCTCTGAAAGAATATGTTGAGCCAGCTCTTTATGGGGTGATTAATAATCTTCTCTGTTCAGCCTGATGGCTGTCCCGTTGTAGGCCAGCAGCCATCGATTTGAAGTACTTATCCTTGAGTACATTATACTCCCAACAGCCTTTTCCACTAAAGATGTTCCGGTTGTGCAAATCCTGGCCGGCGAGATGGGCGGCTTTGAGGTGGCCCATCAGGTGCGTGAATTCAGCGAGGAAACTGCTTCATAAAACCTGGCCCATTTAACCGTAAAGAAGCAGAGGCGAAAAGGCCGCGGTGATTTAGCTGTGGTTTTTCATGCTATTTTCATGGTTTTGCGGTCTGATTCTATGCGTTTTTCATTGCTTATATGATACGATAAGGGTGTGGGAGGGCTTCAAACGATTGTAATAATAAAGGAGAACGGCGATGATAGTGAAGGAATCCTTTCAAGACAAAATCGAGACCGAACTTAAGGTCTGGAGAGATAGAATTGAGCAGTTGAAAGCTCAGACTATTACAGCTCAACCCGAAGCTAAAGTCATATATCAAGAGCAATATAACAAGTTAGCTGCCAGACAGGCCGAAGTGGCGCAAAAATTAGAGGCCTTGCGGCAGGCCAGGGGCGACCAATGGGAAGACTTAAGAAGTGGCGTCGAAAAGGCCCTGATTGCCTTGGAGGAAAGTTTTGACCGAGTCAAGGAAAAAGTGGCTCAAGTCGGCTGGCTCGGCTGGGCCCAGGGGATGACGGAGAAACGGAAGTTTGATTCAGAGGGCTGGGCCGAAGGAATGGGACATAGGGTGGGTCATTCCGAAGGTTGGGTTGAAGGCATGGGCTACCAGCCCGAGGATTCGGTCGGCTGGGCCGAAGGAATGAAGACGTCATAATTGTTTAAAGGTTAGGCTAAACAGGTCAAAGAAAAATGAAAAAGACGCAATACCTTGTTGCCAGCTTAAACCCTATTGCCTCCCTAATCGCCATGTTGAATAATGACGATGGCTTGACCCGCTCCCACGCCCGTAAGGCTCTGGTGAAGATAGGAACCGCAGCCGTACCCTCCTTAATCCAAATCCTGACCGATCCCCAAGATCGTCTCCGCTGGGAGGCTGCCAAGGCTTTGAGCCAAATAGGTGATCCAACGGCGGCATTGGCGCTGGTGAAAGCTTTGGATGACGATAATTCCGGAGTTCGCTGGCTGGCAGCCGAAGGTTTAGTTCCCGTGGGGCAGGCAGGGTTGGTTCCTTTGTTGGAAGCATTGAAGCAACATTCAGATTCGGTCCGGCTGCGGGAGGGTGCGCACCACGTGCTGCGCAGCCTGGCTAGAGAGGACTTGTATGCTTCAATCGTAACACCCGTCTTAGCCGTGTTGGAGGACATCGAGCCGGCAATTCAGTTACCCTTGGCGGCGCATGCTGCGCTAAGCCTGCTCGCGCCAGCCCTGGACTGGCATTGAACCTCTTGAAAAAGGTGGACTCATGCATGGAAAGGGTGTTAGTCGGATAACGAAATTATCTCCCAACAGGATCATGGTATGACATTAATGGTCCAAGCGCCTGCTTGGGTAACTACCCCAAGCACGGTTGTCGAAGGTAGCTTATTAACCACGATTTTCGCTCACCTTGATCGGGCTTGTGACCAGCTCGCCCTCGATGATGGCCTTCTCGCCATCCTCCGGCAGCCGGAGCGCGAATTGACGGTGGCGCTGCCGATTATCCGCGATGATGAGACCATCTCCGTTTATACCGGTTATCGAGTGCAACACTCCTCGGCGCGGGGACCGTGCAAGGGTGGCCTGCGCTTCCACCCAAGTATCAACCTGGAAGAGGTGCGCGCCCTGGCCATGCTGATGACACTCAAATGCGCCGTCGCTAATTTACCCTTCGGTGGAGCCAAAGGGGGAGTGGTGGTCGAACCGGCTAGCCTCTCTGAGAGTGAATTAAGACGGCTGACCCGGCGCTACGCGGCCATGATCCTGCCGATCCTGGGCGGCAAGCGAGATATCCTGGCGCCTGATATTAATACCAACGAACAAACGATGACCTGGATTGTGGACACGATTTCTATGCTTCAGGATCAGGCTATGCCCGAGATTGCGACCGGCAAACCAATTTCCCTGGGCGGCTCCCCAGGACGAAGCGAGGCGACGGGGCGCGGTATCGCCATCGCTGCCGTCGAGATGCTGGGCCGGCAGGGGTGCGACCCCAGGGCAGTCCGGGTAGCTGTGCAGGGCTTTGGCAAGGTTGGCTCGGCTGTCGCTAACATCTTAGCCCAGGAGTATGGCTGTAAGCTTGTAGCCGTCAGCGATGTAAGCGGCGGTCTGTATAACCCATACGGCCTTGATTTGCCCGCTTTGACTGAATACGTCCGCCATAATCCTGGCCTGCTGCTCTCTGAATGCAGCGCCGATGGCCAGGCCGACTCGATCACCAACGCCGAACTGTTCACGCTCGATGTGGACGTGCTGATCCCGGCGGCGATTGAAAATCAGCTCACTACCAAGAATGCCCATCAGCTTCGCGCCAGCCTGATCGTGGAGGGCGCTAATGGACCGACGACTTTCGAGGCCGAGGCAATTCTCCGGGAGCGCGCTATTCCCATCGTTCCCGATATCCTGGCCAATGCCGGTGGGGTCATCTGTTCCTACTTCGAGTGGGTGCAGGGGCTGCAATGGTTCTTCTGGGATGTGGCCGAGGTGCGTAAACAACTGGCTAAAATGATGGAGCAGGCTTTCAACGAGGTCTGGTCGCTGTCCAGCGAGCGGAATCTTGACCTGCGGACAGCGGCTTATCGGCTGGCTGTGCACCGGGTCGCTGAGGCCATTCAGCAGCGCGGCCTGTTCCCTTAAACAGGGCTATTCCGATGGTCAATAAGCAACCATTAAAGGAGATTAACGATGACCCTGACTTTTTCTCACCCCGGAACTATTGACGCCTTTTCTCCTACCCAGGTCACTCATCTGGAAAAGGTAGCTAAAAAAATCTGCAACGCGGCGCTGGCCGAGGCCTCTATCAGGCTAATGCCGGTCCAACAGGATTTGGGTCTGGAGTACCTGTTCCAACATCGCAATTTTGTCCAGGACTTCAAGTATAGCCTGGCTAAAGAGGTGGCCCAAACCCTGGCCCAACACGACAAGCGCGTCCAGGCCGTCTACTGGTTCGAGCCGGCGGCCAATCCCGATGTTGAGGCAGGAGAGTATTTCCTTGTGGGGCCCACCATCCATCTGCTGGTGTTGGTGGAAGCGGCTTCCGCCGCGCTGGACACCTTTGTAGCTGTGCTGGAGCGGGGGCTTATCGAGTGCCTCAAAGAGCTGCCCTCAGTCTTATTTACCGAGTGTCGCCTGCTCCTCGATGTCAATCTGGTGACGCCAGAGGCCGTTGAGCGCCGGACCGGTTTGGCCAATCTGCTGTCATCCATCTTTACGCCGCCCCTCAAGCTGTGGGAGCGGACATAAGGTTAGTGGTCAGCCTTATTTAGCCACCTGTCATATATACTGCGAGCAGAAGGGAAACTCAAATCATAAACTAAATTTATGAGGACTTAAAGAAGAGCCCGTAAATCCCAGACTTCAGTCTTGGGATATCCCCCACACCCCTACGGGTGCGCGCAGCGCGAGGGGAGGCGAAGCGCTCTAAGGGCTTTTTATGTTTTTGCTGAAGCTCACCTTCGCTCAGCCGGGCTTTAAGCCCGGCGTGACAGATTTGCGTGGATGAGTCAGCGGTTTTATAATTAGAACAAATGTTCGGTTCGACTATCTTCCCTCCTTAGGTCGCTAAATGATCGTCGTGGGTCAGAAACTCGGCAAGCTTACCGTCCTGGGACTGACTGCCAAGAAGAGCATTCAGTGTACGTGCGCCTGCGGCGGCAAAAAGACCTTCGCCAAGCAATTCAACAAACGCCTCCTCTCCGGGGCTATCACCAGCTGCGGCTGTGACGTGACCCACATTGGTTACAAGTTCCGTATCTATCCCAATCAAGAGCAACAGCACAACCTGGCAATCCAATTCGGCCACGCCCGCTTCACCTATAACCATTTCCTGACCTTGAAGAAAGAGGCTTGGTTCGAGCATCAACTCAGCCTGAGCAAAGAAGACATGCAGGTGATGCTCAAGGAGTTGAAGCAAACCGAGGCGTACAGCTGGCTGAGCCAGGGGGATTCGCAGGTTTTGCAGGGCGCGCTTGATCAACTGGATACGGCTTACCAGAACTTCTTCAGGATGAAGTGGGAGGATAAACTGCCCAAAGGCAACGGCAAACCGCGCAAAGACGGGATGCCCAAAGGCTTCCCTCGCTACCACAGCAAGCACGACGAGCAGTCCATCACCTATCCGCAGCGGTTCAAGGTGACGGGCAGCCGGATCTATTTGCCCAAAGTCGGCGAGGTGCGGGCCGTGTATCACCGAGCGATGGAAGGGGAAATGAAGCAGGTCACCGTGACGAGAACCAAGTCCGGTAAATATTTCATTTCCATTCTGTGCGAGGTGAAGCGGGACGAACCCCCATTGAACGGCAAGCCGGGGGTGGGGATTGATGTCGGCCTCCGGCGCTTTGCCACCTTGAACAAACCCCTGCCCGATGGCCGCAAGGTGATCGAACATCCCAAGTACTTTCGCAAGGCTGAGAAAAAGCTCAAACGGCTGCAGCGCTCCCTGAGCCGCCGCCAGAAAGGCAGCCGGAACCGGGAGAAGGCCAGACTCAAGCTGGCCCGGCAGCACGAGAAGGTAGCCAACCAGCGCCGGGACTTCCTGCACAAAGCGTCGCGGCAGGTCGTGAATGCCTTCGGTCACATCGGCCTGGAAACCCTGAACATCGCCGGGATGATCCGCAACCATCATTTAGCCAAAAGTATTGGGGACAGCGGCTGGGGGAGGTTTGCCGAGTTCATCACCTACAAGGGTAAGTGGTATGGCAGCTACGTCGAGTGCTTCGATTTGTTTTTTCCCAGTTCGAGACTGTGCTCGACGCCGGGTTGTGGCTACATCAATCGCGATCTGAAACTGGGTCAAACCTTCTGGGTTTGTCCGGACTGTGGTAAAAGGCACGACCGAGACGACAACGGCTCGGAGAATATAGACCCTACCGTGGGAGCCACGGGAAGGGCCATCGAAACGATGAAAACGCCTGACGGAGAGGGGAAGTTGCAGGGCGAAAGTCCGGTGCCCCTCGGTGAAACAGGAAGTCAGCCGCCTTTAGGGGCTGGTAGCTCACAGATGAGATATAAGAGTGTGAATGATTTACCCGAAGTCTTACGAGATTTGTTACCAAATAAAGAGGCTCAAGGATTTATCTCGAGGTGTATAACGAAACCTGGGACGCCTACCATCAGGATGAAGAAAGGGGACAACTATCTCGCGACGCCGAAGCCCACCGGGATGGCTGGGCGGCTGTCCAACGAGAGTTTATCCAGGACCGGGAAAAGGGCGGTTGGTATCGCAAAGGCGAAGCGTATCAAGAAGGGAAGCCTGAGGGTTTCATCGAGAAAATCAAAAGTTTAGTAATGTAGATTGGAACTATCAATTGCAGAAGATGATCCCAGATACTCAAAATAATCTCGTGAATGGAAGCCAACCATGAAGATCGTAACTGGATTGTTTCACAGCCATCAAGAGGCCAAACAGGCCCTCGCTACCCTCGAGCGACACAGCTTCAGTTGCAACGAGGGAGTGACCTTGATTGACCCAAGCCAACATCCTCATGCTTCGCTTGATGAACAAGCAGCCAGTACGCTCGACGTCAGCCTGGTCCGGCTGGGTATTTCGGCGCAAAAAGCCCCCTCGTATTCTCGAAGCTTAAAGCAGGGTAGTAAACTCATCGTGGTCAAAGCAGAGGATCACCGCGCTCTGGAAGCATTAAACCTGCTATATGAGGCTGGCGCCGCCGAATCAGATTATCGAGCCCTGGCCCATCGCGGCGAGTGACATACCAGATTTGCTACTTCAGCCCTACCCTGTCAAGCCCGAACCAACTCCGGTGCAATGGCTCCTGGGTGGACAAGGTGGAAGTAATAGACGTGTTGCGAAATAAGGATAAAACGATAGGCCAGGAAAAATCATATCATTGAGCCATTAGGCGGGCAGGAGGTGATAATTCCAAAGGCCACAAGCGATTAACATAAACTTGTCAGCCAAAACGATCCCTTTGTTGCGATAAGGGTCGGTCAGGCAACGGAAACGCTTAACGCCGGCAATCGCGTGTTCAATACAAATGCGCAAGGCACTAATGACCCGGTTTTCGGCCTTTTGCCAGGGGGTCAAAGGATGATTTTTACTGCTTTTGTGCGGGATGACCACCTGTAGGTGGGGATAATCCTTGACGATGCCCAAAAAGCCCAAATCCACCCAGACGCCAATATCGTCCGGAATGACCTCCCCTAAACCCGCTTGCTTGAACCGAAAGTAATCTTGCCGGGCCCCTGGTTTCGTCTGGGTCAGACATAAAATACGCTTGTGGTCATCGCTGACAATCAGGTTCTTGAGGGTATGGTCTTTGTGCTTGCCCGAATAGTGTTCCTGTTGCACTTTGGCTTGCTGAGGTCGTTGGGTGGGTCGTTCGGTGCCATCGACAAAAACATCTTTGACCCCGGGAAAGCGCTGGATGAATTCTTCCAGGGAGCCAATGCGCCGTTCAGGCAGGACCAGTTGCCAGCCTAACCCTTCCTCCAGCACCGCCATCAAGGCTTTCACCCAGCGTTGGGTTTGTGAGCGGTCAACGCCGTACAATAAACCGGCCAAATCAAGGGTCGGATAACATTTCAGATACAACAGAATGAAGAATAATTTGTCTGGGGGGCTCGTTAAGGTATGCTGACGCCCGCCTCCGATGGCTCGTTTCCTTTCTTTCTTGCCTTTCACCTGAGCCCTCTTCAAGGCAGCGGTGAATATGGGCAGCAAGCGCTCAAATTCGGCTACCGTCATACCGGTTAGGGCTTTCATCAAGCGGTCAGAGCATAGGGCACGATTGATATTCAGCATCGGCTTTACCTGTGGGTTCCTAATCTTTCTGATTTCTGGTTGACCTTACCCTTTTTTTCGTTATTTCGCAACGCATCTAATTGTCTTTTGAACAGATGTAGGTAGAGGTTGACCATGAATTATCTGTTTAACCAATCCATCGTGGGGAGGAATTTTGATAGACTCGACCAGGCCATCACTCGTTGGATGGCTCGCACAGCTTCATGACAATGAACGCTGCAACTTCCTCGCCATGGGCGTCGAAATACCTGGTATTTTCAACTGAGACGTGGTAAGATCGGATAGAGAAGAAGTATATCCCATGAGCACTCGCCGCAGCACTCCCTTAAAGTTGGAAGATATTGAGCCACAGATGTGTACCATCCACACCCGGTTGGATATCCTGAGCCGGGTGCCTTTCTTCGCTGACCTATCCGGCGAGGCGGTAGCCGAAGTCAATCAATTATTCCATGAACATGGCTACGAACCTGGGCGGCCCATTTACTACGCGGGCGACCCGGCCACCCGGCTGTACGTGGTTGCTGTCGGCAAGGTAAAACTGCTCCAACATACGTTGAGCGGGCAAGATGTGCTGCTGGACATCCTGACGCCGGGTGAATTCTTTGGCAGCCTCTCGGTATTGGGCGATGAAACCTACCCTGATACCGCCCTGGCCCAAACCATGGCTTGTATCCTGGCTATTGCCGCCGACGATTTCCATGCTATCCTCCGCCGTTACCCCACGGTTACCGTGATCGCGCTGGAAGTGATGTCCCGGCGGCTGAAAGCAGCCCACGTTATGATTCGCCAGCTCAGCGCTCATTCCGTTGAACACCGTATTGCCGCGGCCTTGCTCAAGCTGGCCGAGAAACTGGGCGAACCTCGGCCGGAGGGACTGCTCATCCAAATGCCCCTGTCGCGGTAAGAGTTGGCGGAGCTGACCGGAACCACCGTCGAGACGGCCAGCCGGGTGATGAGCCAATTCCAGAAGGATGGCCTCATCCGCACCGGGCGGCAGTGGGTAGCTATTGCCGATAAGCTGAGCTTAGCGGCCATTGTCGCGGAGACATAGCCAAATCGCCCCTTAACGAAACAACAGTATAACCCCTGGCTTGATGAGATCAATCGAGCCGGGGGTTTTTATTTAGATTCGCTGCACTTAATTGATCCAAATCATACAAGTGCAGCCCGGCCTGTGATACAGTAAGGGCAGAATTAAATTCAAGTGAAAGGAGGTTTGGAACAATGAAGACGATCTTACGCAGCCAGGAGTTTTCGTGCCCGTCCTGTGTGGTCAAGATTGAGAAAGCTCTTAAGGGTGTGACGGGGGTTGAGGAGGCCAAAGTCCACTTCAACACCGGTCGCATTGTCGTCGAACACGATCCGGGCCAGGCCAGCGCCGACGAGCTGATTAAGACCGTCCGGGCGGCCGGCTATGAAGCCAAAGTCGCCCCCTTCTAATGAAAGCATTGAAGCCATTGAAACAGTCGAAAGAATTTCTAGCCAAAAAGGAGCAAACAATTATGTTATCGCAAATGAAACGAATCGGGTTCAACCTCAAGTATTGGGGCTTACTCGCCCTGGCAGTGGGAGCCATTATCTTTAGCCAACCGGCCCCGGCCTCGGCCCACTGTGACTCGATCAACGGGCCGGTCGTGGCCGCCGCCCAGGCCGCGCTGGAGCAAGGTGACGTAAGCTTGGTTTTACCCTACGTCAAGCCTGAGGCCGAGGCCGAACTGACCGTTGCTTTCCAGCATACCCTGGAAGTACGCCAGTTGGGAGCGGAAGCGCAGGAGCTGGCCGATCATTACTTCTTCGAGACGGCCGTCCGGCTGCACCGCCAGGGTGAAGGCGCCGCCTACACCGGGCTGAAAACAGAAACCGATCACGGTCCGGCTCTGGCTGCCGCCGATGAGGCCCTGGAGACAGGCTCGCTCGATACGATCTACTCTGTGCTGGATCAGGCCATGCAGCAGGGCATAGCCGAGAAGTACGAAGCCGTGCAGACGGCGCGGGCGATGGCTGCCGAAGAGAACACGGTCGAGGCCCAACGCGAGCGGGTCGAAGCGGAGTTGATCTTTGAGACCTATGTGTATGGATTGTATAACACCGCCCTGGGACAAACCCTTCACGCCGAAGGGGGTGAGGGTCAGGCTCACGGTACGGCAGAGTAAAGTGGAACAGAAGACGGCCCCCTACCTGGGGGGCCGTCGCTTTTAGAAAGGATGAGGTACTTCGATGAAAACGTTCAAAACTTGGTTAAACAATCCCTTACAGCGCCGGCAGGCGTTGACCGCAGCCAGCGGAATGCTGATCCTGGTCGGGCTGGCGGCCGACTACCTGGGCGCTTCGTCCACCCTCTACACCAGCTCCATGGTGGGGGCCGCTTTGCTGGCGGGGTCGGATATTGCCTTACGGGCCTGGGCGGCCTTGCGGCACCGACATATCAGCATCGAACTCCTGGTCACCGTGGCCACAGTGGGGGCCCTGCTGATCGGCGAAGTTTGGGAGGCGGCGGCAGTGACCTTTCTGTTTATGCTGGGAGCTTACCTGGAAGCCCGTACCCTCAACCGCACCCGCCAGACCTTGCAGCAATTGTTCGACCTCGCTCCCACCACAGCCATTGCCCTACGCTCCGGCCAACAGGTCGAGGTCCTGGCCCACGAGGTCCAGCCGGGCGAAACGGTATTGATCAAACCGGGGACCAAGATTCCCGTAGACGGCGAAGTGGTTGACGGCCGGGCCGCCGTGGACGAGAGCCCGATCACCGGGGAGTCTATGCCTGTCGAAAAGACAAAGGGCGCGACCGTCTATGCCGGGACGGTCAATCAGAACGGGTTGCTCCAGGTGCGGGTCACCGGGGCGGGCGCCGATACCACCCTGGCTCGCATCATTCACCGGGTTGAGGAAGCTCAGGAGGAGAAGGCCCCGACCCAGCGCTTTATTGAGCGCTTTGCCCGCTGGTACACCCCGGCCATTATGGGGTTGAGCCTGGTCGCTTTTCTGTTTACCTACGATATCAAGTTGGCCCTGACTCTGCTGGTCATCGGCTGTCCGGGGGCTTTGGTCATTTCGACCCCGGTCTCGGTGGTGGCGGGGATTGGCCGGGCCGCTAAACGGGGTATTTTGATCAAGGGGGGTGAATATCTGGAAAATGCCGGCAAGATTACCGCTCTGGCCCTGGATAAGACCGGGACCTTGACCCAGGGCCAGCCGCGTTTGACCGATATCATTGCCTTGCAGCCCGTCCTGGTTCCGGCCGGTAACCTGACAGAAGTTGGGGACAGGATGGCGGGTAGGTTTACCGCGCCGGCAACCAACGGAAAAATGAGAGGTCGTTGGGATGAAGCCCAACAGGAGGTGTTGCGCTGGGCCGCCATCGCTGAGGCTGGTTCGGAGCACCCCCTGGCCCGCCCCATTTTGGCCGAAGTGACCACCCTCGGCCTGATCCCCTCCGCCGAGACCTTTGAGACCTGCACCGGGCGCGGCGTCCGGGCCACTTACCAGGGACACATTATTGGGGTGGGGACCGTCGAGTTGATGGACAAGCTGGGGGTAATTATTCGCCCTGAGATCGAAACAGCCCTGGCCCAACTGAAAACGGACGGCAAGACCGCCGTCCTGGTCGCCCTGAATGGGCTGGTGTTAGGCATCCTGGGTATTGCTGACCCGCTGCGGCCGGCGGCGCCGGCTATGCTCCGCCAATTAAAGGCCGTGGGACTAAAACGGATTGTCATGCTGACCGGTGATGACCGGCGCACCGCCCAGGCCATCGCCGCCGAAGCGGGCGTGACCGAAGTCTACGCCAACCTGCTGCCGGAGGACAAATTGGCCGTCATTCGCCGCTTGCAGGCCGAAGGGCATGTAGTGGCAATGGCCGGCGACGGGATCAACGATGCCCCGGCCCTGGCTGCAGCCGACATCGGCTTGGCCATGGGCGCTGCCGGGACCGATGTGGCCCTGGAAACAGCCGACATCGCCCTGATGGCCGACGACCTGTTAAAAATCCCGGAGGCGATTGGCCTGTCCAAAGCCACCCTGCGCAACATCCGCCAGAACGTGGTCATCGCCCTGGTCACGGTCGCCGGTCTGTTGGCCGGGGTCCTGCTGGGCAAAGTCCATATGGCTGAGGGGATGTTTATCCACGAACTGTCGGTGCTGGTGGTCATCCTGAACGGGATGAGATTGTTACGAGCCTAAAGGTATTAGCCTGGCAGAAAGCAAGTCCCATCCTCCGGCCCTGGCGATTCGTAGACTCGCTTGAACCGGATCAGCGCCAGCTACCACGTTTCAAGCCAGCCATGACGGCGGTATGATCCTCAAACGTGGGCGGCGGCGTCACTACGTGCAAGATGACCAGTTGAGTTTCGGCTTTGATGCTCCGTGTCTCGCCCGCCGAAACAAAAACCAGGCTGCCGGGGCCAAGCCGCGTCTCCTGTTCGCCGGCGACCACCAGCGCTTCACCCTCCAGGATCGTCAGGGTCAGGTCTACGCCGGGTTGATGCACCGGGATAAACTGGCCTGGCTCAAAACAGGCCAGGATCACTTTAACCCGTTCATTTTCGGTCAAAACAACCGGGTTGAACCGCTGCTCGGTAAAGGCGGCGGCTTGTTGGTAGGAAGTTAGCACAATCGCCATCAATCTCTCCTGTTAGTGAACAAATTCGGCCCTCGGCTCTCGCACCAGGCAGATTTTCTCGGCCTCTGTCTCAAAGAAGTACCCCGAGCCGCCCTCACTGACGACTTGCAGGATCTTGTGCTGATCCAGCACCCGGATACCTCCCAACACGCGGACCCCCCGTTTAAAAAACGGCGGCGGCCAGGGTGAGGCCGTAGGGCCGGCCAGAATCACCGCTCGTGCGTTGCCGGCAGCGTGCAACAAATCGTCGAGGCCGCCTTCCACCAGCGCCGAGCCGGTGATGATGACCACACTGGCCTGGACAATCGTCTCGATGGCCTGCTCCGGCGAGCACCAAAAGGCCGCTTCATCCGGCTTGAGAGCCTGCGGATGTTTGTCTATCACCCACAGTTGGGCCACGTTGCCTTTGAGGGCTTTGATGAACGGCACAAACCCGCCCACCATCGCCACTTTATCTTCCGGCTGCACCTTAGCGGCAGCCAGGGCATCCAGGCCGGAAACGACTTGCCCGCCCGGTATGCCGTGCTGTGCCATGGCCTGGGCGGAGAGGGCATTGAGGACAGCTATCCCAACCGCTCGCCGCAATGGAACCGGCGAGAGGGCATACTTGGCCAAGGTCCAGGCATCCTGCCCGGCCATCCGGCCCGCCGGCGGGGCTGCCGCGGCCGACTTGGGGCAGCAGACGGTATCACTGAGGTCTCGCGGCGTAAAGGCCACGCCGACATGACCGGTGGAAAGCTGGGCGGCCGTGTAAAAGACGCCAATCCGAACGCCGGTGACGGTGATGGGTTCGCCTTCAAGAACGCGCCATAAATCCGTTAGCCAGGCTTCAACAATGCTCATGCTGCCTCCTTCAAGGGGTGGTGACCGGCCGGCCAACGCGGACTCGCCAGGCCTGCGGCCCCTGCTCCAGGTAGTCCCAGGTAAACTGCCCCTCTCGCTCGAACTTGAATTGATAGTAGAGGGGTTTTGGATCGTGGTCGTTGACCAGGAGGAAGGCTTCACCGGGCTTTAGATTCTCAAAGGTTTGGAAGATGAGCGGGTGGCGTTGGGGCGGCGCAACCTGGCGCACGTCCAGGACCACCTCCTCTTGTTCCTTCGGTTGATGACTAACGTGGCTCATAAAAATTAATCTCCTCATGTTTTTCAGATTAAATAGGGGGCTTTCCATAAAATTTTGGCCGTACCCGCCCCTTTGTCAGCGAAATACACGGGTACTATAGCAAGGAGTGTTCCCAGAATATGTGACTTTTGTCTCAAAATCCGATAAAAGTCGAGGAATATCCGTCGCTCAGATGATAGGTTATCAGTAGAAACCTGAGCGGTTTCTTTTGTAGAAGGGTGGTGAATCCGAAATCCGACAAAAGTCGAGGAAATTCCTCCTGACGTGCCATAAACTGGAATCATAAATATCCAATCAAGATTGATTGTGCAGAAGAGGCTCACCTATGTTAAGTGTAGCGCTAGACTTTAAGAGGCAAATGATTGAAGCCCGTCGCACCCAGATTCTCATGGGTGCGGCCGAGGTCTTCTCGCAAAAGGGTTTTCATCAGGCCACCACCAAAGAAATTGCCCAGGCGGCGGACGTGTCCGAAGGCACAATTTATAACTACTTTAAGAACAAGCGTGACATATTGGTCGCCATGATAGACCTGCTGGGCGCGGAGGCGCTCAAAGGGATGATCCCTGCTAGTCCGGCCAAAAACCCAAAAGAGTTCTTAAGCCTACTCGTAAAGGCTATGTTCCAGCTTTTGCAGGAACGTAGTCACCTGGCTCTACCGATCCTGGCCGAAATAGCGGCCGATGCCGAACTGCGGGCCAGGTTTTACCAAGAACTGGTCAGACCGGTGGTCGCTTCTATCGAAGCGAGCATGCAGCGTTCCACCCCTTCAAGTCAATGGCGGCAGAATGAGCCGCTGATCCTGGCCTACGCCCTCGTGGGTGGACTGTTGCTCAACTTCATCTTCCAATCTACCCACCTGGATCCCAGATATAAAAATATCTCCCCTGACGCCATCATTGAGCAGTTAGTTTCTCTCTTTTTAGCCAGCCCCACATCCAAAGAGTTGGCCTGGTTAATGAGTTCATAGTTCATTTTTGAGAGGTGTGTTATGTTTCTAAGAACCCTGAGTTTAATTCGCAAAGAGTTTATTCACATCCGGCGCGACCCGCGCACCCTGGCGGTGATGATCATTACCCCCCTGATGCAACTGATTTTACTGGGCTACGCCGCCAGCACCGATATTGACCACCTGCGCACCGCCGTCTACGACGGCGACAAGAGCCAGCAGAGCCGGGCCCTGGTGGAGGCTTACCAGGCCTCGAATTATTTTGACATCATCGCCCAGGTGGAGCATGAGGACGAGGTGGCCTATCTGCTGGACCACGGCGACGTGTATGGCGCGCTCATTATCCCGGCCGGTTACAGCCAGGATGTCCTGGCCGGCGAGTGGACCGACGTCTCCTTTGTGATTGATGGCTCCGACCCGACTGTGGCCGGGAACATCTTCGCCGCCGCCCAGTCGGTCGGTCAGGCCCACTCGACCCACCTGGTCCGCGAGGAGGCAGGCGCTTTCATGCAGCGCATGGGTGGGGTCGAAGTGCGCCCGCGGGTCTGGTACAACCCGGATATGGAAAGTACCTATTTCACCATTCCCGGCCTGATGGTCATGGTGCTCTTTCTGTTCACCACCCTCTTTACCTCCTCCTCCATCGTCCGGGAACGGGAGCTGGGCACGATTGAGCAGTTGATTGTGACCCCCATTCGCTCGATTGAGCTGGTGGTGGCCAAGGTCACGCCTTACGTGGTCATCTCCTTCTTCATCATTTTGGAGGTGTTGGTGATTGGGGTGCTGCTCTTTGGCGTGCCGGTCAACGGCAGTGTGCCGCTGCTGCTGGCGCTGTCGGCCCTGTTCCTGGTCACGGCGCTGGGCATCGGCATCTTCATCTCCAGCATTGCCAAGAGCCAGCAAGAGGCGCTGCTGATGACCTTCGCTACGGTGCTGCCGACCATTTTCCTGAGCGGCTTCTTCTTCCCCTTCGACGCCATGCCGCAGTGGCTGCAGTGGCTCAGCCACATCATCCCGGCCCGCTACGCCCTGGTCATTGTGCGTGGGATTATGCTGAAGGGGGTCGGGGTGGAGGTTTTGGGCGAACAAATCATCGCCGTGCTCATCTTTAGTATCATCATCATTACCCTGGCCGCCACCACCTTTAGGAAGAAGCTCGATTGAGCGCGGCACAGGCTGAAAATGGGGGGCAGAAAGATCGTTCTGGAATTGAGCGAGCACGAGGTTTTGCGCCTGTTGGAGCTGATCAAGCAACAGATGGACGCCGATGAGCAAGTCTGGCGGCCGTATTGGGAACGCCAGGCCCACTACATCCAACAATGCCTCGAGCGGGCTTCAGTAGAAGTAAAAACAGAGGACAATTATGACCAACGAAAATGAGACCATCATCAAAACCGAACAACTGACCAAGCAATTCGGCCCGGTCGTAGCCGTAGACCACCTGGAATTGGAGATCAAAAAAGGCGAAATCTTTGGCCTGGTCGGGCCGGACGGGGCCGGTAAAACCACGACCCTGCGCATGCTAGCGGCGATTATGGACCCGACCGCCGGCAGCGCCCGCATCGCCGGTTACGACCTGCGCCAGGAACCGGAGCGGATCAAGGCCCACATCGGCTACATGGCCCAGCAGTTTGCCCTCTACGGCGATCTGACCGTGCTGGAAAACATCAACTTCTTTGGCGACGTGTTTGGGGTGAAGGGCAAAGCCCGCCAGGAGCGCACCGAGCGGCTGCTCAACTTTGCCCGCCTGACCGAGTTCACCAACCGGCCGGCCGGGCGGCTGTCCGGCGGGATGAAAAAGAAGCTGGGGCTGGCCTGCGCCCTGATCCACTCGCCGGCGGTGCTCTACCTGGACGAGCCGACCACCGGGGTGGACCCGGTTTCGCGGCGCGAGTTCTGGGACATCCTGGCCGATTTGCACGTCGAGGGCACGACCATCCTGGTCAGCACGCCCTACATGGACGAGGCCGAGCGCAGCGCCCGCGTCGGGTTGATGTACGGCGGCCGGCTGATCGAGGTGGGCACACCTAACCAGATCAAGGCCCTGCTGCCGGGCGAGTTGGTCGAGTTCCGGCCGGAGTCGGAACGGTTTCACGGTGTCGGCCTGCTACGCCAGGCCAACCGGATTTTGACCCAGCAGGCCGGCGTGCTGGAGGTGCAAACTTACGGCGACCTGCTGCACGTTTTTGTAGACAGCGTCAGCCGGCGCCGGCCCCAGCTTGAAGCCGCCCTGGCCGCTGAGCAGATCACGCTGACCAACTTCCGCCAGACCGTACCCCGGATGGAGGAGGCGTTTATCTCGTTGATTGGCAAGATGGAAGAAGCGTGAAACGTGAAACGTGATGCGTGAATTTACGTTTCACGCATCACGTTTCACGCATCAGAATGGAGGCAATGAGTAATGACAACACTAACCACCCCCACCCCCCCGGCCATCGAAGTCACCGGCCTGACCAAAAAATTCGGCGACTTCGTGGCCGTCAACAACGTCAGTTTTGAAGTTCCCCGCGGCCAGATTTTCGGCTTTCTGGGGCCGAACGGGGCCGGCAAAACCACCACCATCCGCATGCTGCTGGGGCTGCTGGCCCCGACCAGCGGCACGGCCACCGTTATCGGCTTTGACGTAGTCAAAGAAACGGAAGTGATGCGGAAGCGCATCGGTTACATGACCCAGAAGTTCAGCCTCTACAACGACCTGACGGTGGCAGAGAACCTGGACTTTTACGGCGGCGTCTACGGCGTGGCCGGCCCCAAACTGCAAGAGCGCAAACAGTATATCCTGAAGATGGCCGGCCTGACCGGGCGGGAGCGGGAGCGCACCCGCAACCTGTCTGGCGGCTGGAAGCAGCGCCTGGCTCTCGGGGCGGCCATTATCCACGAACCGGAAGCCCTCTTCCTGGATGAGCCGACCGCCGGGGTGGACCCCATCTCGCGCCGGGCCTTCTGGGAACTGATCTACGAGCTGGCCGAAGGCGGCACGACCATCCTGGTCACGACCCACTACATGGACGAGGCCGAACACTGCCAGGAATTGGTCTTCATTCAGCGGGGCAACCTGGTGGCTCAGGGGTCGCCGGAAGAGGTTAAAGTCACCCAGATGCATGGCGACGTGGTCGAAGTGGATACCGACAACGCCGGCCAGGCCATCCCTCTGCTGCGCAACTTGAACCTTTTTGAAGAGGTGGCGCTGTACGGCTCGCTCATCCACGTGGTCACGGCCAATGCGCAGGAGCACATCCCCCTGATCAAACAAACCCTGACCGGCCACGGGCTGAACGTGACCTCGGTCGAGCGGATCGCCCCCTCGCTGGAAGATGTCTTCATCTCCAGCGCGCGGGAGGCGGAGAAAGTCGTTGGAAGATAGGAGTAAGGAGTAAGGAGTAGGAAGTAAGGGGAAACTTTTTCTTTCCCCTACTCCTTAGAGCGCTTCGCCTCCCCTTGGGGGACTCCCTACTACCTACTCCCTTATTACGGAGGTAAATGATGAAACACAAACTTATTCCTGTTCTCATAATCTTGTTAGTCGCCAGCGCGGTTGGGATAGGCTACTGGTATTTCAGCCAGAATCCGGCGGCGCTGACCCAACTGCAACTAAAATTGGGCCTGATTGATCAGGACCAGGCCAGTGGCGTCTATCGCGTTTCTGGCTACATCGAGGCCGACGAGGTGGCCGTGGCTGCGGAAACGCGGGGACGCATCACCCGGCTGGCCGCGGACGAGGGCGATTGGATCGAAGCCGGCCAGACCCTGGTTGAGTTGGACACGGCCTTGTTAGAGGCTGAAGTGGAGCAGGCCCAGGCCAAAATCGCTACCGCCAAAGCCCACCTGGCTAAAATCGAGGCCGGGGTGCGGGCCGAAGAAATCGCCAAAGCCGAAGCGGCCGTGGCCGTAGCCGAAGCCAAAGCCGCAGCCGCCTACACCCAATGGCAGGATGCCCTGACCCTACGCGACAACCCGCAGGAGTTGAACATGCAGATTGACGCGGCCCGCACCGCCCTGCAACTGGCCGAGTTGAAAATCGCCTACGCGGCCCCGCTGAAAGACGCCGGGGAAGCGGTCTGGGATTTACGTCAGCAGCAGTGGGACTTTTTCCAGGAAGGTTTTTATGTCTCCCGCACCCACCCCCAAACCGGCGACAAGATGAGCCGCCACATCACCTTTGAGGAAAGCCAAAAGCAGGACGCCGGGGTGGCCTGGAACTATGCCGGGGCGGATATGTGGGCCGGCTGGGTCAATTTGAATGGCGCGGTGGTCGAGCGGGACGACGCCGCAACCCGCTTGCAGGATTTGCTGCGGCTCCGGGATGACCCCCAGGAGGCCCAAGTCAAGGTGGCCCAGGCCCAGGCGGTCTACCAGACCGCCCTGGCCGAGGTTGAGGTGGCCCAGGCCCGGCTCGCGCTCCTGCAGGCCGGCCCCCGGCCCGAACAGGTGGCCGTGGCCCAGGCCCAGGTGCAGCAGGCCGAAGCCGGCCTGGCCGCGCTGCAGGTCAAGCAGGGCAAGGCGCTTTTGTCTGCCCCGCTAGCCGGCCAGGTGGTGGACCGGGTGGCCCACGAAGGCGAGATCGCTGCGCCGGGCCTGACCCTGCTGACGCTGGCGAACTTGACCGACCTGACCTTGACCGTCTACGTGCCGGAGCCGGATATTGACCTGGTCGCCGTAGGGCAGCAGGTCGAGGTCTTTGTAGATGCTTTTCCGGGCGAACCGTTTGCCGGCGCGATCACCACGATCAGCGACAAAGCCGAGTTTACGCCCAAAAATGTGCAGACCAAAGCGGAGCGAATTAACACCGTTTTTGCCGTCAAAATCAAGTTAGACAATCCGGATCAACGCCTGAAACCCGGCATGCCCGCCGATGCCATCCTGGCGGAAGGACCGGAATTATGAAGTAAGGAGTAGGGAGTAAGGAGTAGGGAGTAAGGGAATATTTCCCCATCCCTACTTCCTAGAGCGCTTCGCCTCCCCTTGGGGGACTCCCTACTGCCTACTCCCTTTTCACGAGGTGCAATGATGATGAAACGAATTATCCCTATCCTAATCTTTTTAGCCGCTGTGGGCGGCGCTTATGGCTGGTTTATCCGAACGCCTGTAACCGCGCAGGAGCCGAGCGGCTTGCTGGGGTCAGGCACGATGGAAGCCGAAACCGTGGTCATTACCGCCGAGTTAGGCGGCCGTATTATCGCCGTCAAGGTGGACGAAGGGGACGAGGTTAAAGCCGGCCAGGTGCTGGCCGAGCTGGACAAATCAGACCTGCTGGCCCAACAAACCCAGTTAGAGTCGGCTCAAGCCACGGCCAAAGCCAACCTGGAACTGGTCAGCGCCTCGGCCCGGCCGGAGGACATCGCCACCGCCGAGGCCCAACTGGCCCAGACCGAAACCGCCCGCGACGGGGCCAGGCTGACCTGGCAGCAGCTCGCGCAGGTGGTCAATGACCCGCATGAACTGGCGGCTCAAATCAATCAGGCCCAGGCCCAGATGAGCGAGGCCGAACACAACCTGGAACTGGCCCGAGTCCATCTGAAGCGCATGGAGATCCAGGCTGAAGCGGCCGGTCGCAATCAGACCACCCGGGCCGGGGGGAATGAAGGACTGGTCCAGGCCGAGGCGGCCCAGTACCAGCTCCAGGCCGCCCAAACCGGGGTGCAGATGGCCGAAGTGGCCCTGGCCGGAACCAAACAGCAGGTGGCCCATCTCATCCAGATCCGCGACAACCCCTTACCGCTGATTGTCCAGGCCAACGCTGCCGAGGCCGCTTTCCGCCAGGCCGAAGCCGCCGTCCAGGCCGCCCAGGCCAACCTGGCCGCCGTCAAAGCCGGCCCCACCGCCGAAGATATCGCCGTCGCCCAGGCCCAGGTGCGGGAGGCAGAAGCAGGCCTGAAAGCCGTGGCCGTGCAACTTGCCAAGCAAAGCCTGACCGCCCCGCGCGACGGCCTGATCAGCCGGCGCATGGTCGAGCCGGGCGAGTTGGCCGCGCCGGGGACAATGCTGCTGGAGCTGAGCGACATTGAGACGGTTGACCTGACCGTGTACCTCCCCGAAACCCAAATTGGCCGGGTGAAGCTGGGGCAGGCGGCCCGGGTCTACCCCGATGCCTATCCGTACGATGTCTTTGAGGGTACGGTCAGCTACATTGCCCACGAGGCCGAATTCACCCCCAAGAATGTGCAGACCCAGGAAGAGCGGGTTAACCTGGTCTTTGCGGTCAAGATTACCCTGGCCAACGCCGACCATCGCCTGCGGCCCGGGATGCCGGCCGATGCCGAGATTTTGTCCACGCTTCAGGCCGGCTCGGTCGCCGCACCGTCTCCGGCTCCTTCACCGCAGGTAACTGTGACGGCTCCGGTTACGCCGACGCCGGTTAAGGTGGCAGCAACGCCTACCGTCGTCTCGACCCCGGAAGCGGTGTATGCTCCCCCGGCGGCTCAGGCCGAGATTGTCTCAGCCGGATTGAACGTGCGCAGCGGGCCGGGGGTGACACATCCGGTCATTGCCACCCTGGTTAAGGGCGATACGGTCGCGGTGGTCAAGGTTGACCCGGCCAGCGACTGGCTGCAGGTAAAGCTGCCCGGTGATGAGGAAACCGGCTGGATTTCGAGCGACCCAACCTATGTGTCAGTGAGGGATACACTGGAGACGGGCCAGGCCAGGCCGGTCAAAGCTGAGCCGACGCCTACGCCTACTAAAGCTGCCTCAGCAACGGCCAAAATTGTCTCGGCCGGTCTCAACGTGCGCAGTGGCCCGGGGCTTTCCCATCCGGTCATTGTCACGCTGGTTAGAGGCGATACGGCGCCGGTGGTCAAGGTTGACTCGGCGACCGGCTGGTTGCAAGTGCAGTTGCCCGATGGTGAAAAACTCGGCTGGATTTCGGGCGATCCGGCTTATGTGTCGGTAAAATGACTCAGCAGGGGTGGCTTTACAGCCACCCCGCTATCGGCGAGGGGTCGGATGATGGCCTGGTTACAATCTTTGTACGCCGAGATAAACTCTCACCTGCTGGCGCTCACCTGGCTGGAGGGGCTGGACCTGTTCCTGGTCACACTTGCCTTGTACCTGCTCTTAACCTGGGTGCGCCACAGCCGGGCGGCCTTCCTGTTCCGAGGCGAGGTGCTGACGGTGGTGGTCCTGGTCCTTATGACCCTGCTGCTGCCCTTGCGGACGTTCGATTGGCTGATCCAGCAGGCCCTTCTGGCCATGTTGTTCGCCACCCCGCTCATCTTCCAGCCGGAATTGCGCCACTTGTTGGAGCGGATTGGCCGCCGGGCCGGGGCCACTCCGACCATTCGCCAGACGACGGTTGAAAATGTGGTGGCCTCCTTGGCCCGCGCCGTGGAGCGGCTGTCCGCCAGCCAGACGGGCGCGCTCATCGTCCTGGAAGGGAAGGCCTCGCTGCAACGGGTGGCGGAAACCGGGGTGGCGATTGGTGGACAGATCAGCAGCGAGTTGTTGCAGGCCATCTTTTATCCCAAAAACCCGCTGCACGATGGCGCCGTTATCGTCCACGAAGATCAGCTCCTGGCGGCCGGTTGTGTCCTGCCGGTCGCCCAACATCCCCTGTCCGGCCAACGCCGCTTGGGGACCCGTCATCGGGCGGCCGTCGGCCTGAGTGAAAGCAGCGACGCCCTGGTCATCGTGGTCAGCGAAGAGAGCGGGACGATTTCGACCGCTCGCGATGGTCATCTCCAGCGCCGGCTCGAGAGTGCCAGCCTGCGACAGCAACTCCTCGACTTCTATCTTCCGACCACACCACCCTCGTCCACCGTCTCGCTGCGGCTTGTGTCCAGCCGGTTCGTTTCCCGGCTGGGCCAGCTTCAGTTCCGCCCCCGGCCCCACCAACTGCTGGCCAAGGCCGGTCTCTTTTTCGTCTCATTATTACTGGCCTTGACCGCCTGGTGGAGTTCATTATCGGGCGGATAAACCGGGTCTGGATAGATCTGAGGGCCGGCAAATCCGACAAAAGTCGAAGACTGGTCGCCGGATAAATAGTATCCTATGAGCAAGTTATACCTGATGCCCTTATTTCCAGGGGCATCAGGTTAAATCGCAAAGGATAAATGGTGTCAAGATATGACTCAGAATAACCATTCAGCGGCCCCTGCCTCCTCTCAGCGTTTCTTTGAGCGAGGCCGGGTTTGCCTGGAACAAGAGAATGGGTCCATTGAAGTGACCCGGGGGATGGTCATCCTGACCCAGGATGGCTGGGAGGCCGGCAAGGTGGCCGCGGTCGTGGTTGAGGACCCCGGCCAACAGGTAACCCACTTGCTCCTGGTTCGTCCCCACCTGGTCCCGGATTATCGCCTGGTGCCGGTGAGCCTGATCGAGGAAGTGGGGGAGGAGGGGGTCTCGTTGGGCATTAGCAGTGAAGCCGTGGAGAGTCTGCCCGCCCGGCGGGCTTCCTAACCCTATTTGATAGCCACTGTAAAGAGGGTCTGCCAGGAGTTGCGCTGCCGGCCCGAGGCGCCACTGAGCGTGCCGGCATGACCCGAAACGTGAGGACGAAATGTCACCAAAGACTACTGCCATCATCAACCTGTTTAAGCGAGTCGCTCAAAGTCGACTCAGCCGCCTCATCATCCATGCGGTGATGATCCCCCTGCTCCTTTTGAGCGTGCTGCTTTTTCCCCCGCTCTCACTGGCTGACCGTTTACTGAGTCTGGGCTACGAACGGATTGACGCCAGGGGCGGGGCCATTCGCGGCCCGGATGGGGTTCAAATCGCGTTCTTACCGGCCGGGATCAAAGGCAGTACCTGGGTCAAGCTGGAGGTGGCCCCTGACCCTCTGTTTTTAGCCAGCGCCGCCGACCGTGAACTGCGCGCTGCCGCCGGCCGGATCCCCTCTCATCTGGCGGTGACAGGTCCTTTATATCGCTTCAAACATCGAGGTGCTGCTCCGGCTGCCGTCGTGCTGACGATCCCTCTCCCTGCTGAAGCAGGGCAAGCCCACATCCTGGATCTATACACCTGGACCGGCCAGGCCTGGGAATGGCTGCCACACCGCCAGATCCCGGCCAAAAATGTCATTGAAGCGGAGTTAGCTTTTTTGCCCCAGGTGGTGGCGGTCATGCGGACCCAGGCCCTCAAGCCCAGCCTTTCCACCAATATCAGCGTTGATCCGGCCCTGTCCGCTGAGGTCAAAGACCTTTTCACCGAGATCACCGGCCTGGTTTTAGACGCCAACGGCCACCTTACCGGCGACCCGGCTGAAATAGCCTTGGCCCTGCCAAATACCGATTTGGCCGTTATTCCCACCCTGCGCAATTGGGATGAATGTCATCCCATCTACTCGAACCCTATTGATGCCTTGTTGATCGATCCCGAACTCCGTCAACGCCATAACAAAGCCATTGTTAAAATCGTCCAAAGCCAGGGCTATCAGGGCATCGAACTCGATTACCGAGGCCTTAACCCGGATTTACGCCAGGAGTATACGACTTTAGTGACGGAGTTGCGCCAGGAACTGCCCGCCGATAAGCGGCTTTACGTCCAGGTTGAACTGCCCCGGCAGATGTCCACGGGTACCTGGGACACCGGCGCTTACGACTGGACGGCCATTGGCCGCCTGGCCGATGGTCTCAAGCTGCCTGCTCCGGCTGACCCTAAGGCTTACGCGCCTAAGGGTCAAATGGAAACTTTACTGGATTGGGCGGTGGGCCAGGTCAATCGTTATCAGTTACAACTGCTCTTTTACGCCAACAGCACCGAGTGGATCAATGGGACGCCGTCGTGCAACCTCAACTATCGGGAAGCCCTGGACCGGCTGGGCGATGTGACCATGGTTACCCCTTATGATATCATCCAGCCTGGCCAGCAAGTGGAGTTTACCCTGGCCGGGCTGCCGGCTTCCACCGGCGTCCAGGTTGATCAGACCAACGGGACCTACTGGTTTGCTTATCTGGACCGGGATAACCACCATCACACCATCTACCTGGAAAATGCGGCCAGCCTGAGCGATACCCTGCAGTTGGCGGCCCAATATCATTTGCGGGGGGTAGACATTCGGGGCTTGCCGGATCAGACTAACCAGGCCCCAATTGGGGCCATTGTCCAAAAGTTTCTCGGCCCGGCAGCCTCATCAGTTGAGAGCCGTTACGCTGTCGCCTGGCGGGTGCAGGCACGGGATGGCCGGATGATGGCCAGGGCAACTGTTGATTTGAGCCAGCCCAACTATCAGTGGCAAGCCCCTGAAGCAGGGGGCGTCTTTGAAGTGGCAGCCAGCATTTCTTCCAGCCAACACACCACAACCGTGCCTCGTGGGAGTGTGGTCATCCTGGTAGCTACTCCTACTTCCACGCCTAGCCCTACCCCCACGCCAACCCCAACCTTTACGCCCAGCCCGACACTTCCGCCCACCTCTGCCCCTTCGCCCACCCCTACCCCTACCCCCGAATCCTCTGCCGCGTCCGAACTCAAGCCGGTTCAGCGCACCGCGCCTCAGCCGCAGCGAGTGGCTCTGGCGCCGCCGGCCGTAGCCTCGGTTAAGGTTCCCTTTGGCTATGGTCTTCAGGCCGACCCGCGGGGTGATACCGGGGCCAATATCAACCACTTGCACGCGTTGGGCTTTACCTGGGTGAAATTGCAAATGCCCTGGAAAGATGTCGAGCCGTCGCCCGGGAATTACAACTGGGGGTTATGGGATGAAATTATCAATGCCTACAGCGCGAACGGCATCCAGGTACTCTTGAGCATTCCTAAAGCGCCTGACTGGGCGCGCCCACCGGATGACGACAAAAGCGTGGAAGGCCCGCCCCAGGACCCTGGCCAGTATGCCGGGTTTGTGGCCCGTGTGGCCGATCGTTATCGGGGTAAGGTTCAGGCCATAGAGATCTGGAATGAGCAGAACCTCTGGTATGAGGCCGGCGGGGCCGGGCGAATCAATCCGGCCAACTATGTCCAACTGCTGCAACTGTCTTACCAGGCGATCAAAGCGGCCAACCCGGACATGATCGTCGTGAGCGGAGCCTTGACCCCGGCCGGTAGCGTCGGCGATCTGGCCGTTGACGACCTGGATTACTTGAACCAGATGTACGCGAATGGCGTCAAGGGCTTCTTTGACGCCCTCGGAGCCCATCCCAGCGGTTACAACTGTCCGGCCAACGGCGATTGGCGCACCGTCCAGGATCCGACCGCCGTGAACTTCCACGGTCCTTTCAATAACCGGCACCATAGCTGGTGTTTCCGGGGCACCTTGGAAGGCTACCGGGAGGTGATGGTCGCCCACGGCGACGGCCAAAAAGCCATTGTGCCGACCGAATTTGGCTGGGCCGTTTCCGGCCAGCCCCAACTTGGCTACGAATATGCCCGTGACAACACGCCTGAAGAACAAGCGCAGTGGATTGTCGAGGCCTATCAGATGGCCAAGAGTTGGGGCTGGGTCGGTCCCATGTTCCTGTGGAACCTGGATTACGGTGTGACCGCCCCCGGCACCGAGTTAGCCAATTTCGGCATCCTTAACACGCCGGCCTATAACGCCCTGACGACGATGCCGAAGTAGTCGCTAAATTGGACCGAGTAGCGTTCATCTTGAGATAAGGTTTTAGGAAAAGCAGAGGCTCCAATGAACAGGTCAGATCAAAGTCAACCAGCGATCTTACGAAAAATTTCCTTATGGCTTTTAATAGCGATCATTTTAGCCGGCGAGTTTGTCCCACTTTGGGGCTTAGTCGAGCCTGTCCTGGCTCAGGAGAATGCCGCCACGCCGTCCATTATCTTTTCCCAAGACTCCGCCGTCCCCAACCGGCCCTTGCAGTTAACCCTAAAAAGTACGGTGGAAGGCGGCACGATTGGGTACACCACGAACGGGGCCTTACCCGACGCCAACAGCACTCCCTACACCGGACCCATCACCCTTGATAAACCGACGGTGATCCGCGCCCAGGTATTCAAAGATGGAGATCCCGTTGGCGATGTCTACACCAAGTCATATCTGGTGATAAGTTATGACCAGTCTATTCCGGTCGTTTCGGTTGTGGCCGATTGGGGCGACCTGAATACGTTGCATGCCTTCCCGGAGGAGCGCGGAACACAGTGGGAACGCCCCATCAATTTAGAATACTTTGCTCCAGGCGGCAAAATTCAGTTTAACGTCAAAGCCGGGATCAGAGTTCACGGCAACTTTTCGCGCAAGTACAGCCCCAAAAAATCATACCGCCTCTATTTCCGCAAAGCTTATGGTGGCCCCGGCAACCTGGAATATCCCCTCTTTCCCGACAGCCCGGTGACGAAGTTCGACCAACTGGTGCTGCGGGCCGGCTTCCAGGATACCTTTTTCCATCGCGGCATCCAGGGCTTGGCAGATAAACATCTCTCCGCCCGGTATATCAACGACCAGGTGGTGCGTAATCTGCACCGGGATATGGGCCAGCCCAGTGCCCACGGCAGTTGGGTGCTGTTATATCTCAACGGCGAGTTTTGGGGCTTGTATAATCTGACGGAGCGTATTGACGATCACTTTTTTAGGTCCTACTCCGACAAAGACGGGGATTGGAACATTATCTCCAAAGAGAGCGGCTGGGAAAATGGCGTCTGGTACAACCGCGAAGAGGTCAAAGCAGGCGACTATGCCGGCTGGCTGGAAACCCAAAATTGGGTCGGCAGCGCCGATTTTACCATCCCGGGCAATGTCGGCGTGCTGGAGAACCGGGTTGATCTGGAAAATGTCTTCTCCTATTTGTTCCTCCAGGCTTACGTCCAAAACCTGGATTGGCCGGATTCAAATTGGACTATTTACCGGCGGATGGATCCGGGGGCCAAAGCCAACGAGGGCAAGTGGCGCATGATCGTTTGGGATGCCGAAATGACTCTGGGCAGCGTTGACGGCGGCTTTAAGAATGATATTAATACGATCGAGAGGGCTTACAGCCCGCATGATAGTATCACCCGCATCCTGGAAAAATCGTTTATTGGCAGTTGCTATATGAAAGTTCGCTTCTGGGAACGGTCACGGGAGTATTTGGGGGTCGAAAATACCCATAACCGACCAGCGAATGAAGTCGGCCAACTGTCAAAGGAGCGAGTCAAGGCTGAAATCCTGAAGCAGGCCGAGATTGTCAGACCTTTTATTGACATGGAAGCGCAGCGCTGGGCCCCGGATATGGGCGTGGCGAACTTTGATCACAGCGTCCAGCAAGCCCTGAAGTTTGCCGATGAACGGCAAGATGTTGTCCTGCATCATCTTGATGTTATGCGCAACCAAATGTTTACCTCGTGTAAGTGAACTAATGGATTCTAGTCATATCCGCTTGTAACTTTGCGGTACTCAAAATTGTTAGGAGTGATTGGTAATTGTTATCTACGACGTCTGGACATTTGATAGCTGATTACCAATATCGGATTACCGCTGATGAAAACTCAAACCAGAAAAAAGCGTTTCTTTTGGATCGTACTCTGGGTCGCGCTCTTCTTGAGCGCCAGGGAAAGTTTTGTCACTTCTGCCGCGATAGGTTCCAGTACCTCCCTGATGATCAACGAATTTGTCGCCGACAATGGAACCGGCCTGACCGACGAAGATGGAGATTACTCAGACTGGATTGAAATATATAACCAGAGCAACTCTCCTATCAATCTCGCCGGTTGGGCTTTGACCGACGACCCCAACCAACCGGCCAAGTGGACCTTCCCCGATTCAACTTTGGGCAGCCACGAATATCTGGTCGTGTTTGCTTCGGACAAGATTCGTCAGGGCGGTACACCGGGCGCGGCCTTGCATACTAATTTTAAACTGAAGCAAGAGGGCGAATTTTTAGGATTGTACAATGTTTTCGAAGATAAATTTGTGGATCAGATCTCGCCCCAATTTCCGCCTCAGTTTAGAGATAGGGCTTATGGCCGTTATGGGACTGATCTGGCTTATAGCTATCTGACCCGGCCCACTCCCGGCGGCCCCAACGAGCAAACCCAGGTTTGGACGGGTCGGGTTGCTCCGGTCGAGTTTAATACGGAACGGGGTTTCTACGAGACCCCGTTTAAACTCAGACTGAGGATGTCTACCCCAGACACGACCATTCGTTACACCACGGATGGCAGCGAACCCACGGAAACCAACGGTCAGGTTTACGCGGAACCTATTTCAGTTGAGACCACGGCTGTCATTCGGGCAGCCGCTTTTAGGCCAGGTTTCCTCTCCTCCGGTACTTCGACCCAGAGCTATGTCTTTCTCCAGGACGTACTGGCTCAGCCATCAAACCCGCCCGGCTTTCCCCAGAGTTGGGGAGCGCAGTTGACCGATGCGCCAGATTACGCCAGAGTCGCGCCGGTGCCGGCGGACTATGAGCTGGATCCAAACGTGGTCAACGATCCGCGCTACCGGGATACCCTTAAGGATGGTCTCCAATCTCTGCCAATGCTGTCAGTGGTGATGGCCCCCTCGAGTTTAGCTGATCTTTACAGCCACTCCGGCGACAATGGGCCGGCCTGGGAACAGCCGGTCTCCCTGGAATTTATTTATCCCGGTTCCAGTCATAGTCAAGACTTTCAAATCAATGCCGGCCTCAAGCTTCAGGGCAGCCTCGCCCCAGGTGAAATTTCAAAACCCTCTTTCCGGCTGTTGTTCAAGAACGAGTATGGCCCCACCAAGCTTGATTATCCCCTTTTTCCCGACTCTGCCGTTAAAGAGTTCGATTCGCTCATCCTGCGGGCCAGTTCACTGGCTGAGCCAACGGCAGCCATGCGGGAGGCGTGGTTACGTGCCTCGCAGAATGCCATGTCGGGCCTCAGCCCTCACGATATATTTGTGCATCTTTATCTCAACGGGCTGTACTGGGGGCTGTACAACGTGGTCGAAAGGCCGGATGCCTCCTTATGGCCTCCTACCTGGGCGGGGAGAAGGAAGATTGGTTTATCGCTGATCAGGCCGGCCCACTCAGCCGTAACCTGGACGACGACTTTGACCCGTTGGCCTACCTCTTTACCAGCCTCAGTTTTGCTGAATGGGCGGCAGATAACCTTGAGCCGGAAGCAGAACTGGTTAAAAAATATACGGCGGTAGCCTCTCACCTCGACCCAGCCCAATTCAGCGACTATATGATCCTGAACTGGTACGTCGAGAGCCTGGGCTGGCCCGAAAACCAGGGGCGCGTGGTTATTCGCCGGCAGGATTTAGGGAGTAGCCGGGGTCAGTACCTTGTCTGGAACGAACAGGAGATCTCGGACCATCGTGAGCGCTCCAAGCTCAACCTGGCCCAACGGCTCTTTGAGACATTGCGGCAAAATCCCGATTTCAGCATGCAACTGGCCGATCGTATGTACCAACACCTGTTTAACGATGGCGCCCTGACCGAGGCTAACGCTCAGGCTCGCTGGCTGGGCGTTAGCCAAATGATTGATCGAGCCCTGGTCGCCGAGTCAGCTCGCTGGGGTGATGCCGGCCAGGAGCCGCTGCCAACGCGAGACGAGTGGCTCAAGGCACGTGACAGCGCGGCAACCAAAATGGAAGGCAACACAGCCCGGCTTATTGCCTGGGCGCGCGAAGCGGGCTACTATCCTAACCTTGACCCGCCCTTGTTCAGCCAGGAAGGCAGCCTGGTCGAAGGCGGCTTTACCCTGACCATGACGCTCTCCTCTCGTTCAAAGGGTGGCGCCATTTACTACACCACCGATGGCTCCGACCCAAGATTGCCCGTGACCGGGGCTATAGCCCCCAGCGCGGCGGCCTACCATGCTCCGCTAGTGCTCACGGCTAACACCCAGGTCAAGGCCCGGGTGTTAGCCGGCGATCCTTCAGTAAACTCAGAGCAAGCCTGGAGTGCCTTACACGAGACGACCTTCAACGTGGTGACTCAGGACCATAAACTCCGGATTACCGAAATTATGTACAATCCGGTGGAGGGGGACGATTATGAATTTATCGAACTGAAGAATATGGGCCAGGGTGCGTTGGACATAGCTAATGTATCCCTGGCCGAGGGCGTTTACTTCAGCTTTCCGCCCAACACCCCTCCCCTGGCTCCGGGCGAATTGGCCGTGCTGGTCAGCAATCCAACCGCCTTCGCCGGGCGATACCCGGAGGTGGCAATCGGCGGGGTCTATGATGGACACCTGTCAAACAAGGGCGAGAAAATTACCTTGCTTGATGCTGCAGGGCAGACGCTCATAGAAGTTGAGTACGATGATGAATATGGCTGGCCGGTCAGCGCGGACGGGCGCGGCGACTCCCTGACGCTGATTAATGAGGCCGGCAATCCCAGCGATTCCAGGAGTTGGCGAGCCAGCACCTATCCTAACGGCTCGCCGGGGACGGATGAGCCTGGCACTGGAGTGCATCCCTATGCAGATTAAGAAATACAGCCGTCACGAAGCAAGCCATGGATCAATCTTCACCCTTTCTACGGTATTTCTCCATAAAATCTCCACAGGTATTTGGTACACTGGAGTCAGAAAAGTAAAACAAGGCCTGGTTATCGTCAATCAGGCGCAAAACTAAGGGAGAAGTATCATGAAATCTTACAAGTGGATCTTAGCCATCGCTGTCATCGTGCTGGTAGGGGCAGCGGCCCTGGCCGCGTTCAGCGTTCTGACGCCGTATGCCCTGGCTCAGGGGCCTTATCGCTACTGGGGAATTGAGGATAACAACCCGTTATCGGGCCAATCCGTCGGCCCTCGTTTGGGGATGGGGCCGGGCAGCAGGCCGATGCTGGAACGTGGCTTTGAGCCACGCTTCGGGATGGGACCAAACGATGGTTTAATGAGTGGACTGGGCGGCCGCTGGGGCGGGCCGGATAACTCGCTGGTGGTGGTGGCGGCTGAAACCATCGGGCTGACCCGGGCCGAACTGGTGGCCGAGTTGCAAAGTGGCCAAACCATCGCCGCGGTGGCGGCGGCGCATAACGTGGCCGTGGAAACTATTGTGGACGCCTTTCTGGCCCCTCGCGCCGAGCGGTTGGCCGAGTTGGTGGCAAGTGGTCAACTGACCCAGGAGCAGGCCGATACCATCCTGGCGACGATGAGAGCCAATGTGACTGCTCAGATCAGCGCGGAATGGTCGCCGCAAGGCTCTGGTCAGAGGTATGGCCCTGGCTACACCGACGCGGATGGTGACGGGGTGTGCGACTTCTGCGGCAGCCAGGGGATGGGCGGCCGTTTCGGCGGCGGGCGCATGGGTCGCTGGAATCAGTAGTTGCCATCAGACTGGTCAGATTGGCTGCCAGGCTTATAATACTGCTGCCGACCTAACGGGTCGGCAGTGGCTATTTCCAAACCGACGGTTTACCCACAGGTTGAGCACCCCATGACCCCATCACCCCCATCCCCACCTCTCGCCGCGCGGTGGGAGCGAATCTTGATGATTGGCCTGATCATCCTGGGCCTGGTTCTCATCATCTTTTTCGGGATTCGCACCATCGTCTCATACATCCGCATTCAGCAAACCGGCTTGCAGCCGGGCGTGACCGATGTTGAAGCCATTCGAGGCTGGATGACGATCCCCTACATCGCCACGGCCTATGGCGTGCCAGAGAAGTACATTTTCGAACAGATTGGCCTTCCCCAGGCAGGTAATCAAAACAAAAGCCTGGGCCAGTTGAATCGCGAGTATGCCCCTGGCCAGCGGGCCAAGATCGTTAATATAGTCAAAGAGGCCATCAGGAAGTATCAAACCGAGCCTCCTCCTTCCCCTGAGGCCGGCCATGAGTGACGATCTAACTCTGACCGACCTTTTCCTGACCGGGATGCTTACCTATGGAACGCCAGCCTTTGGTTTGGCGCTGCTACTGGGGGCCTTGGGCTTGCCGCTGCCGGGCACGCTCCTGGTGATAGCGGCCGGCGCCTTTGTCCGGCAGGGGGTGCTGGATGGGTTGACCGCTTCCAGTTTTGGGTTAATCGGGGCCGTTGTGGGCGACAGTCTCAGTTACACCCTGGGCCACTTTGCCAAACGCTGGGTACGAAGCCGTTTGGGAGCTTCAACGGCCTGGCAAAAGGCCCAGGCCACATTCAACCGGAGTGGCGGCGTGGCGATTTATCTGACGCGCTTTTTGCTCACGCCTCTGGCGATTCCCACCAATCTGATTGCGGGCAGTAGCGGTTATGCTTTCTGGCGATTTTTGAGTTATGATGTGGCCGGTGAATTGACCTGGCTGGCCCTCTACGGCGGGCTGGGTTATATTTTTGGCAGCCAGTGGGAGTTGATTAGCCAGTTTATCAGCGATTTCAGTGGATTGCTGGTCGGCGTCGTCGCCCTGGGCGCCGGAGCTTACATCCTGCTGCGCCGCCGGCGCCGGCAGCAACTTCTACTGCGCCAACAGCGCGAGCAGCCACTGGCAGAATAACCATACTTCCTTCATAATGAGCGACTCAATTTACTACGTCTTGGGCGGATTATTGGCGCTGTATACCGTCAGCGCCTTTCTCTTCCTGGTGATGGACAATCGCAGCCCCCAATCCACTTTTGCCTGGCTGTTTTTACTCTATATTTTTCCTCCGGGTGGGATGCTGATTTATCTCCTTTTTGGTCGAGGCCGGCATGCCTTCAGTGATGAGGCCAGGCTCATGAAACAATTCGTGGGAGGTGATTTGAGCCAGCCTCTGGCCTCCTGGTTATCATGCCAGGATGAAGCGATTGCCAGGTTGAAAAATGAGAGCCAGCCCGCTTTACGAAAGTTACCGGAGCTTTTGCGCCATAACTCGGGGGCTTGCCTGACGACAAATAACAACCTGGCAATTCTCCAAAATGCGCGCCAAAAATATCCTCGTTTGGTTGAGGATATTAAGGCAGCCCGACACTCAATCCACCTGGCCTATTACGAGTGGGCGGCGGATGCATTTACCGAAGCGCTAAAACAAATCTTGATTAGTAAGGCCAGGGCCGGGGTTGAGGTGCGGTTACTGTTTGATCCGGTGGGGAGTTTCTCGGTTCTACGTAGCCGCTACGTGTGGGAGATGAACGCCGGAGGGGTCAAAATGTACCCCTTCTCCCCCCTCTACAAACTGCATACCATTGGTTACCGCAATCACCGGAAAATTGCGGTTATTGACGGCAAAATTGGCTACGCCGGCGGCCTGAATATGACCGAGGCCTACCTGAAAGGGGCGGTAGGCTTTACCGGTTGGCGCGATACCCACGCCCGCCTGACTGGGGAGGCGGTGCGGGTCCTCCAGGCCACCTTTCTGACGAGTTGGTACAACGGTACCGGAGAAAAACTTTCAGGGGAGCTTTACCTGCCTCCGACGGAGGGAACCTTCGAATATCTGCCGGTGCAAGTCGTCAATTCGGGGCCGGACTCGGAGTGGCAGGCCATCCGGCAGTTATATTTCTTTCTGATCTTGGCGGCTGAAAGGCATGTCTACATTCAATCGCCCTTCTTTATTCCGGATGAGAGCATCGCTGAAGCCATCAAGGCCGCCGCCTTATCAGGCGTAGAGGTCAAAGTAATGTTGGCCCCCAGAGGCCCGGAAGGGCGACTACCCTATTGGGCCGGGCGGACGTATGCGGCAGCGATGGTCAGGGCCGGGGCGCAGGTTTACTACTATCAAGGCGCCTACTTTCATCCCAAAACCATTATGGTCGACTCGGCCGTCTGCTCGATTGGTTCGGCCAACATGGATATTCGCAGTTTCAGCATCAATTACGAGACGAACCTGGTGATTTACGACGAAGCCACCACCCGGAAATTGGAAAATGACTTTTTGAACGATCTTGAGCATTGCGCCCCCTTTTCCCCGGCCGAGTATCAACATCGCTTCTTTATCAGGCTGGGCGACTCCACCACTCGCCTGCTTTCGCCATTACTGTAGTACCGCTTTCTTCATAACTTCTCCATCATTATTTGCTATACTAAAAGTGGTTGAACAAGCCAAAGCTTGGGACCAGAGCTGGTAGGCAAAGTCTGGGAGGTGTGGAACCTCTAGATAAATTACTGCATCTCTTTAGAACGGAAATGTAAACGGGGGCGGTGGCTGTTGAGCCACCGCCCCGCTTGTGTTTGGGTTAAGAGGAAAGGAGATAACCGATGGTAACTCAGCGTCAATGTTAAACTCAAACTAAAGTCGGGTGGCTCTGGTCGCCCCAAATAAATTGGAGAAAAGCTCAACATCTACCCCAACAACGTACGTTAATAGCAGAAAGAAGTGTCTTATGGCTGAACAAGTAGGAGGAAACGTGTCGAGCACAAGGATCATTCCCGAAGCCGCCGAGGCTTTGGCGGCTGTACCCTGCCTTGCCAAACTGTGCCCAGAGTGCCCGGCTACGTTTGAACGTCTTGCTCTGGAGGCGATCCGGCGAGAGTATGTTCCAGACCAGATCGTTTTTTTGGAAGGAGAGCCTTGCGCCGGACTATACTTTGTCCAGAAAGGCTGGCTCAAATCGGTCAAGATGTCCCCGGCCGGGCGTGAGCAAATCGTGCGAGTTATTGGGCCTGGCGAGGTCTTCAATAGCACCGGCTTTCTGATCGAGTCCGCCACAAATCCGGTCAGCGTGGTTGCCCTGGAACCGGCTAAGGTATGGCTCATCAGCCGGGAAAGCTTTCTTGGCTTAATGGAACAATGCCCTCGCCTGGCCCGCATCATCATCCAGCACCTGGCCGAGCGGGTGCAGGATCTACTCTCTCTGGTGGAAGATCTATCCCTGCACCCGGTAGAGGCGCGCTTGGCCCATTTTCTGCTGGAACAATCAACCGCAGAGATGGTACAGCGCCGGCGCCGGGCTACCCAGGCCGAGTTGGCCGCGCGGCTGGGCACTGTGCCTGATGTAATCAATCGGGCGCTGCGGAGCCTGGCTAAAGAGGGCCTCATTACCCTCAAACAGCGCCGGATTCATATTCTCGATTGTCGGGAATTGGCCGTTAGAGCGAGGTACGACCAGTAACTCGCGACTAAATCCGACAAAAGTCGAAGAATATTAATCGTTCAGGTGGTATGCTAAGCGCAGAAACCTGAGCGTTTTTTTGATAAGCGGAGCAAATGAAATGACAGTTTCCAAACGGCTTGAAGAAGCGCGTCAAGCCTTTAGCCGGGGCGATACGCAGGCATCTACTCTGGCGCACGACCCGGAGCGCATCGCCCATGCGGTCAGAGAAGAACACGGCGGGACGAGTCACCAGTACATTGGCGATCTGGTCTACGGCGGGCTGGACGGTATTATTACCACCTTTGCCGTCGTCAGTGGGGTGGCTGGGGCCCAACTGGGTACGCCCGTCATCCTGATTTTGGGTTTGGCTAACCTGTTGGCCGATGGTTTTTCGATGGCCGTCGGGGCCTATCTCTCCGGCAAAAGTGAGCGAGAATATTATGAGCGCGAGTGGCAACGCGAAACCTGGGAGGTGGAGCATTTGCCTGAAGGCGAACGAGCAGAGCTTTATGAGATATATCGCCAGCAAGGCTACACCGAAGCAGATGCGCACCGGTTAGTCGAAATTCAAACCCGTAACCCGCGGCGATGGGTCAAAACGATGATGGTTGACGAGTTGGGGCTCCTGCCCGATGATCGCAAACCAACTCTGAGCGCCCTGGCTACCTTTGTTTCATTTATTGTAGCCGGATCGGTACCGCTGTTAGTCTATCTATCAGGTTTATTCTTCCCTGTTCCGGCTGACATGGCCTTTCCCGTGTCATTGGCCTTATCAGGATTGGCCCTCTTTGCCCTAGGGGCAGCGAAAGTGTGGGTGACCCGATTAAACTTCTTTAGAAGCGGCCTGGAGATGCTCCTGGTCGGCGGGTTGGCAGCGGGGGTGGCCTACGGTGTGGGCACATTGTTGAAAGGAATTGGTGGTTAAGGCTATGAACAACCATTCGACAAGCCCATATCCATCACCCACAGGGATTTGGACAGTAGGCTGGGTTAGCCTCGGTCGAGCTCGATGATCTAAGCGAGGAACGAATGATGAAAACCCTTAAGTTGAAATGTTCAATTTGGCTGAGGGCTGCTGCCCTGTTTGCCGTTCTGTTTGGCCTGCTCACCCTGGTTTCCGGCGGAACGGTTTTATTTGATGCCGCCGCCCGGCAGGCGGCCGGTAATTATGTACCCTCTGTCCTCTGGTTCAACTTCCTGGCCGGTTTTGCCTACCTCATCGCCGGGGTGGGTCTGTGGTTTAGGCAGCGCTGGGCGGTATGGTTGTCTTTCGTGATTGCCGGCGCAACCCTGGTGGTTTTTATCATTTTTGGCGGCTATATCCTGAGCGGGGGCAGCTATGAGTTGCGCACCTTGGGCGCCATGAGTTTGCGAACCGTTGTCTGGTTTGTTATCTCTACCATTGCCTACCCGCAGTTAAATCCAAAATCCAAAACCTATCCTGAGCACCGTCGTAAGGATCTAAAATAACTATGGGCGTTATCCGTTACAAAATTTGGCGTGATTTGTGGGAAAATAAAGGCCGCACCTGGCGGGTGGTAGCCATCATTGCCATTGGCGCGTTTGCGGTCGGCGCGGTTTTGGGCGGCAAAGCCTTTATCCGCCAGGATGTGACCCGCACCTGGCAGGCCTCTAACCCGGCCACCATTGGCCTGGAGGTCGATCCTGCCGTTGACGATACCGTGGTTGCCTCGCTGGAGAACTTCCGGGAGGTCGAGATAGTCGAGGGCTGGTTCCAGGATAAAACGGTGCGCTGGCGGCGCACCCCTGAAGAACCCTGGCAGCCGGCCACTCTAGTCGCCCTGGAAGACTATGAGGAGCAGACCATCCGGCAGGTGACCCTGGACAGCGGCGCCTGGCCCCGGCGCAAGTTGATGGGGGTGCAGCGCGGGCGCGGCCTGGTGGCCGGCGATCAGCTTGAACTGAAAATTGATAACCAGGTCTATCCGGTGGCGTTGAATGGGGTGCTCTACAATGCGGCTCACCCTTCACCCTCGATGTTACCCGACCCCATGTTCTTCACCACCCGCGAGCGCTTCAGCCAGCTTACCGGCGAGACCGGCTCCAGCCTCATCCTGGCCACCATCCCCCATTACAGCGACGCCGCCGTCAAGGCCGCTGCCGACCTGCTCCAGTACGAGCTGGAAAAGCAGGATATTGAAGTCAGTCCGGCCATCTCCGCGCCGGGCGGCTTTAAAACCCGTACCGGCCGGCCCGACCAGTTTACCAACCAGGATGCCCTGGACAGCATCTTTTTAATTTTGACGGTCATGGCCGCCGCCACCCTCATTTTGGGCCTGTTTCTGGTCTACAATACCATCAACGCCGTCATTGCGCAGCAGGTCAACCAGATTGGCATGATGAAGGCGATCGGGGCCAGGTTCGGCCAGATTCTGGTCATTTATCTCAGCCTGATCCTGGTCTATGCGGGGTTAGCTTTGGCGCTGGCCGTGCCCCTGGGCGCGTTGGGCGCGCACGGCCTGCGGGTGATGATGGTCCAGCGGGTGGGCATGCTCCCTGGCCTCTTTGCGATTTCAGCAACGGTGGTGGCTGTCCAGGCAGGGGTGGCCCTGCTCGCCCCATTGTTGGTGTCCCTTCTACCCATCTACCTGGGCGCACGCATCACCGTGCGCGAGGCCATCACCACTTATGGCCTGGCCGCTGCCTCCAGTTGGCTGGATCGGCTGCTGGTTAAACTGGATTTTATCCCCCGCTTGGCCTCGCTGACCCTCAGCAACACCTTTCGCAATAAAAAGCGGGTGCTCTTTACCCAGCTCACCCTGATCGGAGCCGGAGTGATGTTTATGATGGTTCTGAACACACGGGCCACCATGACCCACACCTTTGGCGAAGCCCTCCTCTCGATCTTTCAGGCCAACGTGCTGCTCGATCTGGAAGAGGAGGCGCGGATCAAGCCGATTGAGACGCTGACCCGCAGCCATCCCGAAGTGAGCGCGGTCGAAGTCTATGGCACAGCTAAAGGGACGGCCCGGCCCCAGGGCCAGCCGGAGTCGAATGACGATAGCAAAGTCAACCTGCGCGGCCTGCCCCTGCCTTCAAAGACCTACGTGCCCCAATTACGGGCCGGGCGCTGGCTGCAAGCCAGCGACGGCTACGCCGTAGTGCTCAACCAGGAAGTGGCCCAGGCGATGGGGGTAGAGGTGGGCGACTGGATTACGATTGACATTCCCACCCAACGGGAGTCGGGCTGGCAGGTGGTCGGCCTGCTCTTTGAGCCGGTGGACCAGGAGGTAGCCATCGTCCGGCGTGAGGTGCTGCTGCGTGAGATCCGGGCAGTCGGTCGAGGCCAATCTATCCGGGTGCAGACGATCAACCAGGATGCCGCTAGCGAAGCCAGTACCGCCACCGACCTGCGGTTGTTGTATGAGGCTCGTGGCTACGAGGTGGCAGCCAGCAGCCAGGACACTTCGCACCGGCTGGCGACGGAACGGACCCAGCGCATGGCCCTGATCTTTGCCATTTTGACAGCGATGGCGGTAATGACGGCGGTGGTCGGGGCCGTGGCCCTCAGTGGTACCCTGGCCATCAACGTTTTGGAGCGGACCCGAGAGATTGGAGTGATGCGGGCCATTGGGGCCTCAAGTTGGGTGGTGGCCGGCCAGTTTATCGGCGAGGGGCTGATCCTGGGCTGGCTGAGCTGGCTGTTGGCCATTCCGCTCAGTCTTCCGGCCGGCCGGTTGTTGAGTTTGGCCTTGACTCGAACGCTGTACATCGAGCTGGTGTATCAATTTTCGGCCTGGGGGGTCTGGTATTGGCTCGGCATCATTACGGTCCTGGCGGTTGTCGCCAGTTGGTTCCCGGCGCAAAAGGCCGCCCAGACCAGCGTCCGCGAGAGCCTGGCTTACGTCTAACACGGAGGTTATCCATGTCAAAACTCATCGAGGCGGCGCCTACAGCCATCAACGGAACAGCCCTCTACCCCAGCCCAACTGTTGAACCCTTAAGCGAGCGCGAGCGAGAGGTTTTGCACTGGCTCGCTTCCGGGGTATCGAACCGGGAAATCGGCCGGCAGTTATTTATCACCGAGAGCACGGTCAAGCGGCACGTCTACCACATCTTTGGTAAGTTGAACGTGCGCAACCGTACCCAGGCCGTCCTGCGAGCGTTAAAGCTAGGGATAAATCCAGGCCGTTTAATCGCCGATAGCCAGTAATGGAACGAAACAAATATGCTCAAATCGTAGCCAGGCCGGGTTGTTTTTCCTGCCTGCTTGACGTTCATCAACGGGCAATTTTATATCAACGTTAACTTCAAAGGAGAAAATCTTATGACTCACCAAGTTGCCGCTCCAGCCAAAGCTAATATGACCACAAATGATTGGGTGAAATTGGGCCTTATCACCACCGCTGCCAGCATCATAGCTGTGTTGGTGGTGCAAGCCCTGGCCCTGGCCATCTGGCCGGAGATTGCCCTCTTTGCCCCTCTGGATAGCTACGTTCGCTCGGCAATTTTTACGCTGGTTCCAGTGGTAGGCGCTACGGCTCTGTTAGCTTGGCTGGTGGATCGCCGGGCGCGGCCTATCCAAACCTTTATCACGATTTCCGTAGTAGTGCTGATCGTCAGCATCATCCCGGATTACCTTTTACCCGTGCCCCATAAAACGCTGCTGGCCAGCAGTGTCGCTGCTTTTTTGCACGTAGTAGCGGCAGTAGTAACGGTATGGCTGCTGGTCACCGGTTTTCAACGGCGAGCGGGCCAGGGTCAATAGAGGTGAGCCAAGATTCCAGCCTCTTAGCCGTCTTGGCTCACCCGGACGACGAGACCTTCCGCTGTGGCGGCACATTAGCCCTGCTGGCCCGGCGGGGCGTGCGCGTTTGGCTGCTGTGCGCTACGCGGGGTGAGGCTGGCTCGTGCGGCAATCCACCCTTGTGCCAGCCGGACGGACTGGGACAGGTCCGCGAGGCTGAGTTACGCTGCGCCTGCGCCGCCTTGGGCATCGAGCCGCCCCGCTTTCTGGGGTATCGGGATGGGACTCTGTCCCAGGTAGATGAGAACCAGGCTGTGGCGCAAATCGTGCGGGCCGTGCGAGAGCTACGCCCCCAGACGCTGCTCACCTGGCCGGCCGATGGCCTCTCCGGCCACCCAGACCACATAGCTGTCAGTCAATGGACAGGTGAGGCTTTCCGGCGAGCAGCCGACCCGGCGGCCTACCCTGAACACCAGGCCGAGGGGTGGTTGCCCTACGCGGTAACCTGGCTGTATCATCTCGTTATTCCGCGCAGTTTGGTCGAGGTGCTAGAAATACCTCACCTGCACCCTGTACCCGACGAGGTGGTGTCCTTGCAGGTGGATGTATCGGCGGTGTGGGAAGCGAAGCTGGCCGCCATCCACTGCCACTGCACGCAGATGAGCAGCTCCCCGATTCTGGCTGCGCCGGAGGCAAAGCAGCGCCTGTTTCTGGGAATGGAATATTTCTGCTTGGCTATGACCCGCCTGGTTCCTGCGGTTGATTGTGCTGAGCAGGGGGATGAGAAGTCTGGCCCCTCACAATATAGCCGTGGGTAAGTCGAACTGAAAGGAGCAGCAGCATGCTTTGGACAACTTTAGGGAGTGCTTTGTTTATTTTCGTTTTACGCCTGGCCGATGTGTCCCTGGGGACACTGCGGACGATGATGATTATGCGCGGCATGCGCTATCGGGCGGCGCTGCTGGGTTTTGTGGAAGTGACTATTTGGGTGGTGGCGATTAGCCAGGTGCTCGGTCACCTGGACACGATTTGGAACGTGATCGGTTACAGTAGCGGATTTGCCGCCGGCATCTTGTCGGGGATGTGGTTGGAGAACAAGCTGGCCTTGGGTTATCTGGATATCCGCATTGTCTCGCTGACCAAGGGGCAGGAGATAGTGCAAAAAGTGCGCCAGGCGGGCTATGGCGCGACCCAGGTGCAGGCCGAAGGACGGTCCGGCCCGGTTTATTTGATTGACATTGTGGCGCCTCGAAAACAAGTTGCCGCTATCCTTCAATTGGCCCGAGAGGTTGATGCCACCTCCTTTGTCACCGTTGACGAAGCGCGGCAGGTGATCGGTGGCTATCAGCGGTTGGGCAAGTAGCCATAAGTTTTGACTGAAACCCAGGGGTCATAATCCGACAAAAGTCGAAGCAAAGAACTCTGCTTGTCTTCTGCCTATAAGCAGAAGTTTGACCATCAAGAGGAAGCAAATTTGGTCAGAAGCCCGAGTAAGGGCGAAAGATCGAATCGGGTGTTTGAATAAGAGGGTGAGAGTGAAGCTATGGCCTTTAACCCGTTGTATCTGCTGCTGATTTTGCCGGCGCTCCTGGGCTTTTACACCCAACAACAGGTCAGGGTGATTTACAAAAAGTATGGGGCCAACCCGAATCGCCGGGGAGTGAGTGGCCTGGAAGCGGCCCAATACCTGTTGGCTCAGCATCATTTGACCGGCGTCCGCCTTGAGGGAACGCCGGGCTATCTGACCGACCACTACGATCCCCAGTCCAAAATACTGCGCCTGTCCGAAGGGATTGCCAATGACCGCTCGGTGACGTCGCTGGGTGTTGTTGCCCACGAGGTGGGGCATGCGATGCAGGATGCCGAGGGCTATGGCTTTATGCGCGTGCGCACCTTCCTGGCTCACCGGGTCGGCCAAATGACCCAATGGAGTTCGCTGATCTTTATTGGGGGCATGCTGTTTGGCAGCCCCAGCCTGATGGTCCTGGGCGGGGTAATGCTGGCCGGCCTGGTTCTCTTTGCCCTGATGAGCTTACCCGTGGAACGCAACGCTAGCGACCGGGCGTTGGCGTCGCTCCGGCAGACGGGGCTGGCAGAGGCCGGGGAACTCGAGGGAGCGCGTCAGGCCTTGCAGGCCGCAGCCTGCACTTATCTGGCCGCGCTGGGCCAACGCCTGGGCAGCTTCCTCTTTTTTGTGATCGTGGTGACGGCAGCGCTCGGCGTATGGCAGCGGTAATCCAGACCTGAATCCAGCCCGATCTGAGCATTGGCAGGCCAAGATGGCGCAGACCATCTGCTGCAAATTGTAGCAACAGGGGTTAGCCTGGCTAAAGGCGTGGGTGAAAGGAGCACTTTTAGATGGAGGGAATTGGGAGTATTCTCATCGACTTGTTCCTTATCTTCTCTCTGGCAAAGGTAGCGGGCCGGCTATTGACGGCCATCGGCCAGCCAGCTATCGTCGGTGAGGTGTTGGCCGGGATATTGATTGGCCCGTATGCCCTGGGCTGGGTTGGTACGCCCGATGACGCGCTCATTCACTGGTTCGGCGGCGACCCAAAGGCGGCTGAGCAAGCGGTCTCTCTTGTTCTGGATACCATCGCCGAGTTAGGGGTGATCATCCTTCTTTTCTTCGTGGGCTTGGAGACAAGCGTACGGGAGCTGTTGGCGGTCAGAGGTCGGGCTACCCTGGTTGGCATCTTGGGGATCATCTTCCCCTTCGCTCTCGGCTTTGCCTTTATGGAGATGACCGGGCGGAGTAATATAGAGTCGGCCTTTGTGGCCACCACGATGATCGCCACCAGTGTGGGTATTACTGCCCGCGTCCTGGGCGAAATTGGCGCCCTGGGCAGCCGCGAGGCCCGGATCATTCTGGGAGCCGCCGTGATCGACGATATCCTGGGGCTGTTGGTCCTGGCCGTGGTGAGTGGCCTTGACGGTGGTGAATTGAATCCCCTGGAACTGGGCCTGACCGCGCTGGAGGCGGTAGTCTTTGTGCTTTTTGCTGCCCTCGTGGGCACCCGGGTCATCCGACGCTACAGCCTCAAGCTGGAGCAGGTGCCGGTGCGCCACGCCCCCTTACTGTTCGCGCTCATCCTGATGCTGGGCTTTTCTGCCCTGGCCGGGCTCATTGGCCTGGCGGCGATCATCGGCGCTTTTCTGGCCGGCCTGATGCTGGCCGAGGCGAAGGAGAAGTTCCAGTTGGAGCGGCAAGTCCAGCCTATCTACGAGTTCCTGGTGCCTTTCTTTTTCGTAGTTACCGGCGCCAAGGTGGATGTGGCGGCCTTCACAGACATGCAAGTATTGACGATAGCTGTGGGGGTAACCATCCTGGCGATCCTGGGCAAATTCATCGGCGGCAGCCTGGCATCTCTCGGCCTCCCGGCCCGCTCAGCCGCCATTATTGGCGTAGGGATGGTGCCGCGGGGGGAGGTTGGGCTGGTGGTGGCCAGCCTGGGCATCAGCAAGGGGATTATTTCCGGTGACACGTTCTCAGTGGTTGTCTTCATGGTCCTGGCTACAACCATCCTGGCGCCCCTCATCCTGGTGCGACTCTACGATGGCTATCGCTACAGTGCTGAAGCATCGCCGATGATCAACCACAAACCCGAACATTGAGAAACTCTACATTTTTTAAGGAGAGGTAAGAATTGAACACCTGGACAGCGATGGAAGGTTTCCCCTTCCCCTTGGGTGTAACCTGGATAGAACAGGAACAAGCCTACAATTTTGCTTTATATTCCAAACACGCCGAAAGCGTTACCCTACTGCTATACCGGGAGAACGATATCGTCAACCCGGTCTTCACTTACCCCTTTGATTACCTGAAAAACAAATCGGGCCGGATCTGGCATTGCCGCATTCCCCAGGCCACCATGAGCGGGGCCAGCTACTATGCCTATGTCATCACCGGGCCTGAGCCGCAAGGCCGCTTCGAGTGGCACAGTTTCGATCCAGATAAGCTCCTGCTGGACCCATACGCGAAGGCGGTCTTTTTTCCGTCCACCTTTGACCGGCAGGCCGCCATGCGGCCCGGCTCCAACGCCAGCCAGGCCCCCCTGGGCCTGATCGGCGCGGACGAACCTGCGTTCGACTGGGGCGGCGACCGGCGCCCTCACCACGAAGCGGAGACAATCATTTACGAACTGCACGTCAAGGGGTTTACGAATAACCCCACTTCCGGGGTCAGCCCAGATAAGCGGGGGACGTATGCCGGCCTGATCGAGAAGATCCCGTACTTGAAAGAGTTAGGCGTCACCGCGGTGGAACTGATGCCCGTCTTTCAATACGATCCCCAGGAAGGGAACTACTGGGGCTATATGCCCCTTAACTTTTTTGCGCCGCATCATGCCTATGCCAGCAGGCGAACCGCCGGGGCGCAGCTCCACGAATTCCGGGCGATGGTCAAGACCCTGCACGCGGCCGACATCGAGGTCATCCTCGATGTCGTCTACAACCACACCGCCGAGGGCAACCACACCGGCCCGCTCTACAGCTTCAAAGGGATTGACAACAGCACCTATTACCTGATGTCCGACCGACCGGAGGCGCCTTATCAGAATTTTGCCGGGACCGGCAATACTCTTAACTGTGCCAACCGGTACGTGCGGAAGATGATCCTGGACAGCCTGCGCTATTGGGTCAAGGAGATGCACGTGGATGGCTTTCGCTTCGATCTGGCCTCCCTCTTCACCCGCAACCCGGATGGCTCGCTCAACTGGGACGATCCATTGGTGCTCGGCGATATTAGTTCGGATCCCGATATGATGTACATCCGGCTGATCGCCGAGCCCTGGGATGCGGCGGGGGCCTACCACCTGGGAAAGAGCTTCCCTGGCATCCTGTGGTATCAGTGGAATGGCCGGTTTCGGGATGATCTGCGTCGTTTTGTCAGGGGTGAGCCGGGCATGGTAGCCGCCCTGATGGTCCGCCTTTATGGCAGCGATGATCTGTTCCCGGACGAGCGGCGGCACGCTTACCATGCCTACCAGAGCATCAATTACCTCACGGCCCATGATGGCTTGACCCTGTATGACCTGGTGGCGTACAACCAGAAGCGGAACTGGGCCAATGGCCACCACAACAGCGATGGCCCCGATGAGAATTACAGTTGGAATTGCGGCTGGGAGGGCGATGAGGATATCCCGGCCGAGGTCGTGCAACTGCGCCAGCGGCAGATGAAGAATTTCTGTTGCCTGCTGTTCCTGGCAAACGGGACGCCGATGTTCCGCGCGGGCGACGAATTCGGACAGACCCAGGGCGGGAACAACAATCCGTACAACCAGGACAACGCCACGAGCTGGTTCGATTGGGAGCGGCTTCGAGCTAACCAGGGCCTCTTTCGCTTCTTCCAGAGGATGATCGCCTTCCGCAAGGCGCACCCGTCGTTGAGCCGGAGCCGATTCTGGCGGGAGGATGTCCGTTGGTACGGCGTCGGCCCGACGGTAGATATGTCCTACCATTCTCACAGCCTGGCTTTCTGTTTGCGGGGCGCCTCGCAGCAGGACAACGACATCTATGTGATGATTAACGCTTACTCAGAAGACTTACCCTTCACTATCCAGGAAGGCCAGGCCGGGCAATGGCGGCGGGTCATTGACACCAGCCTGGACAGCCCGGATGACTTTTGCGAACCCGGCGCCGAAGTCCCTCTGACCTCCCTGACCTATGGGGTGAAGGCTCGCTCCACGGTGGTGTTCATCAGGCGGTAGAGGTTTCCCATAACAAAAAAGTGAAAGGTAAAGGAGACAAACCCATGAGTGAGCAGCAAACGATTGCCTACTTTTCGATGGAGATAGCCCTGGAGGCCGGTCTGCCGACCTACAGCGGTGGTCTGGGCGTCCTGGCCGGAGACACGATTCGCTCCGCCGCCGATCTCGGCGTGCCGATGATTGCTGTCACCCTGCTGTATCGGCAGGGATATTTTTACCAGCGGCTCGATGCCGGCGGCTGGCAACGCGAGGAGCCAATGGCCTGGATCGTCGAGGATTTTTTGCAGGAGCTGCCGGCGCGCATCGCGGTCACCTTAGAGGGCCGGACGGTTCAGCTCCGCGCCTGGAAATATGAAGTGAGCGGTATCGGCGGCTTCAAGGTTCCGGTTTACTTTTTGGATGCCGATGTACCGGAAAACTCTGGCTGGGACCGCACCCTGACCCACTTTCTTTACGGCGGGGATCAACCTTACCGGCTATGTCAGGAGGTGATCCTCGGCATTGGCGGGGTGAGAATGCTTCGGGCGCTGGGTTATGACCAGATCGAGCGCTTTCATATGAACGAGGGGCATGCCAGCCTGCTGACGCTGGAGCTCCTGGATGAGGCGGCCAGGCAAGCCGGCCGCAGTTCAGTCAGCCGGACCGATGTTGAAGCTGTCCGGGAGAAATGTGTCTTCACCACCCATACCCCCGTTCCGGCCGGACACGACCAGTTCCCTATTGATCTGGTCAACCGGGTGCTTGGCCCCCGCCAAGACTTCTTTGACCTGAAGGATGTTTTTTTCGTGGATCTGGTGGGGCGGGTGCTCCAACACCCTGAAGGGTTTGCCGATATGCAAGCCATTGTTCAGGGGGAGAACAGGCTCAACCTGACCTATCTGGCCCTGAACCTGAGCCACTATGTCAACGGCGTCGCCAAAAAACACGGCGAAGTATCCAGGCTCATGTTTGCCGGTTATGCCATTGAGGCGATTACCAACGGCGTCCATGCGGCCACCTGGGTGTCAGAACCATTCCAGGCTTTGTACGATCGCTATATTCCAGGCTGGAGACAGGATAATTTTAGCTTACGGTACGCGCTGAGCATTCCCAGGCCAGAGGTATGGGCCGCTCATACCCAGGCCAAGAAACAGTTGATCCAGTATGTGCATCGCGCAACCGACGTGGAGATGGATGGAGATGTCTTTACCCTTGGCTTTGCCCGGCGGGCAGCGACTTATAAGCGAAGCGACCTGCTCTTCACCGATATCGAACGGCTCAAAAGTATCGCGGCCAACACCGGCCCCTTTCAAGTGATTTATGCCGGTAAGGCCCATCCCCAGGATCAAGCCGGCAAGGAACTCATCCGGCGCATTTTTCAGATGAAAGAATTGCTCAAGGAAGAGATCAAGATTGCTTACCTGGCGAACTACGACCTCGACCTGGCCAGGCTGATGACGGCGGGGGTTGACGTATGGCTCAATACCCCCCAACCCCCCAATGAAGCCTCGGGAACCAGCGGCATGAAGGCTGCGCTCAACGGTATCCCCAGCCTGAGTGTGCTGGATGGGTGGTGGATCGAAGGGCACATTAAAGGCGTCACCGGCTGGGCCATTGGCGAGAATGGGGCAACCGGCGGAGGTGACAACCGGGCCAACGAGGCGGCCTCGCTTTACGAAAAACTGGAGTATCTCATTATTCCGCTGTTCTATGAAGATCGAGATCGTTTCATCGAGATGATGCGTCACGCCATCGCCCTCAACGGCTCTTTCCATAAACGCTACATACGCTGAACTCAAAACCACTGTTTATGCTATTGGCCCATGAAGGGAGTTTGGTGTATGTCACAGCAATTTGTCGCAAATTATGGCGAGCAAGATTTTTATGAGCCTCATCAACTTATCTTTATTCAGAGCCGGGCCAGCATAAATTACGCCCTTATTAACGAATACGCCACTCTGATGTCAGAGGGGATTGTATTCGATCCGATTGAAGGGGTTCAGGATGCGGAGGGTCATATTTATATTTGGGACGGCTACCATCGGGGAGAAGCAGCTAAACGGGCCGGCATCCATCTCCGGGTTAGAATCAGACCTGGTACTCAAACCGATGCGGAATGGCTGGCCCTCTCAGCCAATCAGAAGCACGGTCAAAGGCGGAGTATGGAGGACAAACAGCATGTGGTTCGGCAGGCCCTCCTCCACCCTTACGGTCTTTATATGAGTGATCGGGCACTTACCCGTCACTGTGGGGTTGATCGCCGCTTGGTGGTTAAGGTCCGCCAGGAAATGGAAGAGACTGGTGAAATTCCTGAGGAAACCAAACGCTTCATTCAACGAGGCGATCAAACTTACGAGATAGATGTTATAAGATTTTCCAAAGTCGAAAATCCCCCAATCTCTGGCTGGTTGCTTGATACGGCTATATCCCTGAAGGAATGGATGTGCCAGTTATGCACTGAACCGCAAAACAAATTCGAAACTCAGTATCGGCTCTATCTTGTTGGTGAAACGCAGCTGCGAATGATTTGTCCTGAATGCTACCAGGATAGAATTAGAGGTATTGAGGAACTACCAGAGCATCTACTTGACGATCAAACCGAAATCAAGGAACGCCAAAGTGCGCTTCAAGTCTGGTTAGTGCGCCAGAAGATGAGGCTGATCAAGGAGCGGTTAGCTGAATATCCAGAGCTGCGTCATACTTTTTTAGAACAGTTACGCAACTCAATCACGGAGCAAGCGCCGACAATTGATGAGCTAGCTCAAGCGATCACTCAAGCCCTCATCACCCACGGTGTCCGTTTTGAAGAGAAAAGGACTTGGAATAGTGTGCCTACGTCTCAATGTCTCGGATGTCAAACGACTTTTGAAGAATTGAGAGAGGCATTACAGAGTGGACAAAGCGAGTTCGTTCCGCATCAAGATGGCACTGTCCCACAATTTTGCCAATATCTGCGGTTATTTCCACAATACACGGAGCAGTTCAAACCTGCTCCTGATGGTTCGGCTGTACTCCAGGTAGCAGATGGCATTGATTTAGACCAGTATCCCCCCACAGCACTTACCCAGGATAGACAAGGAGTAAGAGGTGAGAAACGTGCTCTCCTTAATCACATTGAGGCTTACTGTGTTGCCCCTGATGCCCACCAGCCCGCTAGTTGTTTCGATCAACAAGAACAAGCAGTAGCCCAAGCCGCCGCTGAAATGCTAACCAAGCAAGGACTGCCGGCTGTATTGCCCCACTTTGTTAAGGAAAGGCAGGGGGCAGGAGAGTTCATCTGGCTTGAGCCGCAACTTGAGGGGCAATCCTGCACCCCACAAAGTTGCCAGCATGCCCATAGCCATCCGCCTGGATTTGTGGTTTTAGTGGAGCCAGGTGGACCCTGGAAAATGGCCTGCGTTCACCGTGAATGTGGAGCTCAGGCGCAAGAGGCTTTGATTGACTGGGAGGCTGAACAGCGACAACTGGAGCAGCAACGGCAACAGGCAGCCCTCAATCAATTGCGACAGATCACTATCGAGCGCACCTTGTTAGCTTCGGGAGGCGAGGGGATAGACTTATCTAAACCTTCGCTGCTAACAACGATTGAGACATTGTTGGTACCGGATTGGGACACGCTGAGCATGTCTCATATTATCACAGGGTGGCAGCAGGCAATACGGGCACAGTTAACTTACGAATTAGAACACACCGACCCAATATCCAAAGAGGTCACGCACGCTTTACAAGACCGATTCGCGGAATTGGCCGAGAAACCTAAAACTGACAATATCAGCAAATTGTTTATGTTGCTAAGAGAGAAACTGGTGCGCTCCCCAGAGACATTGAGCCGTTGGATTGCGTGCCTGGCCCTGGTGCGAAGTTGGCGAGATGAAGTAAACACGATTGAACAAATTGAGGAGGCAACCAGAGGAATTTCAACTTTGTGAGAGTTCCCTCACATTATTCATTAACGGCTTAGGGTGGCATAGTAATAGTCCATGCTGCTCCAGGCCAGCATAAATGCTTCTTCATCAACAGGGGTCGGACCCTCAGCGAGAGCCGGGTCCATCACATAGACCATCTGTTGCTCCAAATCAACTACGACCACGGCATGTTGAAAGGAATGTCCTGACCACTGGGGCAAATCGCCAGCCTGAACAAAAACAATAACCGGCACTTTTTGCTCGAGCTGGTCACGAATATCCTTCAATGTGCCTGCTTGATAATTGACTTTGATTTTAGAGGAGGCCAGTTTCTTGATATTGGAATGGCGTACGCCAAAAGGAGGGTTTAATCCCAGAGTTTTGCTAATTGACTCTTGTGAACGTGAAAGGCCCAGATAGGCTAACACCATCTGGATACAAGCAGGAAGGCAATAGCCATCGCCTTTTTGGGATTTATGGGATAGGGGCAAGTTGGCGGCCGCGCTCAATCATCGCCTCGACTATTTGGGGAGGGGTCAGCACCTGCCCCGTTTCAGCATCGACCTCAACCTGTCCGATGGGACCAATCGGGTCAAAATGAACGCCAGTGATAAAGGCCTCAAACCGCCAGATGGCTCGGTCATGCACCGAGATCAGCGCCCCCTTCATTGCGCCCACGGCGTCGCCCATATGGTTCGCCAACCAGACATTGGCTTTACCCAGCGCCGCTCGCTCGCTGAGAACAGTGGACAACGTTACCTGAACTTGGCTGCCCTCAGGCAGAGCCAGAGGGGGATCAAATTCAACCTTGCCTTTTCGCACGACACCTATATAGGTTGTGGCCATCACCATCTCTCCTGCGATAGCTTACCTCAAGCCTGTTGTTATTATAGCGGTTTTTGGTTGAAATGGAATTTTGATGCATTCCCTTGCTGTAAGCCAGGGAAGTTTCATTTAGCGAATTGGCGCAATTCAGTGATGCCATTGTCCAAGCTGCGGTTAGCTAAGGAGTTAAAGCCTTACCAAATCGCTGTCACACAAGCCGGAGAACAGCCGGGCCGAGTAAATCTTCCAGCCGTTCTTCAATGCTCAACTTGCTCAACGGGATCCGTTCCAACATCTGCCAGCGCTTCTGCCACAGCCGAACCGTATCCCCATCCACGCCGAGGTCCCGAGCGATCTGATTGTTGCTTTGTCCCTGGCCGGCCGCCAGAATAATCCTTGCCCGCAGGACGATTTGTTGACCCGTTTGATGGGCCTTGATCAGTTTGATTAAGCCACTGAAGGTTTCTTCACTTAAATCAATACCATCAAACCTCACAAAAATGCCTTTCGTTAGCCTCCAGACAGACTGAGGGCTATTTTTTTCCTTGTCGCTTTTCTCCATTTGACAAGTAGAGGGTATCTCTTACAATAAGTAGGAGAAATTAACCCTACAGGAAAAGAGGTCGTTATGACGCAGGAAATGGCTATTCAGTCTTTTAGACTGGGCGAAAAAGGCTTAACGCACATCTTTGGAGAGCTGGAAGCCAGGTTGATGGAAGCTGTCTGGGCTTTGGACGAGCCAGACGTGCAGGATGTCATTGATTATCTGGACGGCAACCTGAATTACAAAACAACAATGACCGTCCTCAATCGTTTGGTCGATAAAAAGGTCTTGAACCGCCGGAAGGTAGGCCGGGCTTTTGTCTACCAGGCGATTGCCTCCCGTGATGAACTGTTGGCCAGGGTATTTGACCAGGTAGTGCGGGGGATGTTTGGCGATGATTTCCGCCACATTGCCGTGACCCAGATGATTGAGACGGCGGAGTCAATTGATCCCCAGCTCCTTGATAATATAGCTGATCTCATCCAGCACAGAAAAGAAAATGCGCCCAAAAGCTAGCCCCACGAACCGCTATTTTTGGCTCCTTATAACTGTCAGCTTCAGTTTGGCCAGCCTCGCTCTGGGAATGAGTTGGGCTTACAGCCGGACCTGGGTCGAACTCCTATGGCACGCTTGCCAGGCTGGTCTCCAGCATATGCAAGAGCATCTGCCCTCGGCTTGGCAATTGATTATCCCAGCCATAGTCCTGCTGATGGCTGTGCGAGGAGGGTTAAGCCTCAACCAACAACTTCGAGGGACATTACGGCTGAGCCACCTCTTTCTGCCTCTCCGCGAAACACCTCCAGCGCGAGTCCAGGTCTGGCTGGCCGCCAATGGGCTGGCTGTAGAGGATATTGTCTTTCTAAATTTGTCCTCTGCGCACGCCTTTTGCTTGGGCTTCTGGCGACCTCGCATTTGGCTCACGGACGGTTTGGTTAACCTGCTCACCGATGAAGAACTGGCGGCGGTTCTAGCGCATGAAGCTTACCATTACCGCCAACGGGACCCTTTGCGGCTGCTGATTGGTCGTACCCTCAAAGCCACCTTTTTCTTCTTGCCCTTGGTCAGCGACCTGGCTCAAGCCGCCGAGTTGCAGCAGGAGGTAGCCGCCGACCGGGCCGCTGTTATCCATTTGGGCAGTGATCTGCCACTCCTGTGTACACTCCAGAAATTACTGAGATATGGCTTTGGTGCAACGCTCCCGGTAGCTGCTTACACCCCCTTCAATGTAACGGAAGCCCGGCTTCGACGGCTGCTCTACCCGCCAGCCCCTTTCAGGTGGCGATCCTACTTTTCTGGTATATTGATCAATTTAGGTATCTTGCTTATTTTTAGCAGTATCGCCCTCTTACCGGCTCAGTTTGGAGCGGGTGAGACAAGTCACTGTACGGCCGAGCCAATTGCATCTCAATCGACTCACCCTCACCTGCACCCCTACTTTCCAAAATGAATGAGCAAATCATCAAAGAACGGCGTTGGACACCCTGGATCATGGCCGGGAGTGGGCTGATCGTAAGCTTGGTTTTTGGCAACCTGCTGTTTTTTTCCATCTCCTGGCCCTATCAAACGATAACCGACCCGGCAACTTTGCAACCGGCCAGTTTTATCAGTGCCTCGCCCACAGCCCCAGCTACTCCACTCAAGATATTATCTCTCCCTCCACCGACTGATACCGTCATCCTGAGTCTGGCAACCCCTACCCCCACACCGCCAGGTACAAACCCTCCCGATGGTGAACCCACCGCCACTCCTGGTCAACCGGCGGCGCCGGATTTTACCTTGAAGACACTGGATGGCCGCCAGATCAGCCTGTCGCAATTTCGCGGTGAGCCGGTACTCATCAACTTCTGGGCAAGTTGGTGCGCACCTTGCCGGCTGGAAATGCCGGAGCTGAAGCGCGTCCACGAAGCACGCCAAGATGAGGGATTGGTTGTCTTGGCCGTAAACGTGACGTATCTGGACTCGATGCAAGACGTACAGCGTTTCGTGACCGAGTTTGGGCTGACCTTTCCGGTGCTGCTGGACGAAACCGGCGAGGTGGCAGACAATCTGTACTACGTCCGCGGTTTACCGACCAGTATATTTGTGGATCGTGCGGGTCTGGTCGCCAAAATTCAACTCGGCCCAATGACCGGGGCACAGCTCGATGAATTTGTCGGAGAAATTTTGAAGGAGTGAAAAAAGGATGGTAAGATGACGCTCAAAGAAAAAACTCTTCTCCCGCCTGAATCGAAAACTCCAGCGCGAAATAAACCCGACCCATTAACTGCCGAAGGGGAGACACTCACACTTTTGCCCGACGGCCCAGACGAACTTCGACTCAACGAAACAGTAACATCAGCCTCATCAGCTGACAATTTAGGTGGGGTCCTCCTGATGAACCTAACTCAGCCCCTCCGTTCTTTACTTACCCGGCCAAAGGTCCAATTGCTAATCAATTAGCCGACCCCCAGGTTCACAACTGGCGCTACTTCACGGCCGGGATAGGCCTGGCAATTGTTGCCATGCTGCTGGGAGTCGTGTTAGGTTATCGGGTTCGACCGGCATTGGATTCGGCTTGTCTAGGGTTGCAGCCGCCTCCCAGCCTCTCGAAAGAACGGCGTCTGTTGCCACGAGTCCAACGATGGTTTCTCCAGCCAAGTCAGCCGCCAACTTGATTGCCGAGGTCGTTCAGGCCGGTGGCCCTAGCCAGGGATCGCCCGAGGCGCCGGTGGTCATCGTCGAGTACAGAGACTTTTAATGTCCTTACTGCGGGCGCCATTTTCGTGAAATCGAAGGCCGACTAAAAGAGATCTACGTCAAAAACAGCCAGGTCCGCCTGGTCTACAAGCATTACACTTTTTTGGGGCAGGAGTCGGTCTGGGCGGCTCTGGCTCAGAGTGTGCAGCTGAGCAAAACAAGTTTTGGGAATACCACCATCTGATTTTTTTCCCGGCAATCCGGCGAAAATCAAGGCGCCTTTAGCAAGGACAATTTGAAGATCTAGGCGGCAGAATTGAAGCTGGACCCGGCCGCCTTCAACTCATGCCTTGACTCAGAAAAGTATCTGGAAGTTGTGCAAGCCAACACTCGGGAAGGACGACAGTTGGGCATTCGAGGTACCCCAGGCTTTTACATCAATGATGTTCCGATAGTCGGCGCGGAGTCCTTTGAGGTCTTCCAACAGGTGATTGAGGAGAAGCTAAAAGCTCAGTAGTTCCAAGAAGGTGTTATATACTTGAACTTTTCGGGAACACGAGGTGGAATTGTCGGTTTAACAGTGAAACCTAATTTTCGAGAATGGGCCGAATAGACGCTGGAATTCCGTCATGACCCTATAGCGTTGTTTTTTTAGCCGCCCAACTACCCGTTAATTAGGTGGATAAATGCCTCGCGCATGATTAGCAGACGAGCTAACCAGTAAACAACTAAACCCACCAATAAAATGGCAGTTAAGCCGGTGCGATGTTCCAACCTGGCAACCCAGGCGGCAACTTTTTCTCTTGGGCAACGGGGCAGCAGCGTACTGATTCCGATGAGGGTCAAGGCGATCACAAACAGTGGGGCAAACGCATGAAAGGTAAGGGAAGTCGCCCAGTCTCCCCGCAGCAGAGCAATGATGGCGCGGGAAAGGCCGCAGCCCGGATCAGGCAGGCCAAAAATAGAATGGACAGGGGAGCGCCAACTGGGCAATCCAGCTATAACCAGGCTCAGATGCACTGTAGCTGCCCCGCTAATGGCCACGCAAGTAGGGCGGCTTTTCAAAAGTTGAGCCAGGATAGGTTTGCGGAAGGGATGTTCTGCGGTTAAGGGGAACATAGGGTAGTAGATACTCCCATTATCTCATTAATGACTCGCCCACGTTCAGCCAAGTTATCACCTCCATAGTACGTCTCGATTAGCCAAGGCGCAAATCCTCCTACAATTGTAGTCCTTACCAAAAAGATACAGCCACAAACGGGCTAAGTTTAGAAAGATTGCGATTGGCCATTGCCGGCAGTTCAACAGCTTCTCCGCACCACAAATCTGTAAACGATTAGAAGTTAGGGTGATGATCAGGTGACTGGCAGCGTAAAACCAAACTGGGAGCCAGTCCCCGGCCTGCTCTTAACCCAAACCCGTCCTCCATGCGCTTCGACCAGCTGTTTGACAATCGCCAAACCCAATCCCGCCCCTCCAGTGACACGTGTCCGAGATGGGTCGGTCCGGTAGAAGCGCTCGAAGACAAACGGCAACTGCTCCTGAACTATCCCCGGCCCGCTATCGCCTACCTCCAGGCAGACCCAAGTCCCATCCAGCCGGGCCGTCAGGGTGACCTGACCCCCATGTGGCGTGAACTCCAAAGCATTGTTTAACAAGTTGCGCAATACCTGCCCTATTCGGTGCGGGTCCGCCACGACAGGCGGTAGATTGGGCGGCACATCGAGCGACAAGTCTAAGCCACTCGCCTCAGCCTGTGGACGGATCGCCTCAGTGGCCATCCGCGCCACCTCGCCTACATCCACCGGGCGGCACTCCAGGTGCAGTTGCCCGGCCTCGGCCAGCGCCAGTTCCTGCAAATCATCCACGAGCCGGTTAAGCAACATCACCTCTTCGTACAGGTTATCCACCAGGTCCACACCGGGCGTGACCAGTCCATCCCGCGCCGCTTCCAGGTAGCCCCGGAGGTTGGTCAGCGGCGTCCGCAGTTCGTGCGCCACGTCGCCCACCATATTCCGGCGCAACTGCTCCAGCCGGGCCAAGCCGTCGGCCATGGCGTTGAAGGCGGCGGCTAGCTGACCAATCTCGTCGCCTGACCTGACATTGACCCGCCCCGTTAGATCGCCCTTCTCCATCTGCCGAGCAGCAGCGGTCAGCAGTTCAATGGGACGGACGATGCGGTGCGACAGGGCCAGCGTCACCAGCACTGCGATGGCCCCGGCAAGAAAGGCCCCGACCAGGACGAAGTGGTTAACCGCGGCCAGGAAACCAAGATCGTGGGGGGAAGGTTCAGCCAGGGGATTAAGGTACAATGTCCCTATTGGCTTGCCGTCCACGACAACGTTGCTGGACGGCTCCGGCCAGTCGGCCTCAACGGCCTGATCGACTAGCTCTTGATCCGAGTCGGCCACCACCTTGCCGCTGGCATCGGCCAGGACCACCCGATTTCCGCTGACCTGTCCCAGTTGTTCGACCAGCGGCTGGATACCTGCCCAGGTCTGAGCCTGGCTGTAAGCGTTGGCCAGGAGCAGACCAAAATGCAGTGCCTGCCCGGTATTGCTCCGTAGGACGTACCGATGGAACTCCCTGGTCGTCGTGCCACTGGCAAATAAGGCCGTCAAACTCACGGCCACGATAACTACGAAGAGGGTCGCCGTCAGCAGCCGGAAGCGCAGGCTACGCCACATGGCCGCCCTCGAAGCGATAGCCGACACCCGGCACGGTGATCACATAGCGGGGCTGATCGGGTTCCGGCTCGATCTTCTGGCGCAGGTGCATCACATGAACATCCACCGTCCGTTCCAGACCTTCATAATCAAAGCCAAAGACCGCATCCAGCAGCTCCAGCCGGGAAAAAGCTCGTCCAGGCTCCCTGGCCAGGACCTCCAGCAGCTTGAACTCCTTGGGAGTAAGATGGACTGGTTCTTCACCCAGCCGGACCTCGTGGCGAACAAAGTCCACAATCAGGTCATCGTAACGCACTTGGGGTGGCCCCTGGATTTTTGCTTCATCGACTCGCCGCAGCACAGCCCGGACCCGAGCCAGCAGCTCACGCGGGCTGAACGGTTTGGTCATGTAGTCGTCGGCGCCCAGGTCTAGGCCCAGCAACTTGTCCGCCTCGGTGGTCCTGGCCGTCAGCATGATAATAGGCACTTTAGATGCACCACGGACGCGAAGCGTGCGGCAGACGTCCAGGCCGTCTACGGCTGGCAGCATCAAGTCCAACACGATCAGGTCCGGCTGCTTCTGACGAGCCAATTCCAGCGCTCGTTGGCCATCATAAGCCGCCAGCACCCGGTAGCCGTCCTTCTCCAGGTAGAGCTGGATCAGGTCTACCGTCTTCTTATCATCATCGACCACCAGTATTTTTGCATCGGCCATCGTATCTTCTCCTGCTAAAGGACTCAATCGTACCCGGCTGGAGACTTTTACCCGGTTTCAGGAATTGCTACCTCTAATTTACCACATCGCTGTGAAGATTCGATGAAGATTTAACAGGGCACAGGTCAGGCGGCAGGCTTTTTTGCTCGCACAAATCCAATAGTCCGAAAGTGGGCGTCAAGTTGCTCCACCTTTTCAAACCCCGCCTCCGTCATGAGTTTTGGCAGAGCCTCGATGCCAAATTGAACTGCATGCCCATGATGCAATACCAGCAAGGGGAAGACCCGCTTCAGAAACGACGTACTGGGGTTCCTCATGTCCGCAATCAAAATCCGCCCACCGGGTTTGAGCACCCGCCAGATTTCAGCCAGTCCCTTAACCTGCAGGTGTTGGGGGAGGTGGTGCATCATCAGGCTGGAAGTCACCACATCAAACGTCTCATCAGGAAAGGGCAAGGACTCGATCACGCCGACGCGAAAGTCAATCTCAATCCCAGCCCGCTTCGCCTTTCGACGCGCAATAGCGATCATTTCTGGCGATGGATCAATGCCTACCGCACTTCCATTTTCTCCAACCTGCATTTTTGCGGGAATGGTTACCCCGCCCGTGCCACAGCCCACATCGAGCAAGGTTTCACCAGGCTGAAGCAGGGCTTGATCCACGGTCATTCGGCGTAAATGGCCGGCTTGGCCAAGCGTCATCAGATTCACCAGTCCATCATAAAATGATGGCCAGCGGATCAGACGTCCTTCTGTCTGGGCGGGCGATTCGGGTCTATGAGTATGTCCATGCATTTTTGTTGACCTCTTTTTTGAATAATTCTAGCGACTGGAGCAGCGGGAACTGGTGTCGCTGTTGGAGTCGGGGTAGGAGGGCGGGTTAGCCTGGGGCGTATCCTCTTCTATTGCGCGTCGTAGTAATGATTTTCTCATTGAGATATCCTCCACTTCGTTCTTATGATCTCTTATCCCAAATCGGGCAAGGGCCGCTGCAACTACGGCTTCGATACCGTATGCTGCTCGTACTGCTTACGCCACCCGTAAGGGGTCAGGCCCCGCGGCTTATACACGTTCAGCACTTGGATCACGAGCAACACCAGCAGGCCGACACCAGGGTGGAGGAGATCGCCCCCAACCCCGCCGAGACCGGCATCGTCTGCCTCTCGCGCTACATCTGCAATGGAACTCACGTCCGGCATATGCAGCAGCAAGATTGTGGTAGCAATGATGGTTAACACGAGTGTGATCAGAACCCAATAGTGCCGGAACAAGCCCCACTTAGTGCCCAGTGACATGACAAGCCCGGTGAGCAACGAGGCGAATGCCAACGGGACGATGACGTACCAGCCGGTCAACTCCATCGCAATCCAGGCGGCACGCACTGTCTGCACATCCTGGCCGGCCTGAGCGGCGACGCCGAGACCAAGGTAAACAATGACTGCACCGATCCAGCCTACCGAGAACGTGAGATGCACGGTGAGCACGAACTTGCGGAGGGGGGGCGTCATGATCATGGCTGTTGCATGTCGTGTTCTATGGAAGGCGTGTGGCCTCCAGCGTCCTCGGATTGCATGTGGCGACCAGGGCCGTGCTTACCGCCAACACCGGTGAACATCATGATGACAAGCAGCAAGACCAGGGCCAGGGTGATAATCCCAAACACTTTCACCCAGCGGGGTGTGCTGTAGGGGGGCGGGTCAGCCTCGGGCGTGTTCTCTTCTGCCGCGCCTCGTAATAATTTGCTCATTGAGATATCCTCCGCTTCTTTAACCTCTCATCAATCTACCATATTATGTGTGAAGATTTGATGAAGATTTAGTCAAGATTCGATGGATTTGCGGGGATGGGATGACATCAGGGTTGCAGCATACGAGTTGCTGCATGCGAGCTATGAGCTTATGCCGACCGAGCTGGCGTTACGGCTTAACCGGTGTTGCTAGCCGTCGGGTACGAAAACCTCTCGGATGGCGGCGAAAGATCAGGTGGACGCCCTTCTCGTGCCAGCCAACTAACTCCAGTTCCCTATCTGATAATTTGCAGATCAGGTCGCTGCTCGATTACAGGAGGCAACTTCGTGATCCTGTTGCCAGCAATTTCCAGGACTTTCAGCTTAGGTAACTGACCCAGTTCGGAGGGTAATTCTGTGAGCTGATTGTGGCGCAGCGATAACCCTATCAAATTGGAGAGTTGACCCAGTTCGGGGGGTATCGTGCTGAGTTGATTGTTGTTGAGCCACAGCCGTTCCAATCGGGAGAGCCGTTCCAACTGGGCCGGCACCTCGGTCAACTGATTGCTGCCCAGGTCCAGTTCGATTAGGTTAGTTAGCTGCGTTATCTCGATGGGCAGCAGGACCAGGTGATTATGGGCCAAGTTGAGTTGGGTCAAGTTCAGGAGGCGGCCGAGGTCAGGGGGTAACGCTTGCAGTTGGTTTTGACTCAGATCCAGTTCAGCTAACTGGGTCAATTGACCGATTTCAGGCGGCAGTTCGCTGAGTTGATCATTTCTGAGCCATAATGCTCTCAACTGAGACAACTGCCCAATTTGCGGGGGTAGCCTTCCCAGTGGGTTTCCACTGAGGTAGAGACTGGTCAGGTGGGGCAGTTCAAAAATTTCGGGCGATACCTCGCTGAATTGATTTTGAACCAAGTCCAGCGTGGTGAGCTGAGAAAGTTGAGCGATTTCAGGAGGCAGCGCCGCCAGTTGATTGCCGCCGAGTTGTAACTGGGTCAGATCGGATAACTGACCGATTTCGGCAGGCACATCCTTTAATCTGTTGTTGTTGAGCCACAGCCGTTTTAACTGCGATAAACGACCAACTTGAGCAGGCATAGCGGTCAGTTGATTGTTGCCGACATCCAGTTCGACTAGATTGGCAAGCTGGCCCACTTCGAGCGGCAGCATCGTTAGTTGATTGTAGGACAGGTACAGTTCGGTTAGATGGGTCAGGCGACCGATGTCTGGCGGCAACTCCTTGAGCTGATTGTCGTCAAGCCGCAGTTTCTTGAGCTGGGAGAGTTGGCCGATTTCGGGAGGCAGCGAGGTGAGGTTCCGGCTAGAGAGGTTAAGCTCTGTTGCGCCGCTTCTGGCCGCCTGTTGAATCTCTTGCTGGACCGAGATTTTGCCCGCGCTACTACAAATCGATGAACTTAGAGCGATAAATGTAGTGAAGGCGAGGGCAATGGTTTGAAGATTTATGGGCATTCCAGCTTACTCATACTTCGAGTACTTTTGTTCCCAATTCGGACCCAGGCAGCACGAAGGCATAACTGAGTAGCCAGCCGACGACACCGGCCATGACGATGGAGCCAGCCCAGAGGTGGACCGTCCACGCTATCCCACTGGATAGCAGCAGATTAGCAAAGTAAAACAAATAGAAAACGACCGGCACACTAAACGCGAAGAGCCGGAAGGCGGTAGGGCTGTCCGCGGAGGGTTTCATCCGCGACAGCAGCAAGTCTGTGACCAGACCCGACAGGATGACCAGGGGCAGCAACTGGTAATTTTCATGAGGCGAGACCGACAGCAGCGCCTGGACAGTCAACACCAACGTCAAGCTGCCAGACGGCAGCGCCCAACGGCGCACGGCCAACAAGATCACTCCCATCATCAAGCCTGTTTGAACCAGAATACTGGCTACTCCCAGGGCCTGGTTTAAGTTGTCTCGTGCTACTAATCTTTCGGCGGCAATTGGGTTGGCAAAAGCGGTGAAGAACGTGAACACCGATAACAGCATCGCCAGCGACAGCAAAGCCGGTAACAATGAGGCCCAACCTGGCGTAGCACCTTCGCTGCGCCCCCACGCAGCCCGAAATGGGCCGGTCACAATGAGCGCCCCGCCGAGCGCCAACAGCAAGTGCGTCGGGCTAAGTAAGGCTTCGATGTTCACCTCGATACCGAAGAGAATATGCCACAGCATATCCCCAATGCCCCCAGCCAGAAACAGAAGTACACCTACCAGCGAGAGGGCATAACCGGGCGGAAGCGCCTGGGACCTGGGCTCTCCCCGCCATAGGTTGCGGGCAAAAGCCCAGACCAACACGGCCGCCACCGCCAGAAAGCCGGAATAGAGCACACCGTGCCAGGGTGTGAAGAAGGTTTCAACCGCGAACTGGTGGTGGGCCCAGGCGTCCAGGTGGATACCACCAATCATCCAAAAGCTCAGTACGGTAATGAGCCAATCAAAGCGAATATTACCGGCCGGTTGTGGTTGCGCCGGGTACGTCCGATCTGGATTCGTTAAACTGCTTATGCTTACCATTGTCTAAATTTCCCCCTTTGACATTTGAGCATTAGCGATTCGTTTTCTTTGAGATGAAAAGTATACCTCACCAAGCGCGGCCAGGCTACGATAGAATTACCGGCAGTCAGATTGAGCCACTTATTCTGTCAGCCCGTAACCGTGTTGAGTGGCCCACAAAGCTGCTTCGGTGCGAGAGCGCACGCCTAGCTTGCCAAAAATGTGGTGCAGGTGGGTCTTAACGGTGAGGACACTTAAGCAGAGGGTTTGGGCGATGTCCTTGTTGGTCAGACCTTGGGCCAGGAGCCGTAAGACTTCGATTTCTCGCTCAGAAAGGGGGTCAATCAGAGCATCCTGCCCTGATGCGCCCTGACCTAGGGCGGGCGGCAAGATCATCTCACCATGCTGCACCGCGATGGCAATGGAAGCCAAGTTGGTTACCAAGTCACCCCGGGAAATCCAGTCGCTAGCACCAATCCACCCCAGCGGCAGAACCCGGTCAAGCTCATCAGCGTCAACCAAGACAAGCAGGCCAGGCTGAGAAGTGCCAGTTTCGAGCGGTGAGATCAGGGCGGGTGAGGTGGCCGGCAAGTTAATGAGTAAGAGGGTGGGTTGGCCGGATTGAAGCGAAGCCACGACTGGGGAGATATGGCCCTGCATACCATTCCTCCCCACATCAAATTGGCTTGATGGCAACACTGGCCTCGCCCCTTGACAGAGAGGTGCTGAGGTCAGAATGATAAGGTGGGTTGATGAATTAAGAGGCAGAGACAGCATCCGTGTGCCTCGCTAAAAATTTCTCCGGCGCCCTCAAGAACTCATCCTGGCAGCCTTGAGCGCAAAAGTAAAAGACGCGCCCGTCATACGCCGTTTGCGCCGGGGCGCTTTCCCGATCCACCGACATGCCACAGACCGGGTCAAGGGCCATCTCCACCACATTCTTGAATTGCCCATCCTCCAACCACAGCACCCGGTCGGCAATATCTCTAATTCGCTGGTCATGGCTAACGATGACGACACTTCGATTTTCTTCCTTAGCAATGCGCCGCAGCAGGCGCATTGTCTCATGACCGTGGTGGCTGTCCAGATTGGCGGTGGGTTCGTCGGCCAGGATTAAATCGGGCTGATTGACCAGGGCCCGGGCAATCGCTACCCGCTGCTTTTCTCCCCCAGACAGTTTTTCGGGCAAGAAATTCAGCCGGTGGCCCAAGCCCAATTGTTCCAACAACTGCCTGGCTCGCTTTCGAGCCTGGGCAGGGTGCAGACCGGCTAACTGCGCGACAATGGCGACGTTATCCAGGCAGGACAGAGCCGACAACAGGTTGAAGTCTTGAAAGATAAAGCCGATCCGGCGCAGGCGAACCTCTGGCAGCCGTCGTTCGTCCATGGCGGTGATCTCATCCGGGCCAATCTGGATGCGCCCGGTCGAAGGTTTGAGCAGCCCGCCGAGCATGGAGAGCAAGGTCGTCTTGCCACTTCCCGATGGCCCCATAATCAGAACCACTTCGCCGGCAGCGACGCTGAGGGAAAGGTCACGCACCGCAGTCACTTCGGTGCTGCCGCCGCCAAAGCGGCGGGTAACGTTTTGGACATCCATAATTACTTCCATTTTACGATCCTCTAAACACGTGAGCCGGATCCAGCCGGGCTATTTGCCACGCCGGGGCCAGCGCCGCCGCTACCCCGATGAGCAGGGCTGCCAGCCCAACCCGGGTGATGGCCGCCGGGGTGAGCACAAAGCTAATTCCGGAATTGAGGCCGGGCAAGACCAGGCCCAGCAGCCAGACCAAGCCCATCGCGATGACCAAGCCAATGGTTAGACTTAAAGAAGCTTGCAGGATAACGACACCGTATAGCTGCCAATTTTTAGCTCCAATTGCTTTGAGCACGCCATACTCCTGCCGTTTGCGCAGGGTGCTGGTATAAAGCGTCAGCGCGGTCACGGCCAGGCCGATGAGGAGACCGGACAGGTTCATGATGTTGAGCAGCTCGACGCCCATATCCGTCACCAGTTGTCGCTCCTCACGGGCAAACTCGGCGCGGGGGAGGGCGGTGACATCCGGGTTGCGGACACTAATTGCTGCCGCGATTGGGCCGGGAGCATAGCCCGGTTTGACTTTGAGCAGAACATAGCTAATGGCCTCCCGGCCGCGCAACTCCTGAAAATCCTTGAGGTGAATAAAGGTCACGCTGTTGGTGATGTTGGTCAACCCCTGGGTCAAGCCAGCGATAGTAAAAGTCTCGCCCAACAGCTCGATTTCGTCGCCCAGGCCAAGCCCCTGGCTGCGGGCTACCGTTTCGTCAATGATCGCCTCGTCGCGCTGCAACTCAGCCATTCCGGCGATAACCTCGGGCGGTCCGCCCAGCGCCTCGTGCGGATCAAAGCCAATAATATAAGAGAGGATGTCAGCCTGACCGGCTTTAACCACGCCACTGGCATACAGGATAGGGCTGGCGCTGATCACACCGTCGGCGTGCGAGGCCAGGCGCATGTCACGCAGAGTGATAGCCGAGGCAGCCATATGCATATTTTTCACCCCTTCCTGGGCCACAAAAATATCTGCCCCGGCCTGGTCAATGTAAACGACCAGCTTCTCGGCAGCGCCGGCAAACAGTGCATCCAGGGCCAGCATCAGCAGCAGAGCCAGAGCCACACCGCCCACCCCCAGGCTGAACTGGGTCCGGCTTTGCGAAAGGTTGCGCCAGGCTAAGTGTAACATTGGGTCGTCGCCTACTTTCTAAACACCCGCGCCGGGTCCAGGCTACCTACATAGCGAGCTGGGAGTACCGCCGCCAGCATCCCCATGAGCAACCCCACAAGGGCAGTCAGCCCGATGGAACCGGGTTGGAGAAGCACCAGGAATTTGGGGAAGACGTTCATCACTCCCTGGGCCATCACCCAGGCCAGACCAATACCCACAATAATGCCAAATAGAGCTGTCACCAGGCCCTGCTGGATGACCAGGCCGTACAGGTGGCGATTTTTCGCGCCGACCGCCTTGAGCACCCCGTACTCGCGCACCCGCTCAACCGTGGCGGTATAGATAATCATACCCAGAATGGCTGTGCCGACGGCGAAGGCAATGGCCGTCATCACCTGCAAGGGGATAGCGAACACCTTCACCATCAGGTTAATGTCATTCTGTTTAATAACAGCCGCTGGCAGAATTTCGACCTGGCGCAGGCGGCGGCGTAGCCGGGTCTCGACGGTAGCCGGGTCGGCGCCCGGCTCAAGGCGGAGCAACAAAAAACTGGTCATGCCAGGACTCAGGAAGACCCGTTCCGCCCCCCGTTTTTCCAGAAAGATGAAGCTGGCCATCCATGAAGTGGTCCCATCGCTCAACCCGACTACGGTAAAATCTTCGTCCAGAATCTCAAGCGTATCGCCTAACCTGAGGCCGTGGGTTTCGGCCATCACCCCGTCTAGAACCACTTCGTCATCATCGGCGGGGAGACGGCCCACCTTAAGCGCCCATGGCCCACCGCCAAGTTCAGGGTCATAGCCCACCAGATAAGTGACTACTTTCTTATCATGAATATCCAGCGGGACAAACTGAGACACAATCGGAATGATGCGGGCAATACCCGGTACACTTCGAGCCAGGTCGGCAGCGCCTGGCGGTAGCAGCGAGGTGGCGCCCAGCATTTTGGTAATATCCTCCTCCGCCACGATCAGGTCGGCGGGGGTATGATCCAGGTAAGCCGTGACCTGCCGATAGACGCCAGACTGGAAGCCGTTTAGAAAGACGATCAGCATCATGGCCAGAGCCACTCCGCCGATGCTGAGGGCCAGCCGAAATTTTTGTTGGAACAGGTTGCACCAAGCCAAGTAAGTCATTGTTTACCTACTTTTAAGCCTTACAATTCCCGATAATCCACGAACTCAAGGTCTGGCAGCTTCTTGAATCGCGACGCCAACCAGTGGGTTCGCTGGCATTGTACGGCAACCAGGATGCGGCAGTTGGGGTCGCGCCGGATAGCCTGTCGGATATTGTCGAGCATCCCCTGGTTTTGTTCTTCCCACGCCCGCCGAGATTCGGCATCCCAACTCCACTGGCTGAGGTGGCAGAGGGTGTGGCACGCCCCGGCAAAGGGCCAGGCGTGGATAGCCTCGGCGCTGTTGGCTTGGCGCTGCATCCAGCGCAGAGCTTGGTCTAGCCAGCGAACTAGCCTGGCTCGCCAGCCGGTTCTGGGCGCAAAGTCGTTGAACTGGCGGGTATCAGGAGCCACGGGTACGACGACGGTGCGGCTCAATTCGGCCAGGGGGAGCAGACTGCGCTGCACCTCGACCGGCGCCTGCTCCAGGCGGCCCAACTCCCAATCCTGCTGCGGTACTTCCACATATAGCAGGTCCGGCGCAACCTTGGCTAAGATGTTTGCCAAAGCAGCCAGATTGTACTGGATGGGCTGAGTATGCATGTCGGCGAGGGTACTCAATAGAGCTAAACGGGTCTTGGTCATCATTCTTCTCACCTGGTTAAGTTCTGTGGCCAGGCTCACAATGAGCATATCATACCTGGCTGTTTGTCAACAGCGTTGAACTACCTGTTTTGAGAGGGGAGAAAATAGGTAATTCTACCTGGTCAAGTAGACCCCAACCAGCCCTGGCGGACAGCGTAGAGGGCCGTTTCGGTTCGGGAGTGGACACCTAATTTGCCGTAAATGTTAGCCAGGTGTCCCTCGACGGTGCGCACGCTGAGATAGAGACGCTGAGCGATTTCTTTGTTACTCAACCCCTGGGCCAGCAGGATGAGCACCTCTCGTTCACGCTCGGAAAGTGCTTCCGGTAAAACGGTTTCGATGGGGGCCGCTGATTGATGAGCTAGGCGGGTGACCAGCCGCAGGGCCAACGCCTGGGGTAAACTGACCTCTCCGGCAGCCACCTGGCGGATGGTATTAAGCAAGGCCGGCAGGGAGGCGTCCCGCTCTAGGCAGCCAAGAACACCCCGGTCCAGCCAGGTCAGCACCGTTGATTCATTCAGTTCGTCGGCAATAATGAGCAGGTTAGAATGGGGGAAAGAAGTCAGGACAGAGGCGAGGAATTCATCTACGTGACGACCATCCAGCAAAAAAACGTCAGGCGGATCGCCGACCTCGGGGAGATCGGCTGCCAGGGTGACTTTGGCCAGATTAGGCTGGCCCGTGAGCAGGGCTTGCAGCCCCAGCCGCCACAAGGTAGGCCTCCCCAACACACAGACGTGAAGCGAAATGCTCTCAACCATCAATTTAGCTTGGGAGCGTGGCTAGAAAAATCAAACTCCAGAGGGCCAGGCTGGTTAATCACTATTTGAAACGCTTCTGGTTATCATTACCATTCTTACATATTGTAGGTCTCAGTATGTAATTCGGACAAATTGAGGCACGATTCTTTTCATATCCGGTTTCAAGCTTCAGGAGCTAAACAGTTTCTCCCCAGATAACCCGAGTCAAGAGGCAACTAAAGTGAACCCCCGTGAAACGGTTAAAAACCCTCTGTTTACTATGCTATTAAGCCTGTGTGATAACGACAAAACGATGTGGCCTGATCATTGGGTCTCAGGCCACATCGAGCTACGGATTTGCGTGCCAATGGCTTTATAAAATGCCTCGGACATGCTGAAGTTTATTGTTGGATCGTCTGCAGCATTTCTTGATATTGCCCGGTCGTTAACTCTCCCTGGGCATAACGCGTTCGGAGAATTTCTTGGGCCGATAACACCTCTTTTTCGCCCTCATCCGACTTTTCTAGTGTGGGGAATAGTAGCCTGATTAGCCAGACGGCCAGGGCAATGACTCCTCCCCAGAAAAGGAGCATCCAGAATAAGCCAAACAGTCCCATGCCTAATCCAAAACCCATCATGGTTCAATACCTCCTGCTACAGGAACTAAATGTGGTTAGCAATTATGACGAAATATCGCTGAGCCTGGTCTGGTACTCTTCCCGGGTTAATTCCCCTTTGGTGTAACGAATGTCAAGAATCTCGCGAGCCGAGAGAACTTGAGGGGATGAAGCAGCGGGCGCACCGGAGTGGGTTGAACCACTAAACCTTTGCACCGCCCACACCACCAGCAACACAATTCCGACCAGAAGAGCTACATTTAGCAGCAAGCCAATGAGTCCACCCATTAAGCCAAAGCCACCCATCATACCACCATCCATCATGATCCACCTCCTAAATTCAGTCCTCGAGCCGGTGCAAGCGGCTCGTCTACTTTGTAATCTTGCCTCTATTATAGGGAGTCCTTTTGAAGGACTGATGAAGGGTTGATAAAGATTGTGTAAAGAATTGATGTGAGTTGAAGCCGGGTTGGGTCCGCCAGGAAGCAGCTATTGGAACAGGTGTAGCGCTACAAGTAGCCAGGAGTAGTGTCATAATTCTTGACAACCCTGCTCCAAAACTTATAATGGTCTTATAATTCGTAAGATTTTTACTGGACCTCTCAACTTCCTTCGACTGATGCTCAAAAATTATCGTCACCTTAACCAAGCCTACATCAAGGCAAAACTTGCAGAAATACCATAAGTAGCCTTACTTACTTATGCTGATGCATTTGGTTACCAAAAAGATCTATTAAATTGGCCGGGTTCGGAAAGTGGCATTGGCATAAACCAGCGGACGGCTTGTTTTTCCGGTTGAAAGTGCTTATTTTGCAAAATTAGTCAAGCCCTAAAGACCGGATTTGGGCGAATCTTTTAGCATGGGCAGGGGCGATTATTAAACCCATCAGGTAACTTAAATGGTTAAGGGGAAACGTTATGGACAAATCTGAGGCAATTCGGGTGGTGCTGGCTGACGACCACACCGTTGTGCGGAAAGGCATCCGCGAGTTTTTGGAAGAAGAAGGCGATATTCAAGTTGTGGCTGAAGCCACCACCGGCCTTGAGGCCGTCGCCCTGACCCTGGAACATCAGCCTGAAGTGGCTGTGCTCGATATTCAGATGCCGGAAATGACCGGGATTGAGGCGGCCCGACAGATCAAAGCCAAAATACCTGACGTGCAGGTGTTGGTACTGACGGCTTATGACGACGATCCTTACATCTTCGCCATGTTGCAAGCAGGAGCCAGCGGCTATGTCCTCAAAACGGCCCCTTCCGAGGAGTTGATCCGGGCGGTACGTACGGTGGCTGCCGGCGGCTCAGCCCTGGACCCGACCGTGACCGCTAAAGTCATGGCCCAACTGAGCAGCGGCAAGCCGCTCGGCGCACAGGCCACGATCGAAAAGCTGACCCAGCGCGAACTGGATGTACTGCGTCTGGCGGCCAGGGGGCACACCAATCGCGCCATCGGCCTGGAGTTGGACATCAGCGACCGGACAGTGCAAGGCCACCTGGCTAACATTTTTGGCAAGCTGGGCGTCGCCACCCGGACCGAGGCAGTACTTTTAGCCATGAAGCAGGGCTGGATTACGTTGGACGAAGCCGTGGAGTAGCCGGTGTTGCGACTATTGGGCAGCCTACGCGGGCTGCGGGTGCAGCTTTTGCTGTGGCTGGTGCTGCCGCTCACGTTAGTGCTGGTAGCGGTCGCCATTACCGGGATCAGCATCCATCAAGATTTGATGCGGCAGATTATCGAGGAACTGGACGCTCGATCTGCCCTGCTGGCCGCCAACCGGTTAAGTGATCGACTGGCAGAACGGGTCACCTGGTTAAAAGCCGTAGCGACTAACCCGGACTTGGCTTTTGACAACGCTTCCAGCCTGTACTTTGATGGCGGCCTGGCTCGCTACAATGCGGCCGGCCAATTGGTTAACGCTGCCCCTTCCCTCAAGGCCTGGCAAGCCCGGCCTGTCTTTGAGTTACTGAACCTGGCGTCTCGGCCAGAATTGCACCTCAAGACAAGCCAGAATCCAGCTGGCCAGGTGTTCTTTTCCCCTCCCCTGGTGGACTCGCTTTCGGGCCGCGAGAGCTTGCTGATCGGTCTGGTTTCCACTGATGATGAACTGGTGGTCGGAGCCGTCTCACTAGAGCAATTAGGGTTGACGGAGATCATCGTCCAAGCCAGCACCCGAAGTGCAGTGAACTTGAGCGAGTCGCATCCTGAAATTGTCTTGGGGGGCGCCAGACGTCCCGCCGCAACTGACATCACCGCCTTCCTGGTAGACACTACGGGCCGGGTGATTCATCACCCTGATCCAACCTGGCTAGGTCAAGATCTGACCCAACACGAAGGGGTCAGCGAGGTCATTCAAGGTCGAGCCGGAGCCACTTACCATAAGGAGTCGGATGGCCGGGAACTGGCCGTCGGCTTTGCCCCCGTGGTCGGTCCGGGCTGGGGCTTGATTGTTCAGGAGCCATGGGAGGCGTTGATCCCGCCTATCATGCGCTTCTCCCTCTTGGCGCCGCTGACACTAGTGGTCGCCGCCCTGGTGTCCGCTTTGGCTGTCACCTTTGGCCTACGTTACGTGATCCATCCCCTGCAAACCCTGGACCGGCAGGCCAGTCGGGTGGCCTGGGGCGACTTCGTTGCGGTGAGTACACCAGTCGGCGGGGTACAGGAGATCGAGGACTTGCGGCGAACCTTAGCCGGTATGGCCGACCAAATCCGGCACTACCAGGAGGGCATGCGCGATTACATTGCCGCAGTGACGATGGCCCAGGAGGAAGAGCGTAAGCGACTGGCGCGGGACCTGCACGACGAGACGGTCCAGGCCCTGATCGCCCTCGGTCAGCGGATTGAGATGGCCCAGAAGGCGTTGGACAAAGACCCCGATAGGGCACGCCAACGGCTGGCAGAGTTGCGGGCACTGGCTGGTGACGCCCAAGCCGAAGTCCGGCGTTTTAGCCGTGCGCTGCGCCCGCTATACCTGGAAGACCTGGGTTTTGTGCCGGCTTTGGAAATGCTGGCCCAGGAGATCGAGCGACAGCATGACCTGACGGTTTCAATCAGAACCGAGGGTGAGGTGCGCCGCTTGGCGCCTGACCTGGAATTGACCGCTTACCGCATCCTTCAAGAAGGGCTAAGCAATGTCGTGCGGCACGCCCAGGCGAAGACTACTTGTGTGAATATCACCTTTGGCAGTGAGCAACTCATTTTGCGCCTTCAGGATGATGGCCGGGGCTTTGAACCACCGACCAACCCGGCTGAACTGGCCCACACCGGTCATTTTGGCTTGATGGGCATCCGGGAGCGAGCTTTGCTCTTGGGGGGACGCTTGGAAGTCCGTTCTAGACCGGGCGACGGGACCACACTAGAGGTTTTCTTGCCGTTGCGAAGCCAAATACAGAGCGAAAACAGAGCTTAACCAAAAGGGTGTGCAACCTGTAATAGTCCATCAAATGGATGCAGGAACGCTTGCTTTTCGTGCCACACAACTCTTGCTATTCTCGGGACCACTCATCAAGGAGATATTATCTAATGAAGCAGGGATTACTTTTCATTATCATTCTAAGTTTACTGGGATTGATGACTGCTTGTAACACAAGCGTAGCCCGACCTGAAACCGACTCCTCCCAACCGACCACCGCCACCTTTGCTACCCAGTCAAATGATGAGCAATCGGTCACGGTGGAAGTCACACCGCTTAACCTATCTACAGGCGCAGCATCTCTCGATTTTACCGTGGTTTTCGACACCCACTCCGTCCAGTTAAACTTTGACCCCGCTGCGATCAGTGTTCTCCGAGACGACGCTGGGCGTGAGTATCCAGTGCTGGCTTGGGAGGAGAATGCTTCGGGCAGCGGGCATCATAAATCAGGCCTTTTGCGCTTCAAAGCTCCTGAGCAGGCCACTAAATTTGTGGAGGTCATCGTCCGCGATGTGGCCGATGTGCCGGAACGGGTCTTTCGTTGGGATTTAAGCGGGGAATGAATTGAGATTTGGACGCGAACTCACCGGGCTGATCGGTTGCAACTTCCCGCACTCCTCTGGCCTTGACCCAAGATAGTAGAGTGTCTACAACGGGAAAGCGCCCATCCTTTAAAAAACAAGTGGATCGATACAGGCCAACCCTGAGCCTACCAGGGTGAAATAGTATCTGACAAACCTCCTCTTAGCCCCCCACTGAAAATGAACAGCCGTATCTAAGTAAAAAGTGATCGAGTCATCTACTCTATCTGATGAAATATCGGGTCAGGGTAGACACAGATCATTTTGCTTGTAGCTGCCCACGCCAGTTTTTCCCCTATTACAATTGCTGGCCATGGCCCTATTTTCTGTCGTGAAGGGATGCGTGGCAGCGAAGCCTGCTGCGTCCTAAAGGACCGGGGAGTTGGTGAATTAATTAGGATACATCATCGCTCCAATCTCCTCAAGACCCTTTTTTCCTCATTTAAATTCATCAGATGGCCTGTTTGAGAGCATGCGCCAAATGGCCTGTCTCCCCACCCGCCAAACGGCCCTGGGTAAAACACGCCACTTGACGCTGTAACAACTCGCCTTTTAGGAGTATGTTCTAAATAGAAAGCAGATTTGATCTGGACAGGCCAGCCGGCGATTAGCCAGGGACCGGTTGTCGTTAGAAAGGAAATCAACCAACGCCTCATGCGGAGCTTGGTGCGTGGTTGGAGGAACGACTCGGCTTGAAGTGTCTCACCTGTGCCATTGGCTCTTACCCGCGAGACAAAGGAGGACGCGATGAACGATAGTATCCTGTTTAACGGCGACGGGGAAACCGCCGCGCAAACCGTAACTGCCGCCCTGACCCAGCGGGGCTTGCGTGTTGTGCGTACTTTTGACCTGCGTTCGGCCCTAGTTGCACACCCTGATCGCGATGCCTCCCGGTGGCCCTGTAACTGCCCCTATCATGGCACCGACTACTGCACCTGCCAGTTTGTGGTGCTGTTAGTTTACGGTGACGCCGCTGAACTGGTAGTCGTCACCGCGCACAGCCGCGACACCCAGACGCACTTACAAATCGTTCATGATGCCCTGACCAGGCCCGACCCGCATCTCGCCAGAAAGGTGATAACAGTACTGATAAAAGCTGGTTTGGCTCAGCCGGTCACCCCCACTGCGGAGGTGGTCGCCCCTGCCGCGTAAGGCTTATCCAGTATGAACGCTCATCTACCGGACCGGTATCCAGGCCATTTGGCGCATAGTGATCCCCGCCAGACGACGCTATGGCTTGCCGCCAATCTTTGTTAGATTATATATAAAGGTGGATTCGATGAATGATAACATCCTATTCAAGTCCGACAGCGAAACCGTCTCATTCCAGGGAAAGGAGTTAGAGATACCGAATACCCGGCTTAAGGACAGGGCTGAGTGGGTAGGTCGTTTCCAGTATGTTGAAGGCCGCCTACACGGTATCACGGCGATGGTCGAACACGACGCTGACTGCCAGTGCATCCTCGAGCAAATTGCCGCCGTCCAAGTGGCCCTCCACGAAGTGACTGGCCTGCTGGTCAAACACTACCTGCACGCATGCCTGGAAGAGTGTTTACAAAACCCGAACGCCAACGTTCGCGAACACTGTTTAGCTGACGTTATCTCCCTTTATCAGCTTATGGGCGGCTCCTGACCGCCAGTTATAGAAAGGAACTGTTATGACTACTAATCTAAAATCACTCAGTTTACCCGTACAGGGTATGACCTGCGCCGGCTGCGTCTCCCACGTTGAAGGCGCGCTCGAAGAACTACCTGGTGTGACCAATGTAGTTGCCAATCTTGCGACCAACAAAGTGACCCTGAGCTACAAACCGACCCAAGTGGCGATACCGGAGTTGACCCGGGCCATTGCCGAGGTTGGCTATGCCGTCCCCACCGCCGAACTCACCTTGCAGGTGAGCGGGATGACCTGTGCTTCGTGTGTCGCCCACGTCGAAAGGGCGTTGACGGAACTCGAGGGTGTGACCGGGGCAGTGGTCAACCTCGGTTTGGGCACCGCCCGGGTGACCTACATTCCTGGTGTGGTCACGGCTACAGTTTTGAAGCGAGCTGTGCGCGAGGTAGGTTATGAAGCCCAGGAACGCAGCCCCGGCGTGGACACGCTCGACCGGGAACGACAGGCGCGCGAAGAAGAGGTCAAGCGCCAGGGAAGGTACCTGCTTATCGCTGGGATCATCGGCCTGCTGGTAATGATTGGCACATTCTATGAGATGCTTGGCCCCTTCAAGGCCGTTGTCCCAGAGTGGCTGTCGTATAAGTGGGTTTTGGGTCTCTTGACCACACCGATCGTCTTTGGACCTGGCCGCCAATTTTTCACCAACTCCTGGCGTGGGCTGCGCCACGGCGTCACCGATATGAATTTACTGTACGCCACCGGCATCGGCGCAGCCTACGGTATCGCCGTCATCAACACCTTGTTTCCCACCGCCGGTTTTGGCGGCGAGGGTGCAACCTTCTTTGAAAGCGCCGCCCTGCTGACCTGGTTCATCGTGCTGGGCCGCTGGCTGGAGGCGCTCACACGGGGTCGCACCTCGGAAGCTATTCGTAAGTTGATGAAACTCCAGCCCAAATTGGCTCGCGTGGTCCGCCATGGGCAGGAGGAAGAAATCCCGGCTGAAGAAGTCGAGGCCGGCGACCTGCTGCTGGTCCGCCCCGGCGAGAGCATCCCGGTGGATGGTCTGGTCAAAGAAGGCTATTCGGCCGTGGACGAGTCGATGCTGACCGGCGAGAGTTTGCCGGTGGAGAAGAAAGCCGGCGACCCGGTCATCGGCGGCACATTGAATAAGACCGGGGCCTTTAAGTTTGAGGCAACCAAGGTTGGTAAAGATACTGCTCTAGCTCAGATTATCAAGTTGGTGGAGGACGCCCAGGCCAGCAAAGCGCCTATCCAGAAATTAGCCGACTGGGTGGCCGGGCACTTCATCCTTGGTGTTCACATTCTGGCGATCATCGTCTTTGTCTTCTGGTTCTTCCTGGGTTACCAGTTGTTCTTTGACCCCAACAGCGCCTTCATTTTGTCACCCTATAAGCTGGGCGAGATTGGGGTGTTTGGCTTCGCCCTGCTGCTGTCGGTGACAGTGCTGGTCATCTCCTGCCCCTGCGCCGTAGGCCTAGCCACGCCTAGTGCCATGATGGCTGGCACGGGCAAAGCTGCCGAACATGGGGTACTGTTCAAGGGCGCGGAGGCCATTGAGAATGCCAGCAAGTTGCAGACGATTGTCTTTGACAAAACTGGCACCTTGACCAAAGGTGAACCGTCCGTCACAGACGTGATCGGTCCGGCGTGGCTGCTTAAAGTGGCTGCCAGTGCCGAGAAGAACAGCGAACATCCCCTGGGAGAAGCGATAGTCCAGGGAGCGCAGATGCGCGGCTTGCCCGTGGCCGAACCGGACTCGTTCAACTCTATCCCCGGCCACGGCGTCGAGGCCATCGTCGAAGGGCGAACCGTGCTGATGGGGAATCGGAAGTTAATGGCCGAGCGCGGAGTGGATTTTGCCTCACTGCTGCCCCAAGCCGAAGAGTTGGAAGCCGATGGGAAAACGGTCATGTTCGCGGCGGTTGACGGCCAACCGGCCGGGTTAATCGCTGTAGCCGATACGCTGAAGGAATATTCGGTCGAGGCCATCCAGCGGTTGCACAAGTTGGGTCTGGAAGTGGCCATGATTACCGGCGACAATGGCCGCACGGCTGAAGCTATTGCCCGCCAGGTGGGCATTGATCGCGTTCTGGCCGAAGTACTGCCCCAGGATAAAGCCGAGGAAGTGAAGAAACTGCAAGCCCTGGGCAAGAAAGTCGCCATGGTTGGCGACGGAGTCAATGATGCGCCGGCCCTGGCCCAGGCCGATGTGGGCATGGCCATTGGGTCGGGCACGGATGTGGCGAAGGAAACGGGTGACGTCATCCTGATTAAAGACGACATCCGCGATGTGGTCACGACCCTGGAAATCGCTAAAGCGACCATGCGCAAGGTCAAGCAAAATTTGTTCTGGGCCTTTGTCTACAACACCCTGGGCATCCCGCTGGGCGCGGGCCTATTCTATCCGTTTGTCTCGCTCATCATCAGCCCGGAACTGGCGGCGGCATTCATGGCTGTCAGCTCAGTCTCAGTCACGCTCAATACCCTGCTGCTCAAACGGTTCAAGCCCTCCATTCGCCGGCAGGACAGGCCACAGCCCGGTGATGCCGATGCCCCTGAAGGCCGGTTGGCCGCTTCACCGGCGGGTCGTTAGCTTATCAAGATTCATCTGATTAAGGAGACACGCCTGCTATGAAACTCTTTGTACGCTTCATGCTCTTGATTGGACTGATCCTATCAGTTTCGGCCTGCGGTGGTGCTGTGGCGGCCACACCGCCGGCCGCTACTCCCTCAACGACAGACCATAACATGCCGGATATGGATGTGAGTGAACACAACATAATGTCTACGGCTACTCCACACGGCGAAACTGCCTCCACAGACGCGTCAATGGGTCCAATGGAAATGAGGACGAGTGACAATCACATGGCTCCAGTTTCAAGCAAGGGTATTCCCCTGGCCGACGAGGCGGTGGGGGGCCAACAACTGGCGTATACTCAGGATGGAAAGGTCAAAGTTTTTGAACTGACCGCCCAAGCGGTACGCTGGCCGATTCTCAAAGATGTTACTGTCACCGCCTGGACCTACAATGGCACGGTACCCGGCCCCATGATCCGGGTTACCGAAGGCGACCAAGTGCGGATTACCATCAAAAATGAGCTGCCCGAGGCCACCAGCATTCATTGGCATGGTATTCCGGTCCCTAACGAGATGGATGGCGTGCCCCCCTTCACCCAAAAAGCAATAGCACCTGGTGAGACCTTTACCTATGAGTTTACCGCTGCTCCGGCCGGCACCTTTATGTATCACTCCCACGTTGAGACAGACAAGCAGATCATGCTCGGCCTGTATGCGCCCTTCATTATTGACCCTAAAACGCCGGAACCAGTGAAGCCAGCCGTGGATGAGGTGCTGATGTTGAGCGAGTGGACAATTGGCCCGGATGGCGAAACTTATCCGACCATGCCGATGGCCGGAGCGGAACCTAACTATTTCACCATCAACGGCAAAGCCTTCCCTGAAAGTCAGAGCGTGACGGTGAAAAAGGGCGATGTGGCGCGCTTGCGGCTGGCCGGCATCGGCCAGTTTACCCACCCGATGCACCTGCACGGCGCCTCCTTCAAAGTGGTCGCTATAGACGGCTACCCGGTCCCCGAAGCGGCCCAACAGACCCGGGACACGATTACGGTCAATCCCGGTGAGCGTTACGACATCAAGTTTACGGCGACCAATCCCGGTACCTGGGTTTTGCATTGCCATGTGCTACATCACGTGACCAACAACAATGTCGAACCGGGCGGCCTGATTTACGTTATCAACGTTGAAGCATAAACTATTACTTGAGCCGGGGCAGGCTGGCCTCAGCCCACCCCGGCTTTAAGCGGAGGAATCTGATGGAACACGAACAAGTTGAGAAAGAAATCGCGCAAAAAAGTGCCTTCATTTACTTGCCCATTGCTTTAGGCGTAGCCCTGCTTTTCTGGCTGGCCGCCAGCCTGGGCGACTATCCCCTGGTCGCCCGGATCGGGGGGACGGTTTGGGTCTGGCTGCTCAGTCTGATTGTGACCATGCCCCTTGTCACCGCGCGGGTCAAACGCCACCTGAGAGGCAAGTAGCGGGCGGAGGTGAGATGTTTAAGCACCTGCGAGGTATTCACGCGGAGGAAATGGCCCTAACTTTAATGCTGTGGTTGTGCTGTCTGCCCCTGATCGCGCTGCTGGTCATCCCCTTCTTTGGGTTGAAAGTGGCAGCCGTCACAGCATTGGTTCTATTTTTTGTGATGATGGTCATCTGCTGGGGCATATGCGGCTGGAAGGCTTTGTCCTGAGGCTCAACCCGAAGGGTTTTGAAATGATTACGATAAGTATTGATCCCGTTATTTTCAGTATCGGCCACTTGATGATCCGTTGGTACGGCCTTATTGTGGCTACCGCTATCATAGTCGGCGTGTGGCTGGCCACGCGCGAGGCTGAGCGCAAAGGTTTCAAGAAAGAGGACATCTATGACGCCGCGATGTGGATCGTTCCCGGCGGTCTGCTTGGTGCGCGTCTCTTTCACGTGCTGGACCACTGGTCACACGAGTACACTGCTGACCCCTTTCGTGCTTTATACATCTGGGAGGGTGGCCTGGCCATCTGGGGCGGCGTCATCGGCGGTCTGATCGTCGGTATGATCCTGACCCGGCGGCGGCGTTGGCATCTGCCCCGCCTGCTGGATGTGGTTGCCCCCGGCCTGGTCCTGGCTCAAGCCATTGGCCGGGTGGCCTGCATCATCACCGGTGATGCGGTCGGGAAACCCACCACCGGCCCCTTTGGCTTGGCCTACACCAGCCCTGGAGCAATGGTCCCCCAGTTAGGGGTCTACTACACACCGACCCAGGTTTACGAAATTATCATGAATCTGTTTATCTTTGCCGTACTCTGGCGATGGCGAGATAAAAAGCTGCCGGATGGAGCACTGTTCCTCATCTATCTCTTACTCTATGCCAGTCTGCGCTTCCTTATCACTTTCTGGAGTTCATACGAAATCATCGCCTTTGGCCTCAACCAGGCCCAACTAATCAGCCTGGTTGCGCTCATCATTGGACTGCCCTGGCTGGTGTATCTACTGCGCGGGCGCCATGCCGTTCGCATTGCGACTTAGGAGCTACCGCCACTACACACCTTAAATCAAAGGGATTTATTTTATGCTTGTAGGCTTGTTCAACCTTTGGAGCAGGATTACAATCTATGATACTTGAAGGATGAGGCTCTTTATTGAAGTTCGGTTCTCTGTGGCAGCGTGCGGTTAAATGATCACCGGGCTGCAAGAATTTTTCTCTGTCAATCGGCCCCTGGTCTTCTTTGTCTATGGCCTGGTGTTCTTTGTCCTGGGCTTGGCAATTACCCTCCAGTCCCGGCGGCACAGCCGGCTGACCCTGGCCCGTCACCTCCATTGGCTGGCGCTCTTTGGCTTTATCCACAGTCTGCACGAGTGGGGTGATGTTTTTATCCCCATCCAGGCCACTTACTTACCGCCCCCCTTTATCAATTTGCTCAAAGCGATTCAGCTAGGACTGCTCAGCCTCTCTTTTGTCTGTCTCTTTCAATTTGGGGTGGACCTGCTGCGCCCCATGCCTCCCCGCTGGGCCTGGCTGCGCTGGCTGCCGGCCGGGCTGTTACTCCTGTGGTCGCTGGCAGCTCTGGTCTGGTTGACGGCCGGACCTGTCTCGCTGGCTGAATGGTATCTGCTCAGCAATATTTGGACCCGTTATTTGATCGGCTTTCCGGGCGCGGCGCTGGCGGCGTATGGGCTGCGCCGGCAGGCCGCCCAATTGATTGCCCCTTTTCGCGAACCCAGGATCCTGCAAATGCTGTATCTAGCCGGACTGGCGCTGGCCGGTTATGCAATTGTCGGTGGCTTGGTTGTACCGCCCGGCCCGTACTTCCCGGCTAACTGGTTCAATACGACCCTCCTGGAGAGTGGGCTCAGTATTCCCATCCCGGTTTTTCGCAGCCTGCTGGGTCTGACTCTAACCGTCGCCATCATCCGCACCCTGGAAATTTTTGACCTGGAAATTGATCGCAAGTTAACCAGCATGGAAGAGGCCCAAATTTTGGCCGCCGAACGCGACCGTCTGGGACGTGACCTGCATGACCACACCCTGCAATCGGTTTATGCTGCCGGCTTGATGCTCAATGCCGCCCGGCATGCGCCTTGTTTGCTGGAAGATGGCGCTGCCGCCGCCAACCTGGCTCAAGCGGCGCTAACCCTCGATCAAGCAGTAGCCGATATTCGCCAGCATGTTGCCGAATTGCGCGCCCAACCATCCAGTCTTAGCCTGACAGAGGGGTTGACCCAACTGCTGCATGACAGCGCCTTGTCGTCAATGGTCCAGGTTGATTTGAAGCTGAACCTGCCCGAAGATCGGGCGCTGACCACGTCGCAGGTACGCCATTTATTGGCCATTACCGGGGAGGCGCTGAGCAACGTCGCTCGCCATGCCCATGCGCGTCACGTGCAGCTTTCTGTCCAAGCCGACGAGGAAACTCTTTCCTTGAGCATTTCTGACGATGGGCAAGGTATCCCCCCAGATTTTATTGCCGGTTATGGCTTGCGTAATATGCGCGATCGGGCGCGACTGCTCGCTGGCGAATTAGGTATCAACAGCGAGTCCGGCTCTGGAACGCATTTGCAACTCACCGTTCCGTATGGAAAGGAGTTAGATCATAAAGAAAATAACCCTTTTAGTGGTTGACGACCATCAAGTGGTGCGCCTGGGCCTGCAAGCGTTGCTCAAGCTTGAGCCTGATTTTGAGGTCATCGGTCAAGCGGCCACTGCGGATGAAGCAGTATCGCTGGTCGAACGGTTGCGTCCTCAAGTGGTGCTCATGGACTTGCGCATGCCTGGTCGCAGTGGGGTTGAGGCTTGCCGGGACATTAAGCAGCAATGGCCGGAAACTCATGTCATCATGCTCACCTCCTATGCCGACGACGAGTTGGTTCTGGAGGCAATCAACGCCGGCGCCGAAGGCTACGTGCTGAAAAAGGTCGAAGGCGGCAATTTGGTTGAAGTCATCCGGGCCGTTGCCCGAGGGGAGGCAGTCTTGGACTCTGCGGTCACCCAAAAGCTGCTGGCCCACGTCCGCCAGGCCGAACAAGAGTTGACCGGGCTGGCCTTCCGCACCTTGTCCGAGCGGGAGATCGAGGTTCTGGCACTGTTATCCGAGGGCAAAACAAATGCCGAGATTGCTCACTGGTTGAACTTAAGCGAAAAAACGGTCGGCAATCATGTCAGCGCCATTCTGGACAAGTTGGGTGTGACCAACCGGATTGAAGCGGCCACTTACGCGGTGCGTCATCGCATTGACCGTTATCGTCCCGGCAAGTAATCAAAAAGTCCGCGTCATCTCAGCGCGGACTTTTTACTAGAGAGGGTCAGTAATTTCTAAATCGGCTATTCGGCGGCAAAGAGGGTAAAGATGGGCGGGAACGTCAACAGGAAGCCGAGCGCGATCAGAATAAGGGTGACGGTAAAAGACTTGGCAAAGGCTACATCTTTGTCTTTCCACATTGAGTGGAGAATCACCCAACTGACCAGCCAGACAATGACGCCGACCCCGGTTTTGCCGGTCAACGGCCCGGCCGGGTTCCACCAGTTGAGCGCATTCTTGAGACCTTCGCTCATTTCCGCTCCCGTCACCATTAACCCGATGACCAGGCAGCCGATCCCACTGGCTACAAAGGCGGCTGAGGCTACTCCGACCGCGGCTTCGGCTTTGGCTGAGGCTTTTTCGACTACTTTTACATCGGAAGAGATTGATGCTGTCATTTTAATAACTCCTTATCTTGTATCACTCAGCCCGCTTACATCAATGGGGCGGCTTTGGTAATGAAGGCGCCGAACATTCCGGCAATCCCGGCAGCGGCAAAGGCCAGGACGAACAGAACCATCAGGGCATAGCGCAACCGGGGCATCTCGGCAATCCGAGCGCCGTAGCGCCAGACAACGAAGGCGACGGCCACGGCCAGAATGGGGGAGAACCAGGCCACGTGTTCCTTCCATTCCATCGCAAAGGTGTGCCAGGCGGCCAGATTAGGCACTGATAGCAGGTAGTAGCGTGGAAAATCAGTGAGATCAGTTAAGCCCTCCGGGGGTTTGGCCCGATACCAGGGGTAAACAATATAGGTGCCGCTCACTACGGTCAGCCAAGAGGCGATGGCCATCACCCAGGTCCCGATGGTCAAGCGCATCACGCGTTCTTTCACCCCGGTGATCGTAACCCATTCGGGCTTGAGGCTGTACAGTCCGGCCAAGCCTCCGGCAAAGGCGAGCAGGAAAATCGCCCCCAACCCCATGCCGTGAATAACGGTCCAAAGTTCTCTTACAGTCATTGACATTGCGGTGTGCCTCCTTTGGTCACAAATTGGTGGATATTGTAACGGATTGGTTTTCAATCACAGCTACAGCTTATCACACCAGAGGAGGCAATGGCAGAGGCTAACTCCCTATCTTTTATAGGGAAGATTCCCTTTTACATTGAAGTCTTGCTGATAATTAGCTGGACAGGCCATTTCCCAGATCGCTGGCTTAGTGTAGGTGGTGTAGGCGACCACGCCAATTCGATGCCGCGCCGGTAGTTGCTTAATGGACTGATCCAGGCTGGCTCCGGCCAGGATACCGTTGACGGCAGTCCCCTTCCAGTCCTTGAGCCGAATCCCGGAGTAGCCCTACAGTTCGTTCACGCCTGCTCCACAGAATCCGGTAAGTCAGCCAGCGTGGCCGGTCCCTGTCCTTCCAACACTTCGTCCACCAACTCTTTGATTTTTTGGCGGGCTTCAACCAGGGCGCGACGTCCCGCTTCCGTCAAGGTATAGTATTTCCGCACCTTTCCCTGCACCACGCGCTCTTCAGACACAAGGTAGCCGTCCTTCTCCAAACTATGGAGGACAGGGTACAAGGTTCCGGGGCTGAGGGTGTAGCCGTGTCGGGCCAACTCCTGGATCAACGCCAGGCCGAACACCGGGTCCTGCTCCGCATGATGAAGAATGTGGATTTTGATGAAACCGAGAAAGAAATCACGAATCATATTAACGAAACTCGTTATCGGTATGAGATAATAGCTTCATCGCCCAGATCAGTCAAATTTACATTATAACAAGCCGGTGCCCAGCCCGAAGCCCAGGAGAATTAGTCCGCCCCCGACGACGACTTGAACGGTGCGTAAGGTGACCTTTTTTAGCCAGCGTCGACCTAAAACAGCGCCCACAAAAGCCGCTAGTGTCGCCGCCAAAACTAGCCCCAGTACTCCACTTCCCAGTTGATCAAAACGGGTCGTATAGAAAGCCAGCCCGTAAACCAACAAGCGGGCCACATCAACGAGCACGGTTGCCACCACCCCTGTTCCCACAAAAGCTTCCTTATCCAGACCGGCTTTGATCAAAAACGCCGAGCGCAGCGCGCCTTGGTTCCCGGACAACCCGCCAAAGAACCCGGAGAGCATCCCACCCAGCGGCAGGTATTTGGGATCGAAAGCCACATCCTGGAAGCGGGGCAGCAGGTCAAACAAGGCGAAGGCAATGATAACCAGGGCGATGACCAACTTGACTACGCTCACCTGATGGGGTTGATGCCCCAACTGATAACTAACCAGAGGAGGCAGGCGGTCAAACAGGGTGAGCAGGGCGGCCCCCACCATAGCCATAACAGCGGCGGGCAGGGCAAAGCGGGCCACGATAGACCAGTTAGCCCATCGGCCTAGCAAGGCTACTTTGAATAGGTTGTTGGCCAGATGAACGACGGCTGTGGCCGCCACGGCCACTGGCACCGGAAAAAAGAGGGCAAACACGGGCATCAGCACGGTTCCCAGGCCAAATCCGGAGAAGAGTGTCAGCGCCGATACCACCAGGGCCACAAAACTGATGAGTAGATATTCCATAGAAATATTACCTTTCTGCAGTAGAGCGATATTATCAAATATCGTTATCGGTTTTCGATAATAGTATATTATGCAAGTTGCTTCAAGTCAAATTTTGATACCAGGCCTCAACCGTGCGAGCACGGAAAGGATATTCATTTTTGTGGATGAACGAGTGTAGAAGTCGTCCCTACCATTCCCTCCGGTGCCGGGCCGAATGACATCAGTTTCTCACCGCTGGCGCCGACCGCCGCCTCAGCCGCAGAGATCCAATTCCCGATTGAGCACAGGGAGATGGAGAATGTGCCGAATATAGAGGACGTAATGATTTCTCCAGCGGAGTTAAAAACGGTGCGGCCTGAGGATGAATTGGCCGCCGTCTTGAAGTGAATAATGGCTGAAGACGTTAACCAATTCCTAGGGGCTGACGGTGTTGAGCGGCTGGTCGGGATAGTCGCTCGCGATTATATACTGGCGTTCCTGCACATCGGGCCATGGTTAGCCAGCATTGACGAATGAGGATGAAAAGGATATGCGCCATTTTGCGCGGGCCACAACAGGCTGAACGGCGCTCTCCTCCACCAAAAATTGCTGATATGATGAGAGTATAGCTGATTTTGGAGGAATCTATGGAGACCGAACGAAAATTTAACTTTAGGAGTTGGTTGCGCTCACCGACTGGCCTGATCTTGCTGGCTTTCTTGGTCATTGCTGTCTTTTACCTTGTAACCGAGCATACGGCCCACGTCTTTGGCTTCCTGCCGTATGCCTTGCTCCTCCTGTGCCCTTTACTACACCTGTTTATGCATGGCGGGCACAATGGACATGACGGACATAACGCCCACGCTGAGGCGCCAGAAGCAGGTCTTACAGCGGGTGGGCAGAGGGCCCATGGTGAACACAGCGGGCGTACCGGCCAAGTCGAAATCCAGGATCATGGCCCGGCAGGAGGCAAGCAATGAGTTCCGAATTTCCAGCCTACGGCCTCTGGCCACTCGTCATTATCAACGCGGCGGTGTTCATCATCTTCGCCTTCAGCTTCACCCGCCCCCGCACCCGCCGCGATTGGCGCTCCTTTGGCGCATTCTCGGCCTTCCTGGTGGCTCTGTTCACCGAGATGTACGGCTTCCCGGTAACGATTTACCTTCTCTCCGGCTGGCTGGTCAGCCGTTACCCCGAGATTGACCTGTTCTCCCACAACAACGGCCACCTATGGGAAACCCTTATGGGCTGGCAGGGCGACCCGCACCTCAACCCCTTGCATTTCCTGAGCAACATGGTTATTGCCGCTGGGTTCATCATCCTGAGCGCGGCTTGGAGTGTGCTCTACAAAGCGCAGCGCGAGCACCAATTGGCGACGATCGGCTTGTACGCCCACTTACGCCACCCACAGTATGTGGGCTTTATCCTGATCATGCTTGGCTTCCTGCTCCAATGGCCGACCCTGCTCACGTTGATTATGTTTCCCATCCTGGTTATGATGTACATTCGGCTGGCTCAGCGCGAGGAGCGCGAGACCCTGGTTGAGTTTGGCGAAGCTTACGCGAGCTACGCTGCCAATACCCCGGCTTTCTTCCCCCACCTGCAGCCGCCCGTACCGACAAGTGAACGAACAGGCGCATAGTCACTTGAATTGTACTTCGTACCTTTTGTGGGGGACAATTGAGACGAAAAGATAATTTGTGCCTTTATCTTACTCGCTGTAAGATAAATAACAGTTCTCATGGCAATTCAAGTAGGGAGTGGATCTTTGAGAAACATTTTTCGGGGAGGAGCAATGATCAATGAAAACGACGGTCATTAATTTGGAAGGGATCGAGTCGGTGCTCTCGCCGGCCGGGGTCGAGAAGCAGTTGTGCCAACATCCCGGTATTCACAAAGTCGAGACAAACTTCATGACCGGCACGGCCACTGTCTATCACGATAAGGCGGTCACGCTGGCTGAAATTAAGCATCATGTCGCCGAGTGTGGCTACGGCTGTTCGGGCGAGTGCCAGCCGAAACACGTCAGTAAACCGGGAGACCCACCGGCGGCAATGGCGCATGCGGCCCACGGCGAACACGTCGGGCACGCCATGCCGATGGCCCAACCGGCCGTCGTACCCCCCAAAGCGGAGGCCCCCATCGGACATGCCATATCCGCAGATGCCGAGGCCGGCGAAATGGCAGCGATGGCTCACGAAATGGGTCACGGCGGCGGGATGAGTATGGAAGACATGGTGCGCGATATGCGGAACCGCTTCCTCGTGTCGTTCATCCTGGCCATCCCGGTTTTCCTGTACTCGCCCCTATTCACGGACTACTTCGGCATTCAACTGCCCCTGCCTTTTGGACTGTCTAACGAGGTGCTGTCGTTCCTGCTCACCACGCCTGCCGTCCTCTACGGCGGTTGGGTCTTCTATGTCGGCGCGTGGCGCGGCTTGAAGAACGGCATCTTGAATATGGCCGTGCTGGTCTCCCTATCGGTGCTGGCCGGATACATCTTCAGCGTAGCGGCCACCTTTTTCTTCGAGGGGGAAGTATTCTACGAGGCAGCAGCGCTGCTGCTGGCGTTTGTCCTATTTGGCCACTGGATGGAAATGCGCGCCCGCTCAGGCGCATCACAGGCCATTCAAGCCCTGATGAATCTCGCGCCGCCGCAGGCTACCGTCATCCGCAATGGGCAGATGGTCGAGATCCCAACCTCAGAGGTCGTGGCCGATGATATTGTCCTCATCCGCCCCGGCGACAAAATCCCGGTAGATGGGGAGGTCATCGAGGGGGAGTCGAGCGTGGATGAGTCCATGATTACCGGCGAAAGTCTGCCGGTCAAGAAATTGGTCGGGTCAAACGTGGTAGGCGCGACCATCAACAAGACCGGCACGTTCAAATTTCGGGCGACCAAGGTAGGCGCCGATACCGCCCTGGCCCAAATTGTCAAACTAGTGCAGATGGCCCAGAACTCCAAAGCGCCTTCGCAGCGCCTGGCCGACCGGGCGGCGCAGTGGCTGGTAGCCGCCGCTGTCATTTTTGGCCTGGCAACGTTCTTCGGTTGGTATTTCTTCGGTGGCTCGGCTATTCCGACGGAGATGGACAAATTCGTCTGGGCGCTAACGTTGGCGATCACCGTCGTGGTCATCGCCTGCCCCGATGCGCTCGGTCTGGCCACACCGACAGCAGTGATGGTTGGCACCGGCCTGGGCGCGCAGAATGGCATCCTATACAAAAACGCCACCGCGCTTGAACAAGCCGCAAAATTGCAGGCGATCATCTTTGACAAGACCGGTACCCTTACTGAAGGCGAGCCGCAAGTCGTGGAGATCGTAGCAGCGGGCAACCCGCTCTCGCAGGATGAACTGTTACGTCTGGTCGCCTCGGCCGAGCAGTCGTCCGAACATCCCTTGGCCCAAGCCATCATAGACAAGGCTAGGGCGCAGAATTTGCAGCTGACCGAGACGAGCGGCTTTGAAGCTATCCCCGGCCACGGCATGAAAGCGGCTGTGGCCGGCAAGACTCTGCTAGTAGGTAATCGGAAGCTGATGCGCGATAACAATATCGCCTTCGACGGCTACGGTGACCACGCTGCTTCGCTCGAAGGCGCAGGCCGCACGGTAGTCTATGCCGCGGCCGATGGAAAATTCGCCGGGCTGATCGCTATCGCCGACGCTGTACGACCCAATGCTAAACTCGCCGTGGAGAAGTTGGCCTCGATGGGCGTGCAGGTCGCCATGCTCACCGGCGACAATCGCGCTACTGCCAAGCGCATTGCTACTGAATTGGGTATCCAGACCGTCTTTGCCGAAGTACTGCCCGGGCAAAAGGCCGACAAGGTGAAAGAACTTCAAGGGCAAGGGAAACTCGTGGCCATGGTCGGCGACGGCATCAACGACGCCCCGGCCCTGGCCCAGGCCGACGTCGGCATTGCCATCGGCGCGGGTACCGATGTGGCTATGGAAACGGCCGACGTGGTGCTGATGAAATCCGACCCGTTCGACGTCATTGGCGTAATCACTCTCAGCCGGGCCACCCTGCGCAAGATGCATCAGAACTTGTGGTGGGCCGCAGGCTATAACACCATTGCTTTTCCCATCGCTGCCGGGCTGTTCTACCCAGCCTTTGGGTTGGTCCTGCGCCCGGAGATCGCCGCCATTTCGATGTCTGGCTCGTCGCTGCTTGTAGCAATCAATGCCCTGCTGCTAAAGCGGACTAAACTGGAAGGGATCAAAGCAAAAGCATAGGAGTCATCACGAGGCTGCGGCACACCCGCCATTTTGCCCGGAGCGATACACGCCATATGGCGCTTACAGTTGCCATACAAATGGTCTATAATCGAAGTTGTAAGATAGAGTTTCAGCCGTTATCCCCGCCGCGCCCGGTCAATAGGAGCAAACCGGCCGGCGACCTGGCTCCGGCCTTTTGGTTAGCGGAAAGGATAGCCTATCGAGGAAGAGCAAATTCCACCAGTCCAACCGGCCGCCTGTGGCGCTGCACGCCATTGGAGTGAAGCTTGCGGCTGATCCGGCCGACCACTCACACCCGGCGGGGTGAACCCGCCGTGATAGCCCAAAGGCGACCTTCCCCTCAATAACAGCATAGCGACTTCCCATGGAAACCGCAGGCCTTAAACCTGCGGCTTTTATATTTGTGCCTTTGACTAGCTTACAGGCCATTTTGCCTGTACCCACCCGCGCTATTCGGCGCTTGAAGGAGGCACTTAAGTGAATTACACTCAGGATAAAGTTTCACAAGGGATCATATTGTGACCAACTATAACGGGATTGCCGACAGCGAAACGGCTACCACCGAAGTCCCGGGCTTCGACTCTGCCGAAGCTAGAGACCATTGCCCAAGAAGAATAAGCGTTTCAATGGAGAGTGACTGACCATGTCTAATACGAGCGACACCGTACCCCGATCAGGCCGGGCGACCCTAGCTCTACCTCTAACTGCTACGCCAGCCCGCTTCATCAGTATTGCCTTCCCACTCACGTGGGAAACCGTGCTGCTGGGGGTGATTCTCGTGACCGCCCTGGTAACGCGCTTCTGGTTGCTGGATGCTCGCGTCATGAGCCATGACGAGAGCCTCCACGTTTACTATTCCTGGCAACTGGCTAGTGGTAAAGGCTTTGCCCACAACCCGATGATGCACGGTCCTTTTCTCTTCGAGGCCACCGCCTTGATGAATGTCCTCTTTGGCGCGAACGATTTCACCTCCCGCCTGGTTCCGGTCATCTTGGGGATACTCATCGTGGTCGCCATCCCTCAGTTACTGAAGCCCTGGCTAGGTCGGGCCGGGGCGTTGGCAACCTCGCTTTTGCTGCTACTCTCGCCCTACATCCTCTACTACTCGCGCTATATCCGCCATGACATCCAGGTGATTGCCTGGATGCTGCTGCTGGTCGTCGCGATCTTTCGCTACCGGCAGTACCGCCGGGCGTCAGATTTGACGCTGCTGGCAGTGGCCCTGGCCTTGATGTTCGCCACGATGGAGACCACCTTCATTTACCTGGCGATCTTTACCAGTTTCCTGGCGCTACATATCGCAATCACCCATCGCCTCCGCTGGTGCACCCTGCGCCGGTCGGCGGAATTTGATTTAATCATCCTCCTGACGACGCTGGGCGCTTTCTTCTCCGCCCCCATTGCCCTGCTCCTCCTAAATCCAATCTGGCTTAAGTTCAGCGGCGCGCCTTTTGTGGAGATGTCGGTGCTGGCCGGCCAGGGGATCGAATGGGCGGCGGGTCCGACCGGTCTCCGGCTGTGGAGCCTGCTGGCGCTCTTCTCCATTGGAGCAGGAGCGATTGGCCTATGGTGGGGTGGAAAACGCTGGCTGGAACTGGCCGGACTTTTCCTGGCGATTACTATAACCCTATTCACTACCTTTTTTACCAACCCGGCCGGGCTGGGTACCGGCTTCATTGGCTCGCTGGGTTACTGGTTGGCGCAGCAGGAAGTAGCTCGAGGCGGACAGCCGTGGTATTACTACCTGATCGTCTTCCCGCTGTATGAGTATCTGCCGCTGCTGGGCGGCGTGCTGGCGGCGCTGTACTATATCGTTCGCCGCAAATCACTGACCACATTCTCACAAGCCTTTGTCCCGTTCGTACTGTGGTGGGCCGGGCTGCTCTTCATCGGCCTCTCCCTGGCCGGCGAAAAAATGCCCTGGCTCTCGACCCACCTGGTGGTGCCTTTCATTCTGCTCACCGGCTGGTGGATTGGACAGTTACTGGAAGGCGCCTGGTCCTGGAGGCGAGGCTTGGGTCATCGGCTGCGGACCATCGGGCGGGGAATGGCGCTTGGGACTGTGGCTATGCTCGCGCTGCTAACCATCAGGACCTCTTTTGCAGTCAACTATGTCAATTATGATTATACGACGGAATTCATCGGCTATGCTCATGGCGCGCCAGGTGTGAAATGGGTATTGGCTGATATCGCGGCCATTGCCAATCACACCGGCATAGGGCGGGAGTTGAAAATCGCTTATGACGATGAGGTTTCCTGGCCGATGGTCTGGTACCTGCGTGAGTTTTCCAAGCAGGCCTTCTTCAGCGCAGAACCTAACCGCGAGGCGCTGGATGCGCCGGTGGTCATCGCCGGCTCGAAGAACTGGTCGAAGGTGGAAGCGTTGCTCGGCAACCGTTACCATCGTTTTGAAGTAACGTTTCGCTGGTGGCCGCTCGAAGACTACAAAGACCTGACCTGGGAGCGCCTCCGCAATGCGTTCACTGACCCGGCCAGACGCGCGGCGATATGGGACATCCTGTGGTCCCGCGACTACTCCCGCTACGCCGAATTGACCAACCAGAAGTTGAACCCACCGGCCGACTGGCCTTTTGCCAGCCGGATGCGCATCTACGTGCAGAAAGATGTCGCGGCGCAGATGCTGAGCCTGAGTCTTGGCTCGACGATGTTGGCCGATATACCGGCCCCGGTAGACGCCTATACCAGTGTCCAGCGCCAGGTGCAACCGCTCCAAATCATTACGGCCGGGAGTCTCAAGGCGCCGCGAGGTCTGGCCGTAGGCCCGGGTGGTTCGATCTACGTGGCCGATACCGCCAATTCGCGCATCGTCAGGTTTGACAGCGCCGGCAATCTATTGGCCATGTGGGGCAGCAGGACCCCTGAGGGACAAATTCCACCTGCACCCGGTACGTTTGTCGAACCGTGGGGACTGGCAGTGGATAGCCAGGGTAACCTCTTCGTCGCCGACACCTGGAATCATCGGGTACAGAAGTTCGACAGGGATGGTAAATTTTTGCTCGAATGGGGCACTGCGGGTCAAATCGGAGGGGGGTCGGATAAGTTCTGGGGACCACGCGCCATTACGGTCAGCTCTACAGGGCGCGTTTATCTGACCGATACCGGCAACAAGCGGGTAGTGGCTTTCGACTTGAACGGTCGATTCCTGTTTGAGTTCGGCGCAGAGGGTGAGGGTCGCCTGGACGAACCGGTCGGGATCGCGCTCAACTCTGCCGGGGAGGTCTATGTGGCCGACACCTGGAACCGGCGCGTGGCAGTCTTCTCGGCCGAGGGACAGTTCCTCCGCAGTTGGCCGGTGCAAGCCTGGGCTGGCGCTTCGTTGGATAACAAGCCCTATTTGGCGGTGGATACGCAGGGCCGGGTATATGTCACCGACCCCGAAGGCTACCGGGTGCTCGTCTTCTCGCCAACTGGAGAGCCGGTGGCTGCGTTTGGCCGGTATGGGTCTGAGGAAGACGCTTTTGGGCTGCCAGCCGGGATAGCCCTTGGGCCAGACGGGAGTATAGGAGTGACTGATGCCGGGAACAACCGGGTCTCACATCTGGCACCGATGTCACCTTAATAGGTGGTTTCGCAGGCTCAGGCTTAATGGTCTGGATCCTATCACACCAAACTCCGTTTCCGGTTAACGTCGAACCATAGGATAGTAAAGCTAGGGAAGGGTTCACTGGCAATGGAGGTAACCTATGTCTCAAGCGCTGTCTCTCAACCACTGACCCTGTCCTGGGAGGATTGTTCATTTGAAGTCAAACTAAGGGACAATTCATTCTTTACCAAATCTTCATACAACCCTCATAAAAAATTCATAGCCAAACGATAAGATAAAGTCATACTCAATGATAAATTCCACAATTTTTGTTTACAAGGAGACAAACAATGAATAACTTAAAACGCTGGCTGTCAATAGCCCTTGTTAGCGGCCTGGCCGTCCTGCTACTGGTCAGCGTTCTGGCTGTAGTGCCGACCTTTGCTCAGAATCCCGGTGGCATGATGGGAGGTGGGATGATGGGTGGCTCTGGCGGCATGATGGGCAACACCCAGGGCTTGACCGGGACAACTCCTTTCGGCCCCGACGGCATGATGGGTGGCGGGATGATGGGTGGTCCCGGCTGGATGATGGGTACGCAGGGTTTGACCGGAACCATCCCCTTTGGACCGGGCGGCATGATGGGCAGTATGATGAGCGGCATGATGAACGGGATGATGAATAGCGGTATGATGGGCGGCATGATGGTCAACAGTAACAGCCCCTTCTTCACCGCCAAGCCGCTGACCCTGGCCGAAGCCACCGACACCCTCACCACGTACCTGACCAGCCTGAATGATGACAATCTGGAATTAGGTGAGGTCATGATCTTTGACAACCACGCTTACGCCCAGATTGCCGAGAAAGACACCGGAATTGGGGTGATGGAGGTTCTGGTTGACCCCACGACTAAAGCCGTTTTTCCCGAAATGGGGCCAACGATGATGTGGAACCTCAAATATGGCATGATGTCCGGCTTTGGCGGTTATGGCATGATGGGTATGATGATGGGCGGCATGGGCAATATGATGGGTCAAGCCGCCCCGGCTGATCCCACCGCCGAGATGCCGGTCACATCTGAGCAAGCAGTCGAGACGGCTCAGACCTACCTGGATACCTACTTCGCCGAGGCCCAGTTGACTGCGGATCCCGAAGCCAGTCCCTTCTACGGTTACTACACTCTTCATGTCAACCAGGACGGCCAAACGGCCGGGATGCTCAGCGTTAACGGCTACACCGGGCAGGTCTTCCCCCACACCTGGCACGGCAAGTTAATCGAGATGAGCCACGAGTAAGTCATAAATAGCCAGTAGTCAGAGGACTTCTTCTGGCTACTGGCTACTATTTCCTATTATTTTATGCGTTGGCTCACTTCTTTCCATCGTAACTTTCAAACGCGCTTCTCCTGGAAGCTCATGGCCTCTTTTGTCATCGTCATTGTCGTCGGTGTCGTCACCCTGGCTTTGGCCGCCGAGTCGGTCGTCCCGACGGCCTTCCACCGGCACATGCAGGGAATGCAACATGTCATAAACAATGGAGCCGGGCCAGAGATGGGCATGGCCGAGATGCAGACCGACCTGTTCACTGGCTTTCGCGCCGCCGTAACCGAAGCCCTACTAATAGCTGCTGCTGCGGCGATGGTTAGCGCCGCCGCTATTAGCCTGTTTGTCTCTCGACGAGTGGTCACCCCTATCCGTCAAATGAGGCAAGTGAGCCACATCATCGCTGCCGGTCATTACCAGGAGCGGGTCCGGGTTTCCAGCGAAGATGAGCTGGGCCAGTTGGCTCACAGCTTCAACCAGATGGCCGCCAGTCTGGAGCAAGTCGAAGCGATGCGGCGTGAATTGATCGCCAATGTCGCCCACGAGCTGCGGACACCCCTGACCAGTATTAAGGGCTATATGGAAGGTCTGATTGACGGCGTGTTGCCGGTTGAGCCGAGTACTTTCCAGCAGGTTTATCGGGAAGCCGACCGCCTGCACCGGCTGGTGAGTGATCTGCAGGAGTTAAGCCGGGTCGAAGCCGGCGCGTTTTATCTGAACCGCCAGCCCTTGCAGATGAACGACTTGATTACCCATATTGCGGACCGGCTGCGTCCCCAATTTGGGGAAAAGAACATCGCTCTCCACCTAAACCTTCCAGCCAAGCCAAGTGTACCGCCGGTACTGGCCGATGAGGATCGTCTCAGCCAGGTCTTACTCAACCTGATGGGTAATGCACTTCAATACACGCCCGACGGTGGCACGGTTACCATCACTGCTAAAACCCAAAATCGAGAACTGCTGGTCAACATCAGCGACACCGGCGTTGGCATCCCGCCCGAGCATCTCCCGTACCTCTTCACCCGCTTTTACCGAGTGGATAAATCTCGTAGCCGGGTTGGAGGTGGCAGCGGTATTGGGCTGACCATTGTCAAACACCTGGTTGAGGCGCACGGGGGACACGTTTGGGTCGAGAGCCAGGGGGTAGGGAGGGGCAGCACTTTTGGCTTTGGCCTGCCTGCTGGCTGTGAACCTGATCGGCACTATTGCAATATCGCCGAGACACCTCACGACCATATCCATGAAAAAGTCGAGCCGCCAGCAGATTGAGCAGGTAGTTACATCGGCCTCAAATCCGGCTCTCTACGGTAAAAATCCATGAGGATTGCGTTGAACGGTACCCTGCCTGATTTCAAAATACATGTGGGGACCAGTGGAGTTGCCGCTGCTGCCCATCTCGCCAATCTGTTGGCCTTTGGTCACATCGTCTCCCACCCCAACGTAAAAGGTCTGCAAATGGGCATACAAAGTCTAGAAACCATTGCCGTGATCAATTACGATCGTATACCCGTAGCCGGTGTCATCCCAATTAGCCGAGACCACATAACCGGCGTCGGCGGCCAGCACCGGCGTCCCCAGCCGGTCAGCAATGTCAATCCCCGGGTGACCGCTCCAAAAATTTTGAAAAATTACGCCGCTCGCCCGCCAACCAAATGTCCCCGACCCGGCTGCGGCTCCTTCAGGGATCGAGCCGGTGTAAGCGATCATGGGGCGCGGTACGAAAGGCTTAACCCCGCCCGGTACCACCAGCCATTGCCCTGGTTTGATCTCTGGATTATCCACATCCAATTTGTTGAGGAGACTCTGGCTAGATGAGTGGAAGAACAAGATGGTTTGGTAATCTCCTTGAACAAGAAGTTAGGCCGATGAAACGATGATGCTCCTTGACAAACCGATTAAGTTTTCTTCTAAATTTCCTCCACGAGTTCGCCAAACAAAATGATGCGGTAGGTGTCGATTAAATATGGATAGCAGGAGATGAGGGTCACAGTTGGCCCGGTCGTCGGCAGCATCACCTCAGTTTGTTCAGGTCGAATGATCCGTCGCTCGGTCAGGCGATAACGAAAAGACTCTTCCCCGGCATAGACGGTAATGACTTCGCCAACCGGCACGTCCGGCAGGTAGCGGAATATCTCGCCATAGACATCATTGTGAGCAGCCAGCACCATATTCCCGCGTTGGCCGGGGTTGGCTGTGCCGGGATGATGCCCTACCTTATACTTAAGCGACTCCCAATCGGTACCCTCGCCAACGGGCGCATCAACGCCGATAGCAGGAATGAGAATCCGGGTGGGAGGTTGGGCGACCGGCTCGGGTAAAGAGACAGGGGGACTGGCGCTGCGGGGCTGGAGCCAGCGCTTCAGATGCTCCGGCGTCTCAAGCAGTTGATTTTGAGTCTCTATCCCGGTGGCAGAGGTCTGTTCAGCGCGCGCTTCTTTGCGCCAGCCGATGGGGGGTAGGGTTTTTGTCTCGGTAGAGTCAGCCGGTTGCGCAGCCCTCACCTGTTCGTCTACCAGGGTCACCCCATCCAGGGGCAGCTTTTGCCGCAGAGCCAGCCAGCCACGAGCGGAGATACTGGCAAAGAGGAGTAGGACAACGATCACCCCAAGCTCTGCCAGCAGCAACCATCTTTCCCACCACCTGCGTCTCGGCCGGATGACCGGTGGTTGAGTAAGGGTAGTCTGTTTCCCGCTGGCCCGGCGCAGCCGGATCAGGGCTTCTAACTCCTCGATACTTAATTGATCAACGGACTTGTGCCCCATTAATATCACCCTAACTCACGTTTTTGTCCGATCTAAAAACGCATACACAAGCTTTAGAGTACTCCAAATGATATGAGGATTTCCAGCCAGGTACAAGCGCCGTTTGGCGGGGGTAGAACCGGGCTGTTTGGCGGGGATGTGGTAGCAACATTTAAGGTAAACTAAAAAGTGAATTTGTTCCTGCTACTTAACCATGACGCATCGGGGGGAGTTGTGGACGAGTAAATCAGGAGAGTTTCATCAACATCAAAGGCGAAGCTCTTCGCTATCGGGTTGATCTGAAACTAAGCGATGTTTTCATCCTCTATTGAGTCGAGCCCACTTACGATGATAGCGTGGCCGATATATTTATTCTCAAAGAGGTTGCAGCGCTAATTCAAAAAAGGCAACTGCCAGGATTACTGCTATCACTGAGAGACCGGCAGCGCCTTTAGTTGGGTCCAAAGCTCCGCTCGTTCCAGGTGATATCGATTTTCAGGAATAAGACCAGCGTGGTAAGCCTCATCCAGCCTGGCGATGGCCAGGATGAGGGCCTTCTCTGGTTCAGCAGCCTCAAATCCCAGTGCCGAGGGTGAGGTTAAAATCGGGGTTGGACCCGTTGTCTGCCGGCGCCTCAACCAGACAAGACCACCCCCAACTAGCACCAAGCCCAGTCCGACCAGTGCTGTCGGCAGAAACGGCCAGTCAGCTACTGGCGGCGTAGAAACTGCCGGCATCGCCCTGGGAGGCAGATTTACCGAGGGCTGCCCCCTCAATTCAAATGCTAGCGATTGACCGGCGGCCAGGCCGTCCGCCGAAAAAATGTCCATCAGCCGGCCATCCGGCAGCGTACGGCTCTTCTCCATCGTTAAGGCGTGGCTGGACAGGGAGACTCCGTTTTGCGGTACAATAACACTCAAACGATCCACAGGATAAGCAAAAGTTCGCTCCAGACGCATCCCGTCTCGATAGGGTAAAGTGTAGCGGACCGTCACCTGGCGTGTACCCCGGCCAGGAGGTACTCCCATCCAGGCGGCAAAGCCGTCTGCCGTGGAAGTGAACTTCTCATCAATACTGTCACTTTCAAAGGAAACACCGTTCGCGCCTTCGGGCAGCGTAAAGCGCAGGCTGGCCGTCTGTCCATCGTCCAGGGTGACAGCCCCCTCCACGGTCCGATCGCCCTCATTAGATACGATGTAAACCTCCAGGAGTTGCAGTTGGCCCGGTTTAAGAAAGTCGATAACGGTATGCACCTGCGCAATCCGGAGGGCACTGGTATCGGTGGTGGTATCGTAAATGGTAATGGGTAGTTCCAGCCGAGTCTGATCGGCAGCGGGAGCAATGGTTTTTGGGCTAAAGTAGATGGTTTGACCCACAACTACCATAACCTCAAAGCTATGCGCTTCGGTTACTGCCACGTTTTCAAAACGAAAAGTACCACCCGGGCCGGTGACGCTCTCGACCAAGTCGGCCACCTGCTGACCATCGTAGCTGTGGAGCATCAGCGGCAGGCCCGCTTCGGCCGGTTGGCCGGAGTTAGCATTCACCAACTTTCCCTCCACTGTAATGACCCTGGCTGCAGGCGTTTGGGCCAGGACGACCGAGTTTAACAGGAACGTTCCCAAGATGCAGGCAATGATAACTACTCTTTTCATCTCAACTCACCTCAACCTTGTTGAAAATAACGGATCAGTTCGGCCAGGCCCTGCTCGGCCTGTTCTGCGGTAATGGCCAGCCAGACCACCTCTCGATCAAGCTGGAAGTAGTAGTGGACCTGACTCATTCCGGTCAAAATGTAGATAGTTACTCCCTCTACCTTACTTTGACCCTCAGGGCTAAAGGGAGAATTTCTCTCGGCGATACGCTCGGCCATGGCTGCGACCTGGCGGCCCGCCAGAAAGGAGGTCCAGGCGCTCGATACCCAGACCGTAGCAGCGCCGTCGCCATAATATGCCACAGCTCCGTCCACCAGGGGGAAGTTCTGGCCGTGCAGGCGCTGGATCTCAGTTAAGGCTGGCCGGCCGGACAACTGCTCGACCAGGGGCAGCCCGGCCAGGCGTGCCGGCAGGCTAATGCTACCCCGGCCGATAACCAGCCGGTCTACTCCGAGCCAGATTAGCCCGACCAGCAGGATGACCAGCCCCAGCCCGATCAGAACCAGAGGACCAGGTCGAGGCGAGAAATTATGCTTAAATAGGTTCCCCATAGCCCCTTCCCTGCTCAGCCAGATACAGCCAGACCTAACTCAAGGCCGCAACCGGCACAAAAACGATCCATTGCCTGGATGGATGTGCCACACTCTGGGCAGGCCGGGTTGAGTCGCGTGCCGCAGCCAGTGCAGTAGAGATCGCCGGGCTGGGCCGGCCGGCCGCAGCTAACGCAGGCTGGGCCAGGTTGGGCTGATGGGAGACCTCCTTTGACCTGCTGGTCACGGTGTAACCCCCGGCGAACGGCTAAAATTTGGGCTTCAATTTGTTCGTCCAGGTTGGCCTCGGCCGCAATTTCCAGGGTATTTAGTTGCGTCATCACCGCTGCCGCCTCGGCCAAGAGGCTTTGTCGCAGCAAGCCATAGTCCGCTTCAGTGATTTTGCCGACTTCATAGTCAAAATCCAGGTCGCGCAGAGCCGTCAGGATGGCCTCCCGCTGTTCGACCGGGGTCGGACCCGACCCGGCTGCCGCGCCGGCTAATACCAGTCTACCTTCGCCCTGCCGCCCCCACCACGGTTGAGTCAGGTAGGCCACCAGACCCGCGGCGACGCCCACACCCATCATAATTGCCAGCCACTCCATTTTATCGAATCCTTTCTCTCAAAACCGAGCTTCAACTTCCTGTTCAATGCGAGCCAACAGGTCCGGGGTCAGGTTAAGTGAACCAGTCGCTCCGGCTGATGCCACAGGCTGCTCCCGCCCAAGACGGCGTTTCTGCCAACGGCGTAATAACAGCCATAAGAAGACTGCGCCGCCGGCCAAGCCTATGATTGGCAAAATCCAGACCAGGACAGTAAAGCCTCGCACCGGTGGCTGGGCCAACACCTGGGGCCCGAATTTGGCTTCAAAGTAAGTCAGCACCTCAGTTTCGGTCCAGCCATCGCTCAACTGTTGGCGGATCATCGCCCGCCAATCCTTGCAAGCCTGGGTCGGGCAGACATCCAGCGGCGTGTTCTCACAGACCGGGCAGTACAACTTTTTGGCCACCGCGTTGACTTCGTCGTCGCTGATCGGCTGCTGGGCGTAAGCGACGCCCCCCAGCAGTAGTAACATCATCAGGGCAAATAAAAGCCCCGGAAATAAACGGTTCATTGATCTCTCCTCTCTACTTGGCTGGCACGCCCAGCACCGGCTGCCGGGTCGTTGTCCAGGAGGCGGCAGCCTGCCGCTCCGGCCAGGCAGCGAACAGGGTGCCGATAATCAAGGCCAGCCCGCCCAGCCAGACCCAGTTAACCAGCGGGTTGAGGTAAATCTTAAAGGTCGCCCCGCTGGAACTGACTTCCTCCCACCCCACCAGCAGGACATACACGTCCTCCCCCGGCCGGCTGAGCACCGCCGGGATGCTGAGCGGCTGCTGGGTGCTGAGGAAAAAATCTTTGTGCGGAGTGAGTACTGTCACCAACTGGCCATCCTGGTACAGGCTAACCCGGGCCTCGGTGACCTGCCGGTCGCCCCCTTCCAGGGCATACTGTCGCAGTGACTCATAGGTAAGGGTGTACCCGCCCAGGTGAATGCTCTCGCCCGGGGCCAGCATCCCCTGGGTCTCCTGCTGGAAAAAGTTGGTCCCGACCACACCCAGGGCCATCATCACCACCCCGAGGTGGACGACATAGCCGCCATAGCGCCGCCGGTTGCGGCCCAGCAGCCGCAGCAGGGCTAACAGCGGCGATTCGCCGTGGTTCATCCGCGCCCGAACACCTTTGCCGAATTCCCACAACGTGGCCAGGCCGACAAAGGCGACCAGCCAGTAGCCGAACAAAGCCATCGGCTGGGTGACACCAAACACGAGAAGCCCTGTTGTTATACTAGCAGCTAGGGCAAAAGGCAGCCATAAGGCCCGGCCTAACCGGGCCGCCGACTGCTTGCGCCAGGCAAAGAGGGGCGCGACGCCCATCGTCAGCACCAGGACGGCAAAGAGGGGGCCGTTGACCCGGTTGTAAAAGGGCGGGCCGACGGTAATCTTTTCACCCACCACCAACTCACTCAGCATCGGGAAGATGGTGCCCCAGAAGGTGGCAAAGGCAATCCCCAGGAAAAGTAAGTTTTGCAGCAGAAAGATCGACTCACGCGAGAGCAGGGCATCTAACTCGTGCTCGCTTTTGAGCGTCTTCAGCCGGGTCAGCAGGAGATACAGCGACGCCAGGAAGGTGATGCTGATGAAGACAAAGAAAGCCGGGCCGATGGCCGACTCGGCGAAGGAGTGGACCGAGGAGATGACTCCACTGCGGGTGATAAAAGTGCCAAACAGCATCAGGCTGTAGGTCAGGATGATCAGGATCATATTCCAGACCTTGAGCATCCCCCGCTTCTCCTGGATCATCACCGAGTGCAGAAAGGCCGTGCCGGTCAGCCAGGGCATAAAGCTGGCGTTTTCCACCGGGTCCCAGCCCCAGTAGCCGCCCCAACCCAATACATCATAGGCCCAGCGCCCGCCCAGGATCAGCCCGATGGAGAGGAACAGCCAGGCGACCAGCGTCCAGCGGCGGGTGGTGCGGATCCAGGTTGTATCATCGGCGTGACCGGTGATGAGCGCGGCCATGGCAAAGGCATAAGGGATAACGAAACCGACAAAACCGAGGTACAGCGTTGGCGGGTGGCCGACCATACCCGGATGCCGCAGCAGGGGATTAAGCCCCTGCCCATCGCGAGGTACGGCGGGCCAGCCTCCGGCCGGCTGCCAGACCGACTGGACCAAATCTTCGCCGACAAACCACAGCCGTGCAAAGGGATTGGCGATGAACAACGACAGGAACTGGAAAAAGAGCAGCGTCCCCACCGTGACTACGATGACCCAAGGCATCAGCAGGCGGTCCGTATCCCATTTGCGGATCATAACCGCGGCGGCAAAAGCTGCCATCAGCCAGGTCCAGAACAGAATCGAGCCTTCCTGCCCGCCCCAGAGAGCCGTGAATTTGAGCAGCGTGGGCATCGAGATCGCCGAGGTCTGATAGACGTAGTTGACCTGAAAATCGCCACTGACCAAACCGTAGACAACCGCCGCCGCGGAAGCGGTCAACAGGCCAAAGGCGGCGATGGTGGCTCGCCGGGCGCTGGCCAGCCACGGGCCGGCCAAATCGTTGCGCCCCCACAGGGCGGCGAAAAGAGCATATACCGAGGATAGAACGGACAGGATTAGAGTGATAAAGCCAAAATCGTTGATCATTGCACTAAACTCCCAGGAGCAGGCTCATTGGCCAGACTGACTCTAAATGCCGGGGGACTTTGTCGCGCGTTAACTTTTTGGGTGTGATCATTCGCCCAGCAGTTCATTGATTTTTTCCTCCAGGGCCGGCGGGGAGAGTGGGCCGATGTGGACTCCGCGCAATTGGCCGGCCTGATCCACATAAAACGTTTCCGGCACCCCCTTGATCTGGTAGGCTCTAGCAATTTTTTGAGCGGCATCCGGCCCGTTGGGATAGGTAATGTCAAACTCATCGATATAAGCCAGGGCATTCGGCTCGGCATCCACGTAGTCAACCCCAATAAAGACGACGCCTTTGTCTTTATACTTGCGCCAGGTAGCTTCCAGGTAAGCCGCTTCTTGCCGGCAGGGGACACACCAACTGGCCCAGAAGTTGATAACGACCACCTGTCCCCGCAGCTCGCTGAGGGTAATCGTCTCCCCCCCAAACGTGGTCAGGCTAAAATCCGGGGCCATCCCCTTCTCGACCGGGCCGCCAGCCCTGGCCCGCAGTCCCCAGCCGAGTAAGGCCAGTAAGGCCACCACCAGGCCCACAGCCAAGATGCGGCCATAACCCGGTCGTACGGGAACTACTTCTGGTATTGTTTCATTTTCAAGGGGAAAAGAATGCTCCATGGATCGGCACCTCGCTTGGAAATCTCATAAAAAAAGACAATCGTAGTGTAGCCGAGGTGAAGCCGGCGTAACAGCGCCACATGGCGCGCCCCCATACCCGCCAAATGGCGGGGGTGGAGCCGGTCTTAAATATATGCTTTTGGTTAGAGCTGGGCCGAGGTATAACGAAGGTATATCTCGATTTCTGGGCGGCTCTGTCGGATGAAAATCATGACTCCAATAAACTCAATCTTTCAATAGCTGATCACCACGTTACGCTGACAGCTTTCTCTCGGGTTTGGCCTGTTTTCCCTGTTGTATGAACTCACCCTGACTCGCTAGGTTCATAACAACCGTGTCGAAGCCTAACACTTTGAGGTGGAAGTGCTGTTTTTTAGGGCAGTCGGTCCCCTGCTGGCTTTTTGGGCGCTGACCAAGATCTGTCGGCCTAGAACCAGGTCCACGGCGACCTCTTTACTAAGGAACAGCGGATCGTCGCCATTATGCGAAACTGGGAAGCTGAAGTCCCCGATCGCCAGGCCCATGGCAATGAAGGGAGATCCGGTCAAGGCGCTAACCATTTTTACTGGGGCCTGTGCGGCTTGTCACGATGAAAACGGGCAAGGCAACGAGCGTGCCCTTGCGCTCAGTGACCCGATTAGACTGGTCCAATTTGACGACGCGTGGTACGTTGAAACTATTTCCGCGGGCGGGCCGGCGAAGGCTTGCCCACTTGGGGCACCTAACTATCACCCGTTCCGATCCGTGACCTGGTCAGCCTGTTGCCCGCCTGGGAACGCGGAGAGACGGTAAATCTTCCTGGCTCGGAGACTGAAGTGGCTAAAGCCCTTAATCTTCTCTCGCATGGAGATTTACATGCCGCCGAGCATGCCCTGCAAAAAGCGGCCGGCAATGCAACAGGAGAAATGTTGGCGGGGATTAATCAGGTCCTGCCCGCCCTCGAGGCCGGGGATCAGGTTGCCGTCACAGCAGCCCTTCAGCAAGTCACGGACCGCTTAAGGGTGAAAGGCGAGGAGCACATGGAGAGCGGCAAAGATGAACAGCTAAAGGAAGGGGGCAAGCATACGCAGAGCAAGGGTGATAAACACATGATTGAACATGCGCCGGAGGAAGGGAACGAGCCCATGGCCGGCGACTATGATGGACTCTGATTCACTCGAAAATAACTATTCTGTGCCTGTGAAGCGTGCTGTTTAAGTTGTTGAAATACCCTAATATCCCACGACTACGTTCGTAATGGGTAATAAGCCATAAGCTTCTGCAGGCAGAATTAACGGTCCAAGTAGGGCAGCAGCCCCTTAATTACAATTCCCAGACCCAGCAGGGTCACAACCGTCGCACTGGCAAGAGGCAGCAGGCCCGGCCACCGAGCCAGACTGCTTCTATGGCTCAACCTATCCAACAGCGATTTCGAACGGACCAATAGGATACCGATGATCATGAGGACTCCCGCCAGGCCAAAGCTAAAGGCCACAATTAAACCCAGGCCCAGTAAAATCCGGTTGAGGCCTATGGCAATGAGCATAATACCCAGCGCTTCTGGGCAGGGAACCAGGCCGCCGGAAATCCCCAAAGCTAATAAGTCAGTCAATTTTACGTGCTCCGGGAAAGGATGGTGATGATTATGGTCATGCGGGTGACCGTGATGATGGCCCTCTTTTCCGAGAGCGCACCACCGCGTCCACACCAACCGACCGCCCATGTAGATTACCAATAAGCCCGACAAAATTTCCAGTGAGGGCGTCAGAATGTTAGGGACAATGAATTGGCTGGCCAGCAATGCCAGTAAACCGATCACAATGACGGAGACAGTATGAGTAAAGGTCACAATGCCCCCCAGCACCATCGCGTGGCCAATCGTGCCACGACTGCCGATCAAGTAAGCTGCCAACAGGGTTTTACCATGGCCGGGCGTCAGGGCGTGCAATCCCCCCAGAAGTGCCGACAACCCCAGGGCAATGAATAAAAAGAGCAATGATAAGTCAGGGTCGTACAAATAATGGGTTAATTGCTTCTGCCCGGCGGAGACACCGTCGGGCATGTCCATTTTAGCCAGCGCGTCAGCCTCGCCAAAATCCAGGGGGGCCTCAGGCTTGATGATGTAATCCACACGAATACTGGCCTGGAAAATATCGGGCTCTTGTTGGGTCAGGTTAACCCAACGCGCGGCATCTGCCAGGGCATTCACCAGGTAAATCCCAATATCGGGCTGATGATTGTTTTTGTAGAAGAAGTGATGGCTGCCCCGGTGACCCGCCGGTAAGTCGGTGTGTAAATTAAAGCGAATGACGCCCACCCCGGCTCTCAAGTCCAGAGGAGTCGAAAACTCAAGGTTGGTTGCAGTCAGTGAGGTGGGCCGGTCATCAACTTCAAAAGTAACGTCTTTTAGAAAAAGATCAATATAGGTCTGGCTTTCGGCTGGGGAGATGTGATCATCCTGGTCAGTATCAATCAGTGCCAAAATCCGAGGCGCAACCAGCGCCCCAGGGTAAAGTTCAACCTGCAAGGTAATCCGGTTAGGCGCCATGGTGATGTAGGTAACCTGATAAAATTCATCAAACGGATGAGCGACTGTAGTGGGCGGTAGGATGACCAGCAAACTCATCAAGGAAACCAAGATAGAAATCTTGTACCAGGTAAGAATCTTCATAACGCCTCAGTAAAAAGCCAGCTTGACCCATCTAAATCTTATAACTTGTAAGATATTACCACTACTATTAACTTATGTCAATTCTTCTTTAGGAGGCAGACACTCCTCGGATAGCCCAAATCTTTACCAAATCTTCATAAAGACTTCAAGCCAGCTTTAAGATAGCCTGATACTCTCCGAGTGAAATAACAATAAGATTTAACAATCTACGTATAACTTACCAAACCTTTATTATGAGGTGATGTTATTACAGGAGGAACAAGCTTGTCCAAAAAAGGAAAAAACAAAAGAAGTACGGTTCAACCCGTTACCAAGCCTTCGTGGTGGCTCTGGGCCGTGGTTGCCGGTGTTTTCTTAATTATCGCCGGGTTAAGCTACGTCCTGATCATTGGCACCAACACCCCTGAAACAGGCACACCCAAACTTGTCGTTGACCGCACAGAGGTTGATGAAGGCTATCAAAAGTTGGGGGCCACGGTGCGCACCGCGTTTAAGCTGCATAACGAGGGTAACGCGACGCTCCGCGTCCTCGATCAGCCACAAGTAAAAGTCGTAGAGGGTTGCTGACCCCCCCAAGCTGTCGTCAGTTCGACGACGATTAAGCCCGGGCAGGAAGCCGAACTCTCTATGGAGTACATGATGCATGAGGGGATGGATGGTCCTCACCGCTTTGAAGTGATCGTGCGGACCAACGATCCCAAGAATCCCCAGATGATTTTGGTCGCCAAATCCGATTGGGGACCGTAAGCGATTAAGGAATAGGAGTCAATTTATATCCCCGCCATTTGGCGGGGGTAGTACCGGGCAAAATGGCGCTATCCATATTACCGTTTCTTGACTAAACTACTTTATGTTTTGTGCCGGCAAACGATACCAAGAGATTTTCATCGAAGGAGCTTGGTGAATGATACCCTAATCTCGTTTTAACCTAAAACTTAGCCCCATTTAGTCTGATGAGAACTTTCCTACTCATAATGGCTCTACTATTTAAGCAAACTAGATTACTGGATTAGAAAGGAATTTCAACCCCATGCCCCAACGGGACTTGATCAAGATCATCTTCGTACTATTTCTCCTCTTAACCTTCCCCAGCTTTGCCCTGGCCGATGTCGGCAGCGAAGGGTTCAAGCAAGAGATTGATGGCTACCAGGTCGAACTGGTTTTTGCCGCCGGACAGGCCCACCTCGGCAGTAACGAGCTCGCTATAAAATTACATAATGCTCACGGTCAACCGCTCAACGATGTGGTGGTTAAAGTCAGTATCGTCCGACCTGACCCAACCCTTCAGGCTGAACCTCCGGTTGAGGCACACGACCCCGACCAAATGGATCACGCGGCTGAAGACAATGCAGCCGGCCACTCGGAAGAAGTCAACGCCGGCGATCACGCCATGATGGCTGACGTGGTTCATTCCGACGAGATTGAGGAGCCGGCCCACCAAGAGGCCGTGCCCTTAGAAGCCAGCCCTGATGATCATATCGCCGCCAGCGCTGACATCTCTCACGAAGCTGAAGGTGAGGGACATCACGGTGAGGCTGAGAATATGGTGGCCCAACTGATCGCCGCCCCGGCCGCCGGACACTATCAGGGTCACGTCGATTTTACCGACACCGGCGCCTGGCTGGTCAAAGTCAATTTTGTGGCAGACGGCGAGGCCAAAGAGGCTAACTTTATCGTGGAAGCGGCCCGAAATGCCTCCACCTGGTGGATCATTAGTGGTTTTGTGGGTCTGAATGCTCTGGTCATCGTCGTGGCGGCGGTGCTGAAAAGAAACCCGGTTGAAACCAGAAAAGGGAAAGGGTGAGGATCATGCGGAACGTAGAAGAATCAACCGTCCCAACGAGAGAAAAAACAACATCGCCGCTAGTAATCAAATTAGAGGAAGCGACGCGGCCGAATGTGGATGTGGCGGTACTGCCAGTTGACGGGAATTTGCTGCAGAATAAGCTTATCGGCGGGATATTTAGAAGCCGTTTGTTTCCAGGGATGTTTCAGTGGCTAACTCTGGGCGTCTTCGCTTTGATTATTTATCAACTGTTGTTGGGTCCGATTAAGGCCCACGACAACTTTGGTACGGCCATGACCTGGGTGTTGTGGTGGCCGCTGATCCCCATTATCTTCCTGGCGGTTGGCCGTTTCTGGTGCGCCGTGTGTCCCTTTGCCACCCTCAACGATGTCGTGCAAAAATTTGTTGGCAACAATCGCCCGGTGCCCAAATTTTTGAAGAAATACGGCATCTGGATTATTGACGCCGCTTTTATCCTGATTACCTGGGGGGACCATGTCTGGGGCGTGGTGGAATCGCCGTGGGGTTCGGGCATCCTGCTGCTGATGCTCATCACCGGCGTGGTGGTTTCGGGCGCCTTTTGGGAGCGCCGGACCTGGTGCCGCTACTTATGCTTCCTGGGCGGGCTATCCGGCAACTATGCCCGCACAGGCATGGTGGCACTGCGGGCGACCCCGGAAATATGTGCCAAGTGCAAAGTAAGCGCCTGCTACAAAGGTAGCGCCAAAGCCCCCGGCTGCCCCATGTTTGAGTTTCCCCGGACGATGGCCACGACGGCTCTGTGCAACCTGTGCAGCTACTGTGTCAAGTCCTGCCCCAATAACTCGATCCGGCTGACCCTACGCTTGCCCACCCAGGAATTATGGTTCATTCGCAAGCCCAAGTTTGAGGAAGCCTTCCTGGCGGTGGTGATTATGGGTATTGTCTTTGTCCAGAACGTGACGATGTTAGAAGTCTGGCAGTCTATCTTACGCTGGTTGGAAAGCGTCACCGGTACCACCAGTTACTATGTCACCTTTACCATCACCTTTATCATCGCTATGCTGATCCCCATCACGCTCTTGGCCCTGACTGCCCTGGTGGCCAAGAAATTTAACAATGATTCGCTGACCCAAAACTTTGCCAAGTTTGGCTATGCCATCATTCCCCTGGATGTGGCCGGACACGTCGGCCATAACCTGTTTCATCTGCTGGCTGAAGGCAAAGCCGTCTTCTTCACCGCGCTGACGATGTTTGGCCAGGAGGTTTCGGAAGCATCACCGGCGCTCCTGAGTGGACCGACCATCCAGATGCTCCAATACGGCCTAATTGCCCTGGGTGTCATTGGCTCGTTGTACACGGCCTATCGTATTGCCCACAGCAACTATGATCAAGGGCGAACCTGGGGCGCATTTGCTCCCTACGCGGTGCTAGTGTTGCTGCTTGGGATGGTTAATATCTGGCTCTTTATTCTACCGATGGCGATGAGAATGTAATTCTTGAAGATGACCCGTTGGTAACAGCGACAACCCTCGTTAAAAAGAAAAGCTTTTATACCTGACCGGTGGGAAAATAAGTTAACCATCATTTCCCACCGGTCTTTTTTACCTACGCCTCATAACAGGTCGAATGGCCTGATTTAAGACCAAGCCATTTGGCGGGGGTGATACCGCGTCATTCGGCGCTAACGCCAGCTCTTTTTTTGAGTTAAACTGGGAGTAATATTTTTCACAGAACACTGGGGTTTGGATTACGTTCAAACCAGGAGCTTGACAATGACAACTCAACCCGTTTCCCTTCAACAAACAACCCTCGCCATTCGCGGGATGACCTGTATGGGCTGCGCAGCGACGATCGAGCGAACACTCATAGTTTTACCCGGAGTTCGAACTGTGCGAGTTGATCTGGCCACCAAGAAAGCTCAGGTGAGTTATGATACCACTCTGGTGGGTGTGCCCGAACTGGCTGCGGCTGTAGTGAAAGCTGGTTATACCGTAGATCAAGGCTCTCCCCATCCCCTCCAGCAGCCATCCACATCGAATGAAGCCAGCTATCCCTGGACACGCCCTGCCCTTTTTAGTCTATTGGGGATGGCCGGATTGATGGCGCTTTACCTGATCCTGGTCAGCCTGGCCGAAGGATGGAGCCACGCGGTCGAGCTTCTGTTTGAAGATGCCTGGCTGGTCGGGCCGATTATGGCCGGCTTTGGAGTGCAGGTTGGCTTGTATACCTACCTCAAAACGGGGCTCCACGCTGCGGCTCACGGCACAGGTGCTCTGACTGGGGCCGGCGGCGGCACTTCGACGGCGGCGATGGTTGCCTGCTGTGCCCACCACATCACCGATGTTTTGCCCCTGTTGGGCCTGTCGGCGGCAGCCACCTTCCTGGCGGAGTACCGGATACCTTTTATGCTGGTTGGCCTGGCAACGAACCTGATCGGGATTGGCGTGATGAGCTTTCTGATTATCCGGCAGCGGCGCTGCCTGGCCGAGTGTACTTTGAAGAGCCAGCCTGAACCATCTACATCTGTATGTCACTAAACAAAGTAGCAGCGTAACAAAGTAGCAAAGCCTGTTACCCCACCCCTTCGGGTGCGCCGCAGGATGTGCTACTTGTTACCCTGCTACCTGAAAAGGAGATTATATCTAATGAAACAAGGAATCCTGCTCATCCTCATTATCACTGTCACCGGCCTTCTGGCCGCCTGTAGCGGTGGAGTAGTGCAACCCCAAACTGCCCAAGCCGGAGTGACGCAAGCTGAAGTAGCTCAACCGGAGGCGGCTCAGGCTCAAGAGCTTCAAATCGAGACCGCTCAAGCCCAACCGGCAGCGCCAGCCTTTGAGACCCAGTGGAATGACGAGAAAGCGGTTAGGATTGAGGTTACTCCGCTCAACCTACCTCAAGGCGGAGCAAGCCTGGATTTTTCTGTTGTCTTCGACACCCACTCGGTTGACCTGGGTTTTGACCCTGTGGCTATCAGCGTTTTACGAGACAACACCGGGCGCGAATATCCCGCTCTGGAGTGGAAAGGGGATGGTCCGGGCGGTCATCACCGGTCGGGGACATTGCGGTTTGAAGCTCCCAACCCGAGTCCCAAATCGGTGGAGGTCGTCATCCGCGATGTCGCCAAAGTACCGGAACGGGCCTTTCGCTGGAGCTTAACCGACAAATAAATTGAGCCTGATAAACTTACTCTTATAAGGAAGACTGCTGATGGATACCCTCGATCAAGACCAACTTTCGCCTCTACCCACCAGTGAAATGGCCGCAACCTCGTCTGCGCAGGTAACATTGGATGAACCAGATAGCGAAATCTTTGAAGACTCATCCACGCCGTCAGAACCGGATGAGCCAAGCAAGTTGGAAACCACCGCGACCGGCCAAGGATATGGTTATTGGCCGCTCTACCTGTTCTTCACCTTTATCTTGGGGCTTGGGAGTGGCTACCTGATTTGGGGACGCACGGCTCTCACGCCCCCCTCCCCAGCTCCCCGCCAGGTTAGTGCCGCAACAGAACAGCCTGCGCCGGTGAGCCAGGTCACGTTGCCTGAAAGCTACACCCTGCCGGTTTCCTTCGGCGACATTGGTCCTCGTTTAGTGGCTGCCGGGGCGATTGACTATGATCGCTTTGTCCAGCTCTATGCCGACGCGGGCCAACCTCTGACGGAAGAACAACTAAAAATCCTGACCACAGGCAGTGATGCCCCTGTCGTCATCAATGGCAACAACGCCTACTTTCTGCTCAACTTTCTCTGGGCCGTGGGCTTGACCAATCAAAACCGAATACTGACAGAGGGGCTGCTGCAGCAGAACAGTAAGGGTGATATTAGCGGCTTTGCTTCGACCGGCGGCTGGACGATAGGCACGAAGCCGGTTACGGAGTTGTACGCCAGTACCCCCCTAATCAAATTGTCCACTGAGCAGCAAACGCGCCTGGAGACTGTTGCTCAGGGAGTTTATCGTCCCTGCTGCAACAACCATACCGCTTTCCCGGACTGCAATCACGGCATGGCCATGTTAGGTCTGCTGGAATTGATGGCCGCGCAGGGGGCGAGCGAGGATGAGATGTTTGCGGCGGCCAAGTATGTCAATGCCTTTTGGTTCCCGCAGCAAATGCTAGAGTTGGCGGTGGTCTATAAAGTCAGCAAGAATCAGGATTTTGCTCAAATTGACGCCCGCGAACTGGTTGGACCGAACCTCTCTTCCGCAACGGGTTATCAACAGGCTCACAAGTGGTTAGCCGACAATGGGTTGCTAAAGGAAGGACCCAACAGCGGCAGCAACTGCGGCGTGTAATTTTACCGAGGTAAAGGACAACACCAGTCATTTGAAGTTATGCTGCCAGTGAAAATAGTATTTAAACAGAGATGGAGAAAAAGATGAAGATTGCAAGTGATGTCACCGAATTGATTGGCAACACGCCCCTGGTCCGGCTGCGGCGTCTCACAAAAGGTGCAGTCGCCGATGTCGTGGCCAAGCTGGAATTTTACAACCCGGCTCACAGCGTTAAAGACCGGATTGGGGTGTCGATGATTGATGCAGCGGAGAAAGCCGGTTTAATCAAGCCGGATACGATTATCCTGGAACCGACCAGTGGCAATACTGGCATTGCGCTGGCCTTTGTCTGCGCAGCGCGGGGCTACAAGTGTACGCTGATCATGCCCGAAACCATGAGTAAGGAGCGGCGGGCACTGTTAAGAGCGTACGGCGCTGAGTTAATCCTCACTCCAGGCAGTGAGGGTATGCCCGGCGCGATCAAACGAGCGGAGGAAATGGCCGCTGCCGACCCCCGTTATTTCATCCCGCAGCAATTTAAGAACCCGGCCAATCCTGAAATTCATCGCCAAACCACCGCGGAAGAAATTTGGCGAGATACCGATGGCCAAGCCGACATCCTGGTAGCCGGAATCGGCACCGGGGGAACGATTACGGGCGTCGGCGAGGTCATCAAAGCCCGCAAGCCCTCTTTCCGCTGTATAGCCGTTGAGCCAGATGCCTCACCTGTGCTGTCGGGCGGGCCAAAAGGTCCTCATGTCATTCAGGGTATCGGTGCTGGTTTTGTTCCAGAGATTCTTAACACGCAGATCTACGACGAGATTATCCGGGTGAAAAATGAAGACGCCCTGGAGACAGCTCGCCGGGCTGCTCGAGAGGAAGGCCTGCTGGTCGGGATTTCCTCCGGCGCGGCCATCTGGGCCGCCTTACAAGTAGCCAGCCGAAGAGAAAATGAGGGTAAATTAATTGTCGTCATCATTCCGTCTTTCGGTGAGCGCTATCTCAGTACCGCCTTATTTTCCGGCTTAACCGACTAGAAACAAAAGTGCTACGACAGGAGATTGAGCATGAAAAAGAACAAGCACTCCAAAAAAAATCTACCCAATCCACCCCACTCGCAAAGAATCCGCATCTTTGGCTTTGGCGCGATCGTGCTGCTGGTGCTAGGGGCTGCCGGTTATCTGCTCGTTACCGCCCTCTGGCCCAATCTGCCCACCCCGACGGCTAATATCATTGACCTCACTGCCGATATGGGTGGGTTTAGTCAACAGGAGATGCGTCTCAAGGCAGGCCAGCCGGTGACCGTCCGCCTGACCAGTCTGGACAATTCCCACCATACCGACGGCGGCGGCCAGCACCAATGGGCGGTGGATGAACTCGGGGTAAGTATCGTTGCGCCTCCGTTAGGCAGCAATTCAGCCACCTTCACCCCTGACCAGCCCGGCGTCTACACCTTTTACTGTGATATGTGCTGTGGAGGGCGGGCCAATCCGACCATGCAGGGCAAACTCGTCGTCGAGGCTTAAGCAATGACGACCACGTTTGTTCAGAGAACCGTTATTTTCTCGGTGCTGACCGTGCTGGCCCTGGGCGCCATCGCCCTGACCGGCTGGTGGCACCCCAATGCGCCCGACGTCGCCATGCAGGTTTACCTGCCGGCCATCACCCTGCCCACGGTGATTGTCGCCGGGTTGGTCGACGGAATCAATCCCTGCGCCTTCACCGTGCTGCTGTTATTCATAACGGCCATGCTGGCGACCTTGCAGGCGGGGCCAGCCGCCTCGACCAGCGTGAATACCATCCGCCGGCGCATTTTGGGGATGGGCTCCATTTACATCGCCGCTATCTTTCTGACCTACCTGGCCCTGGGAATCGGCCTCCTCCAGTCCATGGACTTTTTCACCCGCCAGCACCTCCCGGCCCGCGTGGGAGCGCTGTTGGCGATCCTGTTTGGCCTGTGGATGGTAAAAGATTTCTTCCTGCCGGAGTGGGGTTGGCGCTTGCAGGCTCCGGGTAAGGTGGCCGACATTGCTCGGCAATCGGCGCGCCGGGCGACGATACCGGCGTTAGTCGTGGGTGGTTTTCTCATCGGGCTATGCACCGTGCCGTGCAGCGGAGCCGTTTACCTGGCCGTGCTGAGCCTGCTGGCGTTGCAGCCGACCGCCTTGCTCGGCTACAGTTATCTGGTGCTGTACAATGTCATCTTTATCCTGCCCCTGGTAGTGATCTTGTTCGCGGCCTCGACCCGGCACACGCTCAACCGCCTGGCTCACTGGAACCTGCATCATAAAGAGTGGGTCCGACTGGTTCTCGGAGGTGGTGTAGTTCTGATGGGCTTGTTGATCCTGGCTACTGTCTGAGGGCATCGTGAATGAATTGATCCAGAGCCGTCCAGCAAAGGTTCGTTTTAACCGCAGCCTGGTCTTGTGGGCTGATCAAGGCATTTTGTGGCTGGCCCAGCACTGGTTGGCTGTGTTTAATGGGTTCTTTACCCTTTATGTTGGGTTGGCCTTTCTCGCCCCGGTATTGTTGGCTTACGGTAGCGCCAATATAGCTAATGTGATTTACGCTGTCTATCGGCTCGATTGCCACCAACTCCCCTCACGCTCTTACTTTTTGGCCGGGGAGCAGGTGGCTTTCTGCCACCGTCACGTTTCCATGTATGGCACGCTGCTGGTGGGGGGCCTTCTGTTTAACTTTGTGCGATCTCGCCTAAAACCTCCGCCTTTGCGGTGGTCCGTATTCTTTCTCGTGCCGATTGCCGTGGACGGAGGCTTGGGCCTGGCCAGTGAATGGCTCCACTTTATGCCAATGAGCATGGTGTGGGCCATCGGGCTGATTGCAATGGGCATCACCAGTGCTATCCTGCACAGCCGTCATTATCTGACCTGGCACAGTTATCTCTTTTTCGCCGCTGGGCCGCTTTCATTGCTCTATCTGCAATATTTTGGCCCTTACCAGAGCAACTGGAACCTGCGCACGATCACCGGGATTATCTTTGGCGTGGGGATGATTTGGTATGGCTACCCTCACCTGGAAGCGTATTTCGGTAAGGTCCAATACAAAGTGATCCTGAAACTGAGTAGAGCATCTCTGGCCTGATCTATCGGGGCGGAAGTAACCCAACAGTTTGTAGGAGCGACTTGAGCCATCGGCTCCTCAGAGCAGTCGCTTAACCGGCTAAAGCGAAGTCATCACGCCTAGCTGGAGAGCTATCTATGCCCTTAGTCTCCCAGGGCAAACGCGAGGTTTATCCGTATGAGTCTTTCTAATCTCAACACCAAAACAGCGCCGGCTTCTCCTACGGCGCAGCCCGGCCCGGCGTGGGCCGCCCGAATTAATAACGGCTTTGCTCAGCACTGGCTGCTAACATTTAATACCGCCTGGGGCATTTTTGTGACCCTACCCTGGTTGGCTCCCCTTTTGATGGCGATGGGATGGACCTGGCCCGGCCGAGCGATCTACTTTATCTACAGCTTCTTTTGCCACCAGTTGCCGGAGCGATCCTGGTTTTTATTTGGCCCAGTCTTCAGCTACACCCCCGCCCAAATTGCCCAGGCTTGGGGTCTGACCTTGCCTGAAATCAGTAACGAGTTAATTCGTCGCCAATTTGCCGGCACGCCCGAATTGGGTTGGAAGATTGCTTGGTCGGATCGGATGGTGGCGCTATTTACCAGCATTTTTCTGTTTGGGCTGCTCTACGCCCTCTTGCGGCAGCGAGGCATCCGCCAGCAAGGGATTTCAGCCTGGCTTTTACTCCTCTTCATTCTGCCCCTGGCGGTTGACGGCACAACGCACCTCATTAATGATGTCCTACGGTTGGACTTTCGAGATGCCAATCAGTGGGCGGTAATGCTCACGGGGGGTATTTTTCCGGCGAATTTCTACACAGGCGACATGTTGGGTTCGCTGAATTCTATCTTGCGGATCGTCAGCGGCGTCCTCTTTGGCTTTGGGATTGTCGGCTTTTTGTGGCCGCTAATGGATCGAGAATTTTCACCCCGCGGATAGACTCGCTCGAGTGATTTATCTGGCTATTCTGAGTTTGCTGGCACTAACCCGTTTGGCTCTCTGGAATTGGGTTAATCCAAAGGGACAGTTAACTTCCTGAGCCAACCAGTTCCTCCACCCGGTGGGCCCGGAAGAGCCAGTCACCTCGCCAGGCGATGAACTCTTCCAATCGTCTTAACAGAACCGCATCATTTGTTAAGCGGTAAAAGGTCAGATCGCCCGCGCATTGGCGCTGAACTAGCGCCAATCCTTCCAGGTTTTCCAGGGCCCCGGTGACTTCAAGCTCATCATACCCCACCTGGCTGGCCCAGTCGGCGGCAGTCATCGCTGTCCGGCGTTTCGTCCACAACTGCACCAGCAGTTCCCGCTCCACCGCCGCCTTGAGCAACTTAATGGCTAACGCCGCCACGTCGAGCGGTAAGTCCCCCAGTAAATCTTCGCCGGGTACTTCTTGCTGAGCTATGAGGCGTAACCCTTCATCCAATTGCCTCTGGGGCGGGGGCCCGGAAAAGCATGCGACCAGGGTCAAGGCTCCCTGCTTGAAAAAGTAGATGACCGGACCAGCGGGCAGCTTAAGCTGGTGCAGTCCGGCGGTCTGGGTGGCACCCTGGAATGAAGCGAGAATGGGGTCCAACACCGCCTCTTCCAGCCGGAAGTTGCCCTGGTGATGCAGGGGCAGCCCTCGCTCATCATAAATCGTTAGCGATAATAGTTCGGAGGGGCGGTGGAGGCGGAGAATAATGAAAATAGCTCCCAGCAGAAGCAGGGCATACCAGGAGTGGCCGAGAAAGGTGATGAAGCCAGCGAGGGTCAAGGGGTGGGTCTCCAGGTACCAGAACAGCGAGTCCAGCAACCAGCCGGTGAGAGCTAGAATAGCAATGGCCGTCCAGGTATTCACCTGGCTGAGATAGGTTCTGATGCGCTTCATTTTGTCCCTCTCATCTTTAATTCAGCAGTTCCAAAATTGCATCTGGACTAGTTTTCAATACAATCTTACAGGCTGTCAGATAGAACACATCTAAATTTTACTAACCTTTGGTGCTAGTTTATAAGCTAAACTCAGCAATGGACATGGGGACAAAACCAGTCTCGTCCGGTTCAAACCCGTGCCATTGTACCAGAATATTGAATAAGGCCATCAAGTAGCCCAAGCGGCTCTTGAAATATTCCCAATTCTTGTGGCCCATGCGTTTGCTCTGGCAGATGTAGGTCAACATGGATAACACCGTTTCGACCACCATCCGTACATTCCACTCGCCACGTTGACAGAGCCGCAAGTTAGCCGGGTGCCAATCGACTTTACGAAAGCCGGCATCAGCGAAAATGACCATAATTTCATTGAACTGCTCGACCAACGGCTGAAAGGCCGTGCCATCATGGACATTGGCTGTATCACAATCCCAGGCGACCACCAGTCCGAGGTGGTTCAGGACAAAACACAGCTTCCCGCCGACGATCCAACGGGTATTGGACTTGCCCTTTTTGCCAATTTGGGTGGGGCTACGGTCCTCCCGCCGAGGATGGATCAGTTCAACCCCATAGCTGTCAATCACGCCCAACACAGAGGGGTCAGCCATAAACAGCTCCACCCAGTGACGGTGGCTATTGAACAGCCGAAACAGACGGCTCCGATCAGGCAGATGGGGGAACAAATTGCGATAATCCCGATTAAGCCAGCGCCAAAAGGCGCGTTGGCCCCGTCCTTTCAAGGCAAACAGCAAGGCCAGGGTTACGACCTCGCTCGGATACAGACGAGCTTGACTATGTTTGTTAATGACGCCGAGGTGGTCATCTACTCGGCAGAACAGTTCTGTGATAAAATCAACGGTAGTCATGAGATGGCTCTCCTTCTCTTAATGTTTTGGCGAACTTAAGAGTAGTTTAGACCATCTCATGGCTTTTTTTCAACTAGCACCAAAGGTTACTAGCATAAGGGGGTAACTCAATGAAACAATTGTTTGTGGTATTGATGTTAGTAATGGTGGTGTCGCTCAGCACAGCTACAGCTGCTTGGGCCGACCACGGTAAGCCGCCTATTAGGGGATGCCCAAAATCTTTTGACTTGCACGATATCCATCATCACAATGACGATCACGAGCATCGGCATATTGGCTCAGACGCCGATCGTAACGGGGATGGATGGCTCTGTGTCAAAGATCTTGGCGATAAACATCTCCATATTGATAATAACAAACCGAAATAGTCGTAAGAACTGTACTCTAAAATAAGCCAGAGGGGCCAGCCGTACGATTGCGGCTGGCCCCCTGTTTTTTTACCACGCTCCATTCGGCCCTAAGACCCACTTATGTGCCCGGCTTCTCCTTGGTCAAATGGGATGTTGCCTCTGGTGAGGCTGCCCCACCATGCTCGTGACCGCCCATGAAGAACATCATCCCGAAATGAAGCAACGGGCAGAGCAAGGCCACTCCGACCAGCACGACACTGTTGGCCGGGATGCCAAAAATAAAAATGGCGCTCAGCGCAGCTACCGGGATGAGGCAGCACAGAAGCATGAGCCATAAGTGACGAGTGTGTTTCATTTGATAAACCTCTCAAACAAAGTGGATTTTGAAGGACTTACTCTTTGAACTTGTGCTAAGCATAACGAACTTGATGAGAGTTTACCAGCGCCAGTCGGCCTGTAGAGATACAGGCAATATGGCCTGTTCTGACTTAAGAGGTGGCTCAAACGTCGAGTTCGCGGCGCATTTCTTCGTATTCCGCCTTGGTGATCTCACCCCGAGCATAGCGCTCTTTGAGGATACTCAGAGCGCTATCTGGCCGGGACGAGTCGTTTGAACCCGATGGCCGGACACTCGAACCAGAAATGGCCCGAATAACAAAGACTGCCAGCAATATGAGACCGCCCCAAAAGGCGATCATCATCAAGCTACCAAAGATCATCCAGCCCCAGCCAAATTCGTGTCCCCACCACATTGATCTTTCTCCTTATTTCAGGACTGCAGTTGCTTTTTCAATCGCTTCTTCGTAGGGAACGTTTAAAGTTGTTCGAAAGCCGTAATGGGCGGTCCCTGTTTTTCTTCCGGTAACAACTTTGTAGCAAACCATCTTGAGTACCTACAACTTAAGAGTACGAACACCTACACTTTGGATGCAGATGTCCGCACTCCTCAAAATTTATTTTTTAAGGCTCAAAACAGATGAGTGGGAAAATGTTAATGTGATGCAGGTTACGGCGTTGGGGTGACCAGTGATTCGGCGCTCTGTTCTGCCAACTCCTGGCGAATGCGCTCCATTTCACTAATCTCCTGTTGCTGCTCCTCGATAATATTTCGCGCCATATCTTTGATCTCCTGGTGCGTGGCTTGCTGCTCGGCCATCGTCGCCGCTTCAATGGCCATCTGGTGGTGCTGCGTCATCGCCTCAATAAACGTCGCGTCAATCGGTTTGGGGGCATTGCGCACCCGCTCGATATCCGTTGTCATATCCATCGTCATCATATCTCCTTCATGCCCCATCCCCGCCATACCGGGCAGCATCGGCATTTGGGTCATGGGCGGTGTCTCGCTGCTGCCGTACCATTCCTGCCGCCACTGGCGCAATTGATCAATTTCGGCCTGCTGGGATTGGATCATAGACTCGGCCATCTGCTTGAGTTCCGGATTCTCTCCCTGCTGCTGCTCCACCCGAGCCATCTCAATGGCGCTTTGATGGTGCGGCACCATCATATCAATGAACATCTGATCAAATTCCCCGCCCGCCATCTGGCCATCCCCCATCATCTCACCCGAGTCGGTCTCTGAGGTAGCCGGAGCGTTGCCCGGTTCACTCTCATTCGTTGTTGGTTCTGTTGTCGGCATGGCCACCACCGTCGCTTCCATTGGGGGGGCATTGCTTTCCGGCGTTTCGCCAGAGGTCTCCACGGGAATCGAATTAGCTGCACCCGGGGCTTGCGATGTATCACCCGATTGGCTGGCCGCCGCACAAGCAGCTAAGATCAAGACTGTTAAAGCCATCATCATTACAAGCATCAGTTGATTTCGCTTTGAATGTTTCATTTTTTTCTAGCTCCTACTTCCTTTTTTTGCCTTTCGACTTTTTTAATATCTTACTTCAAAAAACACAAACTTTTTGCTCACCTTCCTTCTGAATTTTCACAAGATTATTCTTACCTAGAGTAAGATAACCTTCATAGTAACAGCCCCTCTCGCCTATACTCACACGGGTGATTCGGGCACAGCAAGAGGGCTAACTTTCTGCTCATTCTTTTCACCGACTGGGTTACTTCTCTTTAAAATAAACCGACTATCTACCGTCACATGGCGTGTCCCTCCCCCGCTAAATAGCCTGGATAGGACACGCCATTCGACGCTGTCACTGAAAGCCAAATCCGGTTAGACTACAGTTAAAGGTGAACGCTATGAATCATACAATTCTGCTTAACACTGACAGCGAAACCGCCGCCCAAACCGTCACGGCTATTCTCGCCCGCCAGGGCCACCGCGTCCTGCGCAGCTTCGATCTCCGTTCGGCGCTGGTCGCCCATCCTGAGAGGGTCTGCCCCTGCCACGGAACCAGCCCCTGTAATTGCCAGTTCGTTGTGCTGCTGGTTTATGGCAGGGCAGCCCGGCCGGTGGTGGTCATCGCTCACGGCCACGATCAGGAGACCAGCTTACAGCTTGTCCCCGACCCCCAGGAGAGACCCGATCCCGATCTGGCTGGAGAGGTGATGGCAGCGATCGTGGAGGCGGCATTGAGCGCGGACGTTGCAAGCGAGAATCAGCAACCTAACTGACTTGATGCGCGGTATACACACCGCCGAAGACCAGCATCTGCCAGATGAGGCACAAGAGGGAAAAATTCGTAGACCTCTATCCAACCCGGTATACTTAATTGACGAAAGGAGGTGACATCCGATGGCCAAAGACCCTGTTTGTGGGATGGAAGTAGATGAGAAGACTGCCGCTGGCAAATCCGAGTACCAGGGGCAAACCTACTACTTCTGCTCAATCGGCTGCAAGAAAGCATTCGACAAAGAGCCGCAGAAGTACGTGGGCAAGGCACAGGCCCATAGCAGTCAGCACCACTAGGCCGTTCGCTTGCTGGGGGCGGTTGGCTTTGGCTCAACCGCCCTTCCATCACTTTAAATGACCATTATCTCCGGCTTTCCTAACCAGCCCACTCGCAAAGGTGGGCTTTTTGATTCTGATGTGCCCAACTGGATAGGCAATTTTGCCTGCTTTCAGCCAGGCAGATTTGCGCTATCAAAGCCTGGTTCAGTTCTCTATACTATAGAGGAACTCCCGGGACGTTGGAGGACACGCGTTCCCCTAACTTCCATAAATTCGCACCAATTCTGATCATTCGGGTGACATAAAGAAAGGAGAATGACCCCTACAAAAGTTGAGATTTCCTTCAGTTATCAAATAGCTACAAAATTTGTCGATTGTATTGCGTTGAGCAAGGAGAATAGTCACGATGCAACATCTTAAAGTTTTTTCAGTTGGCCTGGCCCTGGCAATCGTCATTGGGGTAGGGCTGCTTATCTCAGCCTGTAACGGGAATACCTCTGCCGGTTCTGCAGCGACTGCGTCTGAAGTAAAGCCCCTTCGAGGCACCGTCTGGGTGGCCGACGAATACGGCAACAGCATTACTGTTATCGATGCCACGACCAACAAGGTCATTACGACGCTCACCGGGATCGAAGGCCCGCACAACCTGCAAGTAGCGCCTGATGGCAAGAGTGTCTGGGCAGTCAGCGGGCACGAGTCGCTGGCAGTAATGATTGATGCGGCCACATACGCCTTGCACGGCACGATTCCCACCGGAATGGAGCCGGCCCATATCATTCTGACCCCGGACGGTCAGACCGCTTATGTGACCAACGCCGACGATAGTACAGTTACAGCGATTAACACGGCAACGATGGAAGCAATCGCCACCATCCCGGTTGGCGAGTACCCGCACGGTCTGCGCCCCAGCCCCGATGGAAAATGGCTGTATGTCGCCAATGCCAAGGGCACGACGCTGAGTGTGATTGACACCGCTACCAACACGAAAGTGGCCGACGTCGAAGTAGGCCAGAAGCCTGTCCAGGTCGGCTTCTCTCCTGATGGCAAGTTCGTCTATTTTTCACTTAATGGAGAGAACGCCGTTGGCAAGGTAGATGTAGCAACCCGCCAACTGGTGGGCAAAGTAGACGTGGGTGTCGGGCCGGTTCAGGTCTTCGTCACGCCAGATAATAAATATCTGTTAGCCGCCAACCAGGGCACTAAAGATAAGCCCAGCACCACCGTTTCGATCATTGACACAGCGACCTTCGCCGTTGTTGGCACGGTGGAAACGGGGCAGGGTGCTCACGGGGTCGTGATTGAGCCATCCAGCCGTTACGCCTACATTACGAATATCTATGGGAATGACGTGGCGGTGCTTGACATTGCCGACCAGAAAGTCGTAGCGACGATTTCATCGGGCGCCGGGCCGAATGGGATTACGTTCTCGCCGCTCGCACCGGCTCAGGCGACGGCCTCAGAAATCCCCCTCCCCATCGAGCACGTCGAAATGGAAGATCATATGCCGGGCATGTAGCTCCGAGCTGGACTGTGTAGGGGTCAGGACCACCAATTCGGTCTGTTCCCCAACCAGTGGATGGTGAATAGATACAAACTCGTTTCTATAGCGATGCGCCCATGAGGAAATCCTAAAATGCTGGGCAAGGTGCACCATATAAAGGGCGACCAGCCTATCAAATCACGGAGGTAAATATGCTGGTCTTGAAAGAATTGAACCAAACAGAGGCTAGAGATACTACCTACCCTTCTTCAATCTTGATGGTTGGGGGCAGCGGTATCCCAGCCCTTAAACTCAAGCGATGGCTGGAATGTAACGGCTGCCGTGTTTGCCAGGCCGATCCCTGTTCTGCTGGCCCGACGGCAGCCCAGCAGTCCTATTTTGATCTCGTTGTTTTTAACTTGGAAGGCGCCGCTGGGGATGAGGTTGAGGTATGCCAAAAACTAACAACCGATCCCGAATTGGCCCACCTCCCTGTGGTTGTGTTAGTACCCCCTGGCTGTCCTTTAAAAGCTGTCGGCGGATTAAAGAGGGAAAATGTCTTCTGCCTGGCCCGAATCGACGCAGGTGGGGGAACTATCTGCGCCGAGACCCTGTTACTGCAAATTATTCAATGTACCCGTTATATGATTGACCGGTATACATAGGTGCAAACTAAAACTCCTCGCTTATGGATCGAAATCGGCCCCCCAACTTCTTTGAACCGGTGCAGTTACACCCTCTTCCTTCACTCCCAGCGAAAATGCACTCTGTGGCCAGTCTGACGCTTATCGTCGGCGGCCTAATCCTGCTGGCCTGGGGCGGTTGGCTCTTTTACCGGTACCAGTTCGAGGCCAGTGTCCCTCGCCACGTCCGGGTTGTAGATGTGGCTGAGGCCGAACCGGTGGAGATCGCTACCTCTCAGCTTCGTTCCACTCGGGCTGAGTCTACCGTGCTCTCAGTCGCCACGCCCACACCACACCCCACTTTTGCGCCAACCCCGAAGCCACCGCCATCCACGCCAGAGACGGTAGCTCCTTCCCTGGCTGATAATCCCCTGCCGGTAGTTGAGGCAGAAACGCCGCTTCAAGCCACAGCCACGCCTGGGGAAGTCAATCCCGCTGTTTCAACCCCGACCCGCATTGTGGCTAACAGCATCAACCTGGACGCGAAAGTGGTTAAAGTCGGCTGGAAGCAGGTGATTGAAAACGGCGTCCCGACCAATGTGTGGGAAGTGGCGAATTACGCCGCCGGTTGGCACAAAAACTCCAAGCTGCCTGGTCAGGGCGGCAACATTGTCTTATCCGGTCACAACAATATCAAAGGCGAAGTTTTTCGTTACCTGGTTGATTTGAAACCGGGCGATGGCATTACCTTATTCGTGGGTGAGAAGCTATACGAGTATACAACTACCGATATCTTTATCCTCAAAGACAAGGGCGAGCCGGAGGCGGTCCGCCGCGAGAACGCCAAGTGGATTGGCTCCTTCAACGACGAGCGGTTGACTTTAGTGACGTGCTGGCCTTACATCAACAACACGCACCGGCTGATCGTCATTGCCCGGCCGTTACCCAAATAGCAACGTGCGTTGAGGAGGCACACCTTGTTGAAACGGTCGGATAAGCAGCTATTGATCGAGCAGGTGGCGCTGATCTTCACCAGTTTTGTCTGGACAATCGTCGTGCTGGTTGCCATTTCCTTTTACTGGGCTTATCAGGATGTTCAGGCTCGTTGGGACGATGTATTAAATGCGCCGCCGGAGGCGCTGGCTCAAGCCGCACCAGCGACGGCTACGCCCACCCCAACAGCGACTGTCTGGAGCCCGCCGCCTACCTTGACCCCCTCGCCGACGAAGCCGCCCACCCCTACGGCTACCTGGGTTATCCCTCCGCCACAAATTCTGCCCGAAACCTTCGGTCCCGGTGAACCAACGCCGGTAGTCATCGCCGTCGAACCGGGAGATCAAAGCGGGGCTTCCATCCCAGAGCCTACTCCTTTACCCACGCCCACCGTGACTCAGCCGCCGCCACCTACTGAATTACCCATTGTGCCCTCGGTCCAGCCGGCAGCGCCCCCACCGTCCACCGCGACTCCCACCCCTCTACTGCCTACTCCCCTGCCTCTCCCCCAACCGCAGGACACCGTACCCACCCGGTTAGTGATTGAGTCGGTGGGGATCGACTCCCCCGTGATCCCGGTGGGGTGGCAGGTGGTTGAACAGAACGGCCGGCAGTACAGTATTTGGGAGGTAGCCGACTACGCCGTGGGCTGGCACAAAACATCCGCCCGGCTCGGCCAGCCGGGCAATACGGTGATGGCCGGTCATAATAACGTCAAGGGCGAAGTATTTCGTGACCTGGTGAATGTCGAGCTAGGCGATAAAGTTGTTGTTTATGCAGGCGAGCGGCAGTTTGAATATGTCGTTGACTTCAAAACCATCGTCAAAGAAAAAGGGGAACCGCTGGAGGTACGCCAGCGCAACGCTCAATGGATCGCGCGCACTACCGACGAGCGATTGACCTTGGTGACTTGCTGGCCTTACACCAACAATACCCATCGGGTTATTGTCGTGGCCCGGCCGCATTAGCTATCCTGTCTTGATGCATTTAGTCTTAAAGATAGATGGGGGTTTTAGCAATGGGAGAAATTATCACTCAATACTACGCCTGGCTGAGCAGCCTGGCGGGGTGGCTCACCTTCCCTCTCAGCAAGCTGGCCGACTCGCTTGACATCCCCCTGGCGTCGGCGTTATTGTTTGGCCTGATCGGCGCGACGGCGCCCTGCCAATTGAGCGGCAGCGTGGCCACCCTGGCCTTTCTATCGCGTGACCTGGCTGACTCTCGGCGGCTCTGGTGGCAAGCGCTGGCCTTTGTGGCGGGCAAAGTCACGGTCTACTTACTGGTCGGTGGGATGATCGTTTTGCTCGGCTGGCAGCTCGATCAACTTAGCCCAACTGCGATCCCGGTGATTGTCTTCGCCCGGCGAGCGATGGGTCCGCTGCTGATTGGAGTCGGCCTGGTGATGGTGGGCCTGCTCCAGGCTCGTGTATCCCTTGGTAGCCGAGTCTCAACCTGGCTGCAAGCCAAAGTGGGCAAGTCGCAGGGCGCTCTCCCGGCCTACCTGCTGGGCGTGGCGCTCTCTTTCACTTTTTGTCCGACGTTGTTCTGGTTGTTTTTCGGCTTGACCCTGCCGCTGGCCATCGCTTCGCCGGGTGGTGTGCTCTTGCCCGGCGTCTTTGCTGTTGGCACAGCTTTGCCCGTGCTGGGCCTGGCCGGGCTGCTTGCCTCCAGCACAGGGAACGTGGGACAGTTTGTAAAGCGCTTCAAGGCAGCCGATGTTTGGCTGCGGCGCGCAGTTGGGCTGGTGTTTGTGCTCGTCGGGATCAACGAAATCCTACTCTATTGGTTTATCTAATAAGCAGAGATGTCAACCTAGGGTCAATCACAACATTACGACTGATCCTTGTTTTTTATGGGCAAAGGTTAACCCAGGTGGGTTAAAGTGAAGATTTGATAAAAATAATCCTTTTATTAGTCTGAATTCCCCTAGATAGGTATAGATAACCTGCTAAAAGAATGGTAAGCTGGAGTGGACCGCGTATCTTACAGGGCGTCAGAGAATATTATTATTTAGGCAATGATTTACCCTAACGGAAAGAGCTGACAGAGACATCTCCTCTTTCCTCTAACTTTTGAAATTAACGATGGAAAATTAACTCAGGAGGTAAAAATGCACCATATCCAACAAATGTTACAAACTCATCCTCGCCAGAGTCAAGTGGATGGGCAAGCCTTAATGAATTGTATTCAGGAGTGTTTTGACTGCGCTCAAAGCTGTACGGCTTGCGCCGATGCTTGTCTCGGCGAGCAGAATCTCGAAATGCTTATTCGTTGTATTCGACTGAACCTGGACTGCGCTGATGTTTGCAGCGCCACCGGGCGTTTACTCTCGCGCCAAACTGAACCTGACTGGACCCTGCTACGCAGCCAGCTTCAAGTCTGCGCTCTGGCCTGTCAGGTGTGTGGCGCTGAGTGCGAGCGGCATGCTCAACATCACGAGCACTGTCGCGTCTGCGCTGAATCTTGCCGCCGCTGTGAAGCAGCGTGCAACCAGTTGCTGAACGCAATCCCCCAAGGCTCAATGTAGTCGCTGGGGATGTAGCAGGGACAGTTACTGTCCTCAGATACGTTGCTGTAAACCACCGTTTATCAGCCTTAAGCCCATGATTGTATTCTTAACGCTTAGCCACTATTACCCTATGAGTTGAACTACACTCTGGCTATTTCATTAACGGACTGGCTGCGTCTCAGCCGTCTTGTGCAAATCGTGGTCTTCTAACTTTCAAAGCCGGGTGAGTGTCGTCTCGCCCGGCTTTAAGTTAAGATTTGACAGATCAATGGCATTTCTTACAATTCGTAGGATGTATAGTGGTGAAGGAGATCCTCATCCACTCGCCGCTGCCGGGCAGTATGAAAACCGGGTGGCTCTATGCGGCTACGCCGAGCGGCGCTTACCTGAGTAGGATTGATTCTGAGGCTGGCGCTCGATGGGCAGTTTGCCTATCAACCCCTTTGTTCACTCCGTGGCCGTAGATACGGTCAACCCAAAACGAGTTTATGCGGCCGGTCCGGCGGGCCTGTTTCGCTCGGACGACGCCGGACAGACCTGGCAAGCGGCTGATGAAGGGCTAACGGGTGAGCCGCTGGCTGTTGTGCTTGATCCGGCTGCATCGCAAACAGTGTTTACTGTTTTAACCGACGATTCGGTTTGGCGGTCTCAAGATGGCGGGACCACCTGGCAACCGGCCGAATAATTGCGTGGGATATAAAAATGCGGCTAACATTTAAGGAAGTACACCCGCTGACTATCTTGATTTTACTCGAGCTGATTGTGCTTGGGTTAGCCGGTTGTGATGGTAGCACCCCTACGCTGGGGCAACCGGGCCAGCCCACACTGGTCTTCATTTATACCGATACCTGACCCCCTTGAGCGAGGATGACGCCCATCGTGGATGGGCTGGAGACTCAATATGCCGGTCAAGTTGCCTTCCAACGGATCAATGCTAACGAAGGCGGTGGGCCGGCAATTATGCGCGCCTATCAGGTACAAGGCCACCCCACTATTTTGATCGTTGACCGGCAAGGCCGGGAGGTGAAACGGTTCATTGGACCCCAATCGTCGGAACAGATCGCCGAGGGTTTACAGCAAGTTCTGTCTCATGTCCCTGGCGAGCAGGGAGCAGGTACTCCTGCTACCGTAATTCCCCCTCTGCCAACCCTTGATGCGTCTGAGGTGATCCAGGGACGGCAAATTTATTTGGAACAGTGCGCCGTCTGTCACGGTCATCAGGCCGAAGGTCAGCCCCAGTGGAAGCAGCCCGACGCCCAGGGCAACATGCCTGCCCCGCCGCACGACGACACCGGTCACACCTGGCACCATGCCGATGGGCTGCTCTATGAAATAATCCGTAATGGTTTTCGCGATCCGCTCAAGCCGCCCGAAAGTCCGCTGACTATGTCTGCTTTTGGCGACAAGTTGAACGATACGGAAACCCGGGCAGCAATTACCTACTTCAAAAGCCTCTGGTCGGAGCAGAACCGACTGTTTCAATGGCAGGTAACCCAACAGCAGCCCTTTCCAACCATCACACCGGTAAAAGGGGAGTAAACAACAAAACAGCGGGTCATGGACGATAAATGAGCAAAATCAGCAAAGAATGTCACCAGACACCTTGGATATTGCCGGGAGATTGATTGACTTGCTCTCACTCAAATCTTTACCGAGTCTTTACCCAATCTTCATTAAAACTTTAAATAAGCCTATTATGGTCTTGATATATTCCGTCCCCCGGATGCTGCAACACCTGGGCGCTACCCTGGCAGACCCTGACTGTGACCCGTGGCCGATCTGTGGCGAAGAGTTCAATCCTGTGACTATTACTACAGCCTGGATCTACAAAGTTACCGAGGTTAAGGCTCATCTACCCAGTGAAAGGTCATCTTATAAACTCCAAGAGGAATACCTTATATGAAAACTGTTTTGACGATGTTGGTATTATTCGCCATGCTGGTAATCTCAGCCTGTGCGAATGACCCGTCCACTTCGGGGTCGGCCAGCGTTGAGGCCACCCCAACCCCTACCCCGGCCAGAATGATGCCCGCCAACGGCGGCATGGAACATTCAATGGACTCGAGCGGTGCGGGAATGGCTCACATGATGGAGCCAATCAGCGCCGAGGGTGTTCAACCGGCCACCCAGGATCAGGGTGGACAACCCCTTGAATTTCGGCTTGAAGACGGGATCAAAGTTTTCGAAATTACCACAAAACCGGTGCAATGGAAAATCTTGGATGATGTGACTGTGACGGCCTGGACCTATAATGGCACCGTTCCCGGCCCGCTGATCCGGGTCACCGAGGGAGACAAGGTTCGTATTCTGGTTAAGAACCAACTGTCCGACCCGACTACTATTCATTGGCATGGGATCGAAGTGCCCAATGCGATGGACGGCGTGCCTGATATGACCCAGGATCCCATCCAACCCGGCCAAACTTTCACTTATGAGTTCACCGCCAAACCGGCTGGTACGTTTATGTATCATTCCCACTTTGAGGGTGATGTGCAGGTTGGGGTGGGTTTGTATGCCCCCTTTATTATCGAGCCACAGGAAGAGGCCGCCCTTAAGCCTGATGTGGATGTGCCCCTAATGCTGTCGGAGTGGCGGGTGGTTGATGGCGAGACCTTTGCGGCCATGCCGATGGGGGGAATGGAACCGAACTTCTTTACCGTCAATGGAAAAGCCTTTCCCGCGACGGAGACCCTCAACGTCAAAAAAGGCCAGCGGGTACGACTACGCTTTATCAATATCGGGCAATTTGTGCATCCCATGCACCTGCACGGCGTTCCCTTCAAAATTGTGGCGACCGATGGTCATCCCGTACCGGAGGCCGCCCAATTAACCAAAGACACGGTTGCAGTGGCGCCAGGTGAACGCTACGATGTGGAATTTATCGCCACCGAACCCGGTCAATGGATGGTTCATTGCCACATCTTACATCACACCACAAACGATAATGTCGAACCTGGCGGATTGATGTTTGTCGTCAATGTCAGTGCCTAAGCAAAATTTTGACCGAGGAGAAGAAAGATGCGTTCAAAATGTAGATCCTATTGCTTTTTACTGCTGATGACTCTACTCGCCAGCTTGACCCTCGTTCTGGCTGCCTGCGGCAGTGCGAGCGCTCCACCGTCACCCCCGGCTACCGCCGAGGCCCAGATTTCGTTAACAACGAACCCAGATCCTCCTCAAAGCGGCGACGTCGAATTGGTTGTGCAAGTCAACGATGCCCAGGGCCAGCCGATTCCTGATGCGGATGTGTATATTTTTGCCGATCACACTGAGATGAAGGGGATGACTATGAATGGCAAAGCTTCGGCTCAGGGAGGGGGGCGTTACGCTACCACCGCGGGTTTCGCTCACGGCGGTCAGTGGAAAGTGACGGTTCAAGTTAAGAAAACGCCGCTGGATGTAGTCCAGGAGTTTAATCTGGAGTTGAAATGAGCCAACGTGAGGTTTGCCTGCCACCACCCAGTCTGCCTCGGCCTTTATGCTAATTGCTCTTCCAGGGATTTGGTAATCTCCAGGGCAGCAGTGACATGCTCCGGTTGAACCGGCGACTGCCCCTGGGCAACGGCCAGATCACCGGCCGCACGCACTAACCCACCCAGCTCGCGTAGACGCAGGCTGAGATGACCCGGTTTACCGGCCCGGTTGGCGGCTTGAGCAATGATTGTATCCACCGCAGCCCGAGAAAAGGGAGGAATTTTGCCGTCTTTGTGGACCTCTTGAGCTACAAATTGGGCCAAACTGGCTCGATTCTGGGGGGTGTCGGGCATAAGACTGGCAGTGACAATTTCGTAGCCATAGCCTCGTATACGGGAGCGCAGGGCCGGATGCATCTTTTGCACGTCCTCCATATTCCCAGCCAGCACCAGGACAAAATCACACGGAACCGGCACTGTCCGGACCATACTGCCACTACTACCCGGCGAACGCCCGGTAATCGGCAACTGCTTTTCCTGGATGGCAGTCAACAACTGTTGCTGGCTCTCCATACTCAAGGTACTGACTTCGTCAATAAAGAGGACACCTCCATGGGCCAGGTGGATTGCCCCCGGCTCGACCAATTTATGGGGCGGCGCTTCCCTGCCTCCACTCTGGAAGGGATCGTGGCGGACATCGCCCAACAACGCCCCGGCGTGAAAGCCGGTCGCATCTATAAACGGAGCGCCCTGCTCAGGAGGGTGATGAATGAGTAGTTTGGGGGTTATCCACTGCCCCACTGGGATCAGTCGAGGCCGGAGCCATAACAATCCCAACAAAATGAGGGCAAAGATAGCTGGAAAAACCAATCCCCCTTGAGTGTAGCTGAAAGCAGCGCCGGCAGTCCCCAGGCCAATAAAGAGCAGCCACCACATAAATCTAACGGTAGTTTGAGCCTGGCGCCTGGCTTGACGAATCTGCTCAATGTGGGCGGGACCTGTCCCGGCCGGGAGGCGTTGAATCAAGGGGCTAATGGGCTGCTGAGGGTTGGGTAAAGCCAGCACATCCTCTAAAGCTTCAGCCGGTAACATTTGGGCCATGGCCGAGGCTAACATGCTTTTGCCGGTCCCGGCTTCCCCAATCATCAGGACAAAACGCCGTTGTTTGGCCGCCAGACGAATAATCTCCACCGCCTTCTCCTGACCCACGACTTGTGAGAGCAAATTGGATGGAAGCGGAATATCGGCGGTGGTGGTCCAGATTTGAGGCAAATCAGCCTGCTTAGTGACCTGCCGGGCTGTTTGAGCTGAAACGCCATTGGCGCGGACAGCGTGGTATTGCAGATAAGTATTTTCAGCCGTAGCCCAAACATTTTGCAGCTCTTGAGCCGCTTCGGGATGGCTTTTTTTCATCTCTACGGCCAAGAGATGGCTGCCAATCGTTCGAAACGGGCCAGAGGGCGGCTGGCTGGCCGCAGTTGTAAGCAGGCGCGACATCATTGGCAACCGGTCAGGCTCGGTGCGCGATAAAACGATTGCGCTATGTAAGATTACTTCTTTCAATTTTACGGCTGCCTCTTCACTGGAGAGGACAGCTTCATAATCCTCAAGCAACTGGGGCTGGCGGTCTAAGAGCATAGCCAGACCAAAGGCCGCGCCTTCACGAACATAACGTTCTGCATCCTGGGCCAGTTGGCAAAGCAAAGACCAGGCTTGTTCTGGGGGCAAAACTTCGGCAGCTTTTTGGGCCGCCACCCAACGCGCTTGCCAGGCTTCGTGTTGAGCCAAACCGGGTAGGTCAGCCGGGTTTTGGACCAGTTGAGCACGTAAGAGCGGCAGCAAGGCCAGGTCTACCCGCGGATTATGGGCCCGCTGGACCAAGTGTAGGACGAAGCGCTGCCATGGGTTCATAGCGTGGAACGTTGAGCGTTTAGAGGTGAAGGTTCCCTTCCACTTTTGCTCCGATTAAACGAGAAACGCAGCCCGACGAGAATGCCCCCAAAGGCAATCAATACCAGGTAGAGGGTCGTTTTGATTTTGACCAGCAGAGGCGGATCAATAGGCTGGACAGCTATGACTTTGGTCAGGTCTACCTTCCCGGTGGCGCTGTTCGCTTGGAGTTGGACTTCATGTTTGGCCCCATCGAAGAATTGGAAGTCGAGTTGGGTCTGGCCGGAGGGCGCGTACAGATTGGCGGCAAAGACCTGTTTTTTATCTTCGACGTGCCAAAATTTGACTGCAAAGGAGGTATTGGGAACCGGCGCACCGCGGCTGTAGGTAGCCGCAAAGTTGAGATGACTGAGCGTACCGACCTCACCCATGCCAGGGTTCATCGTATAGGTTAAGGTCAAGTCCTTGTTAGTGGCGCTCTCGGTGAAGGGTTCGGCGCTAATGGCATCGTGCTCACCATGTTGAGCCTGAACCGTTGAAGGCGGACTACTCAAGAGGCCAATCCCCAGCGCTATCAAAACTACGCTCATAGCAGCCATCCGCTGCGCCCTCGCTCCATTGCCGATAACGACACCGGCGACTATGCCCAAGGCCAGCAACCCCGCTACCAGAATAATCAGGTTGATAACCTCGTTGACGTTCTCACTCAAGTCAAGGTTGAGTGTATTGTGAAAAGAAGGCGCGGCCGCATCTCGCCCAGCCTCCACCTGGAAATTGTACTTGCCGCGAATAGGATAAATGTAGTCAAACTCAAAACGGCCAGTGGGCAACGTACCCTCGTAACGTAGTAAAGTCGTATTTTCGACCACTGGAAAGTCGGTGGAGAGAATAGGGTTACTGGCGGGGGCATCGAGGCGCAGTTTGAGAAAAGCATTCGGCACAGCCTGCCCGGTAGCATCAACAATAGTCAGGCTAGTGTGGACCAAAGTTTTATCAGGTCCAATGGTTCCAGGTAGGCTGTCGGCGGGGGCTGCCTCCAAAATGACCGATAGGTTGCTCTGCGCTTGTGCCGAAGTCCCCCCAAACAAGACCATCAACAAAACAAGGCTGGCTATTCTTTTAACTAGCATGATCGTCTCCTCAGTGGCAGGGAATTACATACAGGCTATGCCGCAGCTCGTGAAACGAGTCGTGTAGTGGGGGATAGCTGGTAAAAAGCATAGCCCAAACCACCACCGCTACCACTGCCAGAACGACAGTTATCTGGACAAAGGTATTTAAGGTGATGCCAAAAGTTTGCGTGCTGTACTCATTTAAGGTTTTATACATGCTTCAACTCCTATCCAATGGTTTAAAAAGCAAAACCCGACCTGGTATAATATAAGGTCGGGTCAACTAAAAATGTGTGATAGCTAGATGAGCGGATGACGGGTAATGATGAGGCATACTCTTACTCCCTTCCACGAGGTTGTATAGAGCCAACAGAGGCGGGCGACCTGGCTTAGTCAGATGGAGAGTAGCTAGTAGTCAGCAGTCAGTAGTCAGAAAGTTCGTTATCTGACTACCGGCTACTGATTACTAATTATCTAACCTTTACAGTTACGGGATAGCGCCGGACTTACACCGGCTTCGCCGTTACCGCCCGTGCCATCCGGGGCAACGGGCGCCTCTATTGAATCTCTTCGATTCATAGCCGCATTATATTACGTTAGTAGTGAAAAGCAAATCACCTTTAAGTGAGAAATAAGGTCCGGTCAAAAATCAAGTCGCGGGTTTCCGGCTGCTACTTGGGGTAACTGGCAAAAACTTCCGTTTTGCCCGATTTATCAAACGCAATCACTTCAAAAGGTTCGGGGACAGCTCCTGCCACCTCCATTCCCGGCGAGCCGGCAGGCATACCCGCGACAGCCAACCCAACAATGTCAGGCCGTTCGGCTAACAGCCGCCGAATTTCAGCCACCGGCACATGTCCTTCCACTACATAGCCATCAACGATGGTCGTATGGCAAGACTGGAGTTCAACCGGGATCTGATAACGCGCTTTTACCGCCGACAGGTCGTTGGTGTCTTCCGCCTTGACAGTAAAGCCGTTTTCCTGGATATACTCACTCCAGTCGCCACAGCAGCCTCAGGTGGGAGACTTGTAAACAGTGATCTCCGGCGATACGCTTTCTGGTTGGGCCACAGTTGAGGTAGAAGCAGTCGAGCTACATGCCACCAGCAGCAGTGCCATCAACAGCCCTATCGTTAAAAAAAGTGATCTCCCCATAAATAATACTCTCCTTTCTCTTTTCGGGAATTATACCCCAGAGAGATGCTTCTGCAATCAGATTTAGGTCATTCACTTGTCTTCACATGCTGATCGAAGAAAGCAACCGAGCGGTCCAGGGCCACACTGAGATTTTGGCTGAGGTTATGATCGTCGCCTTCATAGATATAAAACTCCACGCTCCGGCCTGCTGCCGCCAGTTGATCGGCTAACGTCTCGGAAAAGGCAAGCGGCACATGCGTATCAGCCGTGCCATGGTGGAGTTGGACCGGACTGATCGTGGCAACATACGCATTGGGTGAGAGCGCATCCCAGAAAGCGGTATCATCCGCTGTCGCCCCATATTCGTTAAGTAGCCCATTATGCCAGGCCTGGGCAGCCGGATGGGTGGACGGGGTCCAATGGTTGATGATGTCAGCGTATGGCCCGACCACACCGGCCCAGATCACCCCGGCTTTAATGTCAGGTACGGTGACCATTGCCCGCAAGGTCAGCCCACCCCCCAAAGAGTGGCCCCACATCCCCAGCCGCTGCGGGTCTACCAGCGAGTATTGTTTGAGGGAACCCAGGGCATTTAGAACATCAATCACATATTCGGTGGCCCCATACCCGGCTGCGGGCGCTCCTTCCGAGTCGCCATGGCCGCGATAATCGGGCATCAGCACCACATAACCGGACCGGGCAAAAGCATCTACGTAGGCTGCATAGCGTTCGCCGGTCCGATATTGGGCCGGGGGGATGTAGCCGTGATTGAAGATCAGGCCCGGCCAGCCGCTCTCCGGGGGAGGCTCAGTGGGGACGGTGAGCAAGGCGTATATCTTGAGCCCCTCCGATTGGTAGGAGGCCAGATAGCGGTTGTACGTCGCGCCAGGAGTGAGGGTGGCTTCAATGACCAGGTCGCTGCCGGGGTATTCCTGCTGGCGCATCACCTCGATAGAGTGGGGATGGAGAGGGGTTGGGGTAACGGTGCTGGTTGGGGTGGATGTAGCCGTAGCGGTGGGAGTCGCGGTAAGAGGTTGGAGGGTAGCTGAAGGAGTAGCTGTGGAAGCAACCAGGGCAGTGGGAGTTGTAGTAAGAGGTTGGGGGGTAGCTGAGAGAGTTGCTGTGAGTAAGGGGGTAAAGATAGCAAGGATAGGGGTCATCGTTGGGGTTTGAGGCCGTTGGGCCGCTTCAGTGGGAGGCGAGGGTAGCCCCTGGCAGGCCGGAGTAATAATCACCAGCAGTAAGATAAGAATAGTTTGCTGAATTTTGGGCATATTGATCAACACCATTCGTACTTTTGGCTAACGGTTACTCGCTCCTTTTTAAGAGGGAGCCGCTATTTTACTCGACTCCTCCTCATCTGGCTATTCAATCCGTAATGAGGAGGCCCTCATTTCGTATTTTTCTGAACCAACAGCAACCACTATAATAATTAGTCTCTTCGACAGAAGAATATCATTAAGGGTTTCAAATTTCTGGAATCTGGAGGAAGGCTGACGATGTTCCACAGTGATATGCTAATGTTACCACTCCACAACCTGCCGTTACTGCCAACGCCTCTCATTGGGCGAGCCGAGGAGCTGGCAATTGCCCGGCAGCAACTCCTCTCCGGCGCGGTACGCCTGCTGACTCTGACCGGTCCCGGCGGCGTTGGCAAGACCCGCCTGGCTCTGGCTGTGGCCGCTGACCTGCGCGAAGCCTTTGCCCACGGGGTCTGGTTCGTTGACTTGGCCCCGGTTAGTGACCCCGATTTGGTACTGGCAGCCATCGCCCAGGCGCTTGGTGTCCATGAAGCCGGCAGCCGGCCCTTCATTGAGACCCTCAAAAGCTACCTGCATAAGCGACAGCTGCTCCTCATCCTCGATAATTTTGAACAGGTTCTTCCGGCGGCCTCAAGCCTGGCCGAACTGCTAACGAGTTGCCCGGATTTAATCCTCCTGGTTACAAGCCGCGAACGGCTGCGGCTGCGTTGGGAGTGGACGATGATCGTCCCCCCGCTGGCCTTGCCCGACCTGGGCCGTTCTCTCGACCCGGATACCCTGGCCCAAATACCGGCCATTGCCCTGTTTTTGCAGCGGGCGCAGGCTAGCCGGGCAGACTTCCGACTGACACGAGATAATGTTCCGGCTGTGGCTGCCATTTGCACCCACCTGGATGGGCTGCCCCTGGCTATCGAACTGGCTGCCGCCCGGGTCAATGTTCTGGCGCCATCTGAGATTTTAGCCCGGCTGGAACGCGGGCTGACTCTGCTGCGCCAAAAAGCGCCCGATTTGCCAGGCCGGCATCAAACCTTGCAGGCAGCCATTAGTTGGAGTTATGACCTATTACCAGCGGATGAGCAGACTTTGTTTCGAGAACTGAGTGTCTTTGTGGGCGGCTGGACTTTACCGGCAGCCGAGGCGGTTGTCGGGAATTTTGAAGGCGATATACTGGACGGACTGAGTGCTCTGGCCGAGAAAAGTCTGATCCAGGTGGGATCTCATTCTGATCAGGGACCGAGATTCACGGTGCTGGAAACCATCCGGGAGTATGCTTTGGCCCAATTGGCTGCCGGCGATGAATGGGAAGTCACCCGGCAGCGGCACGCCGCCTATTACCTCGAATTAGCCGAGCAAACTGTTACCGAGGCGATGGGCGCGCGCCAGCAGGAATGGTTCGATACCCTGGACCGAGAACACGACAACTTACGGGCAGTGCTGCGCTGGGCGAGCGAGGGCGGAGATGCGCGGCTGGGGCTACGGATTACCTCTTCCTTATGGGGGTTCTGGTGGCTGCGCGGTCACGTCAGCGAGGGCCGCCGCTGGCTGGAAATCACCCTAGCTCAGAATCAGGCTGCCCCTGATGACTTGCGGCTGTTTGACCTGGAAGGATTAGGGACGCTGACAGGCTGGCAGGGCGAGTATGAGCAGGGCACAACTCTTCTAGATGAAGCACTGCGTCTAGCTCATTCAAATGGCGATCAGAACAGTATTGCCCGGGTATTGGGCCGGCTGGGCTGGATTGCATGGGTCAACGGGCGGTCTGAACGGGCGGCCGAGCTGGTGGAAGCACTCAAAAAATGCCGGGGGACAGCGGATGCCTGGACCCTGGCCTATGCTTTTCTAAGCGTGGGCAGCCTCCTCTATGAGGTTGGGCAGGCCGAAGCGGCTCAGGCGACATTGGACGAAGCAGTAGGTTTCTTTCAAAATGTGACTGAGCGGCACGGCCTGGCCTTTGCCCTGACCAAGTTAGCCCTGTTGCGGAAAAATCAAGGCGGCCCAGAACTCGCCAGGAAGCTGGCTCAACAAGGGCTGGAGTTTGCTCGCTCGTTACAAGATGCCCACATCATTGCCTACTGCGCCGACGATGTCGCCCTGCTGCTTGGGGAGCAGGAACAGCCGGAACGGTTGGCCCGGCTGCTGGGTGGGGTAGATAGCCTCCGCGAGATTCTGAGTTTACTGCGGGCGCCACAGGAACGAGTTGCCCATCAAGAACTGGTCGCAGCCTTGCGGAGCCGGCTGGGTGAAACGCGGTTCGCCGCCGCCTGGGCAGAAGGGCGTGACCTGCCGGCGGATCGAGTGGCCGAGGAAGGATTGGCCCTCCTGGCGCAAGAAGTTCCGCTCCCCACAGAGCCAACCCGTACCCCCAACGTATCTGCGTCCCCCAATCCCCTAAGCGAGCGAGAGCGCGAGGTACTGCGGCTGGTGGCCGAAGGTCTATCCAACCAACAGATTGGCGATAGACTATTCATCACCGAGCGCACTGCTCGTTTCCACGTTACCTCAATCTTCAACAAGCTTGGGGCAGACAACCGCGCTCAGGCGGTCGCTCTGGCCACTCAGCGCGGATTCCTATAAGTTACTGAAACCCCTCTACTCCCCTATAAAATTATTCCTGGTATTCGCGTGCCTTGTTATTTCCAAACAAAGCACGTTCTTTTTATTTCCAGAAGTGAAACCAGGTGTTTTGGATGAAGGGCAGCCCTTGCCAGTCAAGGGATATTAGTCGTTGATTGTCTCACTTTTTGTAACGGTCAAACTGTTAGCGCGTAGGTCGGATTCAATCTTCTCCCGCAATCAATTTGCTTGTCGCACTTTTTGTAACGCCCATTGTCTTACTCAGCGTTACCAAATTCAGGTCAAGGTATGGTTTTATGGGATCAAAGTTGAAAACGGGGGAGGTAAATCTCATAAAACGCAATGACGTTTCTTTCGATAGTTTGCGGACGATGGAGTAAAGGTTCCCTGGTTATATTCTCATCTATTTATTAGGAGGTAGACATGAAAAGAATTGACGAGTCCATGATGGATGCACGTATGGGGACGGAGGCGATCATGACTCGCATCGGAGCAGTGTTGCTGCCCCTTGGGGTCATTCTGTTCGTGGTTGCAACAGCCATATTTCATCCTCACCGGGAAGATCCGATGGATAATCCGGCTGTCTTTATGGAGTACGCCCAAAACAACAGCTGGGTTGCAATCCACTTCGCTCAGTGGGTCGCTGCTTTACTGTTAATTGGTGGTTTGGTCTCTCTTTACTACTCCCTTACGACAAAGCCAGGAGTGGCTACAGACGTGTCCCGCTTTGGTCTCGCGGCGGCGGTGGTGACAGCGACTGCCTTCACGATGCTCCAAGCCGTTGACGGCGTGGCGCTCAAGTGGGCGGTGGATACCTGGGCAGATGCTCCCGCCGAGCAACAGGTCGCCACCTTCGCAGCTGCCCAAGCCGTGAGATGGACCGAGTATGCGCTGCAGAGCTACTCGAACATCCTGCTGGGACTCACCCTGATGCTTTATGCGCTGGCGATGGCGTTGGGCGCCAGCTACCCCGGCTGGCTCGGATGGTTAGCGGCGGGTTCGGGAGTCGCCTGGATCGTCCACGGTGTGATGGTACCCTATGTGGGCTTCTTCGACTCGATCCCCCGGCTGGTGGCCATTGTTCTCCTGGCGGTCTGGGCGTTCATCATAGCCGTTTTGATGTGGCGCAACAGTAGTCGTGGATACACCGTTCGCCTGGAAGCAGCTCCCCAGTAACGCTGCCAGCCGGCCCACCCGAACAGTTTCTCCATCTCTGGGGCCGGGGCGGGACAAGCTCGGTTTGGCAGTCGCTCCACACACAGATATTTTGGACACATTGTTTGTTAGGTACCCTTTTAATCTTCAGTGTTGCGGGTATTCTGGCCTGGTTATTTTTCAACCAATAAATTGCCAGGTTCATAAAATAAGTTTTATTAAGGAGAAAGAAATGTCCGGTCAAAAAGTTCGTGTCGCTATCAACGGCTACGGGGTTATTGGCAAGCGCATTGCCGACGCAGTGGCGGCCCAAGATGATATGGAACTGATCGGTGTAGCCGATGTGGTCAGTGATTGGCGCATCAAGGTGGCTGTGGAGAAAGGTTATTCCGTTTTCGCTGCCGCTCCGGAGGCAGCAGACTCAATGAAAGCCGTCGGTATCCCTCTAGCTGGCGGTCTCACTGATCTACTTGGCCAGATTGATGTGATGGCCGATGCTACGCCAAAAAAGGTCGCTCCGGCTAACCTGGAGAAGTACCGCGCCGCTGGCGTTAAATCTGTCTTTCAAGGCGGCGAAAAGCACAGCTTGACCGGCCACTCCTTCGTGGCCCAGGCTAACTATGATACCGCAGTGGGGCGCGATACGACCCGGGTTGTCTCTTGCAACACGACCAGCATCGTCCGCACCCTCGGCGCGCTCAAGCAGGCTGGATTGCTCAAAAAAGCCCGCGGGGTGCTGGTGCGCCGGGCCACCGATCCCTGGGAATCCGATCATGCCGGCGTAATGAACACCGTCGTCCCGGAAAAAGTCATCCCCTCCCATCAAGGCCCCGATGCTCAGACGGTCATCCCCGATTTAGATGTTGTCACCATCGCCGTTGTAGCCGCGCACACGACCAGCCACTTGCACGCCTGGAGCGTGGAGTTGACCCGGCCTGCCAGTAAAGATGAAGTATTGGCGGCTTTCCGTGAAGTTCCGCGTATTGCCTTTCTAAGCCTGGCTGATGGCATGGTTGCGCTCAACAGTACACTGGAGTTGATGGTCGATCTGGGCCGGCCGCGCGGCGACATGTGGGAAGTAGGCCTGTGGGCCGACGGCTTAACTGTAAGCGGAACTGAACTTTTCTATAACTACCAGGTCTATAACCAGGCCATTGTCGTCCCGGAGACGATTGATGCCATTCGCGCCCTGACTGGGATTGAAAGAAATGGGGCAGCATCCATCGCCAAGACTGACCGGGCGTTGGGTCTGGTCCGCGAGTTCGTGATTTGATCGTAGCAGCAGTGGCAATGAAGTAGTGGTTGTTTTCCATGTGTACCACCTGTCGAAAACGACAGGACGTAGCAATCCTGGTAACCCTGTCGCATTGGACGGGGACAGAGTGACATTAATCCGATATATTCAGACCAAGTTATAAAATTTCTTATCCTGGTTAAGGGGGACACAATGACAACGCATCAAGGACAGTTACACGATCACAGAGATCACATGGGGCATCATGGGTCTCATGGAGACCACGCCCCGACTCAAGCCCACGCCCAGGCCGACCGCAGCGCCGACCATCAGGCACACAAGGGCCCTTCGGTCTCTGCCCACGCCGGGCACGAGGGCCACGACAAACACGCCGGTCACAGTGAGGCAATGTTCCGCGACCGCTTCTGGCTCACCCTGATCTTGACCATCCCGGTCCTCATTTACAGCGAGATGATCCAGCATTTGCTCGGCTTTCACCCGCCGGCCTTCTCCGGCTCCACCTGGATCGCACCCCTCCTTTCGAGCTTCATCTTCTGGTGGGGTGGCTGGCCTTTTCTGAAAGGAGCGGTGGCTGAACTGAGCAATCGCCGGCCGGGGATGATGACCCTGGTCGCCCTGGCGATTACCACCGCTTACGCCTACAGCCTGGCCATTGATTTGGGACTGGTAGTTGGGATGTCGTTCTACTGGGAAATGGCCACCCTGGTCGTCATTATGCTCCTGGGCCACTGGCTGGAAATGCGGGCGGTGGGCAGCGCCCAGAGCGCCTTGAATGAACTGGCCAAGCTCCTGCCTGATACAGCGGAACGAATCGTGGCGGACCGTATCGAGCAGGTGCCAGTCAGCGCCCTCACGCTGAATGATCTGGTACTTGTCCGGCCAGGGGCGCAGGTTCCGGCCGACGGGCAGGTGGAAGAAGGCGAAAGCCAGGTCAACGAGAGCATGATCACCGGCGAGTCCCGCCCGGTCCACAAGCAGCCGGGCAGCGAGGTGATCGCCGGGACGGTCAACAGCAGCGGCTCGTTGCGGGTGCGGATCACCCGCACCGGCGAGCAAACGATGCTGGCCGGGATTATGCGCCTGGTGGCCGAGGCCCAGAGCAGCCGCAGCCGGGCCCAAGATTTGGCCGACCGGGCCGCCTACTGGCTGACCTTTGTGGCGCTCGGGGTGGCGGTGGTGACCTTAATCGGTTGGGTTCTGGCGCGAGGGTTTGACACCTACACCTTGGAACGGGTGGTGACAGTGCTGGTGGTCGCCTGTCCGCACGCTCTGGGGCTGGCTATTCCCCTGGTTATCGCCATCTCCACTACGCTTTCGGCCCGCAACGGCATCCTGGTCCGCGACCGGCTGGCGTTGGAACAGGCCCGCCGCCTGAATGTAGTGGTCTTTGATAAAACCGGCACGCTGACCAAGGGTGAGCAGGGCTTGGTCGCGGTCGCTACGGCTGAGGGAATGGGCGAGGCCCAGGCCCTGGCCCTGGTCGCCGCCGTGGAAAGGGACAGCGAGCATATCATTGCCCGCGCCCTGGTTGAAGCGGCTCAAGAGCGAGGCGTCCAAGTCCCGGCGGCCACTGGCTTCCAGGCGTTGCCGGGGCGCGGCGTCCAGGCTGCGGTGAACGGACGAACCTTGCAGGTCGGCGGGCCGCGCCTGCTGGAACAAGCTGGCGTGAGCCTGCCGGAGACGTTGGCGCACCAGGCCCAGCAGTGGGGCGAGCGCGGGCAAACGGTAGTCTATCTGCTGGAGGGAAGCCAGGTGTTGGCCGCCTTTGCCCTGGCCGATGTCATCCGCCCCGAAAGCCGCGAGGCAGTAGCCGCGCTCAAGCAGCAGGGCATTGGAGTAGCGATGCTGACCGGCGACTCCGAGGCCGTGGCCCGTTGGGTGGCCGGCGAGCTGGGCATTGAAACGACCTTTGCCCAGGTGCTGCCGGAGCACAAGGCCGAGAAGGTCAAAGCCTTGCAGCAGCGCGGCCAAAAGGTGGCCATGGTTGGCGATGGGGTGAACGACGCCCCGGCCCTGGCCCAGGCCGATGTGGGGATTGCCATTGGCGCGGGCACGGACGTGGCCCGGGCGTCGGCAGGGATTGTGCTGGTGCGCAACGATCCACGCGACATCGGACGGATCATCCAATTGAGCCGGGCCAGTTATCGCAAAATGGTTGAGAACCTGGGCTGGGCGGTAGGCTACAATGCTATTGCCCTGCCGCTGGCGGCAGGCGTGCTGGCCGGGCTGGGGTTCGTGCTCCCGGCCTGGGTCGGAGCGGTGCTGATGTCGCTGAGCACAATCATCGTGGCTATCAATGCTCAAACCTTACGGCGGTTGGATTTACGATTAAAGTAAAATGGCCACGGATTGGTCTGTTTTAATTAGGCTAACGATGATAACCAATGGGGCGTCGATCTGAACCTCTACGCCCCATTTTAAGTTCGTCGCTACAAGTCCTCTCATGAATAAGACCTGTCGTTTCCGACAGGTCTTATTCTTTTTATCCTCCAAAGCAAGACTGTCGCTTTGGACGGGGGCAAAAGCTGGTAAATGGGTTATATTCAATTCAAATTACGAAATGGTTCACCGTTTTCAAATTCTTGAAAGGAGGTCTTATGAGCAGATACCCACTCGAAGAATCCTCGCCACTGGCTGTCGGTACTCTGGCTCCGGACTTTCGGCTTCCGCGCACCCCGGACCAGACTGTGGCTTTGAGTAGTTTTCACGGCCAACCGGTCATCCTGGCCTTCTACGTGGCCGACTGGCATCCAGTTTGTACGGACCAACTGGCGCTCTACCAAGAATTTCTGCCCGAATTTCAGCGTTTCAACGCGGTGCTGCTGGGCATCTCGGTGGATAGCGCCTGGTGTCATCTGGCCTTTGCCCGCGATTACAAGTTGACCTTCCCGCTTCTGGCAGACGCCGAGCCAAAAGGGGCAATGGCCCAGGCCTACGGGGTTTATCGGCCCCAGCACGGCGCGAGCGAACGGGCGATTTTTGTGATAGACGCCACCGGCATCATCCGCTGGAGCTACCTGGCGCCAATGGGTATCAACCCCGGTGTTGACGGCATCTTAACTGCCCTCGAAAAACTAGCCGCAACGGAAACTAAGGAGGACTTGAAAAATGTGCAGATAATACAAGCTAATAGATTCAGCAGGTAAGACAACAGAAAAATACAGGGGTGGGTCAGCCAGATGCTGATCCACCCCGATACCAATAGGAGGATCATCATGAGCCTAATGAGTAAAGCAATCAAAATTTCAAACCAACCAACCGTACTGACGGGTAGCAGCCTAGTCGCCTTTCTGGCCGTAGTTCATCTGGCTAGTGACGCGGTGACCAATATCTTCTCGGCTCTCTTGCCGACTCTCCAGCATCACTTTGGCTTAACCGAAACCGGCCTGGCGATGCTTGTGGCCACCCTGGCCTTCAGCGCCGCGATGACGCAACCCTTGTTTGGCGCGCTGGCCGACCACGTTGGCCACCGTCAAGTGGGCGCATTGGGGGTTATCCTGAATGCAGGACTGTTAAGTCTGATCGGGATTGTACCCACTGTCTATCTCCTCTTTGGCCTGCTGCTGATCGGCGGTCTCGGTTCTGCCGCCCTGCACCCGGCCATTGCCAGTATTGCCCGGACGGCCGGTGGGAAGAAAGGTGAACTTGCAGTCAGCCTCTTTAGTGCCGGAGGAACGATTGGCGTTGCTTTGGGGCCGGTCATTGTCCTTTTGATCATCTCGAACCTGGGACCGAGCTTTACCCCCTGGCTCATGCTTCCTGCCATCCTTGTGGGTGGGTTAATGTTTTTCATCGTGCCACCTCAGGAAATTGCCTCTCCGAGACTTCGGTCCCGCGTGTTGAACAAACAACTCTTGGCCGGACCCGTGGGCCTGCTGTCTCTAACCGGCATTTTGAGCAGCATTGCCTTTGTAACGTTTACCAGCGCCATACCCTTATGGCTGGTACAAGTCCATGGTTTAGCTCACGACGATTCGCTCATCGGTTGGACCTTAGCCGCCTTCTCCCTGTCGGCGGCTTTGGGTGGAATTATGGCCGGGATACTTAGCCATCGTCTCAGTCATCGCCTGCTCATTACGAGTTCCACTTTACTGGCCCTGCTACCACTTCTAGCGATCTTTTACTTTGAGCCGGGTACGCTGCTCTTTTTCCTGATGGTGATGTTGGCCGGCGGCCTGCAAAATGCTAGCCTACCCCTGATGATTGTTAGCGCCCAGGACCTGGCGCCTCGCTCTCAGGCTGCGGCTTCGGGCATGCTGATGGGTTTCAGCACCGGGGTGGCCGGCGTGCTTTATATAGGGGTTGGCCACTTGCAGGAGCTGGTTGGCCTAACTCAAGCAATGAGCTTGAGTTACCTGGCCTTGATCCCAGCAGCCCTGTTGGCCTTCTATATCTTGACCAAATATCGTCCCACGGTTAACCGAGCTAAACAGACCCCCGTCACAATCACATCATGTTTTTGCTTACCCAGCCTAGGCGTAAATATTAGCACTTGCCCCCTGTCGAGCGGAGCGGCACGGCAAGGCTGAAACTACGCCAGAGGTTGAGAAAAACGGGGCAACATTCACGGCCAAAACTGACCGAGCTGTGAGCTCTGTCCTCGAATGGTGGCCTTCACTCGAGTTTTCTGGCAAGAGATCATCTCCATTGGGTTAATGCGTTCTTGACGAAGGTTGAATTCCAAGTAGAATCTCTCAACACCCCCTCCCAGGGGGGAGGGGTATTGATTTACTGCTCGCGTGGATGAGGCAGAGATAAAATAGTCAGGGTCGCGTCACACTCTTGTAGGAACGAATGAAAATGACCGAAGATTACACTAAGGAAAGAATTACTCGATGTCCAAACTTACCATCGAACCTAACACCACCTTTTACCCAGTAGCCGTAGCGCTGATTACGACCGGTGGGGATACACCGAATGTGATGACCTGTAATCGCCTCGCCTCCGTCTCGGCCGAGCCGCCGCGTCTGGCGATCTCGGTTCGCCCGGCTCGCTACTCCCATCACCTCATTAAAACAACCGGCGAGTTTGTCGTCAATCTCCCCACCCCTGAGCAAACAACCTTGACCGATTATCTAGGGGTAGTGAGCGGTCGCAAAGAGAACAAGATTGAAATTGCCGGACTACACCTTGCACCCGCGCTGAAGATCAGTACACCGCTGTTGGCAGACTGCCCGGTCAATATTGAATGTATCGTCGAAAAAGAGATAGAACTGGATTCACACACGATGTTCATTGGCCTGGTACAGGTGGTGCATGTCGAAGAGGCGCTGCTGGATGCGAATGCCGAAGTGGATTTCGTCCGGGCAGGTGGGCTGACCTACGCCAGTGGCGTGGTGCGCGAGCGGCCCACCTACTCTTTCCGGGTAGACGATTTACGCCGCGCGGTTCAGAAAAGGGGGTGATAGCATTAGGAATAAGCCTTTGTTCTTGCTCAAGAAAAAAAGTTGGCAACATTTAAGTCTAATTTAGGGGGAATATAAAATGCACGAACATCAGCAACAAAGCACGCTCAAAAGCAACGAGCATATTGATCCGGTCTGTGGAATGACGGTGGTGGAAAGCCCCACCGCGATCACAACAGAATACAAAGGCAAAACCTATTATTTCTGCGCGCCGGGCTGCAAGGCAGCATTTGAGAAGGATCCCGAAAAGTATCTGCAGCCAACTTCGTAAACTTATGCTCAGCGCCAAAAAGCCCGGTAGCCTGGTAAGCACGTTAGGTATGTATCTAATCCAGGATAAACCGAAGGAGAGAGTTTATGGAAGCAAAAAAGAAAACCGATCTTTTACGCCGGGTGAAGATTACCAGCGGTCATCTTAAGGGCGTGGAAAAAATGATCGAAGAGGACGCCTACTGCATCAAAATTATCGAACAGATCCAGGCTATCCAGGCTGCGCTTAACAAGATCAGTACTCTGATCCTGGATGATCACTTGCATCACTGTGTGACAACTGCGGTGCGTGGCGAAGACCGAGCCGAGCGCGAGCGGGTGCTGTCCGAAATCGCCAATGTATTTGAGGCTGCATCCAAAATTTAGCGATTTACGCTTTTCATTGAAACAAGGAGATGATCTTATGACGACTCTGACCGTGAAAGCAACCAATATTTCCTGCGGCCACTGCGTTCGCACGATTCAGAACGAAGTGGGTGAACTGCCGGGCGTGCAGCGGGTGGAGGCCAAGGAGGATACCAAGTTAGTCACCATTTCCTTCGAGTCCCCGGCAACACAGGAGCAAATTGAGAAATTGATGGTGGAGATCGGGTATCCGGTTGAAGCCACCTGAAATAATGAGGGAGGCACACCCCTCGTCAATTGTGCCGGAGTAGAACAACATGAATGCGAAACAAGTGACTTTACCCATTACCGGCATGACCTGCGCCAACTGTGCGGCGACCATCGAGCGTGGGCTGAAGAAACTGCCTTCTGCCCAGAACGCTGCTGTCAACCTGGCCTCCGAGCGGGCCTCGTTGGCGTTTGATCCTGACCAATTGACGCTGGATCAAGTCATCGCCCGCATCGAAAAATCCGGCTATGGCGTGGCCATGGCCGAAGTCACCCTGCCTATTCGCCGCCTAAGCGACAACAGCGACGCTCAACGCCTGGAGAAGACCCTGCGCCAACTGGATGGCGTGGTTGAGGCCAGTGTAAACTACGCTGCCGAAAAAGCCATCGTCAAATATATCCCTACTGTAGTCAGCCAGGGTGACCTGCGCCGGGCTATTGGCGCGGCCGGCTTTGAGACTGTCATCGTCGAGGGCAATGCTGAAGACGCCGAGCGCCTGGCTCGCGAGAAGGAGATCAACCATCAGAAGCATTTACTGGTTGTCGGTCTTATCTTCACCGTGCCGCTGTTCCTGCTGGCAATGGCCCGTGACTTTGGCCTGCTCAACTCGTTTTTTGGTGGAATGATGCCCGGGATGATCATGGCCGGACACGGTGTGGTCGCGCCCTGGTTCAACTGGCTCTTGTTTGCCCTGGCCACGCCGGTACAGTTTTATGTCGGCTGGCAATACTACATCGGCAGCTACAAGTCGCTGCGCAACGGTTCGGCCAATATGGATGTCCTTATCGCAATGGGCACGACGGTAGCGTATCTCTACAGCGTCGTCGTGCTCCTGGCTACGACCGTGTTCAATAGCAATGTGATGGGCGACCACGTCTACTTTGAGACGGCGGCCGTTATCATCGTTCTGATCGTCCTGGGCAAATTTCTCGAAGCGCGAGCCAAAGGCCAAACTTCCGAAGCCATTAAGAAGCTGATGGGCCTGCGGGCCAAAACCGCCCGCGTTATCCGCGACGGCGCAGAGGCCGATGTGCCGATTGACGACGTGCGTGTGGGTGATCTCGTTCTGGTTCGCCCCGGCGAAAAAATCCCAGTAGATGGTGTGATCGTTGAGGGTAAGTCCACGGTGGACGAATCAATGCTGACCGGTGAGTCCATGCCGGTCGAAAAGTCATCCGGGGCAGCGGTTATTGGGGCCACTATCAACAAACAAGGCTTACTCAAATTTGAAGCGACCAAAGTGGGCAAAGAAACGGTCCTGGCGCAAATTATCAAGTTGGTCGAAGAAGCGCAAGGCAGCAAAGCGCCGATCCAGAAGTTGGCCGACTATGTCTCGTCCATCTTCGTGCCAGCCGTGATTGTCATTGCCTTGCTCACCTTTCTCGGCTGGTACTTCCTCGGCGGCGCGGGCTTCACCTATGCCCTCATCAACATGGTGGCGGTGCTGGTCATCGCCTGCCCCTGCGCCTTGGGGTTGGCCACACCGACAGCCATTATGGTAGGGACCGGCAAAGGCGCCGAACGCGGCCTGCTGTTCAAATCGTCCGAGGCGCTGGAGCGGGCCGGCAAAATCGGGACGGTGGTCTTGGATAAGACCGGCACTATCACCCGTGGTCTCCCAACCGTGACCGATATCGTCCTGAACGGCAGAGGACTGGCTGAAACTGAAGTCCTGCGGCTGGCCGCGTCTGCCGAAAAAGGTAGTGAGCATCCGCTGGCCGAAGCCATCGTCGCCGCCGCCACCGAACGCGGTCTGAAGTTCGGGGATTTGGCCGGTTTTCAAGCTATCTCCGGGCAAGGCATTGCCGCCCAGGTCGACGGTCGCGAGGTGCTTGTCGGCAATCCGCGGCTGATGGAAGCACGAGGACTGGCTCTTAACGGTCTTGAAAAGGAAGTTTCTCGCCTGCAGTCGGAAGCCAAAACGGCGATGATCGCCGCGGTGAACGGCGAAGTCACCGGGGTGATCGCTGTCGCCGATACCATCAAAGATGGCTCGGTTGAGGCCATTGCCGAACTCCACCGGATGGGACTGGAAGTGATTATGCTCACCGGCGACAATCAGAAAACAGCCGAGGCGATTGGCCAAGCGGCTGGCGTAGATCGAGTGATTGCAGAAGTGCTGCCGGGCGACAAGGCTGCCGTCGTCAAGAAGTTACAGGACGAGGGTAAGGTTGTGGCTATGGTCGGTGATGGCGTAAACGATGCGCCGGCGTTGGCCCAGGCCGATGTCGGCATCGCCATCGGCACCGGCACAGACGTGGCTATGGCTGCTGCGCCGGTGACCCTCATGAGTGGTGATTTGCGCGGCGTGCCCCGGGCTATCGCCCTATCGCGTCGCACGATGCAAACCATCAAACAAAACCTGTTCTGGGCCTTCTTCTACAACGTTATCCTCATCCCGGTGGCAGCGCTGGGTTGGCTGGTGCCTATCCTGGCAGCTGCGGCCATGGCCTTCAGTTCCATCTTCGTGGTAACGAACAGCCTGCGGCTGCGCGGCTATAAGCTTGACTCCGCCTAGTCTTGAGCCGCTGGTAAAGCGCGAGGACAGGCAAGGCGAAACTCAGGCCACGCTGGTTCAACCTTAATTCTGGACCAGCGTGGCTGTGTGCCTGGGTTGAGTTGGTCAACCCACCCTGCGGCCATAACCTTCCTAACCCCATCTACCCCCAGGATTCTGACACAACTCAATTTGCCTTTTTTAATGAAAGGAGAGAACAATGTCGAATCTTACCCTCTTTGGATACGGCCCTTTGCCGTGGATTGATGTTATCCTGTTGGGTTGGTTTGCGCTCACAGCTCTGTCAGTGGCTTATGTAGCCTGGGATGCGATCACCAATAACCCGGAGATGACGGTGATGAAGTGGGGCTGGGTACTGGTGACGTTATATTTAGGGCCAATTAGTCTCTTTCTATACATCATGTCGTGCAAGGAACCCTATCCTGGCACGCATGAGGAGTTCATCAAGCCACTGTGGAAGCAGGGCTTAGGCTCGGCGATTCACTGCGTTGCCGGCGACGCTACGGGGGTGATCGTCGCCGCCATTATTACCAGTCTACTAGGGCTACCAATGTGGCTGGATATGACCATCGAGTATATTGCCGGTTTTGCTTTTGGCCTGTTCATCTTCCAGTCACTCTTTATGAAAGATATGATGGGTGGCTCCTATCTCAAGGCTGTGCAGCACTCGCTGATGCCCGAATGGGTTTCGATGAACTTCATGATGGCGGGCATGTTCCCGATGATGGTACGGCTGATGATGGGCCGTGATATGCGGGCGATGGAACCAATGGAACTAGTCTTCTGGGGCGCGATGTCCGCTGCGATTGGCTTCGGCTTGTTGACGTGTTACCCGGTCAACATCTGGCTGGTGGACAAGGGACTAAAGCATGGCATGGGCACTGTCCGGGCGCTGGGCAAAGGTGGGCACAGTCTGGAAGCCGAACGCATGCGGCTGGCTGGCCTGACCACACCCCAATCGGCCGATGCCCATGCAGCTCACACGATGGCCGGGACGCACTAGAGAGGAGGGAACAATGATGTCAAACCACGATCACAGCCAACATCTGCCTAGTGGTGACAGCCAGCATCCGCCTGCCAGCGAATCCGCCATGTCCGATGGACGAGACGGGATGGACCACACCGGGGTGGATCACGGAGGTAGGCGGCCAGGCATGCGCTTGGCCGAGCGGCCCACGCCCACCCAGCTTGCCGCTATCAACTTCCTCTCCGTGCTGGCGCTGGCGGCTGGCCTCATCTATTCAGCCTTGTTTACCAACCTAACCTTGAGCGCCCGCGATGTAGGCGGCGTGATCATGCCCCCCGGCATGATTATGACTTACGACACGCCCGGCCAATCTATGGTGGATATGGCGGCGGTGGATCCACGCGAGGTTAGTTACACCGCCCCTGTTGACGCCCAGGGCGACCAGCCACTTGAGCCGCGCCTTGAGAATGGCATCAAGGTCTTCGACTTGGATGTGTCGGTCATTCAGTGGAACATTCTGCCCTACGAGCAGGTGATGGCTTATGCCTTCAACCGCCAGGTGCCGGGGCCGCGCCTCCGGGTGACCGAAGGGGATCGGGTGCGTATCAACGTCACCAACAACCTGCCGGAAGAAACCAGTGTTCACTGGCACGGGCTGATCCTGCCCAACGTGATGGACGGCCCGGCCGAGATTACCCAGCCTCCCATTGAGCCGAGACAGAGCTACACCTATGAGTTCACGACACAGCAGGCGGGCACCTTCTTCTATCACACGCATCGAGAGCCGGACCGGCAGCAGGCGCTGGGGATGTACGGCGCACTGATTATTGACCCGAAAGATTCACCAACTGTACCCGCGTACGACATAGAATACACCATTCAGCTCCAGGAGTGGCTGGAGAAGGAGGGTTATACCTACCCGGCAATGCTGATGGAGGGAGCCTTACCGAACTTCTTTACCATCAATGGTAAGGCCTATCCGTCTACAGACACTATCCAGATGAAGGTGGGCCAGAAGGTGTTGCTGCGCTTCATCGGTTCCAACAACAACTTTGTGCATCCTATGCACGTGCATGGTGGGCCGTTCAGGATTGTAGCGACCGACGGCAATCCCGTGCCTGAGACGGCGCAAATTAACAAGGACACGGTCAACGTCGGGCCAGGCGAGCGCTATGACGTGATCTGGGAAGCGCGCGAGCCGGGGAAATGGCTGATCCACTGCCACATTCCACACCACACTACCAACAATAATGTCGAGGAGCAAGGGGCTGGTGGCTTGACAATGTTGATCAACGTCCTGCCTTAGGCCAGTTACCTACTGTTGTCTTGCATAAAGTCGTACTCTGAAAGTCATTGCAAAAAGTCATACCCCCGACGGTACAAGGTCAGGGTAGCACATTAACAAAGGTAAGGCGAGTTGATAGGTAGGCAACTCGGCTAAAGCAGCGGGCAGGCCGGTCAGGTCTTGGGTCGGCAACCCTTGAATAATCTTCCCATTCAGCAAACAACCAACGGGGCCAGGCGATTTTCACACTGATCCAACACCAGTTAGGTTCCAAAACATCAGCCAAAATCAACTGGCATACCAGCGGGTCATCCTGCACGGTCGCACGTAAATCTGGCCGAAGAGATTGAACGTACCGTTCGCCCGCACTTTCACCAAATCGCCGAAATGGGGCACTTCCTGGAAGCGTAGCTTGCACCCGGCGGTAAAGCCAACAGGCTGGCCCGCAATATCAGGCGATAAAGTTATTTCTCATGGGCTTTGCAATGCCGTTGACGCCGGTTCTCACCTTTCTGTTCCTGTTTTTCCACAGCGATCGTCTGAGCCAGTATTCGAGCCAGGATTGGGCCAATGCCCTGCCAGGCTTCATCGCGGGTATTGAATTTCGGTTTAACCGCTTGCACAACGATTATTCTGGGACACTCCCTCTTTTTTCCTTTTGCCATGTTTGCCAGTCTCCTCAAAGTTTAATCAATAGAATCCGTCTCATTGTCTAACCCAACTATCCTGAAACCGCCTTCATCAGCCGGCGGTGAAATAAGTGGTGGTAGAGCAGGGTAGCCGGTTGGTGAGGGTAATTGGCCCTGCTCGGTCTTGGCTGTCCTTAAGATTTCCCTAATAAGCTCTACTGTGGCTCTCACTTTGGCTGCTTCGTGCTGGGCTGTGGCAGACGCATTTCGCGCCGATGCTTCCAAGCCTTCGGTAATTAAGTACTGCGCCCATCGCGCTCCCATAGCAAAGGAAAGGGAGATGAGTGCAGTCAGGGCAATGGCCGATAGCCCGATCGCCAGGACAGTCCCACCAACGTAGAACAGCCCGGCGATGACACTGATAAGCAACAAAACGAGAATGATAGTTTGCTTCATTGTTGAGACCTCTATTGGGCATTCCATTCCGGCAAATTAGACCTACTTCGCTGCCGGAAAACCGCAAATTCAGGCGCTTTTAGTCGGAATGGAATGGAATATATTCGACACCATGTTCTTTGGCCCACGTTCTAATGCGTTCGGCGAAATTCTTGATACGAGTGGCCTTGCTGCCGCCAACGCCCAATTCCTTTTGCAGCCGGTTGATTCCCATTGGCTCAAACAAGGCCAGGGCCACTTGCTCAGGCTCTACCGGGTCGGGGTCGCGACTGGGTTTTGAACCCAGGATCACTTCTTGCAAATCGGGTAATTCAAGCAGCGTTACCTCGGCGCGAGGCAAAGGGTCAACGTGATGAGCCTCCAGTTTGGCCACCGTTAGCCTGGATAACCCGTTAATATCCCGCAGCAGGAAATCGCCATACCCTTGCAAAGTTTCAGCCCCACTATCGGGAATTCCAAGCGCATTAGCGGCAGCATCAGCGGCGTCAACTTTGCCGCACAAACGAGTCGTGACATTGCGTTTGAGGTCGGGAGAGCCGAGCATTTGAATTTGCGGGTATTGGGTCACCAGAATTAAATGCAATCCGAATTCACCTCCGGTTGAAGTTACGCGGGCCAGGTAATCAATAGACGCTTTGCTATCATCAACCAACGCCTTTAGCTCATCTACCATCACAAACAGGCGGGGTGTCGTTTGGCGTCGTTCCGCTCGCCGCGTAACCTCCTGGGCCAGCCAGCAGAGGACTCGTTCTGCCTCTGTTAAATCGGTGATAACGGGATGAGCCAGGTGAGCCACCCGAGTGAAATCGTTCCACTTGTAGCCGCGCTTAGCCACATCCACAATTAACACCTTGGAGTCAGTCGGAGAAGTGTTATGAACGATATTCCAGACGGTGAGCCGGGCTGTGTTTGTCTTACCGCTGCGCGTTGCGCCGGTGATCAGAACATGAGCGGTGGTCGGGTCGGTAAAGTTAATCCGCTTGGGGTCGTCCTGGAGGCCGAGGCCAAGGGTGGCAACCGGGCCACGTCGAATGTAGTGCCGAAGTTCCAGTTGTTCAATCGTTACCTGCTGCCAAAACTTCGGCGGCTTGGGTATCTCGATAATGACCCCTTGACCATCCCAGCCAATCCGGACTTTATGCTTGTCGCTTAAACCCGCCCACATCGTTAGTTCTCGCTGTAACTGAAGAATTGGCTTTAAGTAATGCGGATTGACACCCGCTAGCCGCAGGAGCAACACCCGGGCAGCATTGTACCCAACCGGCCGGTAATGGCTGTGTGGCACGATTTTCAACTCTTGGGCCAAGCCGTGCATAACGCGATGGCTGGCGGTGTAACAAAACGTTTTTAGTTCGCCCATGTTGGCGCCATTCCATACCACAGAGATTTACTGATAATCTCGAAGATGTTCCAGAATACCAGTGAGGCCATTCCGAATGCTCCCATCAATTCGACAACAGCAGCGGTAATATCACCTATCTTCAGCAGCCACCTGGTGGGGGTCTGACTCAACGTCCAGCAACGGAAGAGTAACCCCGTTAGCGTCAACAGTGGAATGGCAAAAAGACAGGATTCCTGATTCCGCTGAACCTGAATATTGATTGCTAAAAACACTGCTACCCTTGTAGCACTCAGCATCGTGGTACTGCGTTTGTGTAGTCTCATCCTGCCACACCCTTGCCATCAAGCAGCGCTTCCAGTTGCGGGCCTCCTTGCAGGATAAGCGGAACCACTTCCTTCTTCACTTCCAACCCGGTTCGCGCTGACCTTTCAACCCACCTGCCAATTTCCGCACCGGAAATGGTCGAAATGTCATGACCGTTCCGATGCATTTCTATTAAAATTGTCGCCGCTTTACGCTTGGTATCCTCTCCTGTTTCCACCATCCATTGCTTCTTCTTCCGAAGTTCGGCCAGTTCGACTTGGAGAGCTTCCTTCCTGGTTGCAAGTTCGGCCAGAGACTGTTCCAACTTATGTTTCCGTGCCTTCAGCTCGGCTTCCAGCCGTTCTTGTTCGGCGACGATGGAGGCGGTTACCTTTTCCTGTTCCGCTGCCAGTCGTTCAAGTTCTGTTTGGCGCTCTTGCCGCTCCCGTTCAGTTTCCTGCCGCATCGCCTCCACTTCCGTTTTTAAATCGGCAATGGATTTGAGGAAATTAGCGCGTTTGAGTTCGGCTCTAATCATCGCCATCAACAACTCGAATGCCAGCACCAGGCTGACCGGAGCTAATGCTTTCACGGCCCCAGCGATGACCACTCCAGGAATACCTAAACTGCTCACGTCGAGGATATTCCCGACAGTAGCCAGCCCTGCGTAAGTGGTGGTGAGCATCCAGGGATACAGTGTAGGCTCGTCTCTTAAGTTGGCTCTCAACACGGCCAGGGAGAAAACAACCATTGCAAAATCGAGGAGGAGAGGCCATAGCCAAGTCAATCCAGGATCAATGCCGTGGATGATGGCGAGGTGTTTCAGCGAGGTGTAAGAAAGGGTAAAGGCCCCAATAGCTAACAAAGCTACCAGAACGGCGGCCAGGGTAGAAATTAATTTAACGGTATCTGTTCTCCCATGAGTGACAACAGTCTTTGCGATCGCCACGCTAACCTCCTTGTCAGAAAAAAAACAACCGGCCTGCTCATCATCGCCAGCAGGCCGGTTGTTGCATCTTCAATAAACTCCCGTAAAGACCGAAACCCGAGGGATACAAATAAAGTATCCTCGCTTCTGGCTTTACAGGTTGCAGAATTTTGCAGGTTTGCGCTAATCCATCGCTGTGTGTATAGTTATGGATTAGCTTATCGCTTGGCCCGTACCTGGCGATGAGTCAGGGCTGTGTCGGTGCTACCAACACCGGCATAGCCCGCTTTGCACTTAATTATTCACTTTTGTCCTCAAACGAGAGGCTTTAGTTATCCTGTTCCTCTTTTTCCTCACGCTCGGTTAAGTTTATTTCAACTTTTCCCTCTAGCCACAAATCCAGGAGATAACGGACAATTTCAGAAATGGGCTGACCGAGTTCAGCGGCTCTGACCCGGACTGCCCGGTGTTTTTCCTCGGTTAATCTAACCATTAATTTACGTTCCCGCGGCATCTAGTTGGCCTCGTACAGTGGCGATACTATTTGTATAACACGTTGCCTAGTTATCACGTAGTACGCCCAATTATATAAGAGATAGCTGGGTTTGTCAAGAGGTGAATCGGGTAAAGTGATTGTCATTCGGACTTAGATATGCTAAAATTAACGTAATGTAAAAGACCCCGGCCGTGGGGAGGCAATCGGGGTCTTTCCATACGTGCTTTTCGACCAGGTATCTGGCCTGGCTTTTATTTTGCTTCGCTCAAAATATTAGCATCGAGCCGCCGCTTGGTCAAACCAGGTGGCGTTTTTTCTAATCCGCTTATCAACCAGCGTGGATGACCTAGATTGTGACCCAACCTTCACCTGACTTTCCTCCTGTCGGCGCTATTCTCAGCGGCCCCCACTGGCCCGACCGGGTCCGGGTGGTTCGCGTTGAACCCCACGGAGCCAGCCGGGTGCTCATCGAGGCTGTCACCCTTGACGGCCAGGATCGACATTTCACGAGTCTTCAAACAAACCGACCTGGCCGGCCTGGTGGTCGAAACCCAAGCCAACCAAACTACCCTCAGTGGCGATCCAACCGGCTTTCGCCTGGCTGCCGAAGCTACTCGTATTCGCTTGGCTTACACCTTCGATCCCCAATTTGCCGTGAGTTTGGCCCGGATTGATCCTCTCCCCCACCAATTGGAAGCGGTCTATTATCATATGCTTCGCCAGCCTCGTCTGCGTTTTTTGCTGGCCGACGACCCCGGCGCGGGCAAGACGATTATGATCGGCCTGCTCTTGAAGGAACTCAAGCTCCGTGGGGTCGTCACCCGTACCCTGATTGTGGCCCCGGCCAACCTGGTCCCGCAGTGGCAGCGGGAAATGACCGAAAAGTTTGACGAAACGTTTGACGTGGTGGACCGGGCGACCCTGGCGACGCGTGGCAGCCGGGCCTGGGAAATCAGTGACCAGTGTGTGACCTCGCTGGATTTTGCCTGGCGACCCGAGGCCCTGGAAAGCCTGGCCCGCGCCCGGCGGTGGGACCTAGTCGTGTTTGACGAGGCCCACAAGCTGGCTGCCTATCGCCGGGGCAGCAAGTTGGCCCGCACCCGGCGCTACCGCCTGGGCGAAGTGCTGACCGACCGCACCGAGCACATGGTCCTGGCCACGGCCACCCCCCACAAAGGCGACCCGGAAAATTTCCGGCTGCTGCTGCAACTGCTCGACCCCGACCTGTTTGCAAACACTGAGATACTGGCTCGGGCCGTGCAGCGCCAGGAGAACCCCATCTTCTTGCGGCGGTTGAAGGAAGATATGGTGGATTTCGACGGCAAAGCGCTCTTCCCGCCCCGTTATGTTACCACCCTGGGGGTGGAACTGACCGAGCCGGAACAGCAGTTATACGAGGCTGTCACCGAGTACGTGGCCGACAACTTCAACCAGGCCCTGACCGAGGACAATCGTAACGTCACCTTTGCCCTGATCATTTTACAGCGCCGCCTGGCTTCCAGTGTCCGGGCCATTCGTCGCTCCCTGGAACAACGGCGCGACCGGCTGGCGGCCTTGCGGGATGAAGTGCTGGCTAATCCTCGTCTGCTCGAAGCAGCTCAGCGAGGCGAGGAGTTTTCCGAGGAGACCCTAGAAGATGCACCCGAAGCGGAACGGTGGGAGGCTGAGAAGCGCGCCCTGCGCTACACCCTGGCCCGCAATTTAGAGGACCTGGAGGCGGAGATCGCTATCCTGTCTACCCTGGCTGCCCAAGCCCTGGCCGTGGAAATGGCTGGCCCGGAACGAAAGCTGAACGAGTTGCGGCAAGTGATGACTGACCGCAACTTGTTCCAATCCGGGGAGAAGCTGCTCATCTTCACCGAGTCGAAGGACACTCTCGATTACCTGGTCGAGCATCTGGCCGCCTGGAACCTTAGTGTGACCTGGATTGACGGGGCCCTGTCGCCGCCGGAACGCTACCAGGCCGAGCGAGCCTTTTACGACGACAAGCAGGTGATGGTAGCCACCGAGGCCGCCGGCGAGGGCATCAACTTGCAATTTTGCCACCTGATGCTCAACTACGATTTACCCTGGAACCCAACCCGGTTGGAGCAGCGCATGGGCCGCATCCACCGCTACGGCCAGCGGTACGAGGTTTACATCTACAACCTGGTTGCCACCACGACCCGCGAGGGCATGGTTTTGCACGCCCTGCTTAATAAGTTGGAGCGAATGCGGGAAGGGCTGGGGCGCGACCGGGTCTTTGATGTGGTGGATCAACTATTGGAAGGGGAGTCGTTGGAGTACCTGATCCGCGAGGCCATGGCCCGGCGGCTGACCTTTGACCAGGTACGCGAGCGGGTCTTGGCTCGCCTGGATCAAAACCAGGAGCAGCGGTTGCAAGAGGCGACCCTGGCCGGGTTGGCCACCCGTTACCTGGACCTGGCCCGCTTGCGAGCCGACCAGCAGCGGGCAGCCGAGGCCCGCCTGGTCCCGGCCTATATCCGGGCTTTTTTCAGCCAGGCGCTCAACGTGCTGGCCCCAGGCCGGCTGGAACGGCGCGACGATGGCTTTTGGCGGCTGCCTTACGTGCCTGCCGCTTTGCGCGAGGTACCGGAGGAGCTAAGACGGCGCTACGGCCAGCCGGCTGAAAGTTATCCCGCCCTCACCTTTGACCAGGCCGATCTGAAAAATCACAGCCACCCTTCGGCAGGCTCAGGGCGCAGCTTGACTTACATTGGGCCGGGCCAGCCCCTTTTTGAGGCCGTGCTGCACCATATTCTGGATCGTTTTGGCCCGGACCTAGCTCGTGGCGCGATCTTGCGCGATCCGGCCGGGCAGGTCGAGGGACTGTGCTGGCTGCTGGTCGGCCAGGTTGAAGATGGCCTGGGCCGCCTGGTGGGGCAGCGGCTCTTTACCGTGTTTCAGCCGTTGGAGGAGAAATTCACCACCAAGACGCCATACCCAAAGGGCACGATGAGAACGCCAAGAAAAGATAAAATTAATAAAAACTTTGCGCCCTTCGCGTCTTTGCGGTTCCAATTCATCGAAGTCTCCCCGGCCCGGCTGCTGGATTTTGAACCGCCAATTGAATTAACCGCAAAGGCACAAAGTTCGCCAAGAGAAAATAATTTAAAAGAAAACTTTGCGTTCTTGACGTCTTCGCGGTTCAACCTTAGCCAACTCTCGCCAGAGCCGGTAATCGAGTGGAGCCTCGATCACATCCTCGACCCCTACCTGGACGCGTTGCAAACCCGGCGGCAGGCGGAGACCCACGTCATTCGAGATTATCTGCGCCGCTCTTTTGATGTCTTGATTGCCCGGTCACAGGGCAAATTGATGGAGTACGAGCAAAAAGCAGCGCGGGGAACTGATATGAGCCTCAGCCTGCAAGAGGAGCGGCGGCACCTGGACGATCTGCGCCGGCGGCAGACTACTCGGTTGGCCGAAGTAGAACGGGCCGCCGTGTTATCCCTGGGCGCGCCGCAGATCATCGGCGTGGCCGCCATCGTGCCGGGAGGCGAAGAAGTCGAGCCATCGCCTCCCCGCCTCATCGCCTCATCGTCTCCTCCGATGCGGCGCAGTGATGAAGTTGAAAGCGCGGCCATGGAGTTTGTCATCGCTTACGAGCAGCAGCGGGGTTGGACGATCGAAGATGTTCATACCGAGGGGCGAGGCTACGATTTGCTCAGTCACGGACCCAACGGTGAGGTACGTTACATCGAGGTTAAGGGCCGGGCTGCCACCGGTGCGGTAGAATTGTCGGCCAACGAGTGGCTGAAAGCCGAGCAGTTGGGAGCAGATTACTGGCTGTATGTGGTCACCGAGGCGATACAGTCACCCTCCCTTCACCTTGTCCAAGACCCGGCTCATCGCCTGTCGGAGCAGGAGGTCATCCCCCAGGTACGCTACCGGGTAGCTCAAGAAGGCTGGCATCGGGTGGCCGAGTTGCCGGCTGAATATAAAGTGAACCGCTAAGACGCAAAGGACGCGAAATTTTTAAGTTCTTTTTTCTTCACCCTATTTTCCTTGGCGCTCTTCGCGCCTTGGCGGTTAATGTGGAGGAGTAGACAAAATGCCTGTCACTTACACCAATCGTAAAGGCTTGACCTACTATTTGTGCCGGGGGCTGACCAAAACCGGCAAGCCCCGCTATTACTTTGCCCGCGAAATCAAGGATGAACCGCTGGAAGAGATGCCGCCCGGCTACACGATTAGCGAAAGCGTCAACGGCATCGTCTCCCTGGTGAAGGACCGGCCGGCGTTGATCCGGCCGGAGGAGATGGCCATCGTCGAGGCAGCGGTGAAACGGCATCCCAAAGGGCGCAATTATCGAGTCAGCGCCAAGCACAACCGAATTGAAGTTTATGAACGGGTGGGGCCGGATGCTGAAACCTTGGTGGCGACTTTGTCACGCGAAGGCCTGCTTGATCCAGGACTGGTGGGCCGGCTTCAGGCTGAAGAGGAACGTTACGGGCAGTTCACAGCGGTACTGCGGTTTCTCTTAGCCGACGCCGAAAAACGCACTTTTGGGGTACAGCGGATGTGTTACCTGGGCAGCGTGGACGACTGGATTGATCCGAGTGTCGGGGGACCGCTGGAGCGGTTGGCCCGCGAGCTAATCCCCAAATTAGGTACTGACCGGTTTTTTGATTTATACTGATAACTCAAGTTGCTACTTATGAGCAGATGAAACAGATTTCACCGCTAAGTCGCAAAGTTCGCCAAGATTTTTAGAAAATTCTTCGTGTTCTTTGCGTCTTTGCGGTTCAAATAGGGTTTTCTGCCTAAAGGCGGCAACTTGGGTTACTGATAGTTAATCTTCGGTGGAAGGGGAGTGATAATGGCTTCCAGGATTCAGAAGAAAGAAATTGTTAGCCGCATTGCCAGGCGGATGGTTACGGATGAAACAAGCGCCGAAGCGTTTCTCGACGCGACGATTGAGGTTTTGTACGAAGCCTTTAAAGCGGGCGAAAGCGTGACTCTGCCCGGTTTGGGCGGCTTTTACGTCAGGCCGGAGCCAGATAGCTGGGTCTTCAAGTTCAATCCCGGCCAAAAATTACGAGCCTTGTTTGGCTGGTCGTCCAGCTATACCGGGGAATTGTAAAATTAACCGCGAAGGCGCGAAGTTTTTTAAGTTTTTCTTTTTTCTTATCCTATTTTTCTTGGCGACCTTCGCGTCTTGACGGTTTATTATTCACCGCGAAGGCGCGAAGGGCGCAAAGTTTCTTTTTCTTCTTTTTTACCCTATACCTTTTTGGCGACCTTCGCATCTTGACGGTTCAATTCCTTTAGGAGCGATAAATTTTGACCCAACCCAAACGCCTCATCGAAATCTCCCTGCCCCTGGCCAAAATCAGCGAGCAATCGGCCCGCGAAAAATCCATCCGTCACGGTCACATCTCGACCCTGCATATCTGGTGGGCCAGGCGACCGCTGGCCGCCATGCGCGCTGCCATCTTTGCCGCCCTCGTCCCCGCCCCTACCGATGAGACCGAACGCAAGCGGCTGGAAAGCCTGATCGAAACCATTGTGGATTGGGACCAGGTGAAAGACGGCAACAGCGAGGCCGTCGAAGAAGCCCGCCGCCTGATCCAACAAGCATTTCCCGGCGGCCCGCCTCGCCTGCTCGATCCTTTTATGGGTGGTGGCGCGACCGGCCTGGAAGCTTTGCGCCTGGGCTGCGAAACCCACGCCGTGGAGTTGAATCCGGTAGCGCATTTGATTGAGTTGTGTACCTTGGTTTATCCTCAGAAGTACGGCAGGGGAGCCTCCCCGACCGCAGACCACCGACCGCAGACCGCCATAAGTCAGTTTGGCGGTCATAAACAAATGGCCTTACCCGGTCACGAACAGCCGGAACAATTAGAACTTTTCGGCGGTCAGCCGTCAGTCGTCGGTGGTCGTTCTTTGGCTGCCGACGTGCGCCGCTGGGGCGAGTGGGTGCTGGAGCGGGCCAAAGCCGAAATCGGCCACCTATACGCCAACCCCGCCGGCAGTGAGACGATTGTTGGTTATCTCTGGGCACGAACCGTGACCTGTCCCAACCCGGCCTGCCGGGCCGAGATGCCTATGGTCCGCCAGTGGTGGTTGGCTCAAACCGGCACCCGCAAGTTGACCCTCAAGCCGGTGGTAGACCGGGCGGCCAAACAGGTTAATTTTGAAGTGGTCAATCTGGCCGGATCACCTGGTCATGAGGATGAGTTTGACCCCAATGAAGGCACAACCCGACAGGGCGCAGCCACCTGCCTGGTCTGCAATCAGTCGGTGGATGGAGATTTTTTGCAACAGGCCGGGATGGACGGAAAAATAGGCCAGCGGCTTATGGCTGTGATTTACGAACAGCCCAACGCGGGCAAAGGATATCGCCCGGCGGCGACAGCAGATGAGGCTCTTTTTAAGGAAGCGGTTGAGCGCCTCCAACAATTGCAGGCAGAAAATGAAGGGTTGGTCCCTGATGAACCAATTGATCCTCGTCGTCCTTCAGCCGCCGCACGTGGACTCTCCGCTGTAACTCGTTATGGGATGCGTACATTCGGAAATTTATTCAATCCACGCCAGCTAACAGCTCTGTTGACCTTTAGTTTCCAGATCCGTGCTGCTTATGATGCTATGTTAGCTGAGAAGATGCCTCCTGATCGAGCCAAAACTGTAGCCACATATCTCGCCCTGACTCTAAATCGAAATGCTGACTATAACTCGTCCCTCTGTCCTTGGGCAAACAATGGAGAGTACGCTGGACACACTTTTACCCGGCAAGCTTTGTCAATGATTTGGGATTATGCAGAGTTAAACCCTTTTAGTGGAGCCACTGGCGATTGGTCAGGAGCATTAGCATGGATTACCCTCGTTGTTGAACATGTGGCTCAAGTATCAAATTGGCCTGCTACGGCACATCAAGGTACAGCTACCCGACTTTCTTACCCTGAAAATTATTTTGATGCAATTATTACTGACCCTCCTTATTACGATGCTATTCCATATTCAGACCTATCTGACTTTTTTTATGTCTGGCTAAAACGTAGTATCGGGTTCCTCTATCCAGAGCTTTTCCGTACTCCTCTCTCCCCCAAATCCGCCGAAATAATTCAACACACAGCTCGTCATGATGGTGATGAAAGTTTAGCCAGAAATTTTTATGAGCGGGAAATGACTCGCGCTTTTGCCGAGGCTCGTCGTGTCCTTCGACCCAACGGTACTTTTGTGGTTGTCTTTGCACACAAATCTACTGCTGCCTGGGAAACATTGCTCAACAGTCTGCTAGAAGCCGATCTGGTTGTGACTGCTTCCTGGCCACTACACACTGAGATGAGTAATCGGGCACGGGCGCGTGATACCGCATCATTAGCTTCCTCTATTTTCATCGTCTGCCGTGTACGCGCCAGCGAAACCGAGGGTTACTTTGACGATGTGCGCCAGGAATTAGCTGCTGTCATCCGTGAGCGGCTCGATTTCTTCTGGCAGCAGAACATTCGCGGCGCGGATTTCTTCATCAGCGCTATCGGTCCGGCGGTCTCCGTTTTTGGCCGTTACCGCAAAGTCTACCGGCTGGACGGCAGCGAGGTCGGCGTGCGGGAGCTACTGGATTTGGTGCAGTCGTCGGTGGCGGAATATGCCCTGGACCGCATCCTTAATGGTGGGGCAGCGCGAGTCGGTGGCGTAGACGCAGCTACCCGCTACTACATCCTCCATCGCTGGGCTTACGGCAGCGAAGCCGTTCCTTTTGATGATGGCATGCGCCTGGCTATGGCCCTGGGCGCAGATGTGTCAGCCCTGATGGAGCGGCGCGGACTGCTAAAGCAGAGCGGCGAGTCGGTTAGTCTGCTGGGGCCAAAAGAGCGGGGCAAGTCGGAGGAGTTGGGTCTGCCCGATAAAAGCGGCCGCTCGGCGGCGGTAGTGGATGTACTGCACCGGGCCGCCAGTCTGTGGGAAAAAGGCGACCGGGATAGCCTGGCTCGCTTCCTGGCCGAAGCCGCTCGTGGTCGAGAGGACCAGGTGCGGCTGGTGGCTCAAACCATCATCAATATCTTGCCCGACGACGATGCCGAGCGGCGTTTGTTGGAAGGTTTCCTGGCCGGTCGGGATACGCTGCCGGATGTGCCGAGGCAGGAGCGGCTATTATAGAACCGCCAAGGCGCAAAGGACGCCAAGAGAAATAAGGGTAAGAAAAAAGAAGGAAACTTAGCGTTCTTCGCGCCTTCGCGGTGAATAATAAACCGCCAAGGCGCAAAGGACGCCAAGAGAAATAAGGTTAAGAAAAAGAAGAACCTTTGCGCTCTTTGCGTCTTTGCGGTGAAAACTTCGCGCCTTCGCGGTGAAACTTCGCGGTGAATGGGAGTCAGATAGTGGATATAGAAGAAGTTGCCAGAAATATCGTGGACAGCGCGATCAAGGTGCATCGTGCCCTTGGCCCCGGTTTGCTAGAGTCGGCCTATCAACATTGTCTGATTTATGAGTTGCGCAAACGCAGCTTTGAAGTTAAACACGAACTGGTTTTGCCGGTGGTGTATGATGGGCAGCAGCTTGACGCCGGCTACCGGCTGGATATGCTGGTTGAGGATTGTATCATCATCGAAAACAAAGCCGTTGACCAGCTTTTGCCCATCCACGAAGCCCAATTGTTGACCTACTTGAAACTGCGGAATTGCCAGCTTGGGTTTTTGCTGAATTGGAACGTGGTGCTGATGAAAAATGGAATCAAGCGTATGGTGAATAACTTGAACCGCTGAAAACGGAACCGCCAAGACGCCAAGGACGCGAAGAAAAAATAGGGAAAAGAAAAAAGAAAAACTAAAAAAACTTTGCGTCCTTTGTGCCTTCGCGGTGAAAATAAGGAGCGAGCCGAATGAACTACTCCCAAACCCTGACCAGAGCACAGACCTTGCTGCAACAGAAACACCACGCCCAGGCCGTGCAGACGGCAGCCAGCGTCCTGGAGCATCTCTTGGAAGCCCTTTATAACGAATTGTTGGGCCAGTCGCCGCCGGCGCGACAAAAGCAGTTGGTCGAAACGATTGAGCAGGTTGGCGGGGGGCAGCCCTTGAACAAGCTCACCCTGGGCCGATTGGTCAACGTCTATCGCGCCAGCAAAGCTTACGAAGATTTAGCCAGGATGCTGGGTAAGAAGTTGGTTTTCCTTAATGTCAGTGCTCTGGAACCGCTGGTAGACATTCGTAACCGCGCCGTCCACGAAGGTCAAGACCCCGATCCGGCCGAAGCCGCTTACATTGTCAACCAGGTTGAGTTAATCCTTCGCGAAGTTGGGCGCTTGCCCCAGGCCGCCCTTGCTGCGCCAACTCTGCCGCAGTTTTTATCCCCCTGGTGGCACGAGGCCATCCCCCACCGTGACATCCGAGAAGGCCGGCTCAATCTGCGTGATTTTGCCGTGGACCTGGCCCAGGTCGTGGCAGGCCGGGCTGTGCCGGAGTACAAAGACGCCCACACGTTCTTTCGCCGCACCTTCCTGACTCGCGGCTTGCGGGCCACCCTCAAAGGGGCCATGCGCCGCCTGGCCGGCCACGACGACGGCGTGGCCATCACCCAGATGGCCACCGTTTTTGGCGGCGGCAAAACTCACACCCTGCTGGCCCTGTATCACATGGTCGCGCATGGCCGCGATGCCGAAGTCGTTACCCTGCAGCCGGTGCAGGAACTATTAACCGAGGCCGGCCTGGCTGCTGTGCCAACCGCCCGGATCGCCGCCGTAGATTGCGCCCAGATCAGCCCAGGCCAGCCAACCACCACTCCAGATGGCCTGACCCTGCACACCCTCTGGGGCGAGATCGCCTATCGCCTGGGCGGCGCCGACTTCTACCAGCTCGTCTGCCAGAGCGACGAGGCCCGCGTCGCTCCCGGCAGCGAAATCCTGGACCGTCTTTTTGAAATGGCCGGTCCCAGCCTGATTCTGCTGGACGAAACCCTGTCCTACATCACCAAGGCCAGCGCCATCCCGGTAGGCCGGGGTTATCTGTCCGATCAGGCCCAGGAATTTCTGCTGGAACTAACGCGGGCCGTCAGCGCGAGCGACACCGTGGCCCTGGTGCTAACGATGACCTCCAGTGAGCCGGAGCAAATCGGCGAAGCGGCTATCCGCGCTGCCCGCGAGATTGACACCGCCACTCGCATCCTGCGCCGCACCCGCCAGGTTGAGGTCAGCGCCGAGCGAGAGGAGTTGTACGAAATTCTCAAGCGCCGCCTGTTCGACACCGAGCCGGCCCAGATCGAGGCCCAGGCCCGCATCGTGGCCCAAGCTTATTGGGACTATTACCGCGCCCACCCCAACGATTTTCCCCAGGAGGCGCAGGCCCCGGAATATCGCGAGTTGATGGTCCGGGCCTATCCCTTTCACCCGGCCCTGATCGAAATCCTGCGCGACCGCTGGGGCAGCATCAGCGGTTTTCAGCGCACCCGCGGCGTGCTGCGGCTGCTGGCCCTGGTCATCGGCGACCTGTACCGCCAGCAGCGACCAACCCCGCTGATCCAGCCGGCCCACGTCAACCTCGACAACGGCGAGATCCGGGCCGAACTGCTGGAATACGTGGACAACCGGGGCGGTTACGAGTCGGCCCTTTTCTCCGACATCGGCGGTACCGACGAGTCCAAAGCGCCCTACCTGGATCGGATCACCGGCGGCGATTACGCCCGCCATCGGATCGCTACCAGCCTGGCCACGGCCATTTTTATGTACTCCCACAGCGGCGCTACTCAGCGGGCCGCCTCGGCCGAGCGCCCTCAACTCTGGCTGGCTACCTTGCAGCCGGGTATCGTCCCGGCCCTGGCCGCCGACGCCTTGGACAAGCTCCGCGCCCGCCTGTGGTTTTTGATCATTCACGAGGGTACCTATCGCTTTGACAGCCAGCCCAACCTGAACCAAATCCTGGTCACCCGGATGGACGCCATTCGCCAGGAACCGGAGGTCATTCAGGCTCGTTTGCGTACAACGACTGAGGAAATTGTCGGCGAGCGCATCTTTCCCGGCCTGGTCATCTGGCCTGAGGAGCCGGGGCAGGTCACCAACCGGCGACAATTGACCCTGGTCGTGCTTAGCCCGGCCCATACCTGGAGCCAAAACGAGGCGACCCAACAGCGGGTACGGACGTTTATCGAGCAAATGCTCAACAGCGCCGGTAACACCTTCCGCCAATTCAAAAACAGCCTGGTCTTCCTCCTGGCGACCGGCGAAGGAGTACGGGTGATGGAAGAGACAGCCGTGCGGCTGCTGGCTTTAGAAGCCATTGATCGTCAATACCGGGGCAGCGGTTTATCCGGGGAGCAAATGGAGGAGTTGCGGACCCAACTGGATCGGGCGCGCAAGGGATTGCCCGGCGCAGTTTGGGGCGCTTACACGGTGACTATCGCCCCTTCCGGCCAAGTAAAGGATGAAGGCGGAACGCTTCGCGTGAAGGCGGAAGAAGAATTTCATCCTTCATCCCTCATCCTTCATCCTTCCCTCTGGGTGCGGCAGGAGCACGGCTTTCCCGGCTACCGGCCTGGCGAGCACACCCTGGCTGGACGGGTCCGTAAACGGCTCCTGGATGACGAACGGCTGTTGGAGCGGCTGGACCCCCGCCTCATCAGCGAAGGTAAAGGCGAGCAGTGGCAGCTCTGGCCGGCCGAGGACGAGAAAATCAATGTCGCCACGTTGTGGGATTATTTCTGCCGCTTCCCCTATCTGCCGATGCTGACCGGTCCAGAAGCCTTGCAGCAGACCATTACCTGGGGCGTACAACGCGGCTTGTTCGCCTACGCCTTGGGCGATGGCACAACCTTTGATACCCTCTACTTCCGCGAATCCTTACCAACCGGTGGTTTTGCCGTTGTCGAAGGCGCCTGGTTATTACGCCCAGCCCTGGCCGAGCGGCTGCTGAAAACGGAAGAACCCCAACCCGAACCACAGCCCTCACCCCAGCCTCAGCCACCGACGCCGCCTCAACCTCAAGTGCAAGCTGAACCTCGCCCACAGCCCTCACCCCAACCTCCACCCCGGCCGCAGCCTCACACTTACCAGCAGGTGACCATCACCACGCCGGTAGATTGGCGGCAATGGTACGACTTTTACCAGGCGATCATCAAACCCCTGGTCGAAGCCGGGGCTGAGGTCAAGCTCAACTTGAGCATCGAAGCCAGCGGCGATATAGAGGCCAATCTGGTTGATTTAAGTGTGAAAGAGAGTGTGGTTCAGTTCAATCCTCGAGGGAAAGTAGAGACGGAGTAGTTGTCCTTCTCGTAAGCAAGAGCGGTGAGAAAGTAAAACAGCTTCAGCCCCTTTGTGGCGATTTTTCGACCCCTTGTTGCCCTACCTCGTCAGTGGATGTAAGATATCCCCATCGCTCTAGGGTGTCTTGACGATGAAACGGCTGTGGTCAGGGCGCTTCATTCAATACTTTGGGCACAGTGGCCTGCGTTCAGGATTTATCACAAAGTTAACGCTCAGAAGACCAAGACAACAGGGACTGCACCTGTTGAGAGTCAAGTATACCAATCTGTGCAAAAATGGTCATGGCTTCAGCACGATATATCCTGCTCTCTTCTAGCCGACTTAACTTATAGGCTAAATAAGCAAGATAACCTAGCCACTGCGCCTCAAGATAGCGGTCGCCGAGGTTCCGAGAAATTTCCAATGCTTGTTGTAAATATGACTCTGCCGCCTCGGCCTGATCTGTATAGGAATAGGCTACGCCCAAGTTACCCAGGTCAAGGCTGACCGTACGCTTATCATCAACCCTTTGTGAAATTTCTAATGCCTGGCGATGCAGCTTAATGGCCTGGTCTACTTCTCCAAGCTTCAGATAGGCCAGCCCCAAATTGCCCAAGTAAGTATTTTCCTCTAGCAGATTTCCGGTCTTGCGGGCAGAGTTAAGAGCACCTTCAAGATACTCGATTGCTTTTTCGGCTTCTCCTAAATTTCGGAGGACATAGCCAATTTGTCCGTTGCACCGCTGAATAATTTCTTCACGTCCCATTTTGATGGCTATAGCTAATGCCTGCTGAAAACATTCCAGGGCCAGATGAGCTTGATCAAAGTCGTTAAAGACATTGCCAAAATCCATCCAGAGATGAGCCATAATTTCCTGGTTATTTAAATCCTCAGCAATTTTTAGCGCCTGTTCATAGGCATCAATTGCAGCCTCTAGCTGCCCCTTCCGGGCATGAGTAAAACCAAGAATCCCCAATAACATCGCTTCTTTCGTCCGATCTTGTAAGGCGCGTACAGCGTACAATCCATCTTCACAAGCTGTAATGCGATCGTTCCAAAGCCCCCGAAAATCAAGATAGGTATCTACTCCCCCTACAAGTTCGATAACCAGAAGCCATTGTCTCCTTTGCTTGCAAGCCGTGATGAGAGCCAATATATGGCGATAGTCGTAGTCTAAATTAGCCAGTTTCTCCTCGCCATAAAGCGTATCTCTCATAAGCCTGCTGAATTGTAGAGCTAATTGCTTGATAATCTGTGCTGTCGCCGGGAGATTTTGGCTGAGATAGGTATAGATTAATTTGTGGTGAACCACATACCGTTCAGCTTCATATCGCAGTAAACCATAATTGACCAGTTCCCCACAAGCACGGGTAGCTTCCCAAATCGAAATTTGCAGTCCGGCGGCAGCAGTTTCAAGGCTGAACGGCGCCATCGCCAAAGCGCCTATGATTATCAACATCTGCTGACTACGTTCGCTTAGCTGGGCAATGCTGTGTCGCAGCAGCACGGGTATACTCTCCGCACCTCTCGTACCATGATCTAACGCCGCTAAAGGCGTGTAAGACAGCCATTTTAGATATTTAGCCACATCTAAATTGGTTGCCGCCATGTAACGTCCTGCCAATTGGACGGCAAGTGGCAGTCCATCCACTAATTCACAAATTTCTTGAGCGTGTGCTTCACTCGTTGCCGTAAGATCCTTCAAAGATTGTAGCAGCTCCACTGCTTCAGGGATAGGTAAAGTGCCAAGATCCATTCGAAAATGAACATTGTCCATGCGCTGGCGTGTGGTCAAGAGGACCCCACAGCCTGAGGCTAAACTTAGCAATTTAGACAAATCCTCTGCCATCTCAGCCCCGTCAAACACAAGCAAAATTTTCATCCTGGCCAGGACCCGAATGACAGCGTTAGCTGGGTTCGGTCCTGGGATTTCACCTAAGGACAATACAATGTGTTCCAGGGCTGCATCAATCTCCGGGCGGTTGTAGAAATTATAAAAAATTATGCCATGAGGAAATTTCTTCGGTGGCAGGTCGCCTTCGGTCAATTGCCAGATAGCCTCCCCGGCCAGCGCGCTTTTCCCAATGCCGCCGGGACCGCAGAGGGCGACAATTCGGCCTGGCGCGAGGGCATCAAACAACTGTTTAAGCTCCCGACTCCGACCCACAAAAAAAGCAGGCCGAGTCGGACGCTGCAATGGAATTGAGGGAGTCACAATTTCATTTTTTTGACCCTCGACCCCAGGCACATCAGCGACGGCCTCAAGCTGTTTCAACAGCAGCGGATGCATGTCCTCACGTCCCAAGCCGTTGGCAGTAAAGGTTTCCTCAGCCCATTTTGCCCCAAGAAATCCTTGAGTCGCCTCTAAACATACATACACATACTTGTTTAAGACGGCTAAAGAAAAAGGAGTTTTCGGGGGAGAACTGCCCCGCAAGCGCCTAATTGAACTGGCTGCCCAACTGTCTTCCCCCATTGCTTTGGTCAAAGTTAACATTTTCTCCGCGATAAAGCTATCGGCGGCCAGTTTACCCAAATTTTTAACAAACCGGATAGCTTCAAAGCCGCGTATTATTTGTTGATTGAGCTTATGCGGGTTAAAAGTCATAACTTTTCGCCTGGAATTAAGTATACCTGCGCAACGCTGCGCAGAATTACGCAAAAATTTAATCAGGCACTGCGCAACCAATTGTGATAATATCGAATTGATACCTAAAAGGAACTTGTCTAAATAGTACCAAATGGACACTAAACCGCAAACCAGCAAAGCGAAGTTAGTTAATGAAATGCGTTTTACGATTTTGTGGGTATTACCGCCAAAGTACCGTAAAACAAGCATTTATCAACGATCCCATCTAAAAAGTGAGGACATTGGTGAGAGAAAGCAATTCAAGAATTTTAGCGATAAGGAGGATCGGATCGAGTAAACATAAAAATGCTTAAAACTGAGCCAATGATGAATCCGGCTCTGACAGTTGGTAAATTCAAGACCCCATCAGTCTACGGTAGGTCTTTGTCAAATAGCAGGAACATCAAATAATCGAGGTGACTTATGATCACGGAACTTACTGAGGTACAGCGCACCGCACTCGGCGACTGTATTGCCTATCTTTTGGAACGGTTACGCCACCAAAAAGCTGCTACTGCATCGCAAGGCCCCCGGATGCACAACCCAGCGATGGCTGCCGAGCAATCACAGACTGCTAACCGAGAGGACTTTACCCCGCTAACTACGCCAGAACAGGTGGAGACTCGTCCAGGAACTATAGCTTGAAGGTGAATCCAGCAGTTCCAACAGGAGATAAGACTCTCCATCCGAATTCGAAGAGTTCAAAAATATCTATGTAACAACACCATCAAAATTTGCCCCTTTTTTAATTACGATGTATACTTTGTATACTATGTCTTCAGAAAATAAATCTACAAAGAAAGGAGAGCAGATGATAGCGTATACATTCCGATTACCACCTAGTCTGTTGGAACAGGCAAAACAAAGAAGCGGTTTTATTACGCTGCCAAGATTGCTAAGAATACTTTTGGTGAAATACCTTCGAGGTGAAGTCAAAATTTCTGATGAAGACGCAAAAATTGAGTAAGGGAGGTGAATAAAACAATGCCGATGACGCTGCTACGCCACCGGCAATGATCACCCACCACAAAACCCGCTAGGAAAGGATTTATGCAATGGGTACAAATAGTATACCATTATCCGGCTGCGCCTGCAACCGGCGATTAATCAGCCAATCTTACAACTGTATAGTCATCTCCGTGTTTCGGGCCATGGCGAGAGCCCTGACTACTCCCGGCTCTTGCACCCTGGCTTTCATAGTTTTCCCCCCGCTGACTCCTCTTCATGACGTTCCATCCCCTCTGGATTGGTCTGGGCCTTGGGTCGTAGGCATGAGCCTGGTCATTTTTGCCGCCGCTGTTTTAGTTTCACAACTCGAACCTAGCCCTACGCAGCTATTTAACACCCCCCTGGAAATTGGCCAGGTAGCCACATTCAATCGCAAAAAAAGGGCAATTATCTACACTCGCGTCAGTTCTGATGAACAGGCCGAAATCGGCACCAGTTTGGCCAATCAGGTTGAAAAATCTTTAGCCTATGCTCAGGTCAAAGGCTTGGATGTGGTGGCCATTTTCAAAGAGGATTACACCGGCACAACGCTTGATCGCCCCGAACTAAATAAGGTGCGCGCTATGCTCCGCACCGGGCAAGCGGAGGTCTTAATCGGGTACAAAACGAGCCGGTTAGATCGTAGCGAATGGGGTGTTAACCTGCTGATTTTGCTACAAGAGATAAAGTCTTTAAACGCTGAGTTGCATTACAGCCAGAAAGCCTTGCAAGTTGACCTAAATAATCCCGTCGAGGCGCTAATGCAATCTATCGAAGGGTGGCAGTCCGGCGAAGACCGCAGTAACATTGTGCGGCAACTTCAGGAGGGCCGCATTAAGCGCGTAAAGGAAGGAGGCGTCATGGTATCTAATAAGCCCCCCTATGGCTACCGCTTGGCAAAAAAGGGCAATCTCTGTGTATTGGTCACTGATGAGGTTGAGGCCCGAATTATCAGACTTATTTTCTACTGGTACACCGAGGGGGAAAACGGCCAACCCCTATCTCTTCGACAAATTGTACATCGTTTGAACGAAATGAAAATACCCACAGCCAGCCACACTGATCACCGTCTGGTAAATCGAAAAAGAGAAGATATTTGTTGGCGACCCGGCACAGTACACCAGATTTTGAAAAATGAGACCTATACCGGAACGTGGCATTACAATAAGAAAGCGAAGGTGAACGGAAAACTGGTTGACCGTGATAAGAGTGAGTGGATTGGTGGGGTAGAAGTTCCGGTGATTATTGATCAGGCAACTTTTGCCATTGCCCAATTTCGGCTGATAGAAAACAAACAAAAAGCCGGGCGGGTAGCAAAAAGCCAATATCTCATGAGTAAACGCATGAAATGCCATTGCGGCTACAAAATTTGCGGCATAAAAGACGGTCGCCGTGGGGGCAAGTTGTATTACGGCTGCCCTGGACGTCGCAGCCCGAAGGCGATGCGGCATACATGCGATTTGCCCTATTTCCCAGCCAGCAAGGTAGATACCCTGATATGGCAGTGGATAAGAGGCTTCTTCGAAAATGAGGAGCTTTTAGAACAAGGGATAGCCGACTACCAGGCCCGGCAAGCTGAGGTTATCAAGCCTCTTCTTGCGGAATTGACGCTTGTTAGCCAGACAATAAATGAATATGAAAAACAACTGGATGAAAATCTACGAGCATTAAAGCTGCTAGGTGATAATCCACCACTACGTAGTCTGGCTAATATCCGAGCTGATATAGAGAGAGTCGAGGCGCAACTCGATGGGCTGGAAATGCAACGGCGCAAAATCCAAGCCCAGATGGAAGCCGCGTTAGTAAGCAAACGTGATATTCATCAGGTCCTTGAACGCTTAAGACAAATAAAGGCGGAACTGGGCGAAGCCCTAAACTTGGCCGATGTTACTTTTGAAGATCGGCGATTTTTAATTGAGCGGCTCAATGTCGAGGCGACGTTGCTTGTCGAGAATGGGCAAAAGGTCGTACAGGCGCGTTGTTACCTGGGCGAAAAGGAGTTTAATTGTCATTTACCAGACACGGTAATTGACAATATCAATGCACCGGTAGTGTTAACAGCCCACTTTATCATTAGATGATAATTCAATCTAAGCGAAAAAGCAAAAGGACTGGCGCATAGGCCAGTTCTGTTTGCATATAAACCCTTGTCTCTAATAGGTAGGAGAATAAATATATTTCATTGGAGCGGAGAAAATGAAAGAAATAATCAACTGGAAATTGGTTAAACGATTGATCCGGGTTTGGCGGTGGCATTTAGGACTGCTTTCGGGTTTTTGTTTAGCCCTTCTCCTTATCTTGCCTGTGTCCATTACTGCTAAAGTCTGGCCACCAGATGAAATCTATAAAGCTGCTTGGTTTGCCACAATGCGTCCTTTCACTTCGGGAAAAGGCGAAGGTGAGGCAGACATTGATCCTCTTCATATAGCCCGCGGCACTATAGTTTGGGTTTATTTACGTCATTCTCCCGGTCGTAACCAAGATATCGCTTCCCAAAAAGCAGCAGTGGAAAGATTTGCTGAGGAGCAAGGATTGATTATAGGAAGAATATTTTGTGATGAGCGAGCTTCCGGCGGATCAACTAAGAATCGTGAACAGTTTAATTTGATGACTCATTTAGCCCGACAAAAACCTCGGCCGGCTGATATGATTATTTTTTGGGATCTTTCACGGTTCGCTCGAGAGATCGATGACTCGCAATTTTTCCGGTCAGAATTACGCCGAAATGGCTGGAAATTATTCTCAATGATGGATGACATCCCTGACAATCCATTTCGTTACGTTTTTGAAGCCTTGATCGATTGGAAAAATCATCAATTCCGCACCGATCTTGGCAAAAATACAAAACGCGGATTGCGTCTTCTGGCTGAACAGGGGTTTGTTCCGGTAGGTCCAGTGGCGAAAGGATATGCCTCTGAATCCGTCTCCTTCGGGGTCAGAGCTGACGGTACGCCCCGATTCGGACGGAAACCCTTCCCTGACCCCAAGGTGGCTCCTTTGGCTATCAAAGCCTTTGAATTGAGAGCGCATGGCGCGCCCTATGCCATGATCTCTGAAGCAACTAATCTGTTTGGTCCAGAACCGAGTTCGTGGCGAACTTTTTTCCACAACCGGATCTACATTGGCGAGTACGAATATGATGGCAGGATCTATAAGAACATCTATCCAGCCTTGATTTCGACCGAGTTGTTTGATGCCGTCCAAAAGCAAATGCCAGCGCGGAAGGAAAGCCTGACCAATAAACGGTTCCACCCCCGCCGCAAGGGCAGCAGCTATTACCTGGCCGACAAATCAGTTTGTGGCTACTGTAATGCCCCGATGGAAGGTAAGAAAATTGATAAAATACGATATTATGTCTGCTCAAGGCGCAATGAGCGCATGGAATTGTGTCCCCAAGCGCCACTTTTGCCAGCCGATGAACTGGAGGTAAGTATCACGGGTATTTTGCAACAGCATGTACTTTCCACCGAATATTTACAAAGCTTACTCACTTGGACCAACGAGCATTTGAATCAAGGGTTGGCCGAACTACAACTGCGGGTCGAGGCCACCCAAAAAGGATTAGCTGATGCCAAGAGCCTGGCCAAAAAGTTTGGATACAATTTTGGCAAGCTGCCAGAATACTCGTCTACGGCGGCCCAACTCTTATTGGAACAGGATAAACTGGTCGGGCAATTAGAAAAGGAGTTGGGCGAGCTTAAAGACAGACTGGCGAAAAGCCGGATAGATGTGACCTTGGAAGAGATGGAAAGCTATGTCAGCAAAACCCAGGCCATGATCAATGGGGGGGAGTTTTTTGATTTACGCGAGTTATGTGAGCAAACGTTTTCTCGGATTGTCATGACGGGCGAGGAGTGCAGACTTGAACTGCACTTTCCAGCCTAAAAAATGGTGGCTGAAATGTCACTTATCAGATCGTGAGACAAAGCTCACGGTCCAATATTAAGAACATCTATCCAGCGTATGTAGCGTTTATAGTTCTTCAATACCCAGAGAATGGTCCAGCAGTATGTTCTGAACGCTTATTTTCGTTAAAAAGGGACCTGCTCATACTGCCCCGGCAGCCGCTTCGGCTGATTGAAGCTTTGCATTGTGTTCAATCATGGCTCGGTTAGACAAACGCTTGTTATGGGGTGGCTAACGGCTTCAATGATCCATCCCCTGACCCATCGGGTTGCTATCTTTTACCCACAAGTTGAGATTGTTCTTTAACAAGCGACCAAGTGTCGGCCATATCTTGTAACCTTTGCCAACCCCGCCAAATCACAGTGATGCCTGGTTCTCCATCCCGTTTACGACCCAGGAAGCAGCCTAACTGAGCGATCCAGCGAAGCGCTTGGTGGACGGTGGTGGGGTGGCTGGCAGGGAAGTAGTCCGCTGGATGCGCATATAGAGGGCTTGCCAGTCCGTCGCGGTGAGGATCATGGTACAGGGTAAGTCGGGGTCGGTTCGATTGAGGTAAGTCATCCAGTGGAGACGCCAAGCAATCACACTCATCAGCGCAATGTAATTGTACAAGCGGTCCGCCTTTTCCAAGCGGTAATCCTCGACGGTACAACCGGATTTGAGGATTTTGTGGTAAAGCTCAATTTGCCAACGGCAGGCATACCAACCGACCACGCGGAGGGCCTCCTCAAAATTCTGAACAGAGGTATTGGTCGGCAGTAACCATTCAATCGGCTCCTCGACCTCTGGGGAGGGTTCTCTTCCCGGACTAAGATGGTGTTGAGCGTAATTGCCGGCAATTTCTTTTGGTTGGGACGCCAGGGTGGTTTGAGGGTGACCGGGCAGAAACGTACCGACACGATGGCTTGCCGGGCGGGGCGTTGTTGGTTGGGGGTGATGTGGAGGGTGAGTTGGTCTGCTAACGGTTGCTGTTGTACTTTGGTCCACAGCTGGCCGACTTCTTTTTCCGCCAGCAGCCGGTTAGCCGAAGCGCGGATGACCAGAGGTGCCTGTTTTTCCTCAGCCAGGACAAACATCTCGTAGATGTCTGCTTCCCGATCACACACTGTTACCACCTCCACTCCCACCGGGGTCAAGGCCACCGTTTGCTCAAAAGCCTCCAGCCAGCGGTAACTCTCCTTTTCTTCGATGGGCAGTTGCTGCAACTCCCGCGGGGTATGGGCTGGTTCACCAATGGGTCGGGTAAAAAACTGCTGGGTCAGGGTGCCCAGAAGGTACTCCTGCAGGCGTCAGCGCCAAGGTCGAATGGAGCCCAAAACCCCGTTGCTGCTTCTTTTTGTTACCAATCTCGCCCAGCCCTTCGGTGTGAGGATGAGGGGTATAGTTGAAAAAGGTGGTATCACCACTTTTGCACCTTAAAAACTGATACGCCAAACGGACAAAAAGGGTTGCCCCAGGCTGTTGGTGACTGAGTGGTGGCAACACGGCAGTAACCCAGGCTTGCGACAAGGTAAGCCAGGTTACCCCATCACCAAGGAGGACTTGCAGGCAGGATTAGCGAGCGCAGACTGCCCGTAGCAGCGGTTCCATCACCTGATGGAGCGTTTGCCCTTGGGCCAAGCCGGCACTGATAAACAGAGCCAGGCTCCACAGGCTGTGGGCTTGAGCCGCTCGCCGCCAGAAAGGAAGGCTGCCTTCAAGTTCCAGCTTGAGTTCACCTTGAAGCTTCTGTTGAAGGATGGGATCGTGTTGGGCGGCGCGCAGTAAGCTGTAGACCACAGCGACCAAGGCCACGTGGCGTTCAATGATCTCGAAATCCCGCAGTTGATACTGATCCAACCCTTCGGCTTTGCCCTCTTCATGATAGACTTCAACGGGCCAGCGATGGCGGTGGATATGGCTAATGCCCTTAGCCTGCCACTGCAAGCGATTGGCGATGTAAAAGACCGGGTTGTCGCTCAGGTCAGGCCGGTGGTGGTTAATCACCAGCCGAACCTTGCCAAAATTATGCACCCGATGGGTTTGGCAATAACTGTAGAGCTGTTCAGGTTGCCCCTTAAATTGAAAGGTGATCGGCTTGAAAACAGGCACTTGGCCTTGTTCGACGGTAGTGAGGTGTTCCTGTTTGAGCCGCTGGGCGAAGTTATCCAGCCGTTCCCGACCGGTCTTAAGGACCAGTTCGGCCTCATCGGTTAAAGTGCCGACATAGGCCAGCCCAAGCCGGTCAATGAAATGACAGAAGCCGGGTTGGGTGTACCAGCTATCAAAGGTCACCGGTAACTTCTGGTCAGGATACCACTCGACCCACTGTTGCAGCAGGCGCTCGGCGATGCGCAACTTACTATCATACAAAGCCGCTACCTCGGGCTTGTTTTGATGCCGCCGCCAGACCCCTAACAAGTATTGCCGCCACTTGGTCACTTCACTGCTTTTGAAGGCTTGCTTACTTTCTTTCAGCTTGATCCCGACCCGACCCAGACCTTGCTCAATGGCCTCCAGGTCAGCCGGTCGCCATAACTCGAACAACGCCGGGTAATCTGTCTGCTCATCGCTATAGTGCAACGTCACCAGGTTGTGTGCCCAGACATAGCGGTCCTGCGTGTGATCATACAGCTTGGCGATCTGATCAAAGTGGTGACCGTAATGGGTCAACAGCGTATCGTCTACACTCAGCACCCCTTTCGGCTTCAGCTTTGTGCCGGGTACCCTGTCGAACATGGCCAACCGGGCTTGGTTGACCTCGCTCAATCCGACCGGACTGACCGTCAACAAGCGGTTCAGTGAACTCTGGTTGCGGCTCTCGTGGACAAACAGATGGTTGATCCCATCCACCGTCTTGTTTTCCGACACGATCAGCCCACTAATGTAGCGCTTGAATTGAATCAACGCCTCGACCGAAAACACCTTGGCAAAGTGAGGCGCGTAGTGTTCCACCATTTCCGGAAAGGCTACCAACGGCAACATGGCTCAGTACCTCCAGCTTTTTAGCTGGATTGTACATCATCATCGCCTCGTTTAGCGTATTCAGTTGTTAACGTACTACTTGTGTCGCTTTATGTCAATGCAAAAGTTGTGGTGGTATCTTGCACGGCTAACACCAGCCGATGCTGCCTCATCCGTTCCACCGTTCGTTGCTGATGCGGCGCACTGATCCCGGCTGGGGTCACTCTCTTGGTGTTACCGAAAAAACGATAGGCCGCGTTGATATACGTCGTCGGTTGCTGACTTAACACGACAGCTAATTCTTGACACTGCCGATTCAGTCGGGCATCTTGCAGTTCGACATCGGCAAATTCAGTGGCTGCCCACTGTTCGTCGAGTTTCATTTCGTGGATGCTCAATGCTTACTGTTCTCCCTACTCTTAAGGCAGGCTATAGTTTAACATATCCCCTCTCCTTAGGGGAGATATGGGTAATAGATAGGTCATTATTAAATCAGACAGATGATACATTTTTATCCTGCTTTGCCGCCTCGATCATCATATCACTTCATGGCTCCAGCTTCTTCGACTTTTGTCGGATTTTCGGGCCTGATAAGCCTTAAGCTTGAGTCATGAACAATTCTCAAGTATAATGGCCGCATGAGAGCAAGAGGTTGAAATAAGCTCAATCGTTTGGCTCAGTTACCCAGCCCAGCATGTTCGGTCTCTAGAGCCGGCAAAAAGATGATGACGTGAGCTGGAGGCCGTA
>BOKF01000005.1 GCA_016860845.1 Chloroflexota bacterium
GCACCAAGTGCAGGGCGGCCGCGGCATCGAAAACGGGTTTGGGCAAAACGCTGGTGAGCAAGAGCCGGACCTGGTAAATGGTCAAAGCTGGGGCTTTGTCTTTGAATTTGACTCTCAAGCGCACCAGAAAATGATGGGCCAAGGCAACGAGCAGTAGATGGTGCTGCCAGCCCAACCAACTGCGGGTTTCATAATGGTCGAAGCCAATTTCACCTTTGCCTTCTTCAAAGGTAACTGCTCAGGCATAAAAGCCAGTCGCACCTTAAAAAATTGCTAAAATCGTACAACCCAGCCACAATAAGGTTATGACAGAACCTCGGATACCCAGTCGAGAAGACATACGGGCCGCGCACCAGGAAGGTGAAGAAGCGGTATTGGCCTTGTTCGATAGGTTGATCGAGGTTGTTATAGGGTTGTCTACCCGGGTTCAAGCGCTGGAAGACCAATTAGCCAAAAATAGCCGCAATAGTGGGAAGCCACCCTCGAGTGATGGGTTAAAGAAACCAGCCCCCCGGAGTCTGCGCCAACGCAGCGGGAAAAAGTCGGGGGGCCAACCCGGTCATCGGGGACAGACCCTGAAAGCGGTGGTTGAACCTGACTCTGTCAAAGTGCATCCGGTCAAGCAGTGTGGTCAGTGCCAGATTTGTCTGGAACAGGTCGAGGCAGAGGCTTACGAAGCGCGGCAGGTATTTGACCTACCGCTGGTGCGGGTAGAAGTGACCGAACATCGGGCTGAGATCAAAAGTTGTCCGGGGTGTGGTCAGGTCAACAAGGCGGCCTTTCCAGCCGAGGTGAGCCAACCGGCGCAATACGGGCCAGTGCTCAAGGCCCAGGCGGTGTATTTCAATCAGAATCACGTCATTCCGCTGGAACGAACCAGTGACATCTTCAGTGATCTGTACGAGCCCCGTCTGAGCGAAGGGAGTATTGTGACCGCCTGTCAAGAACTGGCAGAACAAGTAACCCCCGTCAATGAAGCCGTCAAAACTTACTTGATCCAAACCCCAGAGCCGGTTCATTTTGACGAAACTAGTGTTCCCGTGGAAGGGAAACGGTTTTGGGTGCATGTGAGCAGTACAGCCACCTTGACTTACCTGGTCAGCCATGCCAAGCGGGGAAGCAAAGCCCTGGATGAGATTGGGATTTTACCCCGGCGTCAAGGTCACTCTATCCACGATGCCTATGCCTCCTATTTTCAGTACCACCACCCCAGCCATGTCTTGTGCAATGCTCATCATCTGCGTGAGTTGGTCTTTATCCATGAACGCTATCAGCAAAGTTGGGCGGAAGCGATGGTCAAACTGCTGGTCGAGATTAAACAAACGGTCGAAAGCGCCCAACAGCAGGGACAGACTTGTCTTTCCGGCGAGCAACTGGCCCAGTTTGACCGGCGCTATGACCAACTCATTGCCGAGGGACGGCAAGCCAACCCACTGCCGCCGCCTGATCCCGGCCCCAAAAAGCGAGGTCGGCTCAAGCAGAGCCAAGCCAAGAATTTGCTGGATCGGTTACACCGGCGCAAACAAGAGACCTTGACTTTTATGTACGATTTTAAGGTGCCATTCGACAACAATCAGGCCGAACGCGACCTGCGGATGGTCAAACTCAAACAGAAAGTGTCAGGCTGCTTCCGTTCCAAAGAGGGGGCCAAGACCTTCTGCCATATCCGCAGTTATATCGCTACGGTTCGTAAAAATGGACAACGGGTGTTAGAAGCCTTGCGTCTGGCTTTGCTTGGTTCGCCCTATTACCCGTCTATTCTCCAATCTCAGACTGTTTTTCCAGCCTGAGCAGTTACAATAGGAGAAGCATTTACGGGAGAAGCCTCGGAAGTAATATTTCCAGCCTGTTCGAGCCTTGTCATGTCATGCCGCGCCACACCAACGCCCAGCTTTGTAAGAGTAAACGAAGGGAGGAACAAAAGGGAAATTTAACCGTTCTCCTGCTCCAACACTTTCAGAAGTTCCCAGGATTGCATATCGAGCAGTTTGGCGATGCCGCGTATGGTTTTAAGTGAAGTGCCGTCGCTAAGGCCACTTTCTACTATGATTACGAACTGGTTTCTTGACAGGCCAGCGTGATAAGCCATTTTTTCATAACTTAAGCCTGTCGCCCTTTTGTGTTTTTCTACTAGGTACTTTAAGGTATTCAAGTTTTTAACGCCTCAAAAAGCATTTTCCTTTATTGTACCATGACATTAAACTGATGTCAATTAGCATTACATTTTAAGGATTATAATCTTGTAATTACACTTGATTTATGGTAATATATAGTTGTCAATCAAATGAAAGCCGTTGGCGTGTAGACGACGCCAACGGCCCATTAGCAGCCATAAGGAGGTAAATCATCATGGCTACTGTAGTTAATTTTACATCAATTGTCCCTGTAACACCAACTAAATGGTACTATCAGCAGCGATGGCGCATCCTCGATGCCGGCGACCAAGAGCGCGGCCACACCCTCCGCATTAGTCTCGCCGACTTGGGGATGTACCCCACCGCTGACTTGACCAGCGACCCCACGCTCGATGCTCAGGAAGCCAATCATCGGCTGGCCCTACACGAGATGATCGAGGAGTTAAACCGAAACGATGTTATCGCGCTGTCCCGGTTCACTCGCCTGCTCGCCATAACCCCACTCGACCCCGGCCTGTTTGATTATCAACAGAAACGTGAAGAGGCGTTCGTGGAGTGGTTCTTCAAAAGCCAGAACGTCGAATCCAATGGGGAGGTTCTCTAATGGTTACCGATACCGCTCGACGCGATTTGCTCAAGCTGGCTGTCTTGCTCCCCCTGATGCCGACCCTGACCATCCAGTCGGATGAGCCTCACCAACTTACCCCACCGGCCCATCCAGTGGACCGAAACTTTGAGACACCGGCCGAGTTGGCCACATACCTGGCAGAAGTTGAACAGTATTTGTCTGCCAGCACAGCTCAGATCCGGCCTGACCCAGACAGCCTGGCCGAGGAACTCGAACGGCGCATCGTCGAACTGACTGCATTCTGCTTGGCCATTGGGACCAAACCGAACCTGGCTCAACGGGTGGCAACTATTCTGCTCGACGAAATGGGAAGTGCCGAGATGACATTATCCAACTACTACGCTTTTGCCGCCAGTGATGATCCCAATTGGCGACGAGAGGCTCTTGAAACCAAGTTACAGTTGTGGAATGGTGCGGGAGTTTTCCCTCTCTCCAAACCGGTGGATGATTTCATTAATCGCCGCGGTACACTCCTCGTTCTTGTGGAGTACCTATTTGGCTTAACCGAAAATCCAGAAGTGTGACTTTAGCAACATGGGCCTTGGAGTTATCTCGCTCCAAGGCCCTTTTGCGTCATGGATAAATAGACAGAGCGATTGTATCGCCAGTTATGCCGTAGAGGAGGCGGCGCGATATGGCACAAAGTCAATTTACCAAGCAAGAAGCAGAGGAAGCGGACAAGAGTGTTAGCAGCCAGCGACTTAATAAACGACAAAGGTTGGCACTTCTGGCTGCCTATCGAATACTGGTTGAGCATTACTTTCCGTCTAAAATGAACACTGAGGCCGCAGTACCCCAGGAAGAAGTTAAGAAATGACCCGAGCGGTAACCTACGCCAGAGTCAGTTCAGATGACCGGCTCAACGATGGTCGCAACATCATCCTTGGTCAACAGAAACTATGCAGTCAGTATATCGCTCAAAAGGGCTATCTTCTCATTGATGAAATTCCAGAAGATGAACGTGGTGCCAGCGGCGCTGATAGAAACCTACCAGGTCTCCAGAAGATATTGCGGATGGCCCGTGCCAGCGAGTTCGATGTTCTGGTCGTGCGTGAGATGGATCGGCTCGCTCGTGGCCTGGTCAAGCAATTGTTAATCGAGGAAGAACTAAAGACGCTCGGGATCAGGATTGAGTACGTCTTGGGCGAGTATCCCGATGATCCCGAGGGCCGGCTGAATAAGCACATCAAGGCCGTTATTGCCGAGTACGAACGGGAGAAAATTGCTCAGCGGACCCAGCGCGGCCGGCGGAACAAGGTCAAGCAGGGGCATGTCTCCGTTGGTGGCCACGCGCCTTACGGTTATCGGATTGTCAAGCAGCAGGATAAAAAGGGGGACTTTGTTGCCCTGGTCATCCATGAGGATGAGGCTGCGGTGGTCAGGTTCATCTTTGAGCTTTATACGCGCTTGGTCAATCCAGTGTCGCTGCGCGGGATTGCTGCCAAACTGACCGAAATGCGGGTACCCACCTACGTGGATACCGGAGTGCGGCCCAGGCTGACCCCCAAGAAAAATGGATACGGACACTGGAATCCCCGCGCGGTTCGCTCGATTCTGCGGAACCCGGTCTATGTCGGGCGCTGGTTCTATGGCAAAGGCAAAGCCTTCTCTACCCGCCAAATGCTTCAGCCTCTCACTACCTGGCTTGAAGTCCAAGTTCCACCGTTGATAGATGTTGAGATGTTTAATTCTGCTCAACAGCGTATCAGCGAGAATCGCCTGTTCGCCTCTAAATCCCAGAAGTACGACTATCTTCTGGCCCGACGTATAACCTGCCAGTGCGGTGAAAAGATTCATTGCATCCACAACTACGACAAGATTTACAACAGAGACTATTTCTACTATCGCTGTCCGGTTCGCGAAGATCCCAAAGGACGGTATGCCAGTAGAAAATGTACTACGCCCTCGTTCTGTTGCGCCGATGTAGACAGGGCGGCCTGGGGCTGGCTCAAGCAGCTTATCTCCTGCCCCGAGCTAATAGCAGAAGCTTTGGAGGAGTTCGAGAATCAGCAGTCTAGCCTGCTGACCACACTGGAATTGCAGGCGAATACGGTCAGAACCAATCTCGAAAAGGCACACAGGCAGCTTAACCGGCTGATCGAGGTATACGTGACCAGTGGTTCGGCGGAAAGCCGCTTGTTACTGGAGCAGCAGCAGGGCGAACTCGAAGAAAGTATCGCAGCAATGGGGGTCGAGTTGCAGCGGTTGGAACAGGAGATAGCAGTTGTCTCTGCGTCAGCGGAGCGCGAACAGACACTGGCCCTGGCCGGATTTATGGAACAACTTGAGTTTGCGTTCGATCAAAGTGACGAGCCATTCGAGATTAAAAAGTGGATCATTGATCTACTGGACGTTCGTGGACGCCTGGTCATTGAGGAGGGGAAAAAGGTGATTTATTTGACTACCATCGTTACCCCAGAGAATTTTAGGGTTTTGATCACTGAAAGGTAAGAGGTGCTGCATATGTCCCAACATGAGGCCAAGTGTGGTCATTATTTTCAAGGAAAAAAGATTGACCTAAGAGGTATATCCGTGTTATAATTATGAACAATCAAACAGTGTTTTGCGACACTATCGCCCAACGGTGAACAACCCAGCGGCGCACAGACCCTTGTGGTCTCTGCGCCGTTTTTTCTTTTTTATCCAATGAACAACAAGCCCGCCTCGAAACATTCTGCACAACCCAAACCAAATAGCCGCTTCGTCGGCTTGCTGCTCTTGCACGAGATCGAACGCTATGAGGCCCTGGGGTTACCATATAGCAGCTCCCCCGCCATGCACCAACTCCTGGGAGTCTACCTAGTTTATCGCCAACAGGAAACCGAGCGATACCAAAAAGCCGCCCTTTACTCTTACGCTATCCAATCCCTGGCCGAAAAAATTAAAGCCTGTCGCCAACTGGCCAGGAAAGTCCCCCTCGAAGAAAAACTACTGCTGCTCCAAAAGGCTCAGACCTATCAACGAGCCGCTGAACAGCTACGCGCCAAATTTACCGAGGTGATCGCACATGCCGCCGACTGATTACGAATTAAAAGCCGAACTGGACGATTCTCAAGTCCTGGCCGCACTCGAAAGAATCGAACAAAAGGTTGACGGCCTGGCCAAAGAGACCGACAGCCAACTTGGTGGGTTAGGTGAGGGCCTGGGTAGCGCGGCCGACGAGGGTGTCAAACTGGCCGCTGTGATGGGCGGCGTCGCCGGTGTGGTTTCCACGGTAACTACCAAAGTTATAGATTTGGCCGGGCAAGTCGAGTCTACTATGGATATGATGGGACAGTTAGCCGTCACCAACAACGCCCAATTCGAGACCTACGAGACCAAGTTCAAGACCCTGCTCGGTTCGGCCGAGGCAGCCCAGGGCCGCATCCAGGAGTTAGCCGAGTTTGCAGACAAAACCCCCTTTGAACTTCCCCAGGTCGTCCAGGCATCGCTTCTTCTACAAAACTTCGGCGGTGACCTGTTAGCCACCGGCGAATCTCTGACCCAAATTGGTGATATGGCCGCCGCGACTGGCGGTGACTTTGGCAATATGGCAGTCTGGGTAGGCCGCCTCTATAAAGCTCTACAGGATGGGAGTCCTTTTGGTGAAGTCGCTCAACGATTCCGGGAAATGGGACTGCAAACCGGCGATGCGATGCAAAAGATGGAGGCAATGCAAAAAGCCGGCGAAGACGGTAACAAAATTTGGGAGTATTTCATCACCACTGTCGCATCAAAATACAAAGGCCAGATGAAGGATTTGGCCGAGACCTACACCGGCCTCATGTCAACCCTATCCGACACCGAAAATAAACTTATTCGTGAAGGCGGTAAACCCTTCTTTGATGAAATAAAGGCGCAAACTGAAGAACTTTTGGCATATCTGACAGACCATGAAGCCGACCTAATTGCCATTGCCCAGCCCATCGGTGACATCATGGCCTCCATCGCCGGGGCGCAAGGGGAAGCCAAGCTCGGCGTCATTGAACAGATTGTCGAGAATAAGGACGCCATCATCGAGGGTCTCGATGGTATCTACGATTTTGTTCAGCAAATGAAACTCTTGGTCGGCGTTTTCGTTGACTGGACCACGGCCGTCGGCGGTGGGGGGACCGCCGCCACCAAAACATTTTACGAGTGGTTCAATAAACTCCCTGAACCGGCCCAAAACCTCCTGGGAACCCTCTTTCCGCTTGTGGGCACAATTGATGCAGTCGGCAATGCCTTCTCCGGCAACACCGGCATCCTCCAGGGACTCACCGACATGTTGGCCCAATCCCAGGCCGGATATGAAGGCATCTTTGCGATGCTGAGCAAGTCTATGGATGTCCTATCCCTGACAGCTCAATCGCTCCAGGCCGCCTGGGAAGGGGATTTTGCCGCCTCGAATGAATTGGCCAAGAAGGCCCAGGAAGCCTGGGACCAGATTTGGAGCGCCGGCCAGCAGGCGGTCCGCCAATCGTATCAAAATTATCTAAAGGAACGGGAAGAAACCCAGAAGGCCATCGAGGAGAACGACGACCGCTGGCGGCAGTGGCAGGATCAGCGCAAGACCAAAATCGAAGCGCCCGAAAAAGAAACACCCGAAGGCCCGACCGGCCCCAGCGAGGCCGACTACGAAGCCGCTCAACAAAAAGTCGCTAAAAAGATGGAAGAGGAAGAAGAGAAGCACCGCGAAAATCTGGAAAAGATTGATATTGAAAGTGAGCGGCGCCGTTACGACATGCTCGAAGATTTCGCCGAGCGGCGCCTTAACCTGGAGCTAAAGAACCAGGACCGGATTGAAGACATCTGGCAGAAATTCCGCGATGCGGTCGAGGATGAAAACATCGGGTTTGACGAAAGCCAGCAAGACCTGTCCATCAAGCAGGCCCAGGCCCGGATTGACTTCGAGCGCAGTGTAGCCCAACGGCGGGTAGACATCGAAACCAATTATCGCCAGACCCTGCGTGACATCCGCCAGCGGTTCGAGCAGGATGCCGAGGAGTACGAACGCAACCGCGATGCGGTTGGCTACCTGCGCTTGATGCGCCAGCGCGACCACGACCTGGCCAGCGCCCAGCAGGCCCGTACCGACCGGCTGGACCGGGAACAGATCGCCAATGAGCGGGCGCGTGAAGAGATGCAGATCCAGCAGCAGCGTGAAATCGAGGCCGACCAGCGTCTGCACCAGCGCAAGCTGCAACAACTCCAGCAGCGACTTAACCGCGAACTGGAAGCCAATGAACGGCGCTACGAGCGCGAACTGGAACAGCAGAACCTCTACGAGCAGCGTAAAAACGCCGATTACGACAAATGGCTCCACCGGAAGCAGGAAGATGAGGACCGGGCCAATCGGCAGCGCCTGGCCAAACTCCAGGAAGCCCTGGCCAAAGAACTGGAATTGATCTCAACGTATACGGCACGGGTGACCCAACTGGCAATCCAGCGCCGCATGGAGTTGGATAAGACCCTTGACAGCCTCAAGGACCAGCAGTATGCTCAGGGGAGGACAGTCGTCCTAGGTGGACGAGCCGAGGGCGGGCCAGTCTCCAGCTTAACGCCTTATGTCGTCGGCGAGCGCGGGCCGGAACTATTCGTACCCGCCACGAACGGCTTTATTGTGCCCAACGACAAGCTTATGTATAGCCCACCCTCGCCTGTACCTGGCGGCGTATCCTCGCTTATCAATGAAACAGTCCACCTTAATATCCCCCCAGACCGGCTCACTCCCGGCCAGACTGCTGAGGCTCGTGAGTTAGCTCTATCCCTGATGCGCGAATTGAAAACGAAACGACGGTAAGTTGGCTGATCTTTTCTTGCTCTAATATTCAATCCACCAATGCCAGGAGTGGGGCAGAGAGATTAAGACTCGCAGAGTTCTAGCTCGGCTGTGCGAAGAACTATGATGAACTATTTGGGGTCACTTCGCCTCTTTTGATACCGGTATCGAGCAAAATCTAAAACATCCTGTCGATCTTCAGGGGGCATATTTTTGAGAATATCCACAACCTCTTTGATAGTCTGCTCGTTTTCACCACCCGGCAGTGGGGGGAGAATCCCGGCCAGTCGGAGCACTTTCTCAGGGGATTCGCCCAGGGCCAGAGCGAGTTTGACACAAATCTCGGCACTGGCTTTCCGCTCGCCGCTGATAGGCTTGGCGACACTAGCCTGGGATAGTCCAGCGCGCCGGGCTGCCTCACGTTGCGACCAACCCCGTCGTTTCAGTTCCTCACTCAGCCACGCTGCAAAGTCTGTCATACTGAAAGCATTTTAATTCATTTTGAGGACACTTAGCAAGAATTCGTATTCATTATTGACAAATCATAAGGGATATGTTATTATTGAGTTAATTTAGATTCAATTTGAATCTAAAAAATATCAACTTAGGAGACAACGATGGTACAACCCAACTTTGTAAACATCAGTTTTTCTGCTCCAGATGAAATCAAGGAGTTGTTATTCAAGTGGGCCAAAGAAGATGACCGGCCGGTTAGCTCTTTACTTCGTCAGTTGATTCAACAGGAGAAGGAGCGCCGCGAGGCCCAGGTTGCTAATCAAAAGCCGGTTGCTCAATCCTATTGACGCTCTTCCCATGCTCGGCGCTCGGGCGCACAAAAATGGCCGCCCGAATCGGACGGCCACCCGGACCGGCGAGGTGTTCGAGCACCAAACCGGACCTCACTTACAACTCAGAAAGGCAGTTTCTGAAATGCAAGCTAATAACAATATACTACACACCGGCTCTCCTAAGCTAAAAACGGTGCAAATCAGCGCCAAAATCACCGAGCGCCAGCTTACCCTTGCTAACGGCCGCCAGGCCGTGAACTATCTGCTCCACGGGGAGCCATCTCCGCCAACCTTCGACCGCGATCTCGAAAATAATGCTGCCCTACTCAGCCTGTTGCTGGCTAAAACTGGATTGATTGCTGAAGTCGGTGCCGAGGTAGAGGTGCATTAATGGCCACCTACCGGGTCACACTTGATCTGTCGGAATCGATTTTCCAATGCCCGAGAGTATTGTCCTGGTTTGATGAGTTGATTGATCTAGCTACTGATCAAGTTGGAGGTGCAGCATGACTGTCAAAAATACTCGCCTGACTCGCTGGATCACTGCCGACATCATCATTGATGCTTCGACGACTGCCGCAGCAACGCTGGGTGTCCTGTTTGTAACTGTTACCGGCATCGTCCTATCTTATAATGCCCTGTGGGACTTAGCCAGCACGGCCGGGTCCATCAACTATAACTTAGCCTGGCTCTGGCCCTTAACCCTCGATGCGCTTGCGGTCGTAGCCAGCCTCAACGTTTTGTGGGCCGAGATCCGCAAAGAACGCGACGGCTATGCCTGGAGTCTGGTGATCGCTTTTACCCTGCTTAGTGTCATCTTCAACGCCGTGCATGCCTCCCTATCCAACTTGCTGGCCCTGCATCCACTCACGCCGGTGGTAGTCTCCGGCGTTGTCGGAGTCCTGCCGCCTGTTGCAGCCGCGTTCGCTCTTCACCTACTGGTAAGCCTGCTCCGACGGGTCTTGGAACGGGTCAGCGTGATCGCCGGCCTCGCCGGGCTGCGCGATCAGGTCAACCAGGTGTCAGCGGACCTGGCCCAGGCGAAGGCTGAGGCTGAGGCGGGGCTGAACGAGCTGGAGCGACAAACCGTTGATCTAACTGCTAAACGTAACACGCTGCAAGCTGAGCTGGCAGAATTGCGCAAGCAGAAGCGCAGGGAGGCCCTGATTGATCCTGACGCGCCTGCGCAGCCCACTGAAGCCCTTATAGAGCGAGCCAGGTCAATTTTAGCGCAACGGTCTGATATTTCCGGTTCGGAACTGGGCCGGCTGCTGGGCCGGTCCGCGAGTCTTGGACGGCGGCTCAAGCAGCAGCTCGCGCCAACTATCACCACAAACGGGAATGGTCATGGCCCAGTGGAGGTGGAACTATGAGACGTTCACTGATCCTGTTATTTGTCGCGATCACGCTTTACCTCATCAGTCGGGTTCTGCTCGCTACTGATCTGCCGCCCTGGATCCCCGCCGCGGTTGAAGCGGTCGCTGTGCTCGTGGCTATTGTTGCCGTGATGATGGGCGCCGTTCACCTCTGGCGCGCCTATGGCCATCTGTTGAAGGCCTTGTTCAAGGAGCAGCCGGCAGCGCTGGCCCAGGCTGCTCCTCCCCCGCCCGATCCGGCCAAAGAGACAATGGACCGGGTGACCCAACTCCTGGCCAGAATCGAACCGAACTCAGCCGACGCCGAGGCCCGGCTACAGGATGTTCGTGTTGCCACCGATACCCTTACCCGTCAGGTGCTCAAATTGGTTGAGCGAGTGGAGGGCCTCGAGCATCAGGCTAACTATCTCAACCAGGTCACCGATGCTATCCGGTCCGGCCAGCGAACAGAGATTGCCTACCTGGCCGGGAAGATCGGCGACGAAAGTCTCCGCACGTTGCTGCTTTCGTCTTACCTGGTGAGCCGGGAGGATTTCAAAACCGAGGTGTTTGTCTTGCTGGCCAACGAGCACGGCTCGCTCGAAGAGTGCGCCGCTGGCTACGGGCGGCTGATCACTGCCCTGGTGGGTCAGCTCGCCCAGGCTCGAACTCGTATCGTCGGGCTGGAGCAGTCAATCACGATGCTGGAAGCCTCCTCCCCTCTCTTATTGATCGAACAGGGCCTGCAGCAGTCCATCGAGGCCCTCAATCTGAGAGCGGAGCCAGCCCTGCGCTGGACGGCCAAACAAACCTTGCCGGCAGGGGTGCAAGGGTATCTGAGATAAGGACAGGTCTTCAATGACACGTCGTTGGCATCGCACATTGCTACGGCAACAAATTGAATTCGTTCTGTTGATGGTAGAGCCACGTTCTGGAGTAAGCGTCGCCGCTGCGTATCCGCTGGCGTCGTGGTCAGTGAAACGAGATTGGTTACTGGTTGCGTCGATTCTGGCGGCGCTCTGGATAAGCGTGTTTCGATTCTGGTGGGGAACGATCAGGTATTGGCTGTGGGATTGGGGGCAAGCGAAGCTGGGACTGATCGGAGAAATGGTTCGGCGGCAGTTCCGGCCGATGGAGGTATACGGATATGGGTAAGATGCACAATCAGGCGGCAGTGGGGATCAACGTACCGCGGGAATGTGAGCCTACTACAAATCCTGAGCAAAAGCGGGTCGGCCAGATCGTTATAGCTATGGCCCTGCTGGGCCTCGTGGCGTGGTATGCAAATTGGGTGATGCCGGTGCAGGTGGCATTGGCCGTGAGTATAACGCTGTGGTCGGTGGTTGGGTTTCTATTGATCCGGCTGGTGATCGCTCTCTGGGTAAGTGTACAGATGGCGCGGAAGCGGATCGAGATCGCCGACCAGCAATTGCAACAGCAGCTCCTCCTTACCGACGCCCAGAGAATTGAAAACAAAAAAGCCGACCGCGAGGCCAATATGGTCATCACTGTGGCCAAGGCCGGCGACCAAATCTATCTCACCGAGCTAGAAGGTAAGACGGTGACTCGACCGCTGCACCTGGCCCCAGGCGCCCAAATTAACGGGGTTGAGATTGAACCAACTCCTGACGAGGTCCGGCGCTGGGCTGCCTTCAACATTTTTCACGGCGCCAATAGAGGGGCATCGCCTGAAATTGCAGCGCCAAATATGCCGGCGCTGCTGCCTGGCCAGGCCGAATTACCCACAATGATTCGCCTCGTTGACCTGTTGCCAGCAGGTCTGCGCAGTGATATGAATAACCTGGTACTCGGAGTCAGGATCAACGAATCCGGCCAGATGGAGCGGGTGACCATCTCTCTGCATGACCTATTTCACACCATTGTCGCCGCCTCGAGTGGTTGGGGCAAATCGGTTTTTGCCTCCTCGATTCTGACCCAGCTCGCCATGTGCCCAGACCAGGTTGAATTTGTTTTGATTGACCAGCAGGAGCACGGCCTGGCTGCCTTTAAGCAGTGTGACCGGCTCCGGTATCCACTCCTCCGGCAGCCAAACGAAATCCTGAGCGCCCTGCACGAAGTCTACCAGGAGGCTACCGAGTATCGGCCCTCACTGTTCGCTCGATATGACGCCGATAACCTCGAGGAATATAACCGCCTGGCAGATCATTATCTGCCGCCGGTCGTGGTCACTGTTGACGAAGCCTCGGCCCTGTTGACCGGTGATAAGGAGATTGCCATCGAGCTGAAGCGGCAGGCCTGGGAGCTGCGTAAGTTTGGAATCTATCAGATCCTATGTCTCACCTCGGCCAAGGGCACCACGATTGACAGCGACCACAGGCAGCAGTTCAGCAGCAAGGTGCAGCTCCACGCCAACGATAAGTACCAGGCCAGGCTACTGATGGACGCCATCGAGGCGATCAATTTCCCGCCTGGTCGGGCAGTGATCGAGCTGCCTAAACAACAGCCGGCGGTAGTCCAGACACCCTATGTGGATAAGCGTGAGGTGCGTTCACTGCTGCGGCCGGCGAGCGAGCCGCCGGCCCCACCGGTGACAAACACACAAACTCTGCCTGAAGATGAAGCCGATACCCAGTTTAGAGAACTGGTTCAGGGCGGGACGAGTCGCCGGCAGGCGGCTTTGATGGCCTATAACAAGGTGTATGCCGGGTCAACCGTTACTCGTGGCCAGCGTGCCCTGGGCGAAATTTAGTGCTGCTACTGCTATCATTCATGTGATATTTCGAGCTGGAGCAGATGATTGTAGCAGTAGCAGCAGCGAATCGACAGCGTCGCTGGAACAGGCCCAAAAGAGTACATACTCCTTTTTGCCCCAGATGATCGCGGAGGCGGTACTGGAGGGCCTGAAGGCCGGGCTTTTCAAAATTGTTGACAATCGGGTATTAATAGCCGATGTGGACGATAATCCATCGCCCAGCATGGCAGATTTACTCGCAAGGTTTTTAGGTAGAATAATAAACCGCCCAATTAGGTCCCTGGATGACGATATGATCGATGTCCTGGCCAAGCACTACCCAATTTCACCAGACGACATCAGGCAGTCATTCGACCTGGTGAAATCCTGGGACGCCACTATATGTCTGTGCGAATTTAGCCAGGCTTACGGGTACAGCAGTCCCTATCACTGCATCGGCATTTTTTTCGAGTCATCCGATGGGATTTTATTCAGGAAAGCGTGGGCTAAAATGGCGGCTCCATCCCATCAGCAAGAGAAGATCAATGAGTGAAGAAGTTACCCCCAGGGAATTGGAAATCGAATGGCTTCAGAAGTTCCGGGACTCGATAGCGGAGGCTGGCACTGCAATAGCTGAACTTTTGACTCCGCTTGTTCAACAGCTCGTGCCGGCCATGCAGGCAGTCTATGATGCCTTTTGGTGGGCATATCGGGAGGCCGGTGCACCATATGGAGAAACCGATGATAGGCTACTGCGTTGGGCCAGGGAGATGGGCGAGGCCCGTCGTCTTCAAACTGAAGCAGAGCGCATTTTGCAGCATTACCAGATGTTGGCAGATTTTCGCCAGGCATTACGTCGGAATACTGAGAGTGAGGGTTTATGAGACATGAACTGATAACCGCCTGGATTGACACCGCCAGCACCGCGGCTGATATGGACCAAGTGATTAATGAGGCTCAGGCCGAGTTGACAGAGCCAGAGTTCTTGAGATTCTTGGTTGATTTAGGTCGTATCAAGAATCAGGGCGAAAAGTCAAACACAATCCCACAATTTAGTTTTATGGTTATGATTTTTCAAGGTCAAGTCGAGTTTGTCGGAATGGCGCTGATCACCGGGGTCACATCTCCCCTGGTGGCTGCCCGTGTCGCTTATGACAAACTGAACGTCAAAGACGATAGCGAGATTCACATTTGGGAGTTTCACCACTTTGCAGAGTATGACAAAAAGGTCACCTTTATCGCCGGTAAGGTTCGAGATCACCCACTTAATCCCCAGGGCGAAGGCATAGACCTTACGGGGTATATGCCGGAAAGGCAGGGCCGCCAATGAGCGAGGAGCGCGCATTTTACAACGCCAGCCAGCAGGGCATTTGTAAAAACTGTGGTTATGAGATTGTCCATCAGGGCAAATTCTGGCGGCACATAGAGGGAACTGACCCGGTGGGGTACTTTGGCCCGGATGGTTTTTGGGTCATCTGTGGTAAGCCTGAGCTGGCAGAAGAAACACTCATAACCAGTCAGGACGACCCGCGACACTTTTTGGTCACACTGATTAGAGATGGACGAGCGATCAAAGGACCGATCTATATCAACGCCGTAAACCACATGGCAGCGGCCCGGCTCGCCTATGACAAGCTACCCGCAAAGGACAGCGACACGATTCGAGTTTGGACCCTGAGCGAGTTTGACCGGCAAGCCGAGCCAGTCGAGTACGCCGCGGGCAATCTGCGATTTAATCAGCCGATCCCACCAAAGAACCTATCCCCCGTCATCAGTGAGGAAATCGAGTTTAACCGGCAATTTGAGGGTGAGACCCAGCTACCACCGACATCCTTATCAGACAAAAATACCAGTACCGAAGGGCCAGACGACATATTTCACGCGCAGATCCTGAAGGGCTATCAAGACCTGGATATACTTCCGAGCCAGGCCATTGGGGGCGAGCTGCTTAACGCCCTCGACGATGCGACCCTGGTCGAAGTCTACCGGCTGCTGGTAGCCAGGAAGCAGCATGACGCCACCGGCTGGCTCAAGCTGTACGTTCAGCAGGTGGCTCAGATTGACCTGGCTGCCGAGGCAATAATGCAGACAGAGGTGCCCCAGTGAAACGAGCCGCCATTTATGCCCGTGTTTCCTCTGACCAGCAGGCTACCGAAGACAAAGTATCTATCGAGGCCCAACTGGCCGATTGCGAAGCCTACTGCAACGAGCGGGGCTATACTATTGTCGCGCGGTATATAGACAAGGAGCGGTACCGGTCCAAAGGGAAACTGGTGCAGCCATCCGGCCAGCGGAAGGACCGGCCGCACTATGGGATGATGTTGAGGGCTGCTGCTGCCGGCGAGTTCGATGTCATTGTCGCCTGGAAAGAAGACCGCTTGTACCGGGGAATGTATGCGGCGATGCCCTTCTCCGAAGTGTTGGACGAGATGGGCAAAAGGCTTGCCGTGGAGCTGGTCAAGGAGACTTTCGACCGGAAGATGTTGGGTATCAAGGCGGCGCTGGGCAAGATCGAGGCGGACAACATCCGCGAGCGGATGGTCATGGGCCGACGCGCTCATCTGCAAAAGGGCGAGATGCTGGGGAGTTTCCGTCAGGTTCGGTACGGTCACAAAAAGGTAGATCGCCATCTGGAAATCGAGGAAACAGAGGCGGAGATTGTCCGCAAAATTTTCGACTGGTATATTTCCGGCGAAAACAATATGGCGATCAGGCGCAGATTGAACGCGATGGGGGTGCCGCCACGTCGAGGTAAAATTTGGGCCAAGCAGACGTTGGAGAGGATACTCACCTGTGAAGCCTACGCCACCGGCCAATTGCTCTATGTTTTGGATGGTGAATCATTTTACATCCCCTGCCCGCCGATTATTTCTATGGCTGTCTGGCAGAAGGCCCAGGAGGTGCGCACCAGCAATAGGTTTTTGGCGCGCTGGCTCAAGGAGGATTATTTGTGTGCGGGGCTGGTATATTGCGCCTGTGGCTGGAAATGTCAGGCCAGGACCGCGCGAAGAGAGAACCGGAAAAAGGGAAGCTATTCAGTCTGCGGGTATTATATTTGCCAGCGGCATATTACCGCACCGGAATCTCAGCCGCCGGACTGCGCAGTGAACACGGGATCAAAAAAGGTGGATGATTATGTCTGGGACTTTGTTCGAGAACTTTGTGATCGGCCTGAAGTTTTGCGAGGAGCCGTTCTGCAGCGATTGTCCGCACTTGAGGCCGAGCAGACCAATCTTGAAGCTGAAGCAGGGCATCTGCAACGGCAGCTCGACGAACTGGGGACGGAGCGGCAGTGGGTTATTACCCAGGCCCGCAAAAAGCGGATCACCGAGGATGATATGGAGATGCAGTTGACGGGACTGCAAATTCAGGAATTGGGTCTACATAAGGAGTTGAGAGAGGTTCAGGCCAAAAGCGCAGCCCGATTGCAGGTTCAGGCCCTGAGCGAGTGGGCTGCCGGGTATCTCTCTGAGATTGGGGAGGGAATCAAAACCCTTAATGTGAAACCAGAAGATATGACTCCTGAAGAACGCCAGGCCCTGGTCAGTGAACTGGAGGCGTGGCGATTCGCCGAAAAGTTCCCCGGCGATGAGTTGGCCCAGTTGCGCTGGGCTATTCTGGAGGAAAAACGCCGGATTATCAAAACCATCATTGGCCGAGTTGTCGTTAGCAAGGTAGCAGGGCCGGAGAGGCGCAAAATCACGCCTATGCTGGCTTTGCAGCTTCCGCAAGATTTGGAAGTTAGTCCCGTACATTCGGTATCGTAAGATAAGTATCAGGCACAAAGAGACTCCCTTCTGTCGTACCTTGCGGAGCCAATCGCTGGAGCTGCCGGTTTAGCTCAAGGCTCGTCAGCTTGGCGGTCAGGGCCTCGGCAAAGATACGGGTAATCTCCGTCACCTGCTCGGCCGATTCGTGGACAAACTCCAGCCGGAAATGGTGAATACCGGCCCGGCGCCACTCGTCCAAATGCCGGCTGGCCTCCTGCGCTTCCGCTCCAAAAACCGTATTGCGACAGCCCACGTCGGCCATCACCGGATGAGCACGGCCATGCCCATCCCGCAGGGCCACCCGATGCCACTCACATGGATGCCCGCAGTCCTTGTAACTGGTCCCCTTGGATAGAAAGCGGCAGAAAACACAGTACTCGGTGTGGAAGACCGGCAAATGGTGATAAGCCACCACTTCCACTTTGTCCGGGCCGATGTTCCGGGCCAGTATCGCCATCTGGGCGGCATTGAGGTCGTGGGTGGGGGTGAGGCGTGATAAGCCGAGGCCCAGGAAGGTATCCGCCGCCAGGACATTGGCCGCATTCAGGCTGAAATCCCCAATCAACGGGGGGTGGGCTTCACCCTGAAGCGCGTAGAGCAGGCCGCTCGAGCGCACCACGATCTGGCAGCCCAGTTTGAGCAGGAAATTGACCACGCGCTGCTCGCTCGGTTTCAAAATGCGGGGACTGGCCACCCGGGCCGTGACTCCGCTCGCCTGCACTCGCTCCACGGCCGGACGCAAGCCGTACAAGTCCAAATAATCGAGGGTGATGCTGGCCGGCTGCAAGGCGAGCGCCGCGTCCAACTGTTCGGGTGTGCGCACGAGCAAGTGTAACTGCGGCTGAGACCAGACCGCAGAGGTCTCTGAGACCTCTGCGGTTTTTTGGACCGCTTCTAAAGCAGCTTCTAACGTCGCCAGGGGGTCCCTGATAATAACTAGCCGGGGTTGGCCCTGGCGCTCGGCCAACTGCTCGACGGCCTGGCGGCGCAGCCCGTTGAGCAGGGAACTGGGCACAAAGGGATTACCCTGCACGACCAATTCCACTTCATCTAATTCATAGGGCGTGTTACCCAGGCGAGCAAGCTGCTCGCGCACAAAGTCGGCGGTCAGCGCCTGCTTCTGCGCCGGGGCCAGCGGTTCAGTGGATTGGACAGTGGTCTGTATCTCCGGTCGCTCCACCAGGGTCCACGCCAGGACCAGTGGCACACCTTCCTGGGCAGTTACCCGGACACGAACCGGCTGCTTGTGAACCGGCGTCACGGCTTGGGTGAACGGGCGGGCTACCTTGTCCAATTCCGGGTCATGACTGCGCCAGACCAGGTCACCCGGCCGGATACGAGTGAAATTAACCATGCCATTGCCAAACTGGAGTTCCACCTGGCCGCTCCGCTGCCGGGTGACGTGATACACCCGCCCGCCTTCCTCGGCTTCCTCGGGGCTGCGCCAGTTAGCCGCATCAAATACCACGCCGTCACCTGCTTTAAGCGGAGCAATTTCGACCGTGGGGTCGGGCACGATAATGACTCGATCCGCCAGCACCCGCACCACTTTTCCCATCAGTACCCCGCGATGGCGGGGAGCGCGCCCGTTGACCACAATTTGATGATTGGTGCCGGTGATAAAATAAGGGCCCAGGCCGCGCGAGTAGACCTGTTCAAGCTGCAATTCTTCGCCACGGCTGATGCTCAGGGGCAGACCCGCCCAGGCTTCATCCACCGCCCGGCGATAAGCGGCTGTAGTAAGGGCCACATAATCGGCATCCTTATAACGCCCCTCAATTTTGAGCGCCGAGACGCCAAGCCGCACAATCTCCGGCATCTGCTGCAGCGCGTATAAGTCTCCCGGCGACAGCAGGTAGCGGGCCTCAGCGAGCGGTTTCACTTGCTCATCCACCACCAGCTCATACGGCAGCCGGCAGGCCTGAGCGCACTGCCCGCGGTTGGCGCTGCGCCCACCCCACGCCTCCGACGAAAAGCATTGACCAGAGTAAGAGACACACAGCGCCCCATGCACAAACATCTCCAATTCGCAGCCGGTCTGGGCGCGGATGGCGCGAATATCGTCCAGAGATAATTCGCGGGCGAGGACAACCCGGCTGACCCCAAACTGCCGGGCCAGCTCAATCCCTTCGGCGCTGGTCAGGCTCATCTGGGTGCTGCCGTGGATTTCTAACGCCGGGGCAATCTGCCGGGCCAGCTTGGCTATGCCCACATCCTGAACGATAATCGCATCCGCGTCCGCCTCCACAATCGCGGCGAGGCTAGTGGCCGCTTCGGTTAGTTCATGGTCGAACACCAACGTGTTAAAGGTAACATAGCCTTTGACCCCGCGCCGGTGCAGTGTCCGCATCACTTCTGGCAACTCGGCCAGGGTGAAGCCCACTTTGGCCCGGGCCGTAAAATGCTTGAGACCGAAATAGACCGCGTCGGCTCCCGCCTCAATCGCAGCCTGCAACTGCGGCCAATAGCCGGCCGGACTCATAACTTCTGGTTTAAGAGGATGAATTGCTTGGGTCATTTCCAAATTTTTGCTCATTGGATTGGGTTGGACTTCCTTATTATAACTCAAGACCCTGATTATACAGAACGGAGGGTCAGAAAAATCACTGGGGTTCAGTTGCGTTTGCTTCGTTTATTCGTAGTATAACCCCATGCTCATCTGAGCGTAAATAAAAACCATATCCTGGAGGATCCATGAATATAGGTAAAACTATTCGCATGAACCGGCTGTTTGCCCACCCATCTGGCCGGCTCTGTTCTATTGCGGTAGATCACTTAATGGGCTACCAGACTGGTCTGCCCCCTGGACTGCGGCACATCCAATCCACTATAGCGTCTATTGTCGCCGCCCGGCCCGACGCCGTGACCATGCATAAAGGTATGGCCGCTTCGGCCTGGCTGCCTTACGCCGGAGCCGTGCCCCTGATTGTGCAGAGCATCCTCTGCCGCTTCGACGACACCGCTTATGAGCCGGTCGCTACTCCTGAAGAGGTTGTGCGCATGGGCGCCGATGCGATGGCAATTGTCACTTACGTGCGCGGCAGCACCGAGGGAAAATACCTGGCGATAGCTGCCGAGTATGTCCGCGAGGCGGCCCGCTTTGATCTGCCGGTGATCTGCCACATTTACCCGCGCGATGTGAACAATGGCTTGAAGATTTCCTTTGCCCCGGAGGACATTGCCTGGGCCGTCCGCTGCGCCGCCGAGGTTGGCGTAGATGTGGTCAAAGTGCCCTACTGTGGCGATGTGCAAGCCTATGCGCAAATCGTGGCCGACTGCCCGGTGCCGGTCGTCGCCGCCGGGGGACCCAAGGCAGAGACATTAGAAGCCGCGCTGAACATGATGGCCGAGGTCGTCCAGAGCGGCGCGCGGGGCGCCACCATTGGCCGCAACGTCTGGGGCTTTGAGAATGTCACGGGAGCAGTCCGGGCCTTTAAGGCCGTCATTCATGATGACAAATCCGCCCAAGAGGCGCTGCAATTGGCCGGTTTGTAACCGATTAAAAGTACGGTAACGCTGTCCGTAACGATGGCAGGACGGTCATAGGCTAAATTGGGGATAATCCTAAAAATTATCTCAAAAGAGGAGCCTATGAAAAAGGTATTAAAGTGGTTGGGAATCATTCTGGGTGGCCTGGTGGGCTTAATCCTGCTGGCGCTGGTTGGCGTGTACTTCATGAGCGAGTCGCGTCTAAACAAAACTTACGATGTCCAACCGGAGCGTGTTACCATCCCTACTGACGCCGCTGCGGTGGCCGAGGGCAAGCGGCTCTTTGCCACACGCGGCTGCATGGACTGCCACAAAGAAAATGGGGCGGGTGGTGACTTTATTGACGACCCCCTGCTGGGACAGATCAACGCCAGTAATCTGACTGCAGGGCGAGGCGGCGTTGGCGGCGCTTTCACTGACAGCGACTGGGTGCGAGCGATCCGCCATGGCCTTGACCCCAGTGGCAAACCCCTCTGGGTTATGCCTTCCGAAGAATTCAATAGCATTAACGATACCGACCTGGGCGCGCTGATTGCCTACATCAAAAGTCTGCCGTCGGTAGACCAGGAAGTTGCCGCCAACAGCCTGGGGCCGTTGGGACGAGTTCTGCTGGTGACCGATCAAATCCCGGTTCTCCCGGCCGAGAAGATTGACCACGACGCGCCACGTCCGGTCGCCGTTGAGCCGGGTGTCACCCAGGAATATGGCGCTTATCTGGCTCAAACCTGTACCGGTTGTCACGGGGCCACGCTTTCCGGTGGGCCGATTCCGGGCGTACCGGCTGAGCCGCCCTATCCAGCCAACCTTACCCTCGAAGCTCAAACTGGCCTGGGCACATGGACTGAACAGGATTTCCTGGTAGCCATCCGCGAGGGCAAACGCCCCGATGGATCGAGCCTGGATCCAAAGCAGATGCCCTGGCCCAACTTTGCTCAAATGAGCGATGACGAAATCAGCGCCCTCTGGCTTTACCTACAATCCGTTCCGGCCAAACCTTACGGACAGCGGTAGAATTGATTTAGACCCTAAAGGTCTCGAAGACCTTTAGGGTCTTGGCCTCCCCTAAAATTCGCCTCCAATTAACTAAAGTGAAATATGTCGCAAGAGTTAGTGACATCTGTCACTATTAGCCCCTACCTACTTGCCTTATAATGCAGATAAGGGGGAAAAAAGCCCTTCACTTTTTGAAGACTTCCCCTAGTTGTTAACTTCAGTAAAAATTTAAACAATCAAATCAAGTAAAATCAACCGGATAAGATACCGGTCCACGAGGTCAGCATGGCCGATCAGATTGAACAGATATTAGTCCGCTACCCGCAGGGAGACCGCGGTCTCTTGATCCCCCTGCTCCAAGAAGTGCAGGAGTTCTATGGCTATATCTCGCCCGAAGCTGTGGACGAGATTGGGGATTTTGCCAAAGTTTCACCGGGCGAAATCTTTGGGGTTGCCTCATTTTATTCCCAATTCCGTTTTACCAAACCCGGTGAGCATACCATCAAAGTCTGTTTGGGTACGGCCTGCCATGTGCGTGGCAGCGCCCGTCTCCTCGAATTGCTAGAGCACCAGCTCAAGATCAAGGCCGGTCAAACGACCCCCAACGAAAAATTTAGCCTGGAACACGTGGCCTGTTTCGGCTGCTGCGCCCTGGCTCCGGTGGTCGTGGTGGATAAACAAGTGCATGGCCGGATGAGTTCGACCAAAGCCCAAAAGTTACTCAAGAAATACGGGGATTAACTATGGCAACATCATTGGCAGAACTGCGAGCCAAAGCAAAGGTCGAGTGGCAGGCCCTGGAGCAGCCCGACCGGCCCCAGGTGCGCATCGGCGCAGCTACCTGTGGCCAAGCTGCCGGGGCCGGCGACACCTTAACTGCCTTCCAGAAGCAGCAGGCCGAACGGGGTCTCGATTTGGCGATCAGCCAGGTCGGCTGCATTGGCGTGTGTTACCTGGAACCGGTCGTCATTGTCAGCAAGCCGGGTCAGCCTTCAATTTTATATGGTAACGTCAACACGCGTGGAGCGCAGCGAATCACCGAGAAATGGCTGCTGGGCGACGACCCCTGCGCCGACCTGGCAATTGGCGTGTTTGGGGCGCAACCGCTTGACGGTATTCCCTCGCTGGCCGCCCACCCCATGCTGGGCATCGAGCCGCGCATTATCCTGCGCAACTGCGGCCTGATTGATCCAACCAATTTCGATCACTGCCTGGCCCGCGAGGGCTACACGGGTTTTGAAAAGGCTCTGGCTATGACGCCCCAGCAGGTCATTGACGAGGTCAAAAAGTCCGGGCTGCGCGGGCGCGGCGGAGCGGGCTTCCCGACCGCCATGAAGTGGCAGATTTGCCGTGACCGGCCGGGCGACGTGAAATATCTCATCTGCAACGCCGACGAGGGCGACCCCGGCGCGTTTATGAATCGCTCGCTCATCGAAGGTGATCCACATACCCTGCTGGAAGGGCTTTTGATTGCCGGGTATGCCCTGGGCGCCAGCGCCGCTTATATTTACATCCGGGCCGAATACCCCCTGGCCGTCGAACGGCTCAGGCAGGGCCTGGTCCAGATGCGCCAGGTCGGGCTGCTGGGCGACAACATCCTCGGCTCCGGCTTTAATTTCGACATCCAAATCCGCGAGGGAGCCGGCGCTTTTGTTTGCGGTGAAGAAACGGCGCTGATTGCCTCCATCGAAGGCAAGCGCGGCATGCCCCAGCCCCGCCCGCCCTTCCCGGCAGTGTCGGGCCTGTGGGGCAAGCCGACGGTCATCAATAACGTCGAAACCCTCTCGACCCTGCCGACCATCATGCGTCTCGGTGCAGACGAATATGCCCACTTTGGCGGCGAGCGCAGCAAAGGCACCAAGACGTTCGCCCTGGCCGGTAAAGTCAAAAACACCGGCCTGATCGAAGTCCCGCTGGGAACTCCGCTGCGGGAAATTGTGTACGACATTGGCGGCGGCAGCCTGGATGGCCGGCCCATCAAAGCGGTGCAGACCGGCGGGCCGTCGGGCGGCTGCATCCCGGCCGGCAAGCTGGACACCCCGGTGGATTACGAATCGCTGACCGCGGCTGGAACGATTATGGGGTCGGGCGGCATGATTGTGATGGACGAGCGGACCTGCATGGTGGACATCGCCTACTACTTCCTCTCCTTCACCCAAACCGAGTCCTGCGGCAAGTGCCCACCCTGCCGCGTCGGCACCCGCCAGATGCTCGACATTCTTAAGCGCATCAGGGCGGGCCAGGGCACGCTGGCCGACCTCGACCGGCTGGAAACACTGGCCCAAACGGTCAAGGCTGGCTCGCTGTGCGGCCTGGGACAAACTGCCCCCAACCCGGTCCTGACCACGCTGCGCTATTTTAGGGACGAGTACATTGCCCACATTGTCGAGCATCGCTGCCCGGCGGCGGTCTGCCCGGACCTGATTACGTATTGGATTAATGATGCCTGCAACGGCTGCACCCTGTGCGCCCGGATGTGCCCGGTTAATGCCATCAGCGGCACCAAATCGAAGCCCCATGTGATTGATCCCAAGCTGTGTATCCACTGCGGCGCTTGCTACGACAGTTGTAATTATCACGCTGTCGTGGTGAACTGACATGAAGGGAAGTACAACGATGTCCATCTCACTTACGATTAATGGCCAGCAAGTCAAAGCCGAACCCGGTATGACCGTCCTGGAAGCGGCGCAGGCGCAGGGCATTTATGTTCCGACCCTCTGCTACCTGCCTCAACTCCGGCCGGCCGGCGCATGCCGCATGTGCGTCGTCCAGATTGAACAACTGCGCGGCTACCCAACCGCCTGCACCGTCCCTGTTTCCGAAGGAATGGTTGTCCAGACCGAGACCGAAACCCTGCAAAATCTGCGGCGCGAAATCCTCAGCCTGATCCTGGCCGAGCATCCCTATACCTGCCTGGTCTGCAAGGTTGACTGCGGCCTCTTTCACTGCGGGACCATTCGCAAGGCGGCGGTGACGACCGGCTGCCAGTACTGTCCGGCCAACGGCCAGTGTGAATTGCAAACGCTGGTTGATTATCTCGAAATCACTGACCTGCCCTACCCGATCACCTACCGTGGCCTGCCGGTCGAGCACGAGGACCCTTTCTTTGACCGGGATTACAATCTGTGCATTTTGTGCGGCCGCTGCGTGCGGGTTTGTCAGGAAGTACGCCATACCGGGACGCTGGCTTTTGTGAATCGTGGTGAGCACACCATTGTCGGAACCGCCTTTGGCCGCTCCCATCTGGACACCAACTGCGAATTTTGCGGCTCGTGCGTGGATGTCTGCCCCACCGGCGCCCTGGCCGACAAGCGCGGCAAGTGGGAAGGCACGCCTGCGGCGACCCTAGCGAGCGTTTGCCCTTACTGCGCGGTCGGCTGCGCGGTGGACGTGCAGGTGAAAAACAACAAGGTCATGCGCACGGTGGGCCGGGCCGATGGCCCGACCAATGAAGGGCAGCTCTGCACCCGCGGCCGCTTTGGCGTCGTCGAGGTGGTCCATAGCCCCACCCGGCTGAAAACACCCCTGCTGCGGCGCAACGACCGTTTGATCGAAGTTTCCTGGGAAGAGGCATTGGCCGTCGTCGCCGAGCGCCTGGGCAGCTACCGGGGTGATTCCTTTGCCGCCGTGGCTTCGGCTGTCGCCACCAATGAAGACAATTACCTGCTGCAAAAATTTACCCGGACGGTTATGGGCAGCCATAACATTGCCCTGGCTGCCGGCTTCCCCGAACGCGCCGATACGCTTGAATTGATTAACACTCTGCGAGACATTAACACGCCGGCCATCCCCGAAGTGGGAGAGGCGGATTGTATCGTCGTGATCGGCGCTAATCTCTTTGACTCGCATCCGATCCTGGACCTGCAAATTCGCCACGCCTTAAGCCGGGGCGCGGCGTTGCTGGCCGTAGACACCCGCCAGACTAAGTTGGCCCAGGAAGCGGCCCTCTGGCTGCAACCCAAGGTTGCCACGGATCATGTCTTGCTAGCGGGGATGATGAGTCAGTTAAACGTTGAACGTTCAACATTTAACGGGCTGGATCTGGCGCAGGTGAGCAGCATCACCGGGGTTGCGCCAGAAGTGATTACCCAGGCAGCCCACCTGTTGGCGAAACATCGCGGCGGCCGCATGGTATTTATTTACGGCTCCGGCGTAACCCACCACCCCACGGCAATGGAAAGCATCAAGGCCATTCGTCATCTGGCTTCCGTCCTGGGTGCAGGCGTTATGAGTGTGCCGGGCGAAGGCAATTTCGTCGGCGCGTACGATCTGGGCCTCCATCCGGCCCTGCTGCCCGGCTATCGCCCGGTTAACGATGCGAATGCTCGCGCTGCTTTTGAGACAGCCTGGGGCACGGAGTTGAGCGCCCAACCTGGCTCAACTTATGAAGGGATAGTCGAAGGAATCCGCCAGGGACAGCTCAAGGCTCTCTGGCTGGCCGGCGAAATGCCGCCCCTGCCGGAATTGGCCAACCTGGAATTTTTGCTGGTGCAGGATATCGTCGAAACCGAAGCGATGCAGTATGCCCACATAGTGCTGCCCGCGACGACCTTTGCCGAGCAGGACGGCACGCTGACCAACCTGGAAGGCCGGGTGCAGCGCTTACATCAGGCCATCCCACCCTTGCGCTTGGCGCGGCCCGGCTGGACGATTGTCCGGGATGTGGCAGAAAGAATGGGCACATCGTGGTCTTACCCGACGGCAGCAGCGGTAATGGCCGAGATTGCGGCCCTGGTGCCCGCCTATGCCGGGGCTGCTGATGAGACACTCGATCTAACGGGTTATATCCGGCGCTTCGAACCGGTCCCCCCGACGGAAGTCGCGCCCTTCAGCCTGAATGGTATTCCTCGCTTCGCCAGCGACGCCTTCCCGTTAACCCTGCTGACCGAACGCAACTTGCTGTACTATCACGGCGCTGGTCTGACTGAACAGGTGGCGGGCATGAACCTGATCAAACAAGAAGAAATTCTGCACCTCAACCCGCTCGACGCCGAGCGGTTGGGGCTGGCCGAGGGCAGCCTGGCCAAAGTGGTCTCGCCCTATGGCAGCGCCGAGTGCCTGGTTCGCCGGGCAAACGGGCTGCTGCCGGAAGGAGCCGCCTTTATCAGTTTCAACCGGCTCAGCGCCTCCAGCCTGTTCCCTCATCTGACCCCAAGCGCCAAGGCGTATGCGATCCGGGTGGAGAGAATGGATAGGTGACACATGACCGAAACAACGTCTACCAAAGATCAAAAGGAACACACCTCCGGCCTCTTTGAGCCGGAACCGGCCACCGTCGTCCGGCGCGAGTCGCTGGTGCCCAACCTGCAACTGCTGACAGTCCACGCCCCGGCGGTGGCGGCCAAGATTCAGCCGGGCCAATTTGTCATCGTCCGCGCCGACGAGCACGGTGAGCGCATCCCGCTGACGGTAGCCGATTGGGACCGCGAAGCCGGCCTGGTCAGTTGCGTTTTTATGCAGGTGGGGACCTCGACCTACAAGTTGGGCCAACTCAAGCCCGGCGATGTCATGCCGACCTTTGCCGGTCCGCTGGGCAAACCGCTAGAGATAGAGACCTGGGGCACAGTGCTGTGCGCCGGCGGCTGCTATGGCATCGGCAGCATTTACCCGGTCGCTCGCGCCCTGAAGGAAAAAGGCAACCGGGTTATCTCCTTCATCGAGGGGCGCAGCAAATTTTTGCTCTATTGGCTCGACCGGCTGACAGCCGTGAGCGATGAAGTCCTGATTGCCACCCGCGATGGGTCTCTCGGCGAAAAAGAGGGCTATCCGAATATGGTTGACCGCATGCTGGCCGCCGGGGAGACGGTTGACCGGGTCATTGCCCTGGGCTGTACTTTTATGATGTACCAGATGTCCGAAACAACGCGCCCCTTTGAGGTCAAAACTATCGTCAGCCTGAACCCGATCATGATTGACGGCACGGGCATGTGCGGCGCGTGCCGGATCGTGGTGGGCGGCAAGACCCGCTTTGCCTGTGTAGACGGCCCGGACTTCGACGGCCATGAGGTAGATTGGGAATTGCTGTTATCCCGGCGCAAAGCGTATTTGGGGCCGGAGACGGAATCGGCGGAGAGGTAAGCACGTATGCCTAAACAGATTATTCCAAACAAAACCCCCATGCCGGAACAGCCTCCGGCCGAACGGGTCAAAAACTACGAAGAGGTTCCCTACGGCTATACCCCCGAGCAGGCCATGGCCGAAGCCCAACGCTGCCTGATGTGCAAGCGCCCCGGCTGTATGGGCGGCTGCCCGGTCGGGATCAACATCCCCGGCTTTTTGCAGCTCGTGGCCGACGGAGATTTTCGGGGGGCGATCAACCTGATCAAAGAGACCAATGCCCTGCCGGCGGTCACGGGCCGGGTCTGTCCCCAGGAATCGCAGTGCGAGGGGAGCTGCGCCTTGTGCAAAAAGTACGAGTCGGTCTCGATTGGCCGCCTGGAACGCTTTGTGGCCGATTGGGAAGCCGCGCAAGGCGAGGCGCCCATCCCTGAATTGGCCCCGCCCACCGGCAAAAAGGTCGCCGTGGTCGGTTCCGGGCCGGCCGGGCTGACCGTCGCCGCCGACCTGGCCAAACAGGGCCACCATGTGACCATCTTTGAGGCGCTGCATGAAGCCGGGGGCGTATTGGTTTACGGCATTCCTGAGTTCCGCCTGCCCAAGGCCATTGTTCGTCGCGAGGTCGAATATGTCTGCCGGATGGGGGTCAAGTTAGTCAAGGACTTCGTCATCGGCACGGCGGCGACGATAGATGAGCTGCTAGAGGAGTTCGACGCTGTTTTTCTGGGTACCGGGGCCGGGCTGCCCTGGTTTCTGAATATTCCCGGCGAGAACCTGAACGGGGTCTTCTCGGCCAACGAATACCTGACCCGGGCCAATTTGATGAAAGCCTACCGCTTTCCGGAGTACGATACGCCTATTGTGCATGGCCGGCGTGTGGCGACCATCGGCGGCGGCAACGTGGCCATGGATGCGGCGCGGACGGCTCTGCGCCTGGGGGCCGAAGAGTCGTTGATTGTGTACCGCCGCTCGCGCGAGGAAATGCCCTGCCGCGAGGAAGAGATTCATCACGCCGTCCAGGAGGGCGTGCAGCTCAACCTGCTGGTCACGCCACTGGCCTTACACGCCGATAACAACGGCTGGGTCAAGGAAATCGAGTGCCTGCGCAACGAGTTGGGCGAGCCGGATGCCTCCGGCCGCCGCCGCCCGGTGCCGGTCCCGGACTCGAATTTCCGCATCCCGGCGGACGTGGTTGTGATTGCCATCGGCCAAAGCCCAAACCCCCTGATCCCTAAAACCACGCCCGGCCTGGAAACCGGGCGCGGCGATGTGATCAAGGTTGACCAACTGACCATGAAGACTTCAAAAAAGGGCGTCTTTGCCGGGGGCGATGTTGCCACCGGCGGAGCGACGGTCATCCTGGCCATGGGCCAGGGCAAAATTGCCGCTCGCGCCATTCATGCTTATTTGGAAACAGGCGAGTGGTAGGAAGATTTTTTAGGTAATTGTATGGTTAGCCGGCGGCTAAGGTTTACTTCTGCCGGCAGTCAGTAGAAAGGTTTACTATGTTTGCTGAAACAGTCAAAATAGATTTACATCAAGAGGCAGAATCTCTGGCAACCTATCTGGAAGAAGGTGACCCATGCGCCAGTGTTCACCTGGCCCGCCTCATCGAGGCTGATACCAAAGGGGCGCTGCGCCCGTTCGCCGAGGCGCTGACGGCCCGCCTGTGGGACCATCTGAAACGCTATGCCGAACTAGGCATTACCGACCCGGACGAGACCCTGGCCGATGAGGTCTACGGCCTGTTGCAACGGGCCGCCGTTGATTGGGATCATATCCCCTGTTAGGGCCGGCCAGGCGAAGAAGCCTGAGGCACTACCGTAGGCGTTTGGCCGTGAGACGGATTTCAACTACAATGGAGGTGGAGGATTGGGTGTGCCTGCTGCTCCATTGCTGCTCACGACCAAACTTTACTTACCGGCGGCGCGCCAGAGTCTCGTGCGGCGTCCCCGCTTGCTGGTGCGGTTGACCGAGGGAGTGACCCGCCCGCTCACGCTCGTTTCCGCGCCCGCCGGTTTTGGCAAAACCACCCTCATCAGCGAGTGGCATGCTTCCGAGGAAGGCAAAAATTTTTCCCTGGCCTGGCTGGCTCTTGACGATGACGACAACGACCCCGCCCACTTCTTGACTTACTTCATCGCCGCCTTAGCCACCCTCAAGCCAGGTTTCGGAGAACCGCTCCTGGCCCTGCTGAAATCTCCCCAGCCTTCGCCCCCTAAACTCATTGTTACCCACCTTATCAATGAAGTGAACGGCTTCCCCGCCTCCTTTGGCCTGGTCCTTGATGATTATCATGCCATCACCAACCCATCCCTGCATGAAGCACTGACTTTTCTGCTAGAGCATCTGCCGCCTCGGATGCACGTCATCATCACCACCCGCGCCGACCCGCCTTTGCCGCTGGCCCGCTGGCGCGCCCGGCAGCAACTGGTCGAAATTCGGGGCGACGAGTTACGCTTTACTCCTGCTGAAACAGCAACCTTTCTACATCAGGTAATGGGCTTAGATCTTTCCCCCACCGACATTGCGGTACTGGAAACGCGCACCGAAGGGTGGGCAGCCGGTTTACAAATGGCCGCCCTGTCAATGCAGGGTCGCCTTGACCTTACTTCCTTCATCAACCATTTCAGCGGCAGCCATCGGTACATCCTTGACTACTTGATGGATGAAGTCCTCCAACGGCAGTCCCAGGCTATTCAGGAATTCTTACTCCAAACCTCCATCCTCAACCATCTTTCTGGCCCTCTCTGCAATGCAGTGAGGGACCGGACGGATAGCCAGGCTATCCTGGAACGCCTGGAGCAGGCCAATTTATTCTTATTACCCCTGGACGATGAACGGCGCTGGTATCGTTATCATCACCTCTTTGCCGAGGCGCTGCGCCACCGGCTGCAAAATCTGCACCCGGAGCGTGCTGCAATTTTGCACCGCCGGGCCAGCGAGTGGCATGAGCAGCATGGATTGCTAGCCGAAGCCATCCACCACGCCTTGAGTGTGCCGGATTTTGAGCGAGCGGCATATTTGGTGGAACAGGTGGGCCAGGAATTGTTAATCCGCAGCGAGACGGTAACGCTGCTAAAGTGGCTGACTGTTCTGCCGGAGGAATTAATTCTGACGCGGCCCTATCTATGCCTCTTTCACGCCTGGACCTTAATCCTCAACAATCAAGTGACCGAAGCAGAACAGCGTCTCCAGGCCGCCAGTGCGCTTGAGGCCGATCCGGTCGTTCTGGCTCAGGTGGCCGCCATTCGCACACTTATCGCTTTGTTCCGGGGGGATATGCGGCGCGCCAACGAACTCACCCGGCAAGCGCAGGCATTGTTGCCGGCAGGTGACCCATTTTTGCGCGGTGTAACTAATCTCAACCGGGGTCTGGCTTGCTTTATGAAGGGAGATGTGGAGGCGGCCCGCCAGGCCTATGCCGAAGTGGCGGAACTGAGCCAAAAAAGCGGCAACGTGATAATAACGGTCATCATCCAGTGTCAAATAGCCGAGGCGCAAATATGGCAGGGCCGGCTGCACCAGGCCCTGGCAACCTATCAGCAAGCCCTGGCGCTGGCGACAACACCGGAGGGTTACGAGTTGCCGGGGGCCGCTCAGGTGCATATCGGACTGGCGACGATAATGTACGAGTGGAACAACCTGGAAGCCGCCGCCCAGCATCTGGCCGAAGGTTTCCGTCTGAATCAGCAGTTAGGGGAAATCGGTGCTTATGATGGTTACATTATCCAGACGAGCCTGAAACAAGCGCAAGGAGATGCCGCCGGCGCGCTGGAAGCCATCGAACAGGCCGGGCAAATCGTCCAAAAATTTAGCCAGTGGGCTTATCGAAATTTAGCCGCCCACCGGACCCGGTTGTGGCTCAGGCAGGCCAATCTTATCGCCGCCGCGCGTTGGGCTGCCGACACCCTGAACTTACCTGCTGGCACGCCGGATGATCTGGGTGATACTTATCTCTTCCATGAGTTTGAACAACTCACCCTGGCCCGGGTCCTCCTGGCCCAGGCTTCGGCCGGTCTCCCTGCTGACCAGGCACTCTCAGGTGATCCGGCCCAGGCAGCTCTCCAATTGCTGGAGGCGCTCTACCCAGAGGCGGTAAAACTGGGCCGGGACAGAAGTGTTATCGAAATCTTGCTGCTGCAGGCGCTAGCGCAGCAGGCCGAAGACACCTCCCAGGCCATGAGCTTCTTACACCAGGCTTTGACCCTGGCCCAGGCCGAGGGTTTTGTCCGCATCTTCATTGATAATGGCCCTCCAATGGAAAAACTACTGCGGCAGGCAGCAACTCAAGGGATTGCGGTAGATTATGTGGCTAAACTCCTGGAGGCGTTTGATAGCAGCGAGGGACAAGTCACCCGGCCACCCGCGCGCCCCTCTCCCTCTGCCCTCATCGAGCCTCTGAGTGAACGCGAAGTAGAGGTGCTGCGGCTTCTTGCTGCTGGGCTTTCCAACGAAGAGATCGCAAACAGGCTGATTATCACGGTCAGTACGGTCAAAAAGCACTTAAGTACCATCTATGGCAAACTCGATGTCCATAGCCGCACCGCCGCCGTTGCCCGAGCTCGAGATTTGGATATTCTATAACCCCCGGAAATACATCTTTTTATACCCTCTGAATACTCCCTTTGGGGACTGACTCCACTCCTGCTACTTGATATAATGGAAGAGAGCAATAGAGAAGGCCATCAGCCAGTCACTTCTTGGCATTATCTCGAACCTACGCCTGGCGACACACCGGTCAGGGAAGGGGCGTCCCAAATTTATGGTAACGTAGGACAAGTTGACAACTTATCCTACAGAACCGCCCAAAATTTGGGACAGACTCATCAGGGGAAAGAGCAGCGATGTTAGGGATCAGTTTTAAGCCAAATAACTCTAAAACATCAAACAAAGACTACAGCAGCAACGGCTACCTTGTCGCCCTCCACCGGGTGGTAAAAACGTTTGAGGGAGCGGCTGGTGTCTTCACCGCCCTCAAAGGCATTGATCTGCAAATCGAGGCAGGTGAGTTTGTGGCCATTGTCGGCAAGTCGGGCAGCGGCAAGTCTACGCTTATCAATATGATTACCGGCATTGACCGGCCCACCTGGGGTGAGGTGTGGGTAGATCATACAGGAGTGCATCTGCTGAAAGAAGGGCAGATTGCCGTGTGGCGTGGCCGCGCTATCGGCCTTATCTTTCAATTCTTTCAACTGCTGCCGACCCTGACGGCCGTTGAGAACGTGATGCTGCCGATGGATTACGGCCAGATCTATTCTCGCCAGGAACGCCCTGAGCGAGCAATGCGCCTGCTGGCGCAGGTGGGTATGGCCGACTATGCCCACCAGTTGCCTTCGGCCCTGTCGGGAGGCCAGCAGCAGTGCATCGCTATTGCGCGAGCCTTGGCCAATGATCCCCCTATTTTGGCTGCCGACGAGCCAACAGGCAACCTGGACTCCATCACCGCCGAGACTATCTTTCGACTCTTTGAAGATCTGGTGGACAGCGGCAAGACAATCCTGATGGTCACTCACGACAATGATTTAGCCAGACGCGCCCAGCGTACCATCGTGCTGGCTGATGGTTTGATCGTGGATGGCAGGGATTAATTCCGGGCAGCGTAACAGGAGATCATGATGTTTGGTTTTAGGTCGAACGGATCGAAAAACTCAAATGACGGAGCACTGCTCAAGTTGAGCCAGGTTGTTAAAACTTACCAGGGTTTAGCAGGTGACGTCGTGGCGCTTAAAGGCATTGACCTGCAAATCCAGGCCGGTGAATTTGTAGCCATCACCGGCAAATCGGGCAGCGGCAAAACGACCCTGATCAATATGATTACGGGACTCGATCGCCCGACCTCAGGCGAGATTTGGGTGTCCGGCACAGCCGTCCATAAATTACCACCCGAAAAGGCGACCAGGTGGCGAGGGCAAACCATCGGTGTCGTTTTCCAAACGTTTGAGCTTATCCCTACGCTGAGTGTCCTCCACAACGTAACCCTGCCGATGGATTTTGCCAACCGTTACTCCATTCGCCAGCAGCGCCGGCGAGCGATGGATCTATTGGAACAAGTCGAAATTGCCGAACATGCCCGCAAGCTGCCCTCGGAAGTGTCGGGGGGGCAGCAGCAGCGGGTCGCCATTGCCCGGGCGATGGCCAATGACCCACCAATTTTGGTGGCTGATGAACCAACAGGCAGCCTGGATTCGGCGACAGCAGAGGCAATGATAGACTTGTTTGAAGAGCTGGTTAAGCAAGGCAAGACTGTGGTGTTGGTAACGCACGACCAGGATATTGCCAGGCGGGCTAGGCGCACTATTATGCTGGTCGATGGGGAGATCGTGATGCGTGATACGTGACAAGTGATGTGAGTTTCACGCATCACGTATCACGATTCAGGTCAGCAGGAGGCTATTGATGATTAAATCACGCTGGGTCAAAGTGCTCAATGACCTGTGGGGAAATAGAACCCGGACGATGTTGATTGTCTTATCTATTGCCGTGGGGCTTTTTGCGGTCGGCACGATTGTCAGCGCGCAGGCAATTTTGTCTGAGGGAATGGCCGAGAGCTTTGCCGCTATCAATCCATCCAGCGGTACGGTTCGCACCGGTGAACTCTTTGAGGACGACTTCGTCCAGGCGGTACGGGGCATGCGCAACGTAGCGGAGGCGGATGCCCGGCGCGCCTTTGACGTGCGGGTAAAAATTGGCCCGGACGAATGGACAAACTTAAGGGTCTTTGCTGTGCCTGATTATGATGATATTCGGGTCAATAAAATATTCCCTGAGAGTGGGGCCTGGCCCCCGCCGAAACAAGAGATTTTGATCGAACGACTGGCCCTGTCCCTGCTCAACGCTCAGGTCGGCGACCCATTATTGATTGAACTGCCCAACGAGAAACAGCGTGAAATACGCATTGCCGGCCTGGCTCACGACGCAGCCCAACTGCCGGCCCAAATAGACGGAACGCCGTATGGCTACATCTCGTTTGAGACGCTCAAATGGCTGAGGGAAGAGTATGGCTATAACGAGCTGTACGTAGTCGCCAAGAATCAAACTGACAAGGAATTTGCTCAGCAGGTTGTCAACGAAGTCAAAAATAGGGCCGAACGAAATGGCTTGACCATTCCCATGCTGACCACCGCCGAGCCGGGACAATTTCCCCTCGATGATGTGCTTCAGGCGATTTTGTTTCTGATGGGTGCGCTGGGCTTGCTGTCGCTCCTCCTGAGTGTATTTTTGATTGTTAACACAGTTTCGGCCCTGCTAACCCAACAGAAACGACAAATTGGGATCATGAAAGCCGTCGGCGCTCAAACACGCCAGCTTATGGGCATGTATTTGGGTATGGTCTTGATTTATGGCCTCATCGCCCTGGTGCTGGCTATCCCCCTCTCCATCGTGGGGGCGCGCGAGCTTAGCCGGGTCATGGCAACTTATTTCAACTTTGACCTGGCCAACCTGAGCATACCGGCAGGGGCGATATTGGTGCAGATTATGATGGGCCTCATCGTGCCCGCCCTGGCCTCGCTCCCTCCCTTTATTATCAATTTGCGCATCAGCGCCGTGGAAGCGATGAGCGCCTACACGCTGGGTAAAGGCCGGTTTGGGGCCGGCTTCATTGACCGCTTACTTTCCGGGGCAAACCTGTGGTTCGCCCGCTACGTTCTGCTGCGGCCTGTTTTGCTGTCGCTGCGCAACATCTTCAGGAATAAAGTGCGGCTCACCCTGACCCTCATCACCCTGATTATGGGCGGCGCCACCTTTATCGGCGTTTTCAGCGTACAGTCTGCCCTGGACCGGACCCTGGACGATCTTATGCAAGTGTACAACTTTGATAGTATGATTATCTTTTCGCGGCCCTATCGCATCGAGAAGATTAAACGTGAAGCCAAGGCTGTGCCGGGTGTTGTTGATACCGATGTCTATTTTCAACTTCCGGCTCGCCGGGTGCGGCCGGATGGCAGCGAGAGCAACGCTATCTTCTTAGTGGGGTTTGACGTGCGTTCTGAACTCGTCTCCGGCCCAAAGATTATACAGGGCCGGTGGCTGGCGCCCAAGGATGAAAACGCGATTGTGGTGGATGCTGTTCTGATCAAAGAAGAGCCTGACCTTAAGCTGGGCGATGAAATCGTGCTCAAGATTGAGGGCCGGGAGAGACCCTTCCGTGTGGTGGGGGTGAGTCTGGGCATGGTTATCCCAATGTCTTACGTCAACTATCCTTACATCGCGCGGATGCTGGGAGATGTGGGCCAGACCGAGGGGGCAATCGTGGGCATCGAGCGCCATAACGAAGCCTCGGTGAAGGAGACAACGGCCGCATTAAAAGCTTACCTCGAACGCCGAGGCATTCAGGTCAACAATATATTTATGATGTCCAAGGAACGGACCGAGGGGGAGGCTGCTTTTGCGGCGATCATTTTTCTGTTACTGGCTATGGCCCTGATGCTGGCAATTGTCGGGGGCCTTGGGTTGATGGGCACCATGAGCATCAACGTGCTCGAACGAACGCGCGAGATTGGCGTGCTGCGGGCTGTTGGCGCGCCAAACAAGGGCGTAGCCAGAGTTTTTATCCGAGAAGGCGTTGCCATCGGCCTGATCAGTTGGCTATTTGGCGCTATTCTAGCCTATCCCCTGGGCAAGGCGTTGAGCGATGCCGTCGGCCTTTCGGTGACAGGCGTCCCTTTGAACTTTTCTTACTCAATGACCGGTGTTTGGGTCTGGCTGGTCCTGGTAGTGATACTGAGTGCGCTGGCCAGCTTTATTCCGGCCCGAAACGCCTCGCGGCTGACCGTGCGCGAAGTACTGGCGTATGAATAACATCCAATTTTCATCCCTCTATCATCCACCCCCTTTAAAAGCCACTCTCCTTTTTTGACATATATCGCTACCAGGTATATGATTTCCGGTAACGTTACCGGCAACGTTACCGCTATTTTAGCAATGAGGCTAAGCAGATCTCATCATGAAACGCCCCAAGCTGACCGTAACAATTCAAGATGTAGCCCATGCTGCCAGTGTCTCAGTTTCCACTGTGTCGCGGGTTCTTAATGATAAGGACGATGTGGCCTCGGAAACTTATGAAAAAGTCCAGCGGGTCATTGAGGACTTAGGTTATGCCTCCAGCCTGGCCGCCAGGAGCATGCGCAGCCGTAAAACCAACGTCATCGGTCTGGTTGTGCCAGACTTGGAACAGGCTTTTTGCCTCAATGTGGTCAAAGGTGTGAACCAGACCATCGAGCAGTTGGGCTACGACCTGCTGGTCTATAGCGGCGGTAACAGTACAAAGCGGTCATGGGCCGCGCGCGAACACCGCTACGTTTCGCTGCTGAACGGCAGTATTACCGACGGCATTATTGTCGTGACGCCCACCGCAGAAACCTTCTCCACCCATTATCCCCTTGTCGCCGTTGATCCCCACCTGGACAGCACCGATTTTCCCGCCGTGATTGCGACCAATCATGTCGGCGCGCTGTCGGTGATGGAGTATCTGCTCGGGTTGGGACATCGGCGGATCGGTTTTATTGGGGGGCGCCCTGATTTGCAGAGCGCCCTCCGACGCTTGCAAGGCTACAAAGACAGCCTCTGCCAGGCCAATATCCCCTTCGATCCCAACCTGGTCCAAGTTGGCGATTTTACCCGGGAAACCGGTTATCGCTGTGCCCAAAATTTGCTGGCGCTGCCGGCGCGTCCCACCGCTATTTTTGCCGCAAACGATAGATCTGCCATTGGGGCCATTGAGGCCATCACCGAAATTGGGCTAAAGGTGCCAGAAGATATTTCTGTGGTTGGTTTTGATAACATCGAAGAGGCCTCTTTTGTGAACGGCGGCTTAACCACGGTAGATCAATTTATCAGCGACATGGGCCGGGTGGCTGTCGAAATGCTGGTCAAATTAATCCAGAACCAGCCGCTTGAAAATCAGCTTTTCCGGATGCCCACCAAACTGATCGTGAGAAATACGTGCCGCGCTATTGCGCCTGAAAATTAGTTTCTCCGACCCTCTTGCGCCCAAACTAAATTTGGGCGCAAGAGGGTCGGAATTGATTTTTTACTCGTTTCCGGTAACGTTACCGGAAACGATACCAGAGGAGTTATAGAGATGGAGGTGGCTATCAGAACAATCCTCAGTATACCTTACTTATTTTTAGGTTGTTTCAATGGCAGTTTATTTTCAAGGAGGAAAAAATGCGAAACAAGAAAATCCTATCGTTGACGCTCATCCTGCTGCTGGGGCTTCTGTTAGCCGCGTGTGGCGGTGCGGCTACGCCCGCCCCTGAGCAGCCAGCCGTCGAGGCTCCAGCGGCGATGGAAGAGCCGGCAGCAGCAGCGCCAGCAGAGACGGAAGAACCAGCGGCCGAAGCACCAGCAGCGACGGAAGAACCGGCGGCAGCAGCGGCGACAGAAGAAGCGGTGGCAGCGGCGGAGTGCGCCGAACCGGTGACCATAGAGTTCTGGCATATCAATACCGCGGACGACCGGAAAGGGGTTATCCAGCAGGCGGTTGACGCCTTTGAGAAAGACAATCCCTGCGCCAAAGTAAACCAGACCATCCTCGAAAACGAAGCCTTCAAAGCCAAGATGACCACCGTCATGCAGTCGGACGAACCGCCCGATGTCTTCACCACCTGGGGCGGCGGCGTCATGAACGAGTACGCCAAGGCCGGTCTGCTGCGCGACATCACCGAGGACATCCAGCAGGACGGCTTGGCCGACACCTTTGGCGCTGGTCCCCTGGCTGTCTATGCCTATGAAGGCAAGCAGTACGGCCTGCCGATGGATCAGGGTATGGTCGGCTTCTGGTACAACAAAGAGCTGTTTGACCAAGCCGGGATCGAGGCCCCGCCGGCCACCTGGACCGAACTGCTCGACGCTGTCCAGAAACTCAAGGACGCCGGCATCACCCCCATCTCCCTGGGTGAGGGCGATAAGTGGCCCGGCCACTTCTGGTGGGTCTACCTGGCCATCCGTATGGGCGGCAAGGAAGCCTTCGATGCCGCTTACAGCCGCCAGGGCTCCTTCGCCGATGAGCCTTTTGTCCAGGCCGGCGAGAAGCTCCAGGAACTGATTGCCCTCGAACCCTTCCAGGATGGCTATCTCGGCCTGACCTATGACGATCAGGCCACCCTCATGGGCAATGGCCAGGCCGCCATGGAACTGATGGGCCAGTGGGCGCCTGGGGTTGAGAAGGATCACAGCGCTAACAAGGAGGGCATCGGCGACAACCTCGGCTGGTTCCCCTTCCCTATGGTTGAGGGCGGTAAGGGCGACCCCGCCGATGCCCTCGGCGGCGGTAACGGCTGGCTCGTCGGCCGCGATGCCCCCGCTGAGACCATCACCTTCCTCAAGTATCTCAGCTCCAAAGAGTTCCAGTGCGGCGCAACCGAGATCAACTGGATCCTGCCCGTCGTCAAGGGCACGGAAGAGTGTATCACCGACCCCCTGATGAAGACCGTCGCCGAGAACGCCGCCAAAGCTCCCTACCTGCAACTGTACTACGACCAGGCGCTGCCTCCCGCCGTCGGCTCCGTCGTCAACGATGCCGTCCAGGAACTCTTCGCCGGAACCAAGTCCCCCGAAGAAGTCGCCCAGACCATCGAGGACTCCGCCACCATGGAATTGGCTCAATAGCTTACATTTTTCTAAAGGGGATTGGGCGCTCTGCCCAATCCCCTTTCGTTTGAAAACTTTAGCGAGGTAATCTCTATGGCTCGGATGTCGGAGCAAACCCGTTTTCCCTGGTTGGCAAAATCCACCCCCGCGCTGAAATCACGGGATTTTGGAACCATTATCCTGTTCCTGGCCCCGGCCCTGGTGCTGTTCAGTGTGTTTTTGATTTACCCGATTGTTCAATCCGGCTATTACAGTTTTTTCAACTGGAAAGGATTTGGCCCCGCCACAGATTTTGTGGGTCTAAATAATTACTCCCGGATCTTGACCGATAAGAACTTTTTGCGCGCCCTGCAGAATGGCTTGTTGATTGTGGGCCTCTCCATCATCGTCCAACTTCCCCTGGCCCTGGGTCTGGCCCTGCTGGTGGGCCGCAAGTTGCCGGGACGCACTTTCTTCCGCACCATTTTCTTCTTGCCCTATGTATTTTCCGAAGTCATAACGGCCCTTGTCTGGCAAGCCCTGCTTCACCCTGACCCGCATTACGGGTTGATTAACGCCATCCTGACCAACCTGGGTCTGGAGGCCATCCCTTTTCTGGGTGATCGCACCACGGTGATGCCGGCCATCTTCATTGTGCTCACCTGGAAATATTTTGGCTTTCACATGTTGTTATTCATGGCCGGTTTGCAAAGTATTCCGGCCGAGCTGGAAGAAGCGGCCAAAATTGACGGGGCGTCCGGTTTCCAAACCATCCGGCATATTGTCATCCCGCTGCTGCGCGGCACCATCCGGACCGCGATCTTTTTGTCAGTGCTTGGCTCGCTGCAAGTGTTTGCCATCGTCTGGATCATGTCGCAGGGCGGCCCGGCCGGCGCCAGCGAAACGATGGCCACTTATCTGTTCCGCTTTGGTTTTGTCCGTTTTTACCTGGGTTACGGTTCTGCGGTGGCGGTCGTCATGTTTCTTATCTGTATCACTTTCTCCCTCGTTTATCAGAAACTCTTCAAAGAACAAGATTATCTGGGCGGTTACAGTGCCTAAGAAAGGCTGGCCTTCATGACTTTCCAAAAAACCGACCTTCGACGCTACTCAAACTATTTCTGGCAGTACGCCATCCTGATTGTCTTTGTGTTGATCATCGTCGTGCCCCTCGTGATCATCGCCTTTGGCAGCCTGAAAACACGCAGCGAGTACGCCGGCTTTCCCTACCAGCCGCCGGACCCGATTCGCTGGGAAAATTACATCCGCATCTTATCCACCGACGTCTTCTGGAGCATGCTGCGTAACAGCCTGATTGTCATGGTGGGCACGGTGGTTGGAGTGGTCCTCTTTTCCAGCCTGGCTGCTTTTATCTTTGCCCGGAATGAATTTCGAGGTAAAAATTTTCTCTTTAATTACCTGACCATCGGTCTGCTCTTTCCCATCAGTGTGGCTATCCTGCCTGAGTATATCTTGCTCCGCCAGTTGGGTTGGCTGGATACGTATTGGGCCATCATCGTCCCCCAAATCGCCTTTGGGCTGTCACTCAACATCGTCATTTTGCGCGGCTTCTTTCGAGCGATCCCCGGCGAGCTACAAGACGCGGCTTATATTGACGGCTGTACCACCTTTGATTTCTTCTGGCGGATTCTGCTCCCCTTGGCCCGGCCGGCCATCGCCGCTGTCTCCGTACTGGCAATGATCAGCTCCTGGAACGAGGTTTTTCTCCCGCTGATGGTCATCAATAGTGAATCAAAGTGGACCCTTCCGCTCGGGACCATGCAGTTTAAGGGCCAGTACGTGTCGGATATCCCGCTGATTCTGGCCTTCGTTACGCTGTCAATGGTCCCCACCCTCATCTTTTATTTCCTGGCCGAACGCCAGATTGTCTCCGGCCTGACCGCCGGCGCCCTTAAAGGCTAATGAGGTTAAAACAATGACTCACTCCTATCCTTACCAAAATTCCTCGTTGTCGGTGGAGGAGCGAAGCGCCGACCTGCTCTCACGGATGACCCTCGACGAAAAAATTGCTCAACTGGGCAGTATTTGGGTTTTCGAGGTTTTAGAGGACATGAAATTCTCTCCGGCCAAGGCCCGCACCCTGTTCAGCCAGGGCCTGGGCCAGGTAACCCGCATCGGCGGGGCCAGCAGCCTTGATCCCACGGCCGGGGCCGAATTGGCCAATACCATTCAGAAATATTTGCTGGAAAATACCCGCCTGGGCATTCCCGCCATTATCCACGAGGAGTGCTGCAGCGGCTACATGGCCCGCAATGCCACCTGTTTTCCCCAAATCATCGGCCTGGCCAGTACCTGGGAGCCGGAGCTGACGGAGGCGATGGCCGAAGTGGTGCGCACCCAAATGCGGGCTGCCGGGGCGCACCAGGGCCTGTCGCCGGTACTTGACTTGACCCGTGACCCGCGCTGGGGCCGGACCGAAGAGACGTTTGGCGAAGATCCCTATCTGGTTTCGCAGATGGGCGTAGCCTTTGTGCGGGGCTTGCAGGCACAGAATTGGGGTGAGGGCGTGCTGGCGACCGCCAAACATTTTGTCGGCTACGGCATGTCCGAAGGCGGCCTGAACTGGGCTCCACCACATTTCAACCCCCGCGAACTGGCCGAGGTCTTTTTAGCGCCATTTGAGGCCGCGGTCAGGGAAGCCGGGCTGATGTCGGTAATGAATGCCTACCACGAACTGGACGGCGTACCCTGTGGCGGCTCCAAAATGCTGCTGACCAACATTCTCCGCAAGCAATGGGGATTCGACGGGATTGTCGTCGCCGATTACTTTTCCGTTAACCAACTGGCCGAATACCATCATGTCGCCAGCAGCAAGGAAGAAGCGGCGGCCATGGCTCTCGAAGCCGGCCTTGATGTAGAACTGCCCAGCACTGATTGTTACGGAGCACCGCTTCGCCGGGCTGTGGAAATGGGTCTGGTGGACGTAGCCTTGATTGATCAAGCCGTGAGCCGCGTCCTGCGTATGAAGTTCTTGCTGGGCCTGTTTGAGCAGCCCTACGTTGATGCGGGCCGGACCGCCGCGGTGTTTGACACGCCGGAGCAGCGCTCCCTGGCCCGTCAAATTGCCCAAAAATCAATGGTACTGCTCAAAAACGAGGGAGAATTACTGCCTCTTAAAAAAGATTTGGCCTCCATTGCCATCATCGGCCCCAACGCCGACAGCGTCAGGAACCTCATTGGCGACTACGCCTACCCCTGCCACATTGAAACGCTGATCGAGATGCGCGACAAAGATAATGTTTTTCACATGCCCGTGCCGGATAAGGTGGAGTTGGTTGACAATTTTGTGCCGATTATCAGTGTGCTGCAAGCGATTAAAGACAAAGTGTCACCCCAAACGGTTATTCATTACGCCCAGGGCTGTGCTGTGGACAATCCCACCAAAGAGGGGTTTGCCGAGGCTGTTGAAATGGCCCGGCGGGCTGACGTGGCCGTGGTGGTCGTCGGCGATAAGGCGGGCCTGACCGATAGCTGTACCAGCGGCGAGGCCCGCGACCGGGCCGAGCTTAACCTGCCGGGGGTCCAGGAAGAGTTAGTGCGGGCAATATATGAGACCGGCACACCCGTGGTCCTGGTCCTGGTCAACGGGCGTCCCTTAAGCATCTCCTGGATAGCCGAACATATCCCGGCCATCCTCGAAGCCTGGCTGCCGGGTGAAGAAGGGGCAGCCGCTGTAGCCGATGTCCTGTTCGGCGATTACAACCCGGGCGGCAAACTGCCGATGACCTTTCCCCGAGCCGTGGGTCAAGTTCCGATTTACTACGGTCACAAAATCTCCGGCGGTCGCTCTCATTGGAAGGGCGATTATGTAGACCTCAGCGCCAAACCCCTCTTCCCGTTTGGTTATGGTTTGAGTTATACCAGCTTTCAATTTGAAAACCTGTGCCTCAATCGGGCTGAAGTCGAAATCGGCGGCCAGGTAGCCATCAGCCTGGAGGTGACCAACACCGGCCCGCGGGCCGGCGATGAAGTGGTTCAACTTTACATCCAGGACGTCCATGCCAGCGTCACCCGGCCGGTCAAGGAACTGAAAGGGTTCAAACGGGTCAGCTTGCGACCAGGCGAAAAAAGAACCGTCACCTTTACCCTGCCGGTCAACCTACTCGGCTTTTACAACCGCGAGATGAACTTTGTGGTCGAGCCGGGTCTGATTAAAGTGATGGTGGGTAGTTCGGCTGAGGCTATCCATTTGACCGGCGAGTTCACCATCGTCGGCCAGCCTACCGGCATTGGCGCGGGGAAGAAATTTATTAGCCTGGTAACTGTTTCTTAGCTTAGATATTGACAAAATTACTAAAGCCTGCCAAACTCGTTAGAAATCTAACATTAGACTTCTAACGAGTTTTTCTTGCCCCTCTTCGCTCCCCGGTAGATGATGTTAGAAACGAGAACAAGCTCACGCTTTCCTGATACCCTAAGCACAAGGAGACCCTATGACCCCGGAAGAATTTCGAGCCTTTGGCTACCAAATCGTTGACTGGATTGCCGGCTATCGTACTCGGGTGGCTGAGTACCCCGTCATGTCAACCGTTGAACCGGGAGAGACGCGGACCAAGCTGCCGGCTGCCCCCCCTGACTCCGCCGAGTCTTTTGCCGCTATTTTGGACGATATGGACCGGATCATTTTGCCCGGTCTCTCCCACTGGAATCATCCCTCCTTTTTTGGCTACTTCCCGGCCAACAGCAGCCTGGCCTCAGTCCTGGGTGATTATCTCAGCTCCGGCCTGGGAGTTTTGGGGCTGAACTGGCAGGCCAGCCCGGCCCTGACCGAGCTTGAGGAGGTTGTGACCGACTGGATGCGCCAAATGCTGGGCTTGTCGGAAAATTGGAGTGGCGTCATTCAGGATACCGCCTCGACCTCCACCCTGGTGGCCCTGTTATGCGCCCGCGAGTGGGCGACCGACCACGGCCAAACTCGCGGTGGACTTCAGGCTGAAGCAGCCCCGCTGGTTGTCTACACTTCCACCCAAAGCCACAGCTCGGTGGAGAAAGCGGCCCTCCTGGCCGGTTTTGGCCGCGATAATGTGCGCGCGATTGAGACCGACGAGACTTTCGCCATGCGGGTTGACCTGCTGGAGCAGGCCATCTTGACCGATCTCCGGCAGGGCCGCCAGCCCTGTGCGGTGGTAGCCACGATCGGCACCACCGCCACCACCGCAATTGATCCCCTCGCCGCCATTGCCGCAATAACCCGGCAGCATAACCTCTGGCTTCACGTGGACACGGCCATGGCTGGCTCGGCCATGATTTTGCCGGAATGTCGCTGGATGTGGCAGGGCATCGAAGAGGCCGACTCGCTGGTGCTCAACCCACACAAGTGGCTGGGCGCTGTCTTCGATAATTCGCTGTTCTACGTGCGCGATCCCCAGCATCTCATTCGGGTCATGTCCACCAACCCCAGCTATTTGCAGACTTCTGTTGACGCCCACGCACAAGTGAAGAATTTTCGCGATTGGGGCATCCCCCTGGGCCGGCGGTTTCGCGCCCTGAAACTGTGGTGCCTGATCCGCGAGCAGGGTCTGAGCGGGCTGCAAAAACGGCTGCGCCGGGACCTGGCCAACACCCAGTGGTTAGTCCAAGAGGTGGATGCTACACCTCACTGGGAACGCCTGGCTCCGGTCCCGCTGCAAACGGTCTGTGTTCGCCACACCCCGCCGGGGTTAAGCGGCGACGCCCTGGACCGGCACACCCTGACCTGGGTAGGCCAGCTCAACCAGAGCGGTGCCGCCTATCTGACCCCGGCCAGGTTAGCCGGCCGCTGGATGGTGCGGGTTTCAATTGGAGCCGAACCCACTGAGTTGGAGCATGTTCGGGCTTTGTGGGCGCGCATGCAAAGCGAAGCGGAACAGTTCTGAGCCGGGCGAGAAGGGGGAGCCGGATGGAGTGACTCGGAGTTTTGGACTGCACCACCTTAAAGGCTGGCTGTTGAAATGAGAATTGAAGGTGATAACGATGGCAGTTTATAAACGAATTCGGGCGCTCTTTCCGGATCACCTGGGGTTGGCGCGCGGCAAATACCTGCCCAGCCGCTATGCCGAGCGAGGGACGCGGCACTCCATTAGCCTGTTTGCCCTGGCTTATGACCGCTCGATGTCGCCTGCGCCGGGGGCGATGCTGTTTGAGGGTCTGCCGGATTGCGAACTGGTCTTTTCGATGGAAGAAGTCAGGCCCTGCTGGGAAGCTGATACCGGCGTTGTCGTCGGCGATTTGTATTTTCGGGGGGAGCCACTGGCGATTTCCCCTCGCCACACCCTGCACCGGGCGGTTAACGATTGGGAGCGCCTGGGTTATCGGGCCAAGGTTGGCATTGAGCTGGAAGCGTACATTATGCAGCCGGACGGCAGCGGCGGCTGGACCGAATGGAATACCCCCGGCGCGTACGTTTATGGGACCGGGAGGGTGGTTGATCCCCTTGGTCTATTTGATGAAATTATGGCCACCGCCGACCGCTGCGGCCTGCCGGTCGAGGCGATCAATTCCGAGTATGACACCCCCCAGTTTGAACTCACCCTGGCCTTCAAAGATGCGCTGGAGGCAATTGACAACATCTTTTTGTTCAAGCTGATGGCCCGTGAGGTCGCCGCCCGGCATGGCCTGCTGTTGACTTATATGGGCAAGCCCTTTGAAGGGCGCAGCGGCAGCGGTTTTCACACCAATTTCTCTCTCCAGGACAGCCAGGGCGGCAATGCCTTCGCCGATCCGCGGGTGGAGGATGGCCTGTCCAAACTGGCCCACGAGTGCATCGCCGGTATCCTCGAGCATCACGAAGGCATGACCGCCCTCTGCGCCCCGACGGTCAACGCCTACAAACGCCTGCGGCCCGGCCAACTGGCGGGGTATTGGGCCAACTGGGGCTACGACCACCGCGGCGTCACCGTCCGCGTGCCGGCCGACCGGGGCGCGGCCACCCGGCTGGAACACCGCATGAGCGACGGCGCAGCCAATCCCTACCTGGCTACAGCTACCGTTTTACAAGCAGCCCGGCTCGGCGTGATCAATGCCCTCACCCCGCCGCCCGCCGAAAAACAGGACTGCATCGAAAACCAGAGCACTAACCGCCACACTCCCGATGATCTCAACCAGGCCCTGAATGCCCTGGAAGCGGATACAGCGCTGGTGCAGGCTATCGGTCCGGAGGTTGGCGCTAACTTCGTCGCCGTCAAGCGAGTCGAGTGGGAAAAATTTGCCTCGGCCATCACCGATTGGGAACGCCGCTACTACCTACCGTTCCTGTAGTAAACGGGGCCTGACCGCCGACTGCCGGCCCCAGACCGCTGCAAATCGGTCTTGGTGGTCGCCAGTCCAGGGCATGTTCAAAGTGGCTTGACAATGTATCTATGGGCACCGCATCGCCGTCTTTGATCGGCATTACCACCTATCACCGCAACGAGAATAACATTTTCATCCTCCCTGCCAAATACGTGGACTCGATCCGGCGGGCCGGAGGGATTGGCCGAAGCGGCGAGACGTACCCGTTCCCAGGCTAAGAGTTAAGTTCAGGCCCGGGGCAAAACACGGTTTTTGGGGACTGCCGGTTTTCCTTTCAATGTTTTCAGTGATATTCTAGAAACCGGCTTAGAACAAGCCCGGGTTGCCGGCAGACCGGAAAACGGCTAAGAAGAATTTGAGGCTAAAGGAACATTTTTTATGAGAATCGACTCACACCAACATTTCTGGCATTTCAATCCGGCGGAGTACGGCTGGATGACCGACTCGATGCCCATCTTGAAAAAAGATTTCCTGCCGGAAGATTTGGCCCCTCTGCTGGAGCAGGCCGGGCTTCAAGGAACGGTCGCGGTGCAGGCCCGCCAGAATTTGCAGGAAACCGAGTGGCTGCTGGAGTTGGCCGGTCAGCATGATTTCATCAAGGGGGTGGTTGGCTGGGTTGACTTAAGATCCCCCCAGGTCAGGTCGCAACTGGAAAGTTACACCCGCCATCCCAAACTAAAAGGGGTCCGGCACGTCGTTCATGATGAACCGGATGATTACTTCATGCTGCTGCCCGAATTCCTGGCCGGTCTGGCCCTGCTGGCTGGGCTTAATTTGACGTACGATCTGCTGCTTTTCCCCAAACACCTGCCGGTAGCGGTTGAGGTGGTCAAACAATTCCCGGATCAGAGATTCGTGGTGGACCATATTGCCAAACCCTTCATCAGGGCTAGAACTATTTCACCCTGGGACAGCGACATGCGGGAGCTGGCTAAATTTGAAAACGTCTATTGCAAAGTTTCGGGGATGGTGACGGAAGCAAGCTGGAGACAATGGGCGGCGGCAGATTTCTACCCCTACCTTGATATCGTCTTTGACTGTTTTGGCCCCGATCGGCTCATGTTCGGTTCTGATTGGCCGGTCTGCACTCTATCCGGCGCGTATGCCGACGTTGCCCAGATTGTACAAGAGTACCTTCAGCAGTTTCCAGGCGAGAGTCAGGAAAAAATTCTGGGCCGGAATGCCATTAAGTTCTACAACCTTACGGATTAAAAGACCACAGAGGCTTCAAAAATCTCTGCGGTCTTTCCCACACGGGGGTCAACAAATGCGAGGAAGCTGCTCGCCGATTTGCATGGCGACCACGCGGGTACCGCCGATGCCGGTGCGGGCCACCAGCATGCCCGGATGCTGCTCGACCACCCGCCCGATGACAGCCGCTTGTTTACCCAGGGGATGCCCCTGCATAGCCGCTAGAACGGCGTCGGCGCTGCCGGGCGGCACAATGGCGATCAGCTTGCCTTCGTTAGCGACGAAGATAGGATCCATGCCCAGCAGCTCGCAGGCCGAACGAACCGCTGGCTTGACCGGGATTTTGTTTTCGTCAATCTGAATCCCAACCCCGGAACGCTGGGCAATTTCGTTGAGCGAGGAAGCCACCCCGCCGCGGGTGGGGTCACGCAGGACGTGAATGGCCGGGCTGACCGCGAGCATCGCCGCCACCAGGCCGTTGAGCGCCGCCGTGTCGCTTTCAATCGTCGTCTCGAACTCCAGCCCTTCGCGCACGCTCATAATCGCCATGCCGTGATCGCCAATCGTGCCGCTGAGCAGGACGGCATCCCCCGGTTTGGCCTGGTGCGGCCCAATCTCCAGCCCATCGGGGACCAGCCCAATGCCGCTGGTGTTGATGTAAACGCCGTCGCCGTGCCCCTTGTCTACCACCTTGGTATCGCCGGTGACCAGCAGGACCCCGGCCGCCTGGGCCGCGGCGGCCATGCTGTCCACAATCCGGCCCAGCGTGTCCAGCGGCAGTCCCTCTTCCAGGATAAAGCCGGCGCTCAGGTAGAGTGGCCTGGCCCCGCTCATGCTGATGTCGTTGACCGTGCCGTTGATGGCTAACTCGCCAATGTTGCCGCCGGGGAAAAAGAGGGGCCGGACAACAAACGAGTCGGTGGACATAGCCAGGCGCGCGCCGTTGAGGCTGAGGATGGTCGAGTCGCCCAGGTTGCTCAGCAGGTCGTTTTGAAAAGCGGGCAGAAAAAGATGTTCGATCAGTTCGGCGGATAATTTGCCGCCACCGCCGTGGCCCAGAATAATGTTAGGATGGTCGCGCAGGGGTAAAGGACAGCTCCAACCTTCAAAATTCAAATTGTTCGTCATATCTACCTTGCTTGGCCGGAGTGTCAAAGTGTACTTTGACACTCCGCAATTCTTTCTAAACCGCGTCGGCCACCAGAGAGTCCAAGGAAATAAAACGACCGTACTGGAAGTAGGCCGCACAGGCGCCCTCGCTGGAGACCATGGTTGCGCCTAACGGGTTGCGTGGGGTACATTCTTTGCCAAAAGCGGGGCATTCATTCGGCTTGATCAGCCCCTGTAACACTTCCCCGCTGCGGCAGAGCGGCGACTCCTGGGTGCGGATATCGGCCAGGGTGAAGCGCTGGGTCGCATCAAAGTCGCGGTAGGCGTCGCTCAATTCCCAGCCGCTGTAAGGAATTTCGCCGATGCCGCGCCATTTGCGATGCGAGACGACAAACACATCTTGTAACATCTTTTGAGCGGCTGGATTGCCTTCGCGCCGCACGGCCCGCTCGTAGGCATTTTCCACTTCGCCGCGGCCCTCTTCCAACTGCCGCACCGCCCGCCGGATCCCTTCCAGAACATCGAGCGGCTCAAAGCCGGTGACGACAATCGGCACGTGATACTTTTCGGCCAGCGGCTCATACTCCCAGTAGCCCATCACGCTGCAAACGTGACCGGCCGCCAGGAAGGCCTGCACCCGGTTGGTCGGCGAACTCATGATCGCTTCGATGGCCGGCGGAACAAGCACGTGCGAGACCAGCATGGAGAAATTCTTCAGGCCCTGCTGCCTGGCCTGGAAAACGGCCATGGCGTTAGCCGGAGCGGTAGTTTCAAAGCCAATCCCAAAAAAGACGACCTCTCGCTCCGGATTCTCGCGGGCAATTTTCACCGCATCCAGTGGGGAATAGACGATGCGCACGTCGCCGCCTTCACTTTTGACCCGGAAAAGGTCTTTGCTGCTGCCCGGCACGCGCAGCATATCGCCGAAAGAGCAGAAAATGACCCCCGGCAGGGAAGCAATGGCCAGCGCTTTATCAATCATCTCCAGCGGGGTTACGCAGACCGGGCAGCCCGGCCCGTGAATCAGCTCGATCGTTTCCGGCAGCAGTTGGTCAATGCCGTTGCGGATGATCGAGTGGGTTTGCCCGCCGCAGACTTCCATCATGACCCACTTGCGGCTGGCCGTCTGGCGGATCTCCTCCAGCAGTTTACGGGCTAATTCGGCGTCACGATATTCGTCCAGATATTTCATGGCTCCTCGACATGCAGTTCTTCTTCCAAACGGCCCATCTCTTGAAAGAGGGCCAGGGTTTCTTTGGCCGACTCTTCGTCCAGCCGGGTAATGGCAAAGCCAACGTGGACGATGGTATAATCGCCCACCTCAAGTTCGGGCAAATAGGCCAGGCAGACTTCCTTTTGAATGCCGTCAAAATCCACCTTGCCCATGCGGGCGCCGTGTTGTTCATAAATTTCCATTATTTTTCCGGGAATGCCCAGACACATAGAACACCTCCATAACAATTGTTAGAAAAAGGAGTGTCAAAGCTGTGCTTTGACATGCAAAAGCAGAGCTTTTGCGCTCCAAAAATACGACCATTCATCGGACTTGCATCGCGCCGATGGGAGTGTCAAAGCATAGCTTTGACATGCAAAAGCAGAACTTTTGCACTCCAGATTTTAGCGGACGTGCATCGCGCCGATAACAGCCTGCCCCAAAGCCAACCCGCCATCGTTGGGCGGAACGCGGCGGTGGGTTAAGACGGTAAAGTCATGGCCTTGCAGCCGGCCGGTCGCCAGTTTCAAGAGAGTGGTATTCTGGAAAACGCCGCCGCTTAAGGCCACCCGGTTCAAGCCGGTCTGCCGGCGCCGGCGCAGACTTAGCTGTACGATCAAATCAGCCGCCGCGTTGTGAAATTTGGCCGCAACCACCGCTGCGGGCAGGCCGGCCAGCACATCGGCGGCAACGGCCCGAATGACCGGAGCAGCATCAAACTGGCTGCCCTCAAACTCGAAGGCATAGCCGGTTTCAATCCCCGGCGCAGCCAGGGCTTCAAACTCGATGGCTGCCTGCGCCTCGTAGGTAACGGTCTGGCGCACCCCGGCCAGCGAGGCGACGGCATCGAACAAACGGCCAAAACTGCTGGTCGGCACGGCGTTCAAACCGGTTTCCAGTTGGCGTTTGATGACGCGCTGCTCCACCTCCGGGCAGGCTGCGACACAAGGCAGCCGGTCATCCCAGGGCAAACCTGCCGCCTCTAAGTGGGCCAGGGCCAGGCGGTAAGGCCGCTTCACCGCCGCGTCCCCCCCAACCAGCGCCGTATATTTCAAATGGGCGGCGCGTTCAAAGCCACGATAATCGGCGATGAAGACTTCACCCCCCCAAACAGCACCGTCGAGGCCGTAGCCGGTCCCGTCGAAGCTGAAACCGATTACCGGCTCCGTGCCATCCAATTGATGTTCGGCCATCACCGCCGCGACGTGCGCATGATGATGCTGCACCTCTACCAGCGGCAGGCCGTTGGCATGTTCCTGCGCCCAGCGGGTCGAGAGATAGCCCGGATGCATGTCGCAGGCAATTAATTCCGGCTCAACCCGGAAAACATGCTTGAAGTGGGCCACGGCCTGCCCAAACGCCGCCATTGTTTCCAGATTCTCCATGTCGCCGATGTGCTGGCTCATAAAAGCGTATTCATCCTTGGTCAGGCAGAAGGTGCTTTTCAACTCGCCGCCGACGGCCAGGGTCGAGGGAAGAGGCAGCGGCAGTTTGACCGGGAACGGCGCATACCCCCGCGAGCGGCGGAGCGGCAGTTCCGCTCCCTGGAAAAGCCGGATCACCGAGTCGTCACAGCGGGCGTAAATGTCGCGGTTGTGGAACAGGAAAGCATCCACCAGATGGGACAGACGCTCGTGAGCCTCGGCGTTATCCTTGACAATCGGCTCATCGGCGTGGTTAGCCGAAGTCATGATGAGAATTTTGGATTTACGATTTTCGATTTTCGATTTTCGATTTTGGCTATCTGTTTCAGCGTTGGCCTTTTCCTCAGGCAGCGTATTCAGGAGCAGGTAATGGAGTGGAGTGTAGGGCAGCATGACGCCGATGTAGGGGTTGCCGGGGGCGATGAATTCGGAGAGGTGGCTATTCGGTTTTTTGCGCAAAAGGAGAATGGGACGCTCCTTGCTCGAAAGCAGGGTTTCTTCCTCGGCGGAGAGTTCGGCGAATTGGCGGATGGTTTCGACATCAGGAGCCATGACGGCAAAAGGTTTATCTACCCGGCCTTTGCGCTGGCGCAGTGTTTGCACCGCTTCGTCATTGGCCGCATCACAAGCCAGGTGAAAGCCGCCGAGACCCTTGACGGCGACAATTTTGCCTGCCGCCAATAACTGCTGGGCGGCCTGTAAGGCGTTGTCTTTTACTAGGGAGTGGAAATCAGGATTAAGAGGCTGGAGATGAGGGTTAAGTTCTAACCAAAGCTGCGGCCCGCAGACCGGGCAGGCATTGGGCTGGGCGTGAAAGCGCCGGTCGAGTGGGTTCTCGTATTCGGCCCGGCAGACCGGGCACATGGTAAAACCGGCCATGGTGGTGTAAGACCGGTCGTAGGGAATATCTTGAATGATGGTGAAGCGCGGCCCACAGTTGGTGCAGTTTATAAAAGGATAACGGTAGCGGCGGTCAGCGGGATCGAACAACTCGCGCAAACAATCGTTACACAGGCAGATATCCGGCGAAATCAAGGTGTTAACCGAGGCTTCGGCCTGGCTGTTGACAATGGTAAAGGTGGCATCGCCCCGAGCGGTCACTTTTTCGACCGCCACCCGCTCGATATGAGCCAGCGGCGGGGCTTGTCCAAGCAAATCCCGCTGGAAACCAATCAAGGCTGTCTCCGGCCCTTCGATTTCAATGAAAACACCGCCGCTGTGGTTGCCGACAAAGCCGGTCAATCCGTGGCGTGCGGCCAAGCCATAAACAAAGGGTCGAAACCCGACTCCTTGCACCACGCCGGTAACGGTCAGACGCCGACGTTCAAGAGGCTGAACATTCGTGAGTATCATCCAAACAATTATCTTTCAATTTGCTGAGGCCGGGATTAAAAGAGTTGGGGATGATCCCCATGCAGTATTAAGCCCCCCAAAACCTATATAGAAGTTTAACATCAATCAACAATAATTGTAGTGACAAGGCTCGCCATTTGGCAGTGACGTTTGTCATCACATACCGGGTATTTGCCATAAAAAGCTTTTCTAGTTATTCTACTCTAGAGTAGACTACTTTACCAGGTAAGAGGCTCAAAGTGTCGTTCGTAAATCGGATTGAGGAACTATCCCTGCTCCAACAGCTTTATGAGAGCCGCCGGGCGGAACTTTTTATTGTCTACGGCCGGCGGCGGGTGGGCAAAACGGAACTGCTGCGCTACTTTTGCCAGGAACGGCCGCACATCTTTTTTAGCGCCACCCAGACTACCGATAAAAATCAATTGGCCGACTGGTCCCGCCTCCTCTGGCAATACGCCCATGGCCAACCCCTGCCCGATTTTACCTTTCCGACCTGGGAAGCCTCTTTTCAGTTCCTGGCGACCCTGGCCGGCGAGCAGCGGCTGGTCGTGGTTGTTGACGAATTTCCCTACATGATCGAAAGCAACGCAGCCCTGCCATCCATCCTGCAAAAACTGTGGGATGAAAACCTGCGCCACACCCAAGTGTATCTGATCCTGTGCGGCTCTTCCATCGGCATGATGGAGCAGGAAACACTGGGGTATCGCAGCCCGTTATACGGCCGGCGCAGCGGGCAGTTGCTTTTGCAGCCGTTGGATTTTACCTCGGCCCGGCCCTTTTTGAAACCCTACGATCTGACCACCGAGATTGAAACTTACGCCGTGCTGGGGGGAATGCCGGCTTACCTGGAACAGTTCGATTTTAGCCAATCCCTGGAAGCCAATATCATTGACCGCATTCTGCGGCCAAACCGGGTGCTGTACGATGAGCCGCTGTTTTTGCTGCGGACAGAACTACGCGAGCCGCGCAACTACTTCGCCGTGCTCCAGGCCATTGCTCACGGTAAGACTCGCCCCCAGCATATTGCCCAGGCCAGCGGCGTAGGCGATGCGCGTATGGTTTCCAAATACCTGAGTGTGCTGCAGGAGCTGCGGCTGATTGAACGGGTTGTGCCCGTCACCGAAACGCAGCCCCAGAAAAGCCGCCAGGGGCACTACCGGCTGGCGGACCAGTTCTTGCGCTTCTGGTTTCGTTTTCTCGCGCCGCATCGAAGTGAATTAGAACAGGGCCAGGCCCAGTTAGTTTGGCAAAACGACATTGCTCCCCAACTGGCCCAATTTACCGGCCCGGTGTTTGAGGAAATTTGCCGCCAGTTTCTCTGGCGCCTGGCCCGAACCGACCAGCCCCGGCGGCTGCCCTTTGCACCGCAGCAAATTGGGGCGTGGTGGTGGAAAGAGCAGGAGGTTGATATCGTCGCCCTCAACCGAGCGGAGGAGATCATCCTGGTGGGCGAGTGCAAGTGGCGCAGCCGTCCGGTGGGGAACAGCGTCCTGGCCGATCTGCGCCAGGCAGCTATGCCGCTACTGCTGCAAGCACCGCCTGCGCAAGTCTACTACGCGCTTTTTGCCAAAGCCGGTTTTACTACCGAGCTACTCGACCAGGCAGCCACAGACCCAACCTTGCTGTTGTACGATCTCGAGACGATTGCCGGTTAATGCCCGGAAGCGCTGCTCGGCGCGGTTTGGCCGGGTTTTTCATTGTCTGTTCGCTGGGCGACCAACTGAGCGATCCGCCCCGATGGAGCAAAAGTGGTGGCCAGCAGGCCGAGAGCAGCGGCAATGAGAGCAATCACAAAAACGCCTTGAATCGCTCCGGCCAGGGCGCTGCGCAGCGTGCCTTCCAGCACCAGGCTGTTCGCCGCTTGAGCCAACGGATCGAGCAGGCTGTCCACCGAAATTGATGCGGGGTCAAGTCCGGCCTCGGCCAGGCGAGCCGCCAGGCGGAAGCTGAGCACCGCGCCCATCACACTGACGCCCAGCGCGCCGCCAATGCTTCGGCTGAATTGGAGGGTCGAGGTGGCCGCGCCCATCTCACGCGGGCGAACCGTGCTCTGAACTGCAATCAGGAAGGCCGGAATTGAAAGGCCCATACCGACCCCCATCAGGGCCAGGTTGATCATCAGGCTGATCTGGCTGGCAGTGGCGTCTATCCAGGCCATCCGCCCTGCCCCCACGGTAAGCAGGCTCATGCCGGTCAGGGCCAGGCTGCGGTAGCTCAACCGGAGCAGCATGCGGCTGCCGATAATGCTGGCAAAGACCCAGCCCAACAGCATCGGGGTCAGGGTGGCCCCGGCGGCGGTGGCGCTGGTCCCCAAAACCGCCTGGACAAACAGCGGCACAAACGAGAGACTGCCAAACATGGCCCAACCGGCCAGGACTCCCTGGGCGCAGGCTGTTGCAAAAATCCGGTCGCGAAAGAGGGGCAGCGGCAGGATCGGCTCAGCCGCCCGCCGTTCGGCCCAGGCCAGGGCGGCCAGGAACAAAACGGCCAGGGCCAGCAAGGCCCAGCCCAGCCCCGTCCCAAGTTCAAACAGGCCCATTAAGAGTGTCACAACCCCGACGGTCAGCAGAATCGCGCCCAGGTAATCCACCCTCGCCGCAGACGATCCCGCTTCGTGCGGCTTATCCTGCCAGGCCAGCCAGACCAGCGCCGCCGCAATCAGGCCCGGCGCCAGATTGATGTAGAAAACCCAGCGCCAGGAAACCTGGTCTACAAGAAAACCGCCCAACAGCGGCCCAACCACCGACGACACACCCCAGACGCCGGAGAAAAAACCCTGCATCTTGGCCCGCTGCTCCAGGGTAAACATGTCGCCGATGAGGATAAAGGCCAGCGGCATCAAGCCGCCCGCACCCAGCCCTTGCACGGCGCGAAAGGCGATCAACTGGGGCATGCTCTGAGCCTGGCCGCAAAGAAAGCAGCCGGCCAGGAAGAGGGCCATCGCCGCGGCATAGATAGGCCGGCGGCCGTAGATATCGGAGAGTTTGCCAAAAATGGGCACACTGGTCGTCGAGGCGAGCATGTAGGCGGAGAAGACCCAACTGTAAATGGACAGTCCCCCCAGTTGGCCGACGATGGTCGGCATGGCGGTGGCGATGACGGTGGCTTCCATCGAAGCCAGAAACAGGCTGAACATGATTCCCACCGTGACCAGAATGACGCGCTGACGTGACATAGCAGCTCCTCTAACAGTAATCCCGGTCAGTGTACCACAGGCCAGGTTTTTTCCAAACTGAGAGGTCACGAGCGCCCGTCCCAGATTTTGTATATTTCGTAGGGGCGGAAGGCCTTCCGCCCCTACCCCTAAAAATTGGGACGCATCCATGGCCGGTAACGAATTTGGTAACGATCCAAAGACGATCCCTGGCTAAACTGGACACTATAAGAAACCTCAATCATCTGAAGGAGAGCTGCTCAACTATGGCCATACATGAAGGACGCTGGGATTGTACTTACTGCGGGAACACCGGGATTTTGGGGCGATACACGACCTGCACCGGCTGCGGCCGGTCGCGCCCGGAGGGGGTCAAGTTCTACCTGCCGGACGAGGAGTCCGTTGTGATCGAGCAAAAACTGCTCAAACTGGCGGATGCCGAAGCCGATTGGATTTGCCAATACTGCGACTCGTCCAACCGGGCCGGGCAGACAAGCTGCCAGCATTGCAGCGCCCCGCGTGAGGCCGAGACGCCCACCCAGGTCGTCAAAAACTACGACACCGATCAAGCGCCGCGCGAGGGCGACAACGCCGCGCCGGCCCGTCCTCCGGCGGCAGCACCCCAGAAGCGCCGCTGGTCGGCTCTGGTCGTCGGCGGGCTGGCGGCGGTTGTGGCGCTAATCATGCTCATGTGCGGCCTGGTGCTCTACGCCGGTTTTAAGACTTACGAGGTAGAGCTGACCGTGACCGGGGTTAGTTGGGAGCGGGCCGTGCCGATCGAGGCTTACCGGGCGGTGGTCGAGGGGGATTGGGCTGTGCCGGAGGGAGGCCGCCCGGTCTCGGCAGAACAGCGCATCCACCATTATGAGCAGGTGCTGGACCACTACGAGACCAAGACCCGCGAAGTCTGCGAGGAGAAACAGACCGGCACCGAAACTTATACTTGCGGCAAGCGCGACCGGGGCAACGGTTTCTTTGAGGACAAGCAGTGTACGCGGCCCGTCTACAAGAAGAGCTGCCGCGACGAAACCTACCGCGACCCGGTTTACCGCGATGAGCCGGTCTACCAAACCTGGTACACCTACGAGATCGAGAAATGGGTGCTGGACCGGACCGCCACCGCCTCCGGCAACAGCCAGGAAGTTTACTGGCCGGAGTACACCCTGGCCGAAAATGAACGGGCCGGGGAACACTCCGAGAGCTACAGCGTTTTCTTTGTGGACCCAGAAGGCCAGACCTACAGCCAATCCTTTACCTATGACGAATGGCTGGCCTACCAGCCCGCCGAGAAGCACGCGGCTGTTGTGGATTTCTTTGGCGAGCTGACCGAGATCAAGCCGGAGGGGTAATTCTTCCGGGCATGGTATTTCTAGCCAGAAAGGCTTGGTGGGAACGGTGGAGAAATTTCTCCACCGTTTTTTTGTTACGGCTGCCCTCACCGCTCGATCAGCGGAACGAAATGTCCAGTAGTTTTTGGGTGAGGGTTAAGCAGGGCCTCTTTTAAATTGACACTACCAGCAGAAGGGGTTTATACTTGAGTTTTAAGCTGAGGACAACCCGTTGTTGGTAGTCCACAAAGTCACTTGAGCAAAGAGAAAAAAATGGAACCAATCAACAAAAAGCAACGGTATCGAGGCGCGTTACTTGGCCTGGCGAGTGGAGATGCTTTAGGCACGACCCTGGAATTTAAACACCCCGGCACATTCAGCCCTATTGCTGATATGGTTGGCGGAGGGCCGTTTAACCTTCAACCCGGACAATGGACGGATGACACCTCGATGGCGCTCTGTCTGGCCGAAAGTTTGATTGAACAAAAAGGGTTTGACCCAACCGACCAGATGAAACGCTATGTGCGTTGGTATCGAGACGGATACATGAGCAGCACCGGAATATGTTTTGATATTGGTAATACCGTCAAGATGGCCCTCCACAACTTTGAAAAAACGGGAAACCCGTACAGCGGGTCAAACGATCCTCGTTCAGCCGGAAATGGGTCAATTATGCGTTTGGCCCCGGTGCCCTTAGCTTATGCGGCCCAGCCCCGTCGGGCTATTGATTTATCAGCCGATAGCTCACGGACAACACACGCTACGCGAGCGGCAGTGGATGCGTGCCGGTATCTGGCCGGTTTGATTATGGGGGCCATTAACGGGGTTGAAAAAAGTGAGCTTCTTTCAGCCCAATTTAACCCTGTTTCAGGCTACTGGCATGAAAAACCTTTGGTCGCAGAAATTGAAAAAGTTGCCAGCGGGTCATTCAAAACAAAGATGCCGCTCCTCAGTCCTAATCCACTGATGGGTTTGCTGGGTCGTAAAGCGGCTGAAAATGAAACGGCTATTCAAGGTTCTGGATATGTCGTCCACTCATTGGAAGCAGCTTTATGGGCATTTTATCACAGCAACTCATTTGAAGAAGGATGTTTGATGGCTGTAAATCTAGGAGATGATGCGGATACGACCGGGGCCGTCTATGGTCAATTGGCGGGAGCCTTCTATGGGGAGGAAGGTATTCCTGAAAAATGGCGTAATTGTCTAACAAAAAGAGAATTGATAGAAAATTTGGCAGATCAACTTTATGAATTTGGAAAGAGCTTGGTTCGGCGATGATTGATTTTCTAACCTATTATTACAAAAGGGGGATAGAACCCTTTCTCAGTCTGTCTGTCTTACCAGATAGTGAGGCTGTGCAAATTATGGAAGCGTTGTATATGGAGGGGTCGGTTCTGTGGGAGAGATTTAAAGACCCGTCCCAATATCTACAGGCTCGCAGGCAAACCGAACAGTGGTTGTACCAGGAGTTTAGGACCAAAGGAGGTCAACCGTAAGAGCCGGTCATAAATGGGGGCCGTGGCTTACCTGGAGTGCCGGGGTGTCGGCAAGTTGGATGTGGACAGGGACCATGATATTGTGGTGGGCGAAGTGGTCGGTGGGGGAGTACGCAAGCCGGGCCATGCCGCCGACAGCCTGACCCTGGTTGATTTGGGCTGGAGCTACGCCGGTTGAGCAGGTCATGCAGCCTTCGTTTCTGAACAGTTTGTCGCCACAACCCGGCCCAGATAGTAGAGGAAACAGCAATCCACTTTCACCTGAGGAGGATACTGATGAGTTGGAGAGCGCTCGAAGAGAAAAACCCCGAACTTGCCGCCTTTGGGGCCTCACGGCTGCATGGTCAGGTGGCGTATCTGGCTACCCTGCGTCAGGATGGCTCACCGCGAGTCCATCCCATGACCCCGATTATTGGGCAAGGTTATCTGTTTGTGTTTATGGAGCCGACCTCGCCTAAAGGCCATGATCTGCGTCGAGATGGACGCTACGCCCTTCACTGCGCCGTTAGTGATACCGGCGGAACCAGTGGTGAGTTCAGAATCAGCGGTCAAGCTCAACTTGTTACTAACCCCGAACTGCGGGCCTTGGCCGTGCAACTGGCCCCCTACTCACCGGCTGATCGGTATATTTTGTTCGAGTTCAGCCTTGAAAGTGCCGCCTCGACGGTGTATGAGGGCGACGGCATCATCCACCAACGATGGAAGAGAGATGACTAAAAGTGAAGCCAGTAAATCGGGTGGAGTACTGAGTGAAATCCATAAGCTGCCCGACCCATCGCCGGATTATGTAAAAACGTAGGGCGGGGCTTCTTAGAGGGCGGCGGTCCATCGCTGACCCGCTGCTACCCGACTCAGGGAGTCCGATTACTTATATTTTTGAAAATAGAACGTCCGATACCCAATCGGGCGTTTTTTATTGGTATCATAAATTTCTACACCCCAAACAAATAAAAGTTAAACAAGCTATAACCAATTAAGGCAACAGGCAATAAATATATAAGGTTGCCCAAAAAGAATCCATTGACTATCTATTTAAGGATAGAGTACACTTTAGAATGGGGTAACACCCTGGGTTTAATAAAGGGCTGGGTAATGGTTAAATTGCAAGTGATGGTTAGGGAGGCTAAAGCGAAGCTTTGGGACATCACTTACTTTGTGGCCACAACCAGGGGCTGGTTTACAGCAGGCAGAGAGGGTTAGACATGTCAGTTCATAGCAAACGAATCCTGGAGCCAGTCTGGAGACTTGTCACGGGTATAAAAGAAAGTCTACCTTTGCTGACGGCAGAGGAGCAAACAAGGCTCTCATGGCTCAACGTGATTAGGTCTTTCGCCGAGGTGCCGGACGTTTACCGGAGTTCATTTGAAGCCTTGATTGGCGACAGCCAGTTCCCTTATACCGTACTTACGCCTTCGTACGCAGGTTTCATTAAGAGACAAAACGAGAAGCTGGTCTGCTATCTCGACGGTAAGATCCATATAATGGAGGAAGTAACGGGCCTTCTTACCTGCACCGGTTATGCCGTTAAGGATGTCAGCTATGTCGAAGCCGGCAAAGTGCTGTTGCAGTCGTGGGTCAAGCTAAGCGGCATGGCCGACAGGGGTCTGCCCAACACCTCTGAATTTAAGTTCAACACAGTTACCGAGCATCTGTGCGCGCCTCTAGTGGAAAAAATAAGATCGGCGACGGGCCGTTCCCAGGGGACAGACCTGGCCGTAGAACGATCCAAATTCAATTTTCTCGGTCGGGCCAATCTGAAACTCATGAATTATGCCCGCCGCAGCATCTTGCCCGGCGAACAGGTTATCGCCAGCCTGTTGCAGCCTGAAATTCGGGCCAAAGTGTTGACCCTGTTCAATAGAACATTTTATCATACTATCTCCCCGGCCCATTTGAGTATTCTAACCGACCGGGAACTCATCCTTATCAAAGAAGACCCTGAAAAAGGTCCCGGCAATGGCCCGCGCTACGGCGGCCTCTGGACGTACATCCCGCTGCACAAAATCGCAGCGGTATCGCTGGGTGAGCGTGACCCGAACACTCTCACTTTGTCCATCCACTTGCCTGCCAATGACGAAGTGAGTTCCATCTTCGCCCTGGCTAACCGGTCAGAATTGGAGCAGTTTGTGGGCCGGTTAGAGAAGATGCGGCAGGGGAGGGAAGATGATGTGCAAAAAGATTATCCTCTGTAGTCTCAACAACGTCATGAACCTAAGTTAATTCAATAACCCCGCCGCTCTTGCTTTGGCCAGCACTCCTTCAGCCGCCCTCATCACGGGCAGATCAACCATTTTGCCGTCCAGTTGAAAAGCGCCGGTCCCAGCGGCCTGATGGGCGGCAAAAGCCTGGACCAGCCGTAGGGCCTGCTCAATTTCTTCAGGCGAAGGGGCAAAGAGGCGGTTGATCACTTCAATCTGGCGCGGGTGAATAGCGGTTTTGCCGGCAAAGCCCAACTGCCGGGCAAAGCGACACTCTTCCTCCAGTCCCGGCAAATCAGCCAGGTCAACAAAAACCATATCAATGGCCTGTAACCCAAAGGCCGCTGCAGCCGTAACAATGGCGCTGCGAGCGTAGAACACCTCCCAACCGGCGCGTGTCCGCCAGGCCCCCAGGTCGTTGGCCAGGTCCTCTGCCCCCAACACCAGGGCCTCCAACCGCCGGCTGGCCTGGGCAATCTGGCCGATATTCAACACGCCTCTGGCTGTTTCAATCATCGCCAGCAGCCGCATGGAGTTGGTCGGCCAGCCTCGTTCTGCTTCGGCTCGATCTAAAAAGTCGCTCACTACCCGAATGTGTTCCGGGGTTTCCACCTTGGGAATGACATAGCCGGCGGGACGCGCCTCCAGCGTAACTGAAAGATCCTCGGCCGCCAATCCCTCGAGCTGAACCGGGAAGAGGGTCGGAAACGGATTGAGCCGGACCAGCCGCTCGCGCCGGCCAAAGTCAAGTGTGCCCAGCGCCTCGACCACAGTACGGCGAGCTTCGGCTTTGCGGTTAAAGGCCACGCCATCTTCCAGATCCAAAATGAGGCTGTCCGCCTCCAATTCCGTCGCTTTATTGATCTTGCGCAGGCTGTCGCCGGGCACAAAAAGCACCGACCGCCGCAACTGTTCGGGGCGGGTGGAGTCTGCAAAATCTTTATCAGCCATCATATTCCTCTCTGAGCCAAAAAAGTTGACAGAATTATTCTACGCCAATCGAGAGGATGTAAAAACTTTGAGATAAAGAAATAAGGTGTTTGGGTTGAGCGCAACTCGTGGTAAAATTCAAAGCAATAGATTCAGCTTAGGGAGGCAAGACATACCGCCGAAGATAAAAAGATCAGGAACACAGAGAACGCGGAGAAGTCACAGAGGCACGCCGAGAAGTTCTTAAAAACTCTGTGACTCTCTGTGCTCCTTTGTGGGTCTCTGTGTCTAACATTATTTACCAGGGAGAACCAATGGACTTTCAACTCAACCCGGAACAGCGCATGTGGCAGGAGGCAGTGCGTGATTTTTGCCAGGCCGAACTGAAACCCCGCGCCGCTCAAACGGACGCCGTGGGCAAGCTGCCGCTGGACATCATCAAGAAAATGGCCCCTCTGGGGCTGCTGGCCCTGCAGGTGCCGGAAGCGGATGGCGGGCCAGGGCTGGATACGGTCAGCGCGGCGATTGCCGTCGAAGAGTTGGGCCGGGCTTGCGGCAGTACCGCCCTATCGGTCGCCGCCCACAACGGCCTGTGTGTCAGCCCACTGGTGGCTTTTGGCACGGCGGCACAGAAGGCCCGCTATCTTCCGGCGCTGATGTCGGGCGAGGGATTGGGCGCATTGGCCCTGACAGAACCGGGCGCAGGCAGCGATCTGGCCGGGGGTGTGCAAACAACAGCCGTGGATGAGGGCGACTCCTGGAGCATCAACGGCAGCAAAGCCTGGATTACCAATCCCAGCCTGGCTCCCCTGATTATTACCCTCTGCCGCACCGACCGCCAGGCGGGCACCCGGGGCTTTAGCCTGATCCTCGTCGAGACCGACCGGCCCGGGCTGACCATCCACCCGCCGGAGAAAAAGATGGGACTGCGCGGCTCACCCACCCACATGCTCACCTTTGACGGAGTGCGCGTGCCGAAAGAGAATCTGCTGGGCGAAGCCGGGCGAGGTTTGCAGCAAACTTTGATCACGCTGGATGGCGGCCGCATCGGCATTGGGGCCATGGCCGTCGGCCTGGCCCAGGCCGCCCTGGACGAGGCGGTGCGCTACGCCCGCGACCGCCACAGCTTTGGCCAGCCTATTGGCCAGCATCAGGCCATCCAGCACATGGTCGCCGACATAAGCACTGAAATTGAAGCTGCCCGCCTGCTGGTTTACCAGGCGGCCTGGCTGAAAGATCAGGGGTTGGTTTTTGCCAAAGAAGCGGCGATGGCCAAGCTCTTTGCCAGCGAAACCGCCGAGCGAGTCGCCTATAAAGCCATCCAAATTCACGGCGGCTACGGCTACAGCGCCGAGTTCCCGGTCGAGCGCCTCTACCGCGACCAGCGCCTTTTGACCATCGGCGAAGGGACCAGCGAAATCCTGCGCATGGTCATCGCCCGGCGGGTATTGGGCGGATAGCTGACTTATCCTGGCCCCAGGACAGTTTTTTTAGAGTATTGCCAGGGTGGGTGCAGGTGTGCTACAATGACCCAATAGTGGCTTGCGTAGAGCCGGAAAATGTATTGCAGAGAAAATTATGAGTATCGAACAAGAACTTGACCTATACCTGCGGGCGCGCTTCACCCTCCTGGTGCTGGTGACTCAGGAAGAAGAGCGGGCGCTGCAGAGTCTCAAAACCGTCTGCGACGGGAGCCGGCGGCGCTGCCTGACCTGGGATGCGGCGGAAGGCTTTCAGCTCCTCAGCGGCAGCGGCCCGGTGCCGGTTGCCCCCGATCCCAAAACCGCGCTGGAGCAGATTGACAAGGCCGAGGACAATGTCACCTTTGTCCTCAAAGATTTTCACGAACTTTGGAACAACCCGCAAATCAAGCGCAAACTGCGCAGTGTTGCCCAGCGGCTTAAATTTACCAAAAAGTCCATGGTCATCACTGCACCCGGCGACGAAGTTCCGGAGGAACTGCGAGATGAGATTGTCGTGGTCGAGTTTCCGCTGCCCAACGCGCCGGAGCTGGAAACGGTCCTCAACCAGCTTACCCAGACACCGGGGGTCAAGGTCAACCTGACCCGCCTGGGCCGGGAAAAGTTAGTCCAGGCCGCCCTGGGACTGACTGCCGCTCAGGCCCAGCGCGTCTTTGCCAAGGCCATCGTCCGGGATGGGCAACTGGATGACCGGGACATTGACCTGGTGACCGAAGAGAAAAAACAGATCATCCGCGAGAGCGAAGCTCTGGAGTTCTACGCTACCCACGAAACCCCCGACGACGTAGGCGGCCTGGGCGTGCTCAAAGATTGGCTGCGCCTGCGCGAGAGGGCTTTTACCCAGGAAGCGCGCGATTACGGGCTACCCGCGCCCAAAGGCATTGCCCTGATCGGCATCCCCGGCACCGGCAAGAGCCTGACCGCCAAGATGATCGGCGGGTTGTGGCGGCTGCCCCTTTTACGGCTGGACATCGGCGCGCTCTTTGGTAGCCTGGTCGGCGAGTCGGAGGCGCGGGCGCGGCGCGCACTGCAACTGGCCGAAACCGTAGCCCCCTGCGTGGTCTGGATTGACGAGATGGAAAAAGGGCTGGCTCACGGCGGCCTCGACAGCGGCACCAGCACCCGTGTCTTCGGCACCATTTTGACCTGGATGCAGGAGAAGACCGCGCCCTGCTTTGTGGTCGCTACCGCCAACGACATCGCCAGCCTGCCGCCCGAACTGCTGCGCAAGGGCCGTTTTGACGAAATCTTTTTCCTCGACTTGCCCACCCTGGAAGAACGGCAGGAAATCTTGACCGTTCACCTGCGCAAACGAGGCCGTTTGCCCCAGGATTTTGATCCGGCCCGGCTGGCCCGCGAATCCGAGGGCTACGTTGGGGCCGAGTTGGAGCAGGCCATCATTGACGCCATGTATCTCGGCTTCAACGCCGGGCGGGAGTTCACCACCGAGGACATCTCGACCGCCTTGCAGCGCCAGGTACCCCTGTCCGTCTCGCAGCGCGAAACCATTGAAGCGCTGCGCGATTGGCTGCGCGAGGGCCGCGCCCAGTCGGCCTCCTTCCAGGAGGTCCGCGAGGCCGAGCAGCGTTTTGTGCCGCTGCAGCTTGCCCCCAGCTAGAGCTGATTGACCTTTCACTTTGCCCAAGGTACAATCAGCCCCATGGATAACCGAACACACCAAGCCATTGCCAGCCTCACCCGCGAACTGACCCGCTCCCAAGCCCCTGACATGGTCCGGGCGCTGGCCGAGGCCGTGACCCGGCTCGACGACGAGACGGTGCAAAAAGGTGTCCTGGCCGGCCTGGCCGAATTGAGCGACCAATCGGGCCGGGATGCGGTCTGCGCCGTGTGGGCCAGCACCCGCCACGCGAGTTTGGGAACCTGGCTGGAAGGGACCGGCTGGGTGGCGTCCACCCCGGAGCGCCTGCGCTGGCTGACCGCCTTGAAGGTGGGCCGGCTGGAAGTGTTTGAGCCGGCGGGCGCGGAGATCATCGAGCCGCTGCTGCGCGCCTGCGCCGATCCCGACCCGACTGTGGCCGGCAATGCTCGCCTGGCTTTTCAACACCTCCAAAACCCGGCGGCTCAGGCCGAGTTCTACCGCCATGTAATGGAAACCGACCAGCCGCTTGTCCGTGAGCTGGCCTTGACCGTGCCTTATACTCCGCTTGACCCGCAGCAGCGCGCCCTTTTTTACCTGCTGAGCGAGCAGTGGGAAAAGTATGAGGCGCTTGATTTTGATCGCAGCCTGTTGCGGACGGCCTATCAAACCGGCCACGCCTGGCTGCAGCGGCGCGTTACCGAGTTGACCCGCCGCGCTGGCCGGGCCGATTTTATTGAAGTGCTGGCCGGGGGACGGCAGCGCCGCCGCCTGGCCGAGATGACCGGCAGTGAGTGGACGGTTGTGCTGGCCCTGCTCAGCCAGGAGCAAGCCTGGGGTGAAATGTGGCGGCTGGCTCAAGCCGCGCCGGCGATTTGGAGTCCTCAGCTCTTACGGTGGTTGGGCGAGGCGGGCTGGCAGCCGGCTCACTCGGTGGAGGAGCAAAAGGCTTTCGCTGAACTGCAGCAACTGGCCCAAAAATGCGATCCGGCGGGACTGACTTTGGGCCGCTCGACCCGCTGCCAGGCGGTGCTGACCGGACACAGGGGCGCGGTGCATGATCTGGCCCTCAGTCCCTACAGCCAGCTCTTGGCCAGCGGCAGCGAGGATCACACACTGCGGCTGTGGCGGCTGCCCGGCGGCGAGGGCCTTAAGATCCTGGAGGGCCACGGCGGCGAGGTCTGGGGCGTAGCGGTCAGCCCCGATGGCCGGCTGCTGGTCAGCGGCAGCGACGACAACAGCCTCCGCCTGTGGCGGCTGCCCGATGGCCTGGCGCTGCAAACCTGGCAAAATGTGGCCGGGACGGTCAATGCCCTGGCCATCAGCCCCGACGGGCAGCTCTTGGCCAGCGCTGGCGACCACTCGGTGCGGCTGTGGAAGCTGCCCCAAGGCCAGGCACTTAAAACGTTAGCCGAGCATACCGCGCCGGTCATTCATCTGGCCTTTAGTCCCGACGGGCGGCTGCTCGCCAGTGCGGGGCGCGATCAAACCATCCGCCTGTGGCGGCTGCCGGATGGCGTCCTTCAGCAGACCCTGACAGGCCACACCGCCTCGGTCAACGGGCTGGCGGTCAGCCCGGACAATTTGCTGTTAGCCAGTGGAAGTTTGGATAAAACCATTCGCCTGTGGCGGCTGCCGGATGGCAAACCCATCAAAACGCTAAGCGGGCACACCGACGCGGTGGTTGGTCTGGCGCTCACTCCGGCCCCGCTGCCGGGTGATACGGGTGGCTGGCTACTGGCCAGCGCCAGCCTGGACCAAACCGTGCGCTTGTGGCGCGTGCCGGAGGGCAAGCTGCTGCAAACTCTGGAGGGCCACGGCGGCTGGGTCACTCGCCTGGCGATTAGCCCCGATGGCCAGTGGTTAGCCAGCGCCAGCTACGATCAAACCGTCCGCCTGTGGGCGTCTGACCTGGCCCGCCTGTGCCACCAGCCTCTCGCCCACACTACTCTGGCCGACCTGGCCTGGGTTGAGACCACCCTGGCTGAAAAAGGTCTGCCCGACCTCGAACGGGGCTGGCTGGAATTTCTATTCACTCTGCTGCGCTGGAGTCGGCGCTTTGATATTGAGGTCGAAGCCGCCCCGCGCCATATTGTGATTGGCGAGTTTGATATTGAGATAGAAGGGTAGAAAGAGTAGGGAAGTAGTCAGATGTCAGTAGTCAGAAATAATTTACTATCTGACTACTGACATCTGACATCTGGCTACTGATTATGAGTTCGACTCGACTGGCTGGCTTAAACCTCTTGCTCCGCAATCGTCTGCCGCTGGCCGGCGGCTGGCTGCGCCGCTGGGCGATTCAGCGGTTGGATCGAGAGCGATCGCCGGAAGCAGCCGGACTGCTGGGGACATTTGTGACTCACAGCTCTGACCGGCGGGCGCAAGAGCTGGCCCTAACTGTTTTGAATGGATTAAGCCAACCGGCCAGCATTGACCGGGTCTGTCAGATTTGGGCGGCCACGCGCCATTCGAAGCTGGCGGAGTTGCTGGTCAAGCGCGGCTGGGTCGCCACAAAGCCTGCAACCCTGATGGTTCTCACAGCTCTGCACAGTGGGCAGACCGACAGGCTGGCCTCGGGACGGGCCGAGGTAGTCGAACCGTTGGTGCAGGCGGCGGAAGATGCTGATCCCAGGCTGGCCGGCCGGGCCAAGCAGATATTGCAGCAGTTGCGTCACGAAGCGACCCAGGAAGCGTTGTGCCGCCTGGTGCTTGAGCAGGAGCGACCCGCTGCCGTTGAAGCAGCCCTTGCCGCCGGATATGTGCCTCGCGAGCAGAGCCAGCGGGCGCTCTTTTTCTTTTTGACCGAACAGTGGGCGCACTATGACAGCCTCGATTTTGACCGGCGCTTGCTGCGGGTGGTCTACCAGAGCGCGGCCCCGGCCCTGCGCCAGCGCCTCCTGGAACGGATGCGCCGGGCCGGGCGGATCGAATTTTTGCCGATTATCACCGGCAGCGATTATCGTGCTCGCCTGGCCGAGATGCAGGCTGGGGAGTTCGACCTGCTGGCGCAAACCCTGGCGGCAAACCGGGAATGGCCTGAATTATGGTCTCTGGTCTTTGAGCTTCCGTTTCGCTGGAGCCAGCGCCTGGTCAAGACCCTGGCCGAGCAGCAGTGGCAGCCACCAACTCGGGAGGAGCAAGTCCTTTTTGAGCGCCTGACCGCTTTAACCAGCCCTGAGCTGTCCTCGGACAGGGCTGAGTTGGGACAGCTTTTTCCACCTGCCCTACGCCAGGCTGAAGCCAGGGTGCCGGGGCGGATTAACGACCTTGCTTTTGCTTCGCGCCGCCCGGTCATTGCCATCGGCACGGGGCAGCGCAAGGTGGTGCTGTGGAATTTTCAACGGGCGGACCGTGAACATCTTCTGAACCAGTTTGACCACTCCATTGTCAGCGTCGCCTTCAATCCAAAGGATGTTCTCTTCTGCGCCGAGCGGACCACGGGCGGGGGAGCGTGCGCCATCTATTGTTGGGATGAGAGCGGCCTGGCTCGTTTGGGCCAGCATACCGACTCGGTCACGGCCCTGGGCGTTGTAGATGAAGCGCACCTGTTATCGGCCGGGCGCGATCATCAGGTTATCTTATGGGACGTAGCCGCCGGTAAAGAGGTAAGGCAGCAGCAGTTTGCCTTTTGGGCGCGGGCGCTGCGAGTCGCCCCTAGTGGTCAAGAGGCTGTTTTGCTGCACGAGGGCCTGGATTTGGTCAAGCTGCCGGAGCTGCGCCTGATGGAGCGGGGGCCAGGGGGAGCCAGCGTGGCCCGCTGCACCGCCTTTTTGCCGGATGGGCAGACATTGTGGGTGGGCCAGTTTAATGGGGAAATTGTGGTCTTAAAACGGACCCATTCTGGCCCATTTAGACGGCGGCGCGACTCCGTCCTGCGCGGTCCCGGGCGGGTCGTGGGGCTGGAAGTCCTGGCGAAGCAGGGGGTGATGATCTGCGCCAGGTCTGAGGGTCAGATTGAGTTTAGAGGCTTGAATGACCAGGCCCTCCTGGGGCAGGTGCAGGCAGCGAGCGACCCGATGACGTCGCTGCACATCTCCGCCGATGAGGCTTTTATGGCCGTCGGCAGCGCCCAGGCCACGTTATCGTTGTGGGATTTGCGGGTGCTGGAACTGGCCGGACTGCTGGCTCAACCCTTCGGCCAGGCGACGCCGGCCCAATTGACGACCCTCAACGCCCTGAGCCGCCATCCGGAGTTGACGCCGCCGGCCCAGCGGGCGCTCCAATTTGCGGCCTGTGTTCTGCAGCACCGCCTGCGTTATGCCATTGAGCTTGACGAAACGCCGCAGATCAAGGTGGGTGAGTTTGATATTGAGTTAGAATAGGAAATTAAAATCCTCTTGTTCCCAAACTGACGCAAAGCGTGGGAACAAGAGGAAAGATAGTAATCCACTTTGCCGGGGCAACTTATTGGGGTAAACTTCTAGCGGGAGTGATGAACGATGCCGGGTCGTCTGGCGATTGATTTTGGAACGTCAAATACGGTGGTCGCTGTCTGGGATGAGAGCCGCCAGGGGAGTGAACTGCTGCATGTGCCCGATTATGGCCGGGTCTCACCGCAGGGTGACAGCCAGATTTCGGTGGTACCGTCACTGATCCACTACGCCGAGGACCAGCGCCGCTGGATTGGCAACCAGGTGTTGCAGCAAAACCTGTACCAGTCGCCGCGCACCTTCCGCTGGATGAAGCGGTATATTGTCCACCGCAGCCCGCTCAAGGTCCGCCTGGATGGGCAGCAGCTCTCGCCGTTTGACGCCGGCCGCGACTTTTTATCCAGCGTGCACCTGTTTGCCGCCGCCGAACTCAACCTGGGCAATGAAGAGGTAGCCCTGACCGCGCCGGTTGAGGCGTTTGAGCATTATGAGGACTGGCTGGGCGAGGTGGCCAAAGCGGCCGGGATGCCCCGTTTCCGGCTGATTGACGAGCCGTCGGCGGCGGCCCTGGGCTATGGCGCGCCCATCCAGCCGGGTGACGTGTACCTGATCTTCGATTTTGGCGGCGGCACGCTGGATGTGGCCGTGGTGCTGATCGAGGCCGAAGTGCAGGAGCAGAGCGGGCGGCGCTGCCGGGTGCTGGGCAAAGCCGGGGCCGACCTCGGTGGTACGACCCTGGACCAGTGGCTGTTTCAGGAGGTCCTGCGCCAAAACCGGCGCAGCGACGCCGACGAGGAGGTCCGCCTCATCAGCACTGCTCTGCTGGTGGAGTGCGAACGGGCCAAAGAACGACTCTCTTTTTACGAGGAGGCCGAGATCAGCGTAGTCAACCCGGAGACCGGCACAACCTTAAGCGCCCAATTGACCCGCCGCCGCCTGGAAGAAATCCTGGACGAGCACGACGCCTACCGCCAGCTTGACCAGACGGTGCGGCGTGCCCTGAACGGGGCGCGCGAGCGGGGGTACCAGGAGGAGAATATCAAGGCGGTGTTGATGGTCGGCGGCGGCAGCCAGATTCCCTCGGTGCAGAGCACTCTGCGGCGCATCTTTGGCCGGGAGCGGGTGATGCTCGACCATCCCTTCGATGCCATCGCCCGTGGCGCGGTGGCTTTTGTGGCCGGCGTGGATTTCTACGACCACATTCAGCACGACTACGCCATTCGCCACGTGCAGCGCGACCAGGGCGGCTACGATTACCGCCTGCTGGTGCCGGCCGGTACCCCCTACCCGACCCCGGAGGCCGTGGCCCGGCTGACGGTCAAAGCAGCCTATGACGGCCAGACTCACTTGGGGTTGGCCATTTTTGAGATGGGCCAGCCGCCCCCAGCCAGCGCCGGGCAGCCGGTCGAGTTGGTCTTTGACCCGTCCGGCGCGGCGCGGGTCATGCCGGTCGCGCCGGACGAGGCCGAGCGGCGCAGTCTCTTCTGGATGAACGAGGGCCAGCCGACCTTCCTGGTGGCCGACCCGCCGGCCCAGCGCGGCGAGCCGCGCTTTGAGGTGGAGTTCGCCGTAGATGGCAACAAACGGCTACTCCTGACGGCCAGAGACCTGAAAACCAGGCGGCGGCTGTACCAGGCTTATCCGGTGGTTAAGCTAACGTAGTGTTTAGATAGAAAGGTGGAAGATGTCCCATTTTAGCCGAATCAAAACTCAGATGGTAGATAAAGAATTTCTGCTCCAGGCATTAAAGGATTTGGGGTACAGCTACGAGGAGGGCGAGGTTGACGTGCGCGGCTTTGCCGCTGCGCGGGCTAAGGCGGAGATCAAGGTCAGGACGGGGGGCCTGCTGGGGCGGGAGATTGGCTTCCGCAAAGGCGGCGAGTCGTATGAAATTGTGGCGGATTGGTGGGGTCTGGGCGGCCCCAAGCGGGAAGAGTTTCAGCAACAGGTAACGCAGCGCTACGCTTATCACGCCGCGCGGGCCAAGTTAGAAGCCCAGGGGTTTAACCTGATTACCGAAGAAGTTGAGCAGGGCGGCCAGATTCGCCTGGTGCTGCGGCGAATGGCTTAGAAAAGGTAGCAGGGTTGCAAAGTAACAGGGTATAAATTTTTTGCTACCCTGCTACTCTGCTACTTGCTGCCGTCTACCATATTTTAGGAGAATTTGCACTATGGAACTTCAGGAGATTGAAGTCATTATCGGCAAGGATGGCCGGGTTCAGCTTCAGGTGCGCGGGGTGAAGGGGCTGGCCTGCCTGGATTTGACCAAAGAGCTGGAAGCGGCGCTGGGCGGTCGGGTTGAGGCGCGCGAGATGACGCCCGAAGCGGACGAAGCCGCGGCCGAGCAGGTGCAGCAGTGGCAGCAGCAAAAGAATGGCTGATCAGGCATTGCGAATTCACCAGTTTCTCTCCCATAGCCGGGTGAACGGGCCAGGGGTGCGGGCCGTTCTGTGGGTGCAGGGCTGCTCGCTGGGCTGTCCCGGCTGCTTCAACCCTGACACCCATTCCTTTGACTCCGGCGAGCTTGTACTCATAGACGACCTGCTGGCCCGTCTGATAGCTTTACAAGGGACGATTGAGGGCCTGACGATCAGCGGCGGGGAACCGCTGCAACAACGCTTACCCTTATTGCGGCTGCTGCGCCGGGTACGGCAGGAAACAAGCCTGACGACTCTGCTTTTCAGCGGTTTCACCTGGGCCGAAATTCAGCAGATGCCCGACGCCGAAGCTCTTCTGGCCGGCCTGGATGTGCTCATCGCCGGTCGCTACCAGGCCAGCCAGCACCTGGCCCGTGACCTGCGCGGCTCGGCCAACAAATCCGTCCATTTTCTCACCAGCCGCTACTCGTTGAGCGATTTACAGGCCTTACCCCCCGCTGAAGTTATCATCACGGCTGAGGGTGAGGTTATGTTCAGCGGCATTGACCCGGTAGCCTGGTAAAGACAGTGCCATGATCCTGATCCGGCTAATTTTTAACTTTAAGGAGCAACCATGAGTCCAGTCCAATCGGCCGCTTCCCCCATCAGCGGGGTTTTGCCCGTATTTCAGACACCTTTCCACGAGGATGAGACGATAGATTTCGCCACGCTGGAGCGGGAAATCCACTGGCTGTATGACCAGGGCAGCGACGGCATCGTCATGGGCATGGTCTCCGAAACGCTGAGACTGTCGAGCGAGGAGCGTCAGCAGTTGGTCGAGGCCGCTTGCCGCTTTGGCGGTAAGCGTGGAGTGGTGGTCATCAGCGTGGGGGCCGAGTCCAGCCACACGGCGGAGATGTATGCCCGGCACGCCGAGGCAGTCGGGGCCGCTGCGGTGATGGCTATTCCCCCGGTCTCGGTGGGGGTGGCCGAAGATGAACTGAAACGTTACTACGAGCGGATTATCAAAGCAATCACGATCCCGGTGATTGTGCAGGACGCCAGCGGCTATGTGGGCAAGCCGATGTCCATCGCCTTGCAAGCCAGCCTGTTCAACGAGTACGGCCAGCAGGTCATGTTCAAACCCGAAGCGACACCCATCGGGCCGCGTCTCTCGGCCCTGCGCCAGGCGACCGGTGGCCAGGCGGCCATTTTTGAAGGGACAGGCGGGATTGCCCTGGTTGACAGCTACCGCCGGGGTATTGCCGGCACTATTCCGGGGGCCGATCTGATTGACGGAATTGTGGCCTTGTGGCGCGCGCTGCAGGCCGGCGACGAATGGCGCATCTACCAGTTGTCGCTGCCCCTCTCCGCGCTCATTGCCGTCCAAACCAGCCTGGACGCCTTTTTAGCGGTTGAGAAATATTTGCTGGTCAAACGGGGCATCTTCAAGAATACCATCGTCCGCGGCCCGGTTGGCTATGTTCTGGATGAAGAGACTCGCCAGGAAATAGACCGTTTATTTGAGCGCCTGTTGGCCGCGTTGTATGAATAATTACGACGATTTATCGGATTGGGGCAGAGTGAAGAAAAAGGTGCAGCCTTCCCCGGGTATGCCTGTACTCTCGACGCCAACCTCTCCCCCCAGCTTCTCGATGATGCGCCGCACGATAGACAGGCCGAGACCGTGCCCCGTGATTTGCACCTGGCGGAGTTGGGTGAATTCGGTGAAAAGGCGGGCCTGGTCGGCGGGAACTAGGCCAGGGCCGTTATCCCGGACCCAAAAGCGAACCATGCCATCCGCTACGGAAGCCCCCAGGCGTAAGCGCGGCGGTTTTCCGCCGTATTTGATGCCATTGCTCAGGTAATTGACCCAGACCTCTTCGATCCATGGGGCGTGCCCCAACACGACCGGCCATTCCTCGGGAAGGCTGATTTCGGCCTGGTGTTCAGCAATCACATGAGATAATTGGCTCTGGGCTTCGCCGACAATAGCCGCCATATTCAGAGGCATCTGTTCGACCTCCACTTTTCTCATCCCCGCCAGTAAAAGCAGCTCGTTGATGATACTACGCATCTTGCGCCCGCTCTTGACGATCACTTCAAGGAGCCGACGCAGGTCATCCGGCAACTCCGCTTCCCTGGCAATGATCTCGGCAAAGCCCATGACCAAACCCAGCGGATTTTTTAATTCATGGGCCACGGTCTGGGCAAAGGTATCCAACTCCTGGTTGCGTTCCTCCAGTTCGGCATTGGCCCGAGCCAGTTCGGCATTTTTTTGCCGTAAATGCTGCTGTAAACGGCGCAGGATCAGGTGGGTGGTAATTCGAGCCATAACCTCCTCTTGCTGAAAAGGCTTGGTCACATAATCAACCGCTCCAACCTGGAATCCTTTGATTTTATTGTTTGTATCGTCCAGCGAGGTCATAAAAATCACCGGAATATCACGCGTGACCTTACTTTCTTTAAGTTTACGGCAGACCTCAAAGCCATTCATACCGGGCATCAAGACATCGAGCAGGATCAGATCGGGCAGGGCATGCTCAAGCCGCTGGAAGGTGCTGGGGCCGTCCTTCGCCACCAGAACTTTGAAACCGCTATCCTTGAGTGTATCAAGCAGGAGTTCCAGGTTGGTCGGGTTATCATCCACGATTAAAAGGGTGCCTGTTACGATTTCCTCAGATGCCATAGCCTTCCTCCATGTACGGTTTGACCAAATTACAGATTTTCTCCAGATCGAACGACTTGGTTAACCGCTGTATCTCGGCCACAAAGGGGGATAGGTTTTCATCAGTCTGTTTTAATTGAGCCAGCCGGGAACGAATGCCGACAATATCACCCATCTGGGCCAATTCAAATAGGAGCGCCGCCTCAGCCGGAGGAGGACCGACTGGGAGCGTGTCCGAACCGGTGGGGGAGGGAAAAATTTCTTCGGTATTTACTTTGCCGTCTTCATCCCTGCTATTGCGTTGCTCGTCAAGAATCCAGGTCAAGCCCAGATATCGTTGCAGCGTATCCAGCACCATTTCGACCTGGACCGGTTTGGACAGGAAGTCGTTGCAGCCGGCCGCCAGGCTTTGCTGCCGGGTGACCCCAAAAGCACTGGCTGAAACCGCAATAATGATCACCTCGTTCAACTCCGGCGATTGGCGAAGGTGTTGGGCCACCTCCAACCCACTCAAGCCAGGCATCACCAAATCCAACAGGATCAAGTCAGGTCGAGCCTCATTGGCCTTGAGCAGCCCCGCCAGGCCGTCTACCGCCTCCATGACCTCAAACCCTAACGGAGTAAGCAAGTTGACCAAAACCGCGCGGTTATCCCGATTATCGTCAATGACCAGGATTTTGTAACGGGAACCTTCATACCCTACAATGTGGCTGGCCGCAGGGGCGTCCACCCAATCCGTTACCACCGGCAGTCTGACCTCCAGCCAAAAGGTACTGCCCTGACCCGAATGACTTTCCACATGCAGTTCGCCACCCATTAACTCGGCCAGCTTGCGGCTGATGGGCAAACCCAGCCCCGCGCCTTCAATGGAATGTAAGCCATCAATTTGATGGAAAGGCTGGAAAATCTGTTCCCACTGCCCTGGAGCAATACCGATGCCGGTATCACCTACCTCGAAGCGGAACAAATATTCCGGCTGCTCCCGAAGATCAGCTTCCGTGGCCGAGACGCTAAAAGTGACCTGGCCCTGCTCTGTAAATTTGACGGCATTGCTTAACAGGTTCAGTAAGATCTGTCGCAGCCGGCGCGGGTCGCCGCGCACGACGGTGGGCAAGGTGGAGCGAATATCGTATTTGAAGGCCAGCCCTTTTTGTTCGGCTTGCAGGCGGGCCATGTCGGCAATCATCTGCAAAAACTCATTCACCCGGAAGGTGACAGGGTGTAAATCCATCCGGCCGGCCTCAATTTTGGACAAATCGAGAATGTCGTTGATCAGAGTCAGCAGGTGCTCGCTGCTGCGGTGAACGGTGGATAAACCTTCCAGCAACCAATTCATTTCAGCCTCGCCCCGCCGCCGCGCCTCGCGCTGCAAGATTTGGGCGTAGCCCATTATTCCATTGAGGGGCGTGCGCAGTTCGTGGCTCATGTGGGCCAGAAATTCACTTTTGGCCCGATTAGCCACTTCGGCCAGCACTTTGGCCTCATTCAGTTCGGCCTCGACCCGCTTGCGTTCGGCAATTTCTTGCTCAAGTTGGGCCACCGCCGCCAGCAATTCGCCGGTGCGCGTGGCGACCATCTCTTCGAGCTGGGTTTGGTACCGCTGCAACTCGGCCTCCGTTCGTTTCCGCTCGGTGATGTCTCGCAGCCTGACCACCAGCATCTTTTCTCCGCCGACTTCGAACTGGGAGATAGAAGCTTCCGCCGGGAAAATCTTCCCATTTTTGCGTTGCCCAAAAACCAAGCCCCGCGAGTTCATCGGCCGTAAAATATCGCCGGAGGCCATAAAGTTTTGCACTTTCTGACGATGAGCCGGCCCATATTCTTTGGGCAGGAGCAGGTCAAGGGGTTGGCCGACCATTTCCTCAGCCAGGTAGCCAAATATTTTTTCGGCGCCCTGGCTAAAAAGGTTAATTTCTTGAGCAGGATTAATGGCGATAATCGCATCTTCCGAAATATTGACGATGCCGGCCAGCCGGGCCTGCGAAGCCTGTAACGCTGCTTCTGCCTGTTTCCACTCGGTAATATCTACGTACATAGCCCGGACCTCGCTGACCTGGCCCTGCCCATCCGTTTCGGGAAAAGATTGCAGAAGCGTCTGAATAACTTGCCCCTCCCGGGTAATCAATTCACGTTCGTCGGTTATAGGCCGGCCCGTCAGCGTTTTCCGGACATATTGGGATTTAGCCTGGGATGAGGGAGTATAAAATACTTCAATAGACTGTCCCAAAATCTTGGCGCGCTCGTAGCCCAGCGTTCGGGCGAATAGTTCGTTACAATCAGCGATAATCGGCTGGCCATCCTGGATATGGACAATGACATCCATTAACGGCGCTCCCTCAAACAGGGTGCGATAGCGCTGCTCGGCCTGTTGGAGTTCCCGCCGCTGGCTTTGCAAGGTGCCGGTCATCTCGTCAAAAGCGCGGCCCAGTTCACCCACTTCGTCCGGACTACTGGCGATACCACTGCGGATGCTCCAATCCCCGGCAGCCAGTTGGCGGGTAGCGTTAACCAATTTCTTTACCCGGCGCAAAATAAACAGATCACTCCCTAACCAGGCGGCGACCAGGGCCAGCAGCGCGCTGAGGACCAGGGCGCTAAGATTAAGTTGGCTTAACCGGTCAACTTCGGCCAGGGCCACATCTGTAGGGATGCCGACACTCACGTAGACCTCATTTTGATCCAGATTATTGAAGAGTGGGGTGAAAGCGTACAACCGGTGCACACCATCAAGGCCCACTGTCTCCCCTGTACCTTCCACTTGGCGAGCACGGACAGCCTGCACCACGGGGCTGTCAGGATTAGTTCGACCGACGAAACCGGCCGGATCAGGGTAGCGGGCCAGGATAGTACCTTGCCAGTCAATCACCGCCAACGCTGACCCGGCCGGCAACCCTGCTGCAACCCCTAACTGATCGAACCAGGCTAAATCAAGCCAGGTCAACAGAACGGCCTCGGGCTGCCCCTCTGCGTCCAGGAGAGGATAACCGATGGGTAAGACAAATTTGTTGCTTAAGGGGTCTTTTTGATAATTACCAACGGTCGCCTCACGATTTTGCGGGACCTGCTGAAACCAGGACTGAGCGGCCAGGTTAACGGATTGGGGCAGCGGGCGGGCGCTGCAAATAAGGTTTCCGGCCAGGTCGGCCACGCCGAAATTGGTGTAGCGTGAATCCTTTGCCAGTAAATTGCCGAGGAACGCCGCGCAGTTAGCCGAACTGCTGTTGTGTAGTTGAGGGATTTGAGCCAGCCCCGCCAGGAGTTGGCCAGTATCTTCAATAAGCAGTTGCTGCTGCCGGGAGGCAATCTGGGCCACTCTCAAAGTTTCCTGATGGACCTGGGTTATGTTTGCGCGGCGGGTGCTCAGGTTGGCGTAGAGGATCAAGCCCAGAGCGGGAAGAAGAGCGAGCAGCACCAACAGGACAATCCGGCTCCGCAGATTGGCGAGGAAGAAACGCAGCATCAATTTTACCCCCTCCCTAGATTTTACCGTAAACTGTAATTGTGGCAACCTGACGGGTGTCTGTCCCGGATTTTAGGTGCTCTGTAGGGCAAATTGACAACTTGCCTTACATCCGCTTAAAAACATGACAAGAATTCTTAACAAGTGAGCTCCAGGATTCTTGATTCCAGGGAGTTTTAGCCTAAAATATGCCGGTCACTAATTTTTTGGTACTCCGGTGACTGGCACTTTTCTCCTTGAGAACAGCAAGCTTAGGGCTAACCAAGTGCCAGTCACCTTTAGAGGGGCGAAGCTATGGAGAAGATAGAAACAGAAGCAAAGTTCGTTATTCCTGACTCTTCTACCTTTGCCGCGTTACAAAAATTGACCCGCCTGGGTGACTTTAAATTAAGATCCATTGGCGTCAAAGCAGCGGTTGATCGCTACCTGGATACAGCGGACAAACGCCTGTATCAGGCTGGTTGGGCCTGCCGCCTGAGAAGTATCGCTGATAAACAACTCCTCACGCTGAAGTCTCTAACCCCCGCCCAGGGCAAGCTGCACCACCGGCGAGAATTGGAAATAGAAGTGGAACCGGCCCAGGCGCAAGCGGAGCAGTGGCAAAGCTGGCCCGACAGCCCGGCCAAAGAATTGATCGGGCAGATCGCCGGCTCTGCTCCTCTGCAAATTTTGTTCACCCTTTATCAAACCCGGCATCAGTTTCATGTTTTGAAGCACGACCAACCTATCATCGAACTGAGCCTGGACGAAGTTTCGCTCAACGATGCGGGTCGGGTCAATTATCGGGAACTTGAAGCCGAGTTGATCGAGTCTGGGGACGAGACGGATTTGGGGTTGCTGGTTGAAGCGCTGCAAGCCCGCTGGCCGCTCCAGGCCGAACCCTGGAGCAAATTCGAGCGGGCTTGGGCCGAAGTCTTCGCCCCCGCACCAGGAGACGCACAGAGCGATCAGCCCATAAGCGACAAATTGACCGAGCCGGAAAAGACCTTTTTGGAAAGAATCGCCGCCGGTCCCAGTAACCGGCTAAGCAAGCGGGCTATGATCGTGCTCATGCTGGCCAGTGACAGTTCGGTCGCCAACATTGCTAGAGAAGTGGGTTTGACCCCCAGCACAATCCGGCGCTGGCAAAAGAAGTTTGCCCAAAAACGGCTGAATATATTTCCGGCTGCTGTGCTTGATGGAGAACAAGCCTCTGCAGAGCCGGAGGAACCGGCTCAGATGGTCGCGACCTCCCCCAAGAAGAAGAAAGCCAAAAAAGAATCGCGCCTTCCCGCCGAATGGCCCCAGGGCACAACGGCCATCGAATATCCGCTCCGCGACCGGATTGGCCTGGAGCCGTTCGACTCCCTGGCCGAAGCGGGCCGCAAGGTCCTGGGATTTTACTTTGCCCAGATGCTGGCCCATGAGCCAGGGACACGTTTAGGCCAGGATATTGAAGCGGTGCATGATATGCGGGTCGCTACCCGGCGCATGCGGGCAGCCTTCCGGGTTTTTGAGACCGGGCTGCGCAAAAAGGCGATCCAGCCGTTACTCGATGGCTTAAGGGCCACTGGCCGCAACCTGGGCCGGGTTCGCGATTTGGATGTCCTCCTGGAAAAGCTGGAGCGCTATCAGTCCTCCCTGCCCGAGAGCGACTCATCCGGCTTGCAGCCCTTGCGAGAGATGTGGCTCACACAACGAAAGCAGGCCCGCCAGGAGCTGCTGGTCTACCTGGACAGCAAAAAATATCAGCGATTCCAACAAGATTTTCTGAAATTTGTGACCACCCCCGGCCTGGGAGCCAAAGCCATTCCCACCGATAAACCTGTCCCCTACCAGTTGCGCCACCTCGTTCAATGTTTGATCTACAAACGGTTTGAAGCTGTTCAAGCCTACGACAGAGTGCTCGGCGAGGCCAATCTTGAAACACTGCACCAGCTCAGGATCACTTTCAAGCAGTTCCGTTATGCCCTGGAGTATTTTGCCGAAATCTTGGGTGAGGAAGGCCAGCGGGTTATTGGGGAAGTCAAAGTCCTCCAGGACCACCTGGGTGAGCTAAACGATGCCAAAGTAGCGGCTGAAATGCTAAGCGAGCTTTTAGCGGATTGGGTTAAAAGCCGGCCAGACCAGCCGCAGGTCGAGCAGTTCAGCCCTGCCTCCATCGCCGCTTATCTGCAAGCTAAGCTGGAGGAGCGCCAACATCTGCTGGAGACTTTCCCGCAAACCTGGGCGCGCTTTAATCGTCCGGAGTTGCGGCGCGACTTGGCCCTGGCGATATCCGTTTTATGAGCCTTCAACTCCTGTCATTTCGAGCGCAGGGAGAAATCCCCGCAGACTCTGTCGGGATTTCTCGCTATCGCTCGAAATGACATGCTAAAAAGGGGGACACAATAGATGTACGCCATTGACGAGATAGCCGCCGATGCCGAGGCATTCCGGGCGGCAGTGACCAACGGGCAGCCTTACCGGCCGGTCTATGTTAAAATGAAAATCGTCTGGACCTGTAACTTGCGCTGCGGGATGTGCAATCACTGGCGCGAGGAGCGGGAGTCGCCGCTGGGGCTGGCCCGGCTGAAAACGATTGTGGACGAGCTGGCCGAGGCCGGCTGTCGCAAAATTCACCTCAGCGGCGGCGAACCGACCCTCTATCGCGAACTGCCAGAGCTGATTGCCCATATGAGCGCCCGTGGTCTGCGCGTCACCATGACCACCAACGCCACCTTGATTACCCGAGACCGGGCCGCTGCCCTGGCCGAAGCCGGGCTGCGGGCGGTGAATGTCTCCATTGACAGCCCCAATCCCCACCAGCATGACCGGATGCGCGGCCTGAAAGGCTCGTGGAAGCAGGCCACCAAGGGCTGCCGGCGCTTGCGGCGCGAGCTAAAAAAGGGTAGGGTCCGGCTCAACACCGTTGTCGGCCGGTTAAATTATGCCAGCCTGGTTGATTTGCCGCAGATGGCCGCCGACCTGGGGGCGGATGCCATCAATTTAATCCCCCTGGACGAGCACACCGGCGACTTGCAGCGGCTCAACAAGCGCCAGATTATAGACTACAATGGACGGATTGCCCCGGTCATTGCCGAGCGCGCCCTGGCGCTGGGCCTGATCCAGTGGCCCAGCCAGGCTTACCCTTTCGGCGTGACTCACCCGGCGGTGGAGCGGAGCAAGCTGGGCTTGTATGCGCGAGGCTATTACGAACAGCATCCCTGCTTTGCTCCCTGGACGCACGCTTTGATTGACCATCTGGGCCGGGTCAGCGTTTGCTGCATGCTGCGGGAAGGCCCAATTCTGGGCGACCTGCGCCAGCAGTCTTTCAGCGAAATTTGGGCCGGCGCGCCTTACGCCGCCTTGCGAACTCAGGCCGAACTGCCCTTGTTCACAACCTGCCGCCGCTGCGACGATTTTCTGGACGAGAACCGGCAGTTGGCGGCGCTGCTCTGAGAAAAACCTTGTAGGACAAGCTGTTAGCTTGTCCTGTTTCGGACAACCTGTTAGGTTGTCCTACTTTCCAGTGGCTCTAACTCAAGTCGGCAAACGTATCGTCCTCGTCATCAAACGAGCCGACGGACGAGAAATAGACCATGTCCGACGCATCAAAGGTCCGGGCGACTTCCGGCACGGCCACCGGCTGCGCCAGGCCGCGCTGGCAGGCCAGGCAAATCAACCCGCCGGGGGTAAGGCCGACATGCTCATCACAAAACAGGCGGCCGCACTTGGCGCAGGTCGTCATGCCGACATTGGGGCAGCGATGCGGCGTCAAGAATCCAACGATCATTTCACACTGCTTGTTCAAAGTTGTCTCCTATCATGAACATCTGTCTGCTCACCGATACCTTTCCCCCCACTCCCGGCGGCCTGGCTATTTCGGCGCAGCGGCTGGCGAGCGGCCTGGCCGCCAGCAGTCATACGGTCCACGTCTGTGCGCCGGACCAGGCGCTGCTGCCGGGGCAGATTACAGACACGGTCGAGAACGGAATGCAGATACACCGCTTCGGTCCCTACCGGCGCGCCGATGACACCCGCAGCGAGTGGTTTCAACTGGTTACCGCCCTGCATGCTCAAATCCACTTCGACCTGCTGCACGGCTACTACCTGGTCGGAGCCGGGTTTGTAACGGTTTACGCCGGGCGCTATCTTGATCTGCCGGCTATCGCCAGCGCCCGGGGCAACGACCTGGAGCGGACCGTATTTGACCCGGCTCAGGCCGGCTCTATTTTATGGGCGCTGGCCCACGCTACGGCTGTCACCGCCGTCTCCACCGACCTGGCCCACAAGGCCCAGGCTCTGGCTCCCGGCCGAGAGGTGCAGGTCGTTCCGAACGGGGTGGATGTCTCTCTGTTCACTCCCGCGCCGCGTGATGACAGCCTGGCCGCCCGGCTGGGCCTGGGTGAGGGGCCGCTCGTCGGCTTTGTGGGCGAAGCCCGGCTCAAAAAGGGCCTGGCGGTCCTGCTCCCGGCTTTCGCCCGGGCAGCGGCTGAGTTTACCCCGGCCCCCCGTCTGGTTCTCATCGGCGGCGCGCGTCCCGAAGCGGTTGACATGCTGCGCGTCTTTCAGAGCCAATCGTCCGGCGTGCCGATTTCCATCCTTCCTCACACCGCTCACGCCGATTTACCGAGCCTGTACAACCTGCTCGACCTGCTGGTGCTGCCCTCGCTGCGGGATGGCCTGCCCAACGCGCTGCTGGAGGGTATGGCCTGCGGCCGGGCTATTGTTGCCAGCGAGGTTGGCGGCATTCCCGACGCAGCCCAACACGATAAGAACAGCCTGTTGGTTCCCCCCGGCGAGGTTGACGCCCTGGCCGAGGCTATCCTGACCCTCCTCCGCCAGCCCGAAAAGCGGGCCGCCTTAGGCCGGGCAGCGCGGGAAACCGTCAGCCGGCAGTTTACCCCGGCACGAGAGCTGGCGGCTAATCTGGAACTATACGCTCGCTTGACGAGGACAGCAAGGCTTGATACACTGTGAGTAACCGCTTCTGGGCCGCTTTCCAGGTGAATTTCTGGTGAGCGCGGCCGGCGGCGTTATCACCCAGCCGCGCCGCCAGGGCGGGGTCGGCCAGCAGCGCCAGAATCGAGCGGGCTAAGTCCAACGGGTCGCCGGGCGTAAAGAGCAGCGCTTCGGTGTCGGGACGGGCCAGTTCGCGCACGACGGGCAGGTCGGCGGCAACAATCGGTGCGCCGCCGGCCATATACTCCAACAGCTTTAGCGGGCAGCAGCCCTGGGTCACATTCCGGTCGTTATAGCTCAAGGGGGCCAGACACACGCTGGCCTGGGCAATGAGACCGGGGACATCGTGATGGGGGATGGCCGGCTCAAGGCTGATATGTTCTTCAAGGCCCGCTTTGCGGATGACCTTGGCCAATGTTTTACGATGCCGCCCCCGGCCTCGCCCGACAATCCGCAGCCGGGCTGGCCGTTCGGCCAAAACGTGCGGCATGGCGGCGATCAGTGTTTCCAGGCCCTGCCAGTCGGCCAGCGTACCCAGGTAAAGGAGAGTGGCCGGGCCGGATGGGTCGGCCAGGGGTCGGGGCTCCGGCTGGAACAGGTTGGGGTCAATTCCGTTAGGAATCACGGTGATTTTCTGGCGGGGCACACTCAGGCTGGCCAGGTAATCACGGGTCACCCGCGAAGGACAAATCACGGCATCGGCCAGGTGCAGCGCGGCTAACTCTTGCTCCTTGATTTTCAAGAGGGCCGGGCTGCCGGCCAAAGCCGGATAGTGGTATTTCATCTCGATGCTGGGCAGCCCGTTGACCTCGTACAGCAGCTTGTAGCCAAAGCGATTTTTGGCTTCGGCCAGGGGAAAACCACTCCAGACCGAACGGAAGTGAGCCAGCGCGTAAGGCTCGGCTGCGGCCACGTGGGCCAGCACATACTGCCCAAAATCGAGGGCACGTTTGAGAAAATTGGGATCGTCGCCCGGCGGGACGCGGAGCAGGGTCGCTCCAAAATAAGGTTCCCGTTCCGGCAGCGCCGGCTCGCCGGCGGTAATCATCGTCACCTGGTAGCCGGCCTCGACCAGGCCGCGCACAAAGTAGGTAATGTGAGTACTGGCTCCTTTAGGACTGGGAACGACATCGAAGGCGGTATAGAGAATCCGGGTGTTCATCGCCGTCTATTCTAACCGAACAGGAGGGTTTTCGCCAACTACCCCATGGAATGTCAATTTTGCCACACGCCGCTTAAACCTGGGACACTCGTCTGTCCGACCTGCAAACGCCCGCTGGCTGCCGATCCTGAGGCCACCCTGGCTTCCGCACCGACTGCGGTCGCTGCGCCGCCGGCTCAACGTCCCCAACCAGACGCCAAGAGCGGCGTCCGGGCCTTGTTTATGGATTTCAACCAGTCGCCGGCCGAAATTGTGCGGGTCATGGATGAGACCCAGCAAAAAGTTAAGGAACATCTCGCTCGCCGCCGCAAATACCTGCTGCTGCTCTGGCTGCTCTTTCCGCTGGGGCTGCCCTTTGTCCTCGCCGACGTGGCCCTGGGGTACAACTTCTGCACGTTCAGCCTGGTGGCGCTGACCCTCTGGACCGGGGCAATTTTCGGCTTGATTATGCTCAGGCGCCAGGGCAAAGTGACGCCTTTCGGCCCCAAGTATGAACTGGCCCGCACCATTTTTGACACGCTCCGCGATGACGTCTCACCCAAGCGGACCATGATGGGCTGGCTGGACCTGACCGGCGCGCAGCAGGAAAGCAAAAAAATGCGCGAGAAGACCAGCGCCTCCGGCCAGCCGGTCCATTACTACCGCGACGAATGGCTGCGGCTGAAAACCAGCCTGTATGACGGCAATGTGCTGCGGGTCTCGGTGATGGAACGGGTTAAGGCACGGCAAGGGTTCTGGAAGCGAGGCCGCAGCGGCAAACGCAAATACCGTTCCGGCTCCAGCCAGAGCGAGGCCCACCTGGAATTTTCGGTCAGCGTGGACACCAGCCACTACACGGTTCAGCCTTTTGACCGGCAGGTGACAACCATTCCCAACAGCCGTTTTGTCATCCAGCAGGCCGAAGCCGGCGAAGGCCGGGTCGCCTTCAGTGCGGCTGCGGCCAGCGGGCAGTTTGATGCCTGGGACATTTTGAATGCCCTGCGCTTTGGCTATGACCACATCCAACCTCTTACAGCTTAGGAGACATTATGCAATCCAACCGAACTCTGGTAACGATTATTCTGGCCGTCGTCTTGATGGTCTTGGTGATGGGCGTCGCCGCCGTGATTACCTTTGCCGGAATGGCCAACCGGGAAAAGGTCGAAGCCGAGGTCATCTGGAGCACCCCGGCCCAGAGCGCTTCGAGCATGAACATCACCGACCTGACCGGCGACAAACAGCGCGACATCTTTGTGCAAGATACAGCCGGGATAAAACTGCTGGACGAGCAGGGCCAGGTTGTCCTGGATAAATCTTTCCCCAGCCCCCTGGCCACGACAATGGGCGATGTCAATAACGACAGCGTGCCTGACATCATCGCCGCCTATTGGGGGGGAACGCAGACCCAGGTCGTCGCTTTTACCGGGCAGGACCAGCAACTCTGGCAGGTGGACCTGGCCGAGTTGGGCCAGCCCAGCCGGATTACGGCCATTGATTTCGATAACGACCCGCCCAGCGAAGTCGTTGTGGGCGATAACAACGGCCAGCTAACGGCGCTCTCCGCCCAGGGAGAGACACTCTGGCAGTATACCCTGCCCGACGCCTCCGCCCTGCGCGGCCTGGATGATGTCGCTCTGAGCGAAGGCCGGGCTATTGCCGCCGGTATCGAGAGTGGGCCGGTGGTTGTCCTTAACCGGCGGGGCACGCTCATGTGGCAAACCTCGGCGGCGGGCGGCCTGCGCCGCTTGCGTTCATTTCCGCTGGGTGGGCCGCAGAACGGCCGGGTTTTTGTCGGCAGCCAGAATGGGGAGCTAACGGTGTATGAGGGAGCCAGCGGGCAGCCGGTCTGGAACGCCAGCCTGGGCCAGGCGATCAACGAAGTCCGGCCGGCCGAGGTTGACGGCGATCCGGCCACCACCGAGGTGATTGTCGGCGGCAAAGACGGCGGCGTTTGGGCGTTTGACCAGAGCGGGCAGCAGGTCTGGTCAGCCAGGGTGGGGGATAAAGTGGCCGAAATCGTGGGGGTGGACAGCGCCGGCTCCGGGCGGGATGAGGTTATTATCGGCGATGAGAGCGGCGCGGTTAACATCTTCAGCGCCAGCGGCAGCCGCCTGGCCGATTTTACGGTGCAGGGACCGGTCACACGCCTGGATTCGGGCAAGCTGGCCGGCACGTCGGAGTTCCTGGTGGCCGGCAGCAACGAAGTCAAAGCTTACCGGCTGGTCAAAACCACCGCACCTTTCTGGTACAGCCCGCTGCTGGGTGGGCTGCTGGCCTGTCTGGTCATTGCCGGGGTTGCCTACTTTTTGGCCTCGCTGAAACCTGCGCCGACGGTCCAGGTGAGCGCCGAGCAGATGACGGTCGAAGCGCAGCGGGCGCGGCGGCGCATGCTGCACGAGAGCATCCAGGATTTGAAGAAGATGCAGGGTCGCAGCGAAGTCTCCGGCGACGCTTACCTGGCCCGGCTGAAAGAGCTGCGGGCGCAACTGGCCGACGTCAACGCCGCCTTGATCAAGCTGGGCGACCCGATCAAGGTTGAAACCTTTAGCTGTCCTCACTGCGGCGGCTCCCTTGAATTAGGCAGCGACCGCTGCGAGTTTTGCGGGCATGTCGTGATCGTTTAAAAAGTTCCTCCGCCAGCTACTTTTTGGGTGCGTTCGATTTTGGGTCTCGTCCTTCGATACGGCCTTCGGCCTACTCAGGACGAGATGAACGCACCCTACTTTTTGGGCCTGTTGACAGGTCAAGACGCGCCTTGTATACTACCTTCCCGATAAGAAGTTTTGGGGTCCAACAAACGGAAAATTGGGGAGGACGCGTTGCTGGATGAGTACATGGGGGGATTTTCACGGGCCTAATTTAGGCTATATTTTAGAACTTTACGAGCGGTACCAACAGAATCCCAGTGCTGTTGACGCCGCCACCCGCGCTTACTTTCAACACTGGAAGCCGCCCGGCAATGGGGTTGACCGGCTCGCCCCCCCTTCAACAACCCAGCTTGACCAATTGAGCGGGGTGGTCAATCTGGCTCAGGCCATCCGCGAGTACGGACACCTGGCCGCGCAGCTTGACCCGCTGGGCAGCCCGCCGCCCGGCGATCCTTCGCTCGATCCGGCCACGTATGGCTTGACCGAGGAGAATCTGCGCCAGCTCCCGGCCAGTCTTGTCGGCGGGCCGGTGGCAGCCGAGGCGAGCAATGCCCTGGAAGCCATTGAGGCGCTGCGCCGGATTTACTCCCACACCATCGGCTATGATTATGACCATCTGCGCCTGCCCGAAGAACGGGAATGGCTGCGCCAGGTGGCCGAAGCGGGCACATTTTGCCCCCCCAAAGACCCGATTGATAGCCTGGCCCTGCTGGAACGGCTGACCCAGGTCGAAGTTTTCGAGCAGTTCTTGCAGCGAACTTTTCCCGGCAAAACCCGCTTCTCCGTCGAAGGGCTGGATATGCTTATCCCCATTCTGGATGAGATTATCGGCGATGCGGCTGAGAACGGCATTTACACGATTCTCGTCGGCATGGCCCACCGGGGCCGGCTCAACGTGCTGGCTCACAATCTCAACAAGCCTTACGCTCAAATTTTGGCCGAATTTAAGGACCCGGTCCAGGGCCACCAGTTTATGATTAGCGGCGACCTGGGCTGGACCGGCGACGTTAAGTACCACCTGGGCGCGCGCCGGGCGGTGCGGGACGGCCAAGAAGTTGACCTGGTGGTGACCATCGCCCCCAACCCCAGCCACCTGGAAGCGGTCAACCCGGTGGTCGAGGGCATGGCCCGTGCCGTGGGCACCAGGGTGGACCGGCCGGGAGCGCCCCATTTCAATCACCGGACCGTCTTGCCTATTTTAATTCATGGCGATGCCGCTTTTCCCGGCCAGGGAATTGTGGCCGAAACCCTCAACCTCTCACGGCTGCCGGGCTACCGCACCGGCGGCACGATTCATATCATCGCCAACAACCAATTGGGCTTCACCACCTTTCCTGAGGAAAGCCGCAGCACCCTTTACGCCAGCGACCTGGCCAAAGGCTTCAAGATGCCGGTGGTCCACGTCAATGCCGACGATACGGAAGCGTGTATGGAAGCGGCTCGCCTCGCTTCGGCCTACCGTCACAAGTTTGAAAAAGATTTTCTGATTGACCTGATTGGTTACCGCCGCTACGGCCACAACGAGGGCGACGAACCCGGCTTTACCCAGCCGCAGATGTATCAGAAAATTGAGAGCCACCCCACCGTCCGGGCGTGTTATGCGGAAACGCTGGTCAAGCGTGGGATTATTAAAGCGGAGCAGGCGGAAGCTCTGGTGAAGCAGCGCATGGCCGAGTTACAGAGGATCATGGACTCGCTGGAACCGGCTGAAGATTTGGCCGAAGTTCCGCCCAAGCTGCCCCCGCCCGGCGCGGCCCGCCGGGTAAAAACCAAAGTTCCGCTGAAGCGCCTGCGCGAGCTGAATGACGCGCTCCTTCAATTTCCTGATGGCTTTCAGCTCCATCCGAAGCTGAAGCGTACCATCGAGCGCCGCCGCCAGGGGTTTGCCAAGACCGACGAGGCCAGCATTGATTGGGCGACCGCCGAGATCCTAGCCCTGGCTTCCATATTGACCGATGGCACGGCCATTCGTATGACCGGCCAGGACGTGGAACGCGGCACCTTTAGCCAGCGTCACGCCGTTCTCTTTGATGCCGAAACCGGCCAGCCCTTTATTCCCTTGCAGGCGCTCCCCCAGGCCCAGGCCGCTTTTGAAATCCACAACAGCCCCCTCTCGGAAGCAGCGGCGCTGGGCTTTGAGTATGGCTATAATGTGCAAACCCCGAACCGGCTGGTCATCTGGGAAGCCCAGTACGGCGATTTTATCAACGGCGGCCAGACGATTGTGGACGAATTTATCACCTCGGCCCGGGCCAAGTGGGGTCAAACGCCCTCGCTGGTGCTGTTACTGCCGCACGGCTACGAAGGCCAGGGGCCGGATCACTCGACCGGCCGGCTGGAACGCTTTTTGCAGATGGCCGCCGAAACCAACATGCGCATTGCCAACTGCACCACTGCCGCCCAATATTTTCACTTATTACGGCGGCAGGCGGCGCTGCTTCAAAACGACCCGCTGCCGCTGGTGATTATGACCCCCAAGAGCCTGCTGCGCCATCCCCAGGTGGCCTCTTCGCCGCGCGAGCTGGCCGAGGGCGGCTGGCAGCCGGTCATCGGCGACACGCTGGCCCGGCAGCAGGCCGAGCAAGTTGAGCGGCTGATTCTGTGCAGCGGCAAAATCACCGTTGACCTGCTGACCGACGAACGCCGGCAGGCCAACCCGGCCATTGCCCTGGTCCGTATCGAACAACTCTATCCTTTCCCTGCCGCCGAATTGCAGCAGGCGCTGGAGTCATACCCCAGGCTGCAAGAGGTCGTCTGGATGCAGGAGGAACCCCAGAATATGGGGACCTGGTCATTTGTGCAGCCGCGCTTAACCCGGTTGATTGACGGGCGCTGGCCGCTTTACTATTTGGGCCGGCTGCCCAGCTCCAGCCCTGCCGAGGGCTGGTCGGTCTGGCATACCGTGAATCAAAAGCTGCTCATCGAGCAGGGGTATAACCTGGCAGACAAGAGTGTGGCCGAGGATACCATTTTGTGGGAGAGGGTATAGCAAGATGTCGAGTGAAATTGTGGTCCCTGATTTGGGCGAGTCGATCATTGAAGCAACGGTTTCCCGCTGGCTAAAACAGGAAGGCGACCCGGTCCAGACCGGTGAGGCGCTGGTCGAACTGGAGACTGATAAAGTCAATTTGGAAGTGGCGGCCGAGCAGGCCGGGGTTTTGCGCAGTATCAAGCATCGTGAGGGCGAGGATGTAAAGGTGGGGGAGGTGCTGGGGCTGATTGACGAAGCGGCTGACGGGGCAGGCGGACAAGCGGCAGCCCAGCCAGCGGAAACAGTGGCAGAAACGGAGAAGCCGGCCCCGGCCAAAGCCGAAGAGCGAGCCACGCCGATGGCCAAACGCCTGGCCCAGGAACGCGGCCTGGACCTGGCCAGCGTTCCGCACGACGAACGGGTGATGAAAAAGGATGTGGAGCGCTACCTGGATGAACAAAAAGGCAAAGTAGAAACTACCCCGGCGGTAAAAGCAACAGCCAAGGTCGAGGCCGGCTGGCCGGCCTCCGCCCACGACCAGGCGGGGCGGGAGACGCGGGTGCGCATGACGCGCCGGCGGCGGACCATTGCCCAGCGGTTGGTTGAAGCCCAGCACACCGCCGCCATGCTGACCACTTTCAACGAAATTGATATGAGCCGAGTGATGGAGCTGCGCCAGCGCCGCCAGGAGAGTTTTCAGCAGCGCCACGGCATCAAGCTGGGTTTTATGTCCTTCTTTGTCAAGGCGGCAGTGGGCGCGTTGAAACAGTTTCCACAGCTCAATGCCGAGATTGACAGCGAAGAAGTGGTCCTCAAGCATTATTACGACATCGGCATGGCGATTGGCGCGGAGGAGGGCCTGGTTGTGCCGGTTATCCGCGCCGCCGACCGGCTGACTTTTGCCGAAATCGAACAGACCATCAGCGATTATGTCAAAAAATCGCAAGCGGGCACGCTCTCGCTGGAAGAACTGCGGGGAGGGACATTTTCCATCACCAACGGCGGTATCTTTGGCTCCCTGCTCAGCACACCGATTCTCAATCCGCCGCAGGTCGGTATTTTGGGCCTGCACAAAATAGAAAAGCGCCCAATTGCGCTTAACGACGAAGTGGTTATCCGCCCCATGATGTACGTCGCCCTCAGCTATGACCACCGCATTGTGGATGGCCGGGAAGCCGTGCAATTTTTAGTGCGGGTCAAAGAGCTGATTGAAGACCCTGAGACGCTGCTGCTAGAGGGATAAAAATCACAGTTCAGCGGGGACAAGCTCATCTTCTTCAAAAAATGAGGCCCATTCCGTACCTAAAAATTCTCTTTTGAGGTCGTCGTAATTGGCAATCAGGGTTGAGAGTTTTTCCGGGTTCATTTTAAGGTATCGAGTGGTAGGCTTGTAGAAAGGAAGGCCCAAGAAATCCGTAATTTTTTCAAACTCAGCATCGGGCTGCCTTACCAGTTCCTCATAATAAACAGTCAGCCCAGGATGCAACCGAAACTTATCATCAAATTCCTCTTCTAACCCCCTTATTTTTTCGAATCCATCCACTAATTCATCCCTAGTAAATTCGACTTTTCGGCTTTGGAGGTCTAATAATTGACCTGCGTTAGTTGCTTCCCACTTTTCAGTTTTCCGGCTAATTTTCCTCGAGAGCAGCGTCCGTAAGATATTTCTTCGCCTAAGATGGATGACGTGAAGCTGCTGCATCTCGATTAATTCCTGCCATAGCCCACTGTTCTTGTCATCGTACGGTTGGTTATAAAAAATTTTGAACCCGGCGGCTTTTATATAAGGAGGTTGCTTGGAGAAAGTCTTGTTTAGGATTTCCCGATAATCTCTGCCATTCAATCTGAAAAAAATCTCATTTTTTGCATTGATGTTTGGGTGAGAATTGAGAAATGATATAAGCAGATTCGAGCCAGTTCGTGGTCTGCCCAATACAATGAATTGCTTGTAATTAGCATGCCCAAACACGCGGAAGGCTTGATACCAGAGAAAGGCAACTGCTTCATCGGGATGTTTAATGGCCTTCTTGAATTTTGTTGTTATCATTTTTTGCCTCGTATAAGCTAAAGGGCTGACAGGCACGGCATCACTTCCTGGGCAAACAGCTCAATGCCAGCCGTATTGGGAAAATCAAGGAGGCGGACAATGAGATAAGTCACTCCCAGATCAACAAAGGCTTGAAGTTGTTCCGCCACCTGGACTGGCGTGCCGATAATCGAATACTCATTGTAGGGTGAAGCAGCGGCAATCCGCTGCGCTTCCGCCTCGGTTTCGGCTACGGCGATAGCTTCGGCCGACCAGGTTTTGACGATTTCATGAAAATCGCGGCCAACGGCCTCGCAGTGACGGCGCAGTACCTTGAGTTTGTGCGCATAGTTGTCGTAGCTGCCGCCGGAGATATTCCACCAATCGGCATATTTGGCGACCACCCGCAAGGTCAGTTGTTCGCCGCCGCCGCCGATCAGCAGGGGTGGGACGGGCTGGGGACGCGGTTCGCCGTAGGCATTGTTGAGCCGGTAGTAGACGCCCTCAAAGCTGGCCGGGGCTTCGGCCCACAATTTTTTCACAAGCTGCACTGCCTCTTCTAATTGGGCGATGCGCACTGCCGGTTCGGGGAAGTCGAAGTTATAAGCCAGATACTCTTCTTCCATCCAGCCGGCGCCAATGCCAAAGAGAAACCGTCCCCTGGTGAGAAGTTGGAGGTTGGCCGCCGTCTTGGCCAGCAGGCCGGGATTGCGGTAAGATTGACACAGCATGCTGGTTCCAAATTTAAGCGTGGGGAAGAGGGCGGCAAAGTAAGCGACGGTTGTTAGACATTCCAGGTAAGGCGTGTCATTGGGCTGCCAGTCGGCCCAGGGCAACAGGTGGTCATCCATCCAGGCGGAATCAAAGTACGGGTGAATCCGGTCAAGGGTGTGCTTGATTTGGTCAACGAAGGCCGGCCCGCTGCTGCCGTCAACGGGAAACGAGGGCATGTGCCAGCCAAACTTCAATTCACTCATCGGGTTTGTCTCCTTTATTTCTGGATTTTCTTTTTCAACTCTGCCACATCAAGGTACAACTCCACATAGCCGCAGTTCAGGCAAACTCGCGCCCGACGGGCGGGCGTAACAGCCTTGAACATCCCCGCCTGGTGGTTCGAGATATACTTGACTCCCTCTGATATAGACACAGTTCCTTCATCCATCTCACCGCGACACTTGGGACAGGTTTGGTTTTCCATCGGTATCTCCTGAGTTATAGGGAAAGTTGTGGATTAGTCTATCCTTTGGCCAATTCCATTGGAGTAGCCTGGATCAGCAGCGACGGGCCAGGCTTCATTTCTTGCTGAGCGAGCGCCTCAACATACTCAGGGTGAAACTGAAAAGTGCCATCTCGCAGAATCTCCCGATCCCAGGGATTGAGCAGCAGGGCATCGGTGATTAAGCCAATATAGTCTGCCGCCGGCACGCTCCCCGTGTGGGCATACATCACCGCGCTCTTGATCTCCTTTGCCCCTAACGCCGCCGCCTTGTCCTTCACCATCGTTATCGTTTCGCCAGAGTCACAAATCTCGTCAACAACCAGCACGCGCCGGTCTTTGAGCAGGGATGGAGGCTCAACCAACCAGCGTGGCGTACGGTACGTCACCATGTCGTTGACCCGCCTGGAAAGACGCACCGGATAGATTTCGACCTGAAGGAGATGCGCCAGGAGCGTGCCCGGATAATAGCCGCCGCGGCCAACGGCCAGAATAATTTCGGGTTGGAAGGGCGACACGGCCTGGGCCAGCGCCTTGCAAATCCCGTGGAAATCCTCCCACGAGATGGTGTGAATCCCCTGGCGCGAGCTGTAATCGTAAGGATTGTTCGCCATTTGATGCTCCATCAATCTGGCACCAGACTGAAAGGATCGGGCATGGCCGGGTCCACGCCCAGGGTATGAGCCATCTGTTCGGTGCTTCGATCTATGACAAATTCGACCCACAAGGGGAAGTGGTCAGACACTCTAAAAGACATCTGCAGTGGAACCAGTTCCCGATACACGGCTCCGGCGAAGTTGATCACGCCCGCCTTTTCGCCGCTGAGTAAGTCCAGGTCACCCATGAACCAGGCAATCTGATCGTAGAATTTTGGTTTGGTGGCGTAGGTTGTCTTCAAGTTCAATAACGGGGCGGGCACTATCAGGCCGGTCGAAATGAAAGCCTGAAACAAAGGATTATCCCCGCGATCATCAATATTGAAATCTCCCAGAACGATCAGGTTGCGCTCTTCACCCCCACTTTTGGCCCGGTCTCGCAGCACGGCGGCAGTGTACTGGGCCAGGGCCTGGATTTCTCCTACCCGGCCTTCCGGCGTGTCACCATACTTGATATGCGCCGTCAGGAGGGCAAATCGCTCCTGGCCCGCCTGAAAACCGACGACATAGGGCGTGCGGTCGAATTGCTGCACCGGGTCTCCGGCGGCGGTAGGGGGAAGCACAATCTCTCCGGCCAGACCCGACGGCTGCACCCGCCGCTTGTCATAGATGAACGTCAATCTCTCGCTGTTACCCTTGGGGCCGGCGCAAACATCGCTCAGGATCAACCCCCACGGCGGCCCCAGAAACTCTTCCAATAACAGCCGCAGCCCCGATGTATCCCACTTGACTTCCTGAACGGCGATAACGTCAAAACATTTCACGATTTCGGCGATATAGGCCATAGCCCGCAAATTGCGCTTGGGGCTGCCGGGATTCTCCTCCCACTGCCCGTAGACTTGTCCAAACCCCCTGATATTCCAGGTGCCAATCAGCAGGTTCCCATCAGCCCGTTTAGCAGGTAAGTGCGACTGCTCGATGCGCCGCCGCAGCCGGACAATATCTTCAACGACCCCACGAGGATAATCGGTATAATTCATCTTTCAACCCCCGGTCATTTATAAATAATTCTCCTGGATACTATTCAGTTGGTATCCCATTGTATCACAACTTTTCCGCCCCTGACAATTTCAAAAAAAGCCACCCTGCGGGGTGGCTCCTGTGTTACGCCTACTCAGCTTCGCTGAGCATTTTCTCAGCCGTTCTGGCTATTAGCTTTTCCAATTCACGAGCGCTGGTATCAATCAAATTTCACGGGTTTGTGAACCATGCCTTATAGAAAATTTCGTAAGACTCATCCGGTCCCGGCCATCCGTTGGGGTTGGTACTGGCTCGCCAATTGGCCGGGTCATTGGGGTCTTGCCCCTCATCAACAATTACCAAAGAATCGCCCCAACCATCTGCGCTAACCGGCCAGCCGTTCTCATCATCATACTTTAGCGAGACTATGATCTGGCCGTGAGCATCTTTCAGGCTGATTGTTTCACCTTTATTTGAGAACTGTCCCTCGTAGACCCCCCCAATGGGGACGCCGGGATACCTTCGGGCAAAAGCCGCCGGATTGCGAACTAACACAAGCGGTTGATGGGGAGCGAGCGGTGCAGCGTTTGGCGGGAAGGTAAAGCGAATCCCTTCGGTGAAGGATAGACGCGAGAGATTCAGCTCAATTGAGCCAATATTCTTCAGTTCGATAAACTCATAATCGTCGCCGCCGATTGGGTTGTACATGATTTCGGTAATTTGCAGGCGGCTATTGATCTCATCTTCTATCGTGAAGCTGGCTTCGTGGAGCGCACTCCAGACACCGCCCCTGAAGATGCGAGCCTTAAGATGAGTGGCGCCGGCCAGAACGAGCGGCGCCCGGTAGATACTTGCCGCAGGCGCAATAGCGCCGGTCACAGGTTGTCTGGGGTCAGAACCGTCGGTGGTGTAAAAAATTGCTCCCTGCCCCGGAGAGACGCCGGTCATTGTCAGGGTGAAGCCGGGAGCAATCTGGCCGCCTGGCTGGCTGAAGGCTGGCGGATCAATCTTGGGATAGTAGCCTGCCTCGCGGGCCAGGGCAATCAACTTGGCCGCGTTGCCCTCCATCTGCCTCAAAACGTCGTCTCTGGCTTTAAACCAATCCTCCTGGGTCAATGGCGTCTCGAAGCGGGTGTCACCCCAGCGAGCGGATTCGCCCACAATGGCCTGTTCAATCTCTTGATTGAGGCTCAGCCAGCGGGCCTGGGAGTTGGCGTCGGCGAGAGGCCCATCATTAAACAAATGCCGGTACATCCGGTCAGCCAGCTCTACCCTGAAATCAGGGTTTTTCAGCAGGGCCTTAAAGAGTGGTTTGACCAGGTTAGGCTGCCCTTCATAGTCATCATATTCCATATAAATTTCTGCACCCTCAAACCAGGTCCGTTCCCCATCCCAGACAAAATATCTCACTGGACCGGCGGGATTTTGCACCGCCGCAAACCAGTTATTAAACCCCCAATCGAGATTGCCGCTGTACCAGTTCAAGATGAGATAATCAATGAAGTGAGGGATGTCAAGATAAGTCTGGATAGCGGCATATTTTTCGGGGTCTTCTAAGTGGCCTTCACCGGTCAGTTGATGGAGGGCTTTAAATCGCTCGCTGGAATTGCTAACCGTCGTATCGTGGTCAACAACCTGCCAATCCTCTTGCTCGCCGCCAAAGTAGGCCGACATAAACGCTTCGTCCGGCCTTTCGACGATGTTGTACAAGCCCCAATACAACCCATTCAGGTAGAGATGGACAAATGTGCCCCGCGCCCCAAAACCGGATACGGCCAGTTGCGAGGCGCGCAGCCATTCGTCGCGGGTGTAGGTCGTCAGCCTGAGATCCTCCGGCCATTTGGGAAAGCCGGCGTAACTTCGATTGACCCCGCTGCGCAGGATGAGGGTATCAAATTCGCCAACCGGAGCGCCAGGAAAGAGGGGATAGTGGAGCTTGGCCGCCCCATACTCACTTCTGAAAAAAAGCCGCAACGGGTGTTTGGGAATATTCTCCGACCGGCCCAACTCGCCGTGCATTCTCAAGCCGGCGTTGATTTGAAAGCCCGGCTGGTTGTTATGGGCATCCATGAACTCGACCGAGACTGGACGCTCCCAGGCCCGACCTTTACGCCGGGGATTGGCGTAGAGGTCGTGAAAGCTTTGCCGATCAGTTACCAGGGACAGGGTCGGAATGGCCTGGAACGATTCCTCGATAATACTTCGATAGCGAGGATCGTTGACCACTTCCGGGTCCATTTCGTAATCGGCCAACACAGGAGAGCCTTCGTAGCCGCCCCACGTTCTGGGAAAGTCGGCGGGATTTTTGGGCTGCGCCAGGACATCGTCCAGAAAAATGTAGCTGTGGGTATCAACAGGTGAGGCTTTGAAATTTGGCTTGAAAGCGGCAGCGCGGAGCAAAGTGGTCGTCTTGATTGTAATGGGCGCTGTATAGACAGCCCCGCGAGTCTCGGTCGGTTCACTGCCGTCAGTCGTGTAGCGAATGGTTGCGCCAAGCGTTAACGTAGCCAGCTCCAGGGTAAAAGGCGCTTCGTAATAACCCCGCTCAACGCTAAATGTGACCGGGCTGGCCAGGCCAGCCCACTCTGAGGCTTCGTCGTTGGGTTGGCCGGGCGTGGGGGTCTGGAAATAAGCGTAAGCCAGTTTCTCAGCGGCGGGGTGACGGGCGCGGCCGTACGACATATCGTCAAGCTGCTCAGGAAACTCCTGGCCCAACCCCCCTTCCGGTTGAGCGGCGGCAGCCGACCCGGCCACATCCATAAATTGATCTTCAAAAATATTGTAAAGCCCCAAAAACTCCCCTTCCTGATTAAGCTTAAAGTTGGTATGCAGTTCCGAGCCAGGCTGTGGCGAGGTGCGATCTTTGCCGGAGGCAAAGACCAGCAGATAAGCGTGGCTGTTCAGCGTGATTTCAGGGAGAGGCCATTTTTCCGGTTGAGCGGGATCGTCGGTCAATGACCAACCGGCCAGATTGATGGCTTGTTCCCCCTGGTTGTAGAGTTCAATCCAATCGGAACGGTCGCCATCCTCGTCGGTGAGACCCGTTTGATTGGCAGCCATGAACTCATTAATGATCAGGCCACCGGAACTCTCCCGGAGCGCAGGGAGAGATAGGGCCTGCGGTATGTTGAGCAAAAGGCCCGCAAAAAGAACTCCCCAAAAAAATATTCGCCGTCCGTGGGTCGCGTCGCGGATTGGCATTAACGCAGCACCCCGATGCGGCTGAAAGACCAATCGGGGCCGACCGGGGCTTTGGGAATAATTTCTATCTGGTCCGAACCATCGCCCTTCATTTTCCAGATACTCCAACCGCTGCTCCGCGTGCTGCGGAAAACAAGGTCGCCGTTGGGCAAATAGGCGGGCAGAGTGTCGTGGCCGGGCGCGTCGGTCAGGCGCTGCAGGTTACTGCCATCTATATTCACGGTGTAAATATCCGTGCTGCCGCCGCTGTCACGGCTGAAAGCAATGGTCTGGCCGTCCGGCGACCAGGTGGGGAAGGAGTCGCTGCCGCCCGTAGTGATACGGGTATGCCCGGAGTCGGTGCGATTGGAAATCCAGATGCCCGTTTGGTTGTTGCGGCCGGAGCGATAGACAATTTTTTGGCTGTCCGGCGACCAGTCAGCCTGCTCGCCGATGATTTCGTAGCGGAACTGCTGGTTGGCTGCGGTGCCCAGGAAATAAATCCGGCGGCCCCCGCCGCGATCCCCATCGTAGGCAATCATGCTCCCATCCGGGGCAACGTTGGCCCAACGGGCCGTGCCGTCATTCCAGCCGTGCCCCTGATAGAGTTGGATTTGACTGGCGCTGGCCGGCAGAGAGGTCGCCGTCAGGCGCATAATGCCGTTCGTCACGCCCGACTGCGGATAGAGCTGATCAATGCCCTCTTCCCCATAGACGAAAATATAACGGCTGTCCAGCGACCAGGAAGGCCCGGCCGCCCGCCCCAGGATGAACTGCTCCTGGCTGCCGTTGGTGTCGTTCAGGTACAGGTCATGCTTTTCGCCGTTCCACTTGGGGTAGACCAGGAGATAAGTTTGGGGCAGATCGGCCAGGTCAGGCACATCCGCCGCCAGGGAGTCGTCGTTACCTTCGATGGTAAAGCTGCCGGCAGTAAGCAACTCATCGTTAATGTAAAATTCCAAAGCCCACTCACCCGGCGGTAAAGGTTCGTCGCCCGTTTCAATGAGGTAATCATAAGTTCCGTTCACTCCTTCCAGCCAGGGTTGGCTGGTCCGGGAGACTTCGCTGCCGTTGTGATACCAGACCTGGGTCCAGGTGTGATCGGGGGTGAGATTGGCGTATTCAAAGACCGCGTGAAGCCGTGTTGTGCCTTTAGCAAACGAGAAATCCGACTCAACCGGCTCGCCTGTTTCAGCCAGTTCCGTGGCAAAGGTCAGCGGACTCATTTCGGGCGGGCCGCCGGTAACTTCGGCCCCTTCTGGCTCTGGCTCGTCTGCCAGGAATCCATCCTGCTGAGAATCCGCGGCTTCCGGCGAAACCGCTCCACTGTCACCCAGCATGTCTATCAGGAAGCCGCCCTGCTGGGATTCCTCTGCCCCGGTCGAATCTGCCGTATCCTCATCAGCCGGAGCGGTCAAGGCGCTTCGCACAAAAAAGATACTACTGCCCACAAGGAGAAAGGCGCAGAATAAGACCACGCAGCCAATCCCACCGATCCATAAAACTGGCCTGCTTTTTGAGCTTTGTTTGGGCAGCACCGTCCCTGGATTAGGGGTAGTTGGATCGGACAAAACGGCTGGGTTATTATCACTCATTTGACCTCCCTTTTAAAGACAAGCCTGACGATTTACTAAAATGACCAACTACCCACAAGACCGCCTGTGGGTAGTTGCTGATTATCGGCGAGAGATTAGCTGCGGGCACTGTACTGGCGCGTGCTCATTTACTGCCGCCCTTACTGCCACCACTGCCACCGCCGCCGCCCTTACTGCCACCACCGCCACCGCCGCCACCGCCACGGCTGCCGCCATCGCCGCCGCCACTGCTGCCGCCGCCACCGGGTAAAGGCACGCCGCTGTCAAAATCGCCGGTGATGACATTGATGTTGATGACGATAATGTTAATGGCAATAAAAGTGCCATCCGGCTGGAGCCACCCGACCACCCGAATCTTGGAGCCAGGCGGCCAGTTGATGGGCAGGCCGGTACAACTGTTGACGATGACGATCCGCCCGTCCACCAGCATCTTGTTCTCGCCGACGTTGTGGGGAAAACCGGTCAGCGTAACCCACTGCGCATCCTGCCTGACGATGGTGATAATCTGGCTGTAACTGGCCGGGCCAGGATGCGGCTGAAGATCAAATTTGTTCTTCACCGAAAGTTTGATCTTGATCTCGGTTTTGCTCTCGTGCTTCCACCAATCCTCTTTAACTTTCACCTTGACATCCAGCTTGACCTTCTGCTCGACCGAGATGGGCTGGAAATCAACCACGCCGACCAGAGGATCGCTTCTCGCCGCGATGGCCGTATCATCCGCCCCGGTAGCCGCACTGTCATCCCCCACCGCAACCAGGTTGGCCGAATCGAAGCCGACCGTATCAACCAGCTCCACCCCTTCAATCACTTCCCAGGCCAGGGCAGCGTTATCAATCGGCGCGTTGCCCACACTAACCAGGCTGCTTTGCGTAGTATATACCCCGGCGCACAGACGTGGAATCTGCCAGGTTCCTATAAATACGAGCGGTGGGAGTCCCACCACGGGCGTTAGACTGGGTGTGCCCGTAATAACAGCGGTTGGGACCGGCGTAGAGATGACTGTCGGCGTGCCCGCAGGGGTAACGGTGGTCGAAGCGACGGGTGAAGCAGTGACCGCCAGCGTTCCCTGAGGGGTGGGAGTTTTTGTCGGCACTTGGACGATGGGGCCGCTCCTGGAGATAAAAATGCTCGTGGTAATCACGGCAATAATGCCAGCCCCAGTGATGACAGTGATGACGGCGACGACAATACTGATAAACCAAACTTTTGATAAGCCTAAGATGGCCATGGGTGCTCCTCCGTTGGCAATTATTCCAAACCAACCGGCCAGTTGGCTCTGAAAGGCCGCCTGAGCGGCAGGACTGGCCTGAAAGTGGGTTTGGGTCGTGGGTTGTCCGATTATCTGTAATAGTTCTGGTACATCGCCGGCTTCCGCGGGGAGATCAATGGCCTCACCCGTCAGCAGGCGATCAAGCTGTTCCGAAAAGAGATCAGCCAGTTGTTGTTCGTTCATAAGGCAGGCTCCTTTTCCATCTCCTGGCGCAAACGACGGACCGCTCTCAGCAATACTACGCTGACGGTTTTTTCTGGCATCTCCATAATCTCGCTGATCTCATTGTTTCTGAGCTTGCCCGCAAATTTCAGGCTGATGATTTCCTGGTCGCGCTCACTCAAGCGCTCCACACAACGCAGCATCAAAACCACTGCTTCTTGGTGGACAACTTGGGCTTCGGGCGAAGGATCGGCAGTTAACAGGTCGGCCGGAATTTCGGTCCCGGTTTCCCACTTTGAACGGCTTGTCTTCCTGCGATAGTAACTAACCAGCTCATTGTGGGCGATCCGAAACAGCCAGGTTGAAAAAGCGCCCCGGTCTGGATCGAATTGGGCGCGGCGGGCATAAGCCTGCTCAAAGACGGCGCCAATCAGGTCTTCGGCATCCTCTGCCGAACTGACGCGGTAGCGCAGATAGTTGTAGATGCGGGAATAGTACTGTTGGAAGAGTGCGGCTAAATCTAATGTTGGCTCAGAAACCTCTTTACTTTTTGTCCCTATAGCTTCCGTTGCAACGGTCTGCAAAAGTTTCACTCCTACCTGGGCCCAGTAAAGTGTTGCACTATATTATACGTTGCAGTCACGTTTTTACTACACTCTTTCCGGCCAGGTTGCCTCCAAAATGTAAAGTTAGGGTAAGTTTTAACCAAATTGGACAAGATCGTTTTTCAATCTACAATTCTCTCAACGATGCCATCTCACGATACTTCCATCAATTCTCAAAATACCCTGGCCGCCTTTACCCCGCCGGTGCGAGCCTGGTTTGCCGAAACCTTCGGCCAGCCGACCCCACCCCAGGCCCAGGGCTGGCCGGCTATCCAGCGCGGCGAGCACACCCTCATCCTGGCCCCGACCGGCTCCGGCAAAACCCTGGCCGCTTTTCTATGGGGCATTGACCAACTGCTGCGGGAATTTAGCCCAACCGACGAGCCAGAGTTGCGCCTGGTCTATATCTCCCCGCTCAAGGCGCTCAACAACGACGTGCAGCGCAACCTGCGCCTGCCTCTAACCGGCATTCGCCGCCAGGCCCGCGACATGGACCTGCCCTGCCCCACCCTGGAGGTTATGGTTCGCTCCGGCGACACCCCCCAGCGCGAACGGCGAGCCATGCTGCGCACCCCGCCCCACGTTCTCATCACCACTCCGGAGTCGTTCTACCTGCTGCTGACCAGCCCCAAAGCTCGCGAGATATTTCGCACTGTTCGCACCGTCATTGTGGACGAAATCCACACCCTGGCCGGCAGCAAACGCGGGGTTCACCTCGCCCTCAGCCTGGAACGCCTGCAGCACTTTGCCGCCCTGCCCGTCCAGCGCATCGGCCTCTCTGCGACCATCCAGCCCCTCGCCGAAGTTGCCCGCTTCCTCGGCGGGAACGAGTGGCGCGGTGACGAGCCAGACCGGCGGCTGTTACCCCGGCCAGTCAATATTGTAGATACTGGTTATACGAAGGCTCTTGACCTGCGCGTGGAAACTGTCGTCGGGGATTTTCGGCAGTTGCCCGGCGACTCCATCTGGCCCTCGGTCATCCCCCGCGTCCTGGGATTGATTCGCCAGCACCAGACCACCCTTATCTTTACCAACAACCGCCGCCTGGCCGAGCGCACCGCCGACCGGCTCAACGAGCAGCTTGCCGCCGAAGCCGCCGGCCTGCCTTCGGGCTTGATTGCTGGGGGCGTGGCCAAGGGCATCGGTATGATGGCGGCGGGAACGGGGGCGCAGGCCGGCCCTTTTCGCGCCCACCACGGCAGCATGGCCAAAGAAGCCCGCCTGGAAATGGAGCGCGACCTGAAAGCCGGTCACTTGCCGGCCCTGGTCGGCACTTCCTCGCTGGAACTGGGGATTGACATCGGCTCGGTGGATCTGGTGGTGCAGTTGCAGTCGCCCAAATCGGTGGCCCAAGCTCTGCAGCGGGTGGGCCGCTCCGGCCACCTGGTCGGCCAGACCAGCAAGGGACGCATCTTCCCGACCCACCGTGAGGATGTCATGGAGGCGGCGGCGATTGCCGGTGGGATGCGGCGCGGCGAGGTCGAGCCGACCTATACCCCGCGCAATTCACTCGATGTGCTGGCCCAGCAGCTTGTGGCGATGGTCTCGGTGGAAAGCTGGGGGGTGGACGCTCTCTTCGACCTGGTCCGCTGCACTTACGCCTACGAGGAACTGACCCCGCGCGTCTTTCGGGCTGTGCTGGAGATGCTGGCCGGGCGCTACGCCAGCCAGACCCGGCGCGAACTGCGGGCGCGGCTGGCCTGGGACCCGGTCAACAACAAGGTGGCGGCTCTGCCCGGCGCCCGCTTGCTGGCCCTGACCAACGGCGGCACCATCACCGACCGGGGCAGCTTTGGAGCCTACCTCAGCGATGGCAAGACCAAGTTGGGCGAGCTGGACGAGGAGTTTGTCTACGAGACCCGCGTGGGCGATACGCTCATGCTCGGCTCACAAGTCTGGCGGGTGCTGGACGTCACCGACGACCGGGTCATCGTGGCCGAAGCGCCCGGCACGACGCCCCGCATGCCTTTCTGGCGCGGCGATTTCCCCTGGCGGCCCTATGAACTGGGGCTGCGGGTGGGCGCCTTCCGCCGGGCCGTGGCCGAACGAGTCGAGCGTCTGCGGGCCGAGTTGAACTGGGCTGGGTGTGGCGAGATTGTTGAGAAACGGGACGAGCCGGCCGTTCAGGCACTGCTGGCCTGGCTGCAAGACGAGTATGCCCTGGATCACAACTCGGCCTGGCACGTCCTGAGTTATGTCGCCAACCAGCTTGATAAAGCCGGGGCGATTTCATCAGACCGGACGGTGCTGGTCGAGGTCTTTGACGACGCCCTGGGCGACCCGCGGCTGGTCGTCCATTCTCCCTTTGGCGGGCGGGTCAACGGCCCGTGGGGCCTGGCCCTGGCCAGCTTGCTGCGGGAACGCAGCGGTATCGAGGTCGAAGTTCAGACCAACGACGACGGCATTTTGCTGCGCTGCCCCGAAGCGGAGGCCGAATTTCCCCTGGATGTGGTCGCCGGGCTGGGGCCGGCCGAGGCCCGCGAGCGTATTTTGCAGGAGCTACCCGACTCGGCTGTCTTTGGGGCGCAGTTCCGCCAGAACGCAGCCAGGGCGCTGCTGCTGCCGGGCCTGCGCGGCGGCAAACGCACCCCCTTCTGGCTGCAGCGTCTGCGGGCCAAGGATCTGCTGCAAGCGGTGCGCCAGTTCCAGGATTTTCCGATCGTGGCCGAAACCTACCGCGACTGCTTGCAGGACGTGCTGGACCTGCCCCACCTGGAAGCGGTTTTGAGCGGCATCCAGCACGGCGAGATCCAGGTGGTCCTGGTCGAGTCGCTGACCCCTTCGCCGGTGGCCCAAAGCCTGCTCTGGGATTTTGTCAGCGTCTACATGTACGAGTGGGACACGCCCCGGGCCGAGCGCCAGCTTCAAACCCTGGCGGCGAACCGGGACCTGCTGCAAGACATGCTTAAGGACATCGCCCTGGACGAGCTGCTCCGGCCCGAAGCGATTCAGGAGGTGCAGGGCCGCCTGCAACACACGGCTCCGACGAGCCAGGTGCGCACCGTGGAGGAACTGGCCGTGCTGCTGCAGCAGTTGGGCGATCTGTCGGCCCATGAGCTGGCCGAGCGCACCAATGTGGACCCGGCCGCCTGGGTGGCTCACCTGGCCGGGGCTGGCCGCATCGTCGAGCTGGCTGTCCCCACCGCGCATGGTCCGGCCCGGCGCTGGGTAGCCGCCGAATATGCGGCGGAGTATCGCGCCGCCTTCGGCTTAGCCACCCCCGGCGACCCGTCTATCCCCCCGGTTGACGCGCAGCGCCGGATTCTGGAACGCTTCCTGGCCCAGGCCGGCCCGGTCACCATCCCCACTATCCTGGCCCGCTATGCCTTCCCCTCTGACTGGCTGCAAGCTGAACTCGACCGGCTGGTTGAAGCCCGCCACTTGGCCCACGGCCGTTTCACGCCCTTGGAGAACCAACCTGCGCCAGCGGACGAATTTGTTGACCTGCACACCCTGGAGCAGATTCACCGCCGCACCCTGACCATTTTGCGGCGGGAGATTCAACCGGTGCCCTTTACCGTCTATGCCGACTTTTTGGCCCACTGGCATCACCTCCATCCGGCGGAACGCCTGAGCGGGCCGGGCGCGCTGCGGCAGGCGCTGCAGCAGTTGCGGGCCGCGCCGGTGGTCGGCCGCATCTGGGAGCGCGATGTGCTGCCCCTGCGGCTGGCCCGCTACGATCCGGCGGAGTTAGCCGGGCTATGCCAGAGCGGCGAGTTGGTCTGGGTCGGTTCGGGTGGGGTTGACCCCCGGCGAGGCCGCATCCGCTTCCTGTTCCGGGGCGAGGGTGATACCTTTCTGGAGCCGGCCCCGGACGACCTCTCCGGCTTGAGCGAGACGGCCCAGGTTGTCTACAACTTCCTCAAAAGCGAGGGTGCGCTCTTTCTGGCCGATATCTGCGCTGCATTGGGCTTAACCGAGACCGCCGCCGAAGCCGCCCTGGTCGAGCTGGTGATGGCCGGTCTGGCCACCAACGACAGCCTGACCGTGCTGCGGCAAATCGTCCAACAAGGAAGTCCCAGCCCCAGCGGCGAGCGCAAGCCTTTCAGCTCCCTCGAAACAGAACTGGCCGAGCGGCTGCGCTCACGGGAACGGCGGCCGGACGGGCTGCACCGGCCCACCCGCTCCGCATTTCAGGCGGCCAAGCGTCGAGTACGGGAACGTCTGAGCCAGCCGAGCGAGTCCCAACGACCTCCCTTGAGCGAAGGGCGCTGGACCCTGGTTCACCGTTTTGGCGTGTTAGGCAAGGCCGTGCCGCCCGTTGAACGAGCCGCACAGCAAACCCGCCAACTGCTGGCCCGCTACGGCGTGGTGACTCATGCCAGTCTGGCCGACGAGGTGGGGAGTTGGGCCTGGGATCTGATCTACCCGCAGCTTCAACGACTGGAACTGCGGGGCGAGGTCCGGCGCGGCTACTTTGTGCAGGGCCTGCCCGGTCTCCAGTTCGCCTTACCGGAAGTGGTCGAGCGGCTGCGGGCCGGTCGCAGCGAGCCACCGACGGAAGACGAGGCCCTGGTTGTCCTCAACGCCGGCGACCCGGCCAACCTCTACGGCCCGGCGCTGCCAGGCCTGCCCTCAGCGGCCAGCGGCGAGGAACTCATCTTCGCCCGGCTGCCTTCGACCTGGCTGGTGCAGCAACGGGGGCTGCCGGTGCTGGTCGCCCGCGATACAGGCGCACAGCTTATCACCTTGCAAGGGGCTGATGAGGGCCTCATCCGGTCGGCCCTGGCAGCGCTGCTGGATCACCTGGCAAATTTTGAGTTTCGCCTCACCGTCGAAAACTGGAACGGCCAGCCGGTGCTGGACAGTCCCGGCCGCCCTCTCCTCGAAGCCGTTGGCTCTTTCCGCGATTATCCGGGGATGACCTGGCAGCGGCGTTAGCTTTGGCAATCCAAAAGAAGTTGATGCCTGTCGTCACGCCCTTCGTGCTTGCCCAGATCGTGTGCTTCCCGGGCAATTAAAGCAGCTTTAGGGATTTCAATTGCGGTCAAGATGAGTCTTGTGTAAAGCATCCGCTTTAAGTATAATCACACTTTGTGAAATTTGGCACGACCATTTCATAAACCACAATCACTTTACCCTACTCAACGAAGGAGTTTTTTCGGTTAATGGCTACTCAAGTTACTGCTAAAAGTCGGGCCGCCGTCAAACGTGACGTGTCGCCCCTTATTACCCGCGATGGTTTTACCACCAGCCTGGGTGTCATCGCGGCCACGCTGGGTTCTGCTGTCGGGCTGGGCAACATCTGGAAATTCCCTTTTCTCACCGGCGTCAACGGCGGGGCCAGCTTTATTATTGTTTATCTGATCAGTACCCTGCTGGTCGGGCTGCCGATCATGATTGCCGAGATTATGCTGGGGCGGCAGGCCAGAGCCGACGCTGTGACCAGTCTGAGCAAGTTAGCTCCAGGTAAACCTTGGTGGCTGGTTGGCGCGGCTGGGGTGGTCTCGGCTTTTTTGATTCTGGCTTTCTATACCGAGGTAGCGGCCTGGGTTTTTGCCTACATCTTCAAAGCCGCTTTTGGCGGGCTGCTCTCGACCAACCCGGAAGTCACGGGCCAGGCTTTTAATCAGCTTATCACCGATCCCTGGCAGTCGCTGCTGTGGCAGTGGCTGGTGCTGGCTCTCATCAGCGCTATTATCATTATGGGCGTTTCCAAAGGGATTGAGCAGACGACCAAGCGGCTGATGCCCTTACTCTTTTTACTGCTGGTGGCGATTGGCATCCGCAGCCTGACTCTGCCAGGGGCTATGGAGGGACTGGTCTTTCTGTTCCGGCCCGATTTCTCCAAAGTAACAGCGGCGGCGCTGCTCACGGCGATGGGCCTGGCCTTCTTCAAACTCTCTATTGGCATGGGTGCGATGATGACTTACGGCAGCTACTTCCGGGACGACCAGAATATTCCGGCGACAGCCACCAAAGTTATGCTGGCCGATTTAACCGTTTCGATCCTGGCCGGTATCGCCATCTTCCCGGCGGTCTTTGCCTTTGGCTTTCAGCCAGACGCTGGGCCGTCGCTGCTGTTTATTACCATTCCGGCTGTCTTTGCAGCGATGCCGCTGGGCCATTTCTTCATGGTGCTTTTCTTTATTCTGGCGGCTATTGCCGCAACCGGGGCGATGCTCTCGCTGCTGGAAGTGCCGGTGGCTTTTCTCAACGAACGGCTGGGATTATCGCGGGTCATGGCGACGCTGAGCACCGTAGCCCTGCTGGCGCTGGTCGGGTCAACGGCGGCGCTCTCTAACAGCCTGCTGGCGGACTTCAAGCTGTTCGGGATGACCATGTTCGATCTGTATGACTTCGCCACTTCTAATGTGCTGCTGCCGGTGGGCGGTCTATGCCTGAGTTTGTTTGTCGGCTGGGCCTGGGGCTCTGCCGAAGTTAAGGCAGCGCTGACCAATAATGGAACCCTGCCCAATGAGCGCCTTGTGCGCGCCTTTTTTGGCATCATCAAGTTTGTGACCCCGGTGTTGGTCTTGATTGTGCTGTTGAATGGGTTAAAAATCCTGTAACTTCCGATATTTCTCTCCCGGTTGACTACCCTTTAATCTCTCTTATAATTGGGAATGAAAATGAGGCGAGGAGGTGATGAACCGCACTTCGTCTCTCGCCACCTCGCCTCACCGGTCATCGCATCTTATTTTTTAGGAGCAACAATGAACAATCAGAGTTATCAAACGCCCACCCATCGCCGTGAGCGAGTCCTTAAGGCAGTCCAGCACCAGGAAACCGATTTTGTACCCTACAACTTTCACGCCATCCCGGTGGTTTATGAAAAGTTGATTGAGCACTACGGTCTGAAGGACAGCGTGGAATTGGCCGATTTTATCGGCAATCACATCGTCAAAATCGGTTCTGATTTTAACTACAATCCCTGGGCCAATGAAATTCAAGAAGTTCGGCTGACGCCCAGCGGCGGCCCGGTTTTTACCAACCTGGATAAAGAGGGCGCGCTGCACATGGACGAGTTCGGCTGTGTCTGGGACCGCACCTCCGGCATGCCCCACCCGGTCCAGTATCCCCTGGAAGAAGACCACCGCCTGCTGGAAAAGTATGTCATGCCTGACCCCTACCACGCCGGTCGCTTTGATGCGGCTAGAGCCTTAGCCGACCAGTGGCGCGACAAGGCGTTTATCTTTGGCAAAATCGGGATGATCCTCTTTGAACGAGCCTGGAGCCTGCGCGGCATGGTTAACATGTTTACCGATATGCTGGACCGCCCGGAGTTTGTGGATGAGCTGCTGGATCGCATCCTGTACGAATGGAATTTGCCGATTATTGACCAGCAGATTGCCCTGGGCATAGACGGCTTTTATTTTGCCGACGATTGGGGGTCGAAAACCGGCCTGATGTTCAGCCCCAAGCTGTGGCGGCGCTTCATCAAGCCGCGCCTGGCGATCATCTATGAGCACTGCCATAAGGCCGGTGTGTACGTGGGCCAGCATTCTGACGGCAACATCATCGAGATTTTTCCCGATTTGATTGAAATTGGGCTGGACATCTTTAACCCGCTGGAGCGAGCAGTGATGGACCCGGTCGAAATGAAACGCCGCTTTGGGGACAAAGTGACCTTCTACGGCGGCATAGACGTGGAGCGGACCATGCCCTTCGGCACGCCGGAAGAGGTGCGGGCCGAAATTCGGGAACGGGCGGCGACGATGGGTCAAGGCGGCGGCTATATCTTGCAGACTACCCACACCGTTTTGTGGGATGTGCCGCTGGAAAATTTGGTAGCTTATATCGAAGAAGTACGGGCGCTGGCCGGGTTGGACACCCCCCGGCCTAACTCGAACGCCAATCTTTGACCGCAAGCTCTTGTCCTTCAACTTATTTTAAGCTTTGATCGTTACAATCTTTTGGCGAGAGGAGTTATAATTGTTTTGAGCAATCACGGAGGATAAGATGGACCGACGCACATTTTTGAAAGCCTCAGCCGTTTTGGGCGGCGCCGCTCTGCTGTCCCCCTGGCCGCAACTCAACCCGCTGGCCGCCCCGCGCCCAGCGACCGCAACACCTGTCCCCAACACCCAAGTCGCCTTTGTCAAAACCCAGGATCGAGCCGCAGGAGTGAAAAAAGCTCTGGAACTGCTTGGTTTTGATGGCGTTAAAGGCAAGAGCCTGTTTTTGAAGCCAAATTTCAACAGTGCCGACCCCACACCCGGTTCCACCCACCCCGACACGCTCCGCACACTCGTCCAAACCCTGCAAACGCTAGGGGCGGAGCAAATTGCGGTGGGGGATCGCAGCGGCATGGGCCAGACCCGCGCGGTAATGGAGCAGCTAGGCATCTTCCGCATGGCCGAGGAGCTTGGTTTCAACACCGTCGTTTTTGACGAGCTGACGGCTGACGAGTGGGTTCTGCAACAACTACCAGGTAGCCATTGGCAGCAAGGCTTTGCCCTGCCCCGGCCTGTATTGGAAGCCGATGGCATCATCCAGACCTGCTGCCTGAAGACCCACCACTACGGGGGCCACTTCACCCTGTCGCTCAAGAACTCGGTCGGACTGGCGGCCAAGCGCCTGCCGGGTGAGGATTACAATTTTATGAACGAACTGCACAGTTCAGCCCATCAACGGCGCATGATCGCCGAGATCAATGCCGCCTACCAGCCTGACCTGGTGGTATTGGATGGAGTCGAAGCCTTTGTGGATGGGGGACCGGCTCAGGGCAAAAAGGTGCAGGCTAACGTGATTTTGGCCGGCACAGACCGGGTAGCGATTGATGCGGTCGGGGTGGCGATTTTGCGCTACTTTGGCACGACGGAGGAAGTCAGCCAGGGAGCGATTTTTGAACAGGAGCAGATTGCTCGCGCTGTCGAATTGGGCATCGGGGTTGACAGCCCGGCTAAGATTGAGTTGATGACTAGCGACCCGGCCAGCGCGGCCTACGCTAGGCAAATTCAAGACATCTTGTCCCAATAAGGAAGATTTATGACCACCGAACTCAAAGGGTTAGAAGCGTTTGCCGAAGTCCAACGCCTGATTGTCGTCGCCGCTCACCCCGACGACCTGGAAACCATTTGTGGCGGCACGATCACCCAATTAGTCCAACGTGGAGTCAAGGTTTTTTCGGTTAACTGCACCCTGGGCGATATCGGCACTCAGGAGACCGGCATCATCCGCCCCGTTTTGGCCACCACCCGGCTGGCGGAAACCGAAGAAGCCGCCCGGCTTCTGGGGGTCACACAAACCTACAACCTGGGCCACCACGACGGCGAGTTGGTCCCCGACCTGGAGCTGCGGGCGCAAATTGCCCGGCTCTATCGTCTAACCCAGGCCGATACCCTGTGGACCTTCGATCCCTTTTGGCCCGGCCAGATTCATCCCGATCACCGCGCAGCGGGCCAGGCTGCTCTGGACGCCTACATGCCTTCTAAAATGCCGCTTTACCGGCCGGAGCAGCTCAACGAGCCGGGGGCTAGCCTCGGCTGTCTAAAGCGAGTCTTCCTCTTCTCCACCGATCGTGACCCGGATATCTTTGTTGATGTGACCGGAGTCTATGAGACCAAAATGGCGGCTTGTCTGGCCCACCGCAGCCAATTTCCACAGGGCGAGGAGAGCCTGGAATGGATGAAAACGTTGGATCAGCGCTGGGGCCGGCCTATTGAGGCTACCTATACCGAAGTGTTCAAGCAGATGGATGTATGGTAGGGCGACAGGCTGATTTGGCCGAGAACTTAGGCCCGGCCGTGGCTTTGCCCACTGACTAGCGCTCCGGCGATAAGATGAGCCACCCGCAGCGGCTCTGGAAGGTGGCCGTGCAGCGTAAATCGGGCGATAATCGCCTGGGCATCCTCAAGGGTCAGGCCCACTCGCTGCATGTAAACATGGCCGGCCATTTCCGGTAGTCCCAGTCTTTCAATTAAAGCCCATTTTTGCTCTCCCTCGTGCACCTGCGTCGTCAGTGCCCGTTGAATAGCCGCCAGGTCAGGTAGTTTGCGCGAGACGACCAGGACAGGTAGCTCAAGCCGGTGATGCAAATCAAAAACATCCACCACGTTGAACCCGGCCAGGGCAATGCCTTGCAGCATCACTAACTGGATGTGCTCGGCAAAGCGCGACTCGGCCACCAGCCGGGCCAGCCTCTCGGCGGCGTCGGCTCCATCTTTTTCGACCTCGCCGATGACCACACCGGTCAGATGCAGGCCGGTAAAAACCGTTCCCACAACCTTAACCGGCCCGGTGTAGTCCTGGCTGAACGGGGCGTCGTCAAAGCCGATGAGGTTGGAAAAACGCCTGGCTACCATATCCTCGTGTAACCTTTCTGCCCTTATTATCCTGATTTTTCCTACACTTGACAATTGTTGACATTTCCATAGAAATCTCCTTCATCTTAGCGTAAATTTAATTCTGGTCTTTACAAGGTATAATTTTCCAAATCATTTTTGCTGGGGAACTGGGGAGTTTAATGCCAGGAAGAATATTTCTGCTCATCATGATGACCAGTTCGATGCTGCTTGGTTTGCCCCTTGAAAATTCAGGGGGGCTTTCCAGTGACTCCCCATCCTTCACAGTCCTCTTCTCGCGGGAGTAGTGATGGAAATTTTGCCGGTCAGGTGGAGCAATGAGGATATCAAGACTAGGGTCCCTCAAGTCCTTGGGGGGCGTCTCATAATTCCGATAGGAGGCTCAGGGATGAAATTTTGCCGGTTAGATGGTCTCGATAAAAGCCGCCCGATTCTCTAACTGGTCTATACCTCCTTTACTGTTCCGCCCATCTTTACTGGCAGCCGAAATTTTGCCGTTTAGGTGACGAATTTGAAATAGTGATCTCCAGCCTCCTTCCCTACCCGCGGATAGTGCCACTCTTCTTGAAAATTTGAGTAGATTCGGATTATCAAGAATCCTCTATACGAATAACCTAAGCGAAATTTTGCCGGGTAGGCGAAACGTTGCATGAAGTTACGCGGATCTTCCTTTGTCTACGGTAAATACGAAAATTTGCCGGTTAGGTGGTGATCACCTGTTCTCGATATTTGCCTTCCCGGTCCAGATAAGCCCCCCTACTCTCTATTTTAGCTCGTAAGCGAACTTTTGTCGCTTAGATGACATCTTGGCTTGCCCCCTTCCCTCCCCTACTAACTTGTCCCCGTCTTTTTTTATGACAACTCATCTCTGACCTGCACGAGTCATCGAGCTGCTGAAACCCTCTACTGAAAATACGAATTTTTGCCGGTTAGGTGTGAGAAGTAATAGCTAATGACGATCTCCGTTCCCCTACCCTGCTATAGTGATCCTCTGTCACTTCTTTCTTTATGGTCTCAATTCGGGTATATCCGAAATTTTGCCGCTTAGATATTTTCGACAATACTCTCCGGCGCATGCAGCTCAGTTGAACCTCAATCGTTGAAGTACCTGCCGTTAAGAAATAGGCGAAAATTTGCCGGTTAGGTATTCGGTAGGATTACCCCTCCCCTACCCTACTCATCTGTCTCTCCAGTTTTCTAAAGAAGGCTTTGGTTAAGCAAAAGTGAGGGGGCAAAGTGGACGCACGGCCAGTCAGGTAGTTCTTCGTCTGCGAAAAAGGGCGGGGTAACGTTGAGGAGGACTATGAGCCAATCTGCTCAGATAAGGCAAAGCGAACGCGGGTCGGCTCGCCCACAATACCAGACAGGACGGCTTCAATGGTTTTGATTAGGCGGTTCTCCAGCCAGTCTTTAGCAAAAGCGCTTTTAGCATCAATTACAAACTCACTCCCGTGGTAATCGAGGACTTCCGTCTGCTTGAGCCAAGTATCGAAGGTTTGTTTGGTCATCTGCCGTTGGAGTTGGGTCAAGGCTGCCCCCCACAGGTTTCGTGCCTGCTCTCGTTGGGGATCGCTGGATATGACGGGGAGAGTTGTAGCTGACGCCAGTTCTTCCCTCCGCGTAAGCTCACGAGCAGCAACAGAGAGAAGATACTTCGTTTCAGTCGGCTCCAATCCCGCATAAACGTCCGCCCACCTGACGAACGTCTCAACCAACTCTGGGGGAATGGAGGAAGGAGAACTCTGACCCCCGCGCAAGACAGCAGCCGTTGTTTCAAAAAACGACCAGGTTTCATCATCCAGCTTGGCAAAGGCCACAAAATCCTGGGGCGGGGGATCGTTGGCCAGCAAGCGTTTGATAACGTATCCCTGCGGGTCGGTTAGATTGGGCTGGGTCTCGGCGTACAAAAACCAGGCGCCCACTTTTGTCACCGTTAATTCGGGATTTGCCAATAGTTTACTGCGAGCAGGCTCTTGGACAGACAAATCGTCGAGCATAAGCTCAAGTGCTGATAATTTGTTAACAACAGCAGCAACCGGTTGTATTTGTTGTTGATCTATTTTTTCTGATTCTGAAGGTATTTCTAAAGAGTCTTTTAAAGTTGCGGCATTTTTTCCAATAGGCGCTAGAATATGTTGCGGCATTTTTTCCGGTAAATCATCTTCTAAGCGGCAATCTTTCGACTCACTGGGCGACATTTTTTCAGGTACCTGGCCGTAAGCGAAATTCTGCCGGTTAGACAGCCGGTCCAGCAGGGGAAACAGATTCAACTGCCCGTTCTCCGGATTCTGACCGTAATATTCGTTTTGAAGACGCTGACGCAGGGTATCGCCGACCTGCTGCTGGTCAGTGGGCGTTAAAGGTTCATCCACCATCCGCACCCGGTACAGCGTTGGCTTGTTCCGTGCCTCCTTGCCAGAGTTAGCTGGCTCTCCTGAATGAGACGGGGTGAAGAAAAGCGAGGCATACGGATTTTCCATAAGATTAGCCAGATTGCGAGGCGTCTGATTTATGGCGGCGGCCAGCTCTTTTTTGTACACGGTCAGAGTATCGCGTAGTTCGCCGCTGGTCTCATCCCAGTAGCAGTGGCGGCGCAGGTAGATGACAACCCAGGCCAGGGCGTGGCCCAGCAAGCGCACCCATTCCAGCCGGAAATACTGCCAGCCGACATAAATTTTGTTGGGTTGGACAATCAAGTTGTAAAGCTCAGCGCACCGATCGTTCAATTTAAGGACTCGCTCATCCGCCGCCGATTTGGCCAGGTTGATACCCACAGTCTCCACGATGACTTCCAAGACAGAGCGGCGCCGGAGATCAGGGGGAAGGGAGCCAATATTGGAAATTTTGTCGGTCAGGTGTGGCATAACCAGGAGCGCCTCCACCACGGCCAGTGCTGCATCTAGCGGTTCGGCCTCAGCCGGAGCCAATTCACATACCAAGGCGGCCAGACCGGTTTGATGGCGGGGTGAAAGTGGTTCGTCCAAGAGGAGCTGATAGCGATTCTTATCACGTACCTTTTTCCCAATTTGGGTGCGGTATTGGTAGCGGTGACTGACCTCGATGACAAACCAGTTGCTAAACGGTTTTTTCAAACAGCGCTCGATCGTTCGCTCATCCAACGCTGTCTCGCGGGCCAGCGTTGCTTTATCCACAATGCACCAATCCCGCCGTCGATTCCAGAAACATTGCTGGCGCAGCCCGGTGATGAGCCAGGCCAGGGACGGTCCGAGGAGGGGCATCCATTCGTCAATGAAATAGCGGCTGACCACAAAGCGAAAGTCAGGCCGGGTGGTGGCATTATAAAGAGTGTTGTACACTCCGTGGAGGTGAAGCAGTTTGTCGTCGCCGGGCATATTGCCTCTGTTGTTGCGAGAATCGGTATTACCGCAACTTTAAAAAGCGCCAACGCCCCTTGACAAATACATCACACTCTGGTATGATAGAGGTGCGTTTGACATAAGGAAGCGCCGAGGCGCAACTTGTCCTTCCCCACTCCAGGGGCCTGCGCAAGTGAGAGGTGGCACTCTCACTCAAAACTCAAGTAAAATCCTGACAGCGATAAGGGACTTGGTGGCACAAGTCTCTTTTGCTTTTTAGCGCTATTGGCAGTTTCGCTAAAAAATGGATGCAACAACAACTTGGCAGGCTGTTGCTGTGCTCTTAACCCTTCAAGGACCAGGACCATTTTGAGTAACTTCGACTGTATGCATAAATAGATCCGCTTTTACCAATAGTTATGTTTTTGCTCTGGCCAAGTTGCCTTGGCAATAAAAAAGGCGCCTGGCCAGGCAACTGGCGGGCGCCGCAACCGAAAAGGTATGGGCCAGTCAAAGAATTCAGTTGTTGGGTTCACAAAATTTGGCCCAACGCTTGCAAAAATCCATGGCTTATGTTATGCTTGCAAGTAACTGAATCTTTTTGGCTGGGTTGCGTAACCCGCCCAAAGCCGCTGGTGTTGGCTGCACTGGCGGCTTTTTCATTCAATCAGTTAGAGTATTCCACTCTTTTCTGGCTCCTGGCTTCCGGCTGCTGTTTTTGTCGCCGATCCAGCGCGGCGCAGGCTTTGCTGTGATATTTCTGCCGAGGGTGAGTCGGTACAAAACGAACCGGGCAGCCCGGGGCAGCGCAGCGCCGGGCCAGGCCAAGAATGACTGTACCGGGCGGCAGTTCATTAATTGCGAGCAGCCCCTTCATCTCTTGAGCCTGGGCCTGAATCTCATTCAGACCGTCAAGGCGAGCAGCTAGAATGGTCAGGGCTTTGGTAAGCGAGGCATTGGTAGAGAAGCCGGCGTACTGCTTGATAATACTGTGTAAAAATTTACCGGTCCAGGGCCGGCTACGTCCAATCACGCGGCTTAAGTCGCCAGCTAACTCATTCAGATTGGCCAGGGTGATTTGCGGGCCGTACAGGTCCTGGTAAACATCTAACAATAATTCTCTCGCTGTTTGCATATTTAACTGCCCTGCATTGTCCAGAAGCTGTCCAGAAAGAGCATTTGACTCCATTCTACTCTCTTTTAAAGCTTTGGCAAGTCAGATTATGTAAATTCTTTTCCAGCAATAACCGGCGGGAGGTCAACCAGACTGCTTCACCTGGCGACTATAGACATCCACCGCTTCCAGGATAGTATCAATCCGTTCCCGCAAGTCGCGCAATTCCTCCACCACTTCGCCGTAGCGGCTTGTTGTTGCCAAATCCTGAGTTAAACCCATTAAATCAGGTTCCTCTAGTTTGTTCAGAAAGCGGAGGGCAGCCTGGACTTTGTTGCGAAATTGTTCAGCTCCTGCGGGGCGGCGGGCCGGCGGCAGGGATTTACGGGCCGGTAAGCGGGTGTTATCGGTCGTTTCGCTGCGGTTGAGCAGCTCAGCAACCAGGGCCTCGGTCGAGTCCATTAAAGGCTGGCGCGGCTCGTCCTCACTATCTTGAACTTCTCGCCACTGGACGAGCTTGTGTAGCGCCTCGACCTGCAAGTCAGGCCGGCCCTTCAATTTTTGCACAATCGGGCGGATAATTCGCTCACTCAGGCTGTGTTCGGCTACAAGATTTTGCGCCTCTGGACTCAGATCGAGCACGCCTGTAATAAAGATACGATAACGTTTCGAGATTCTCAACGCCTCCTCGACCTGGCTCCACGGGACGAGGGTCGAAGCGGTGCCGGATGCGGCAGGTGAACCATAGTTCACCCCGTTCGATTCGGTTTCATCAAGAATAGGTGAACCACGGTTCACCCCCGATAATTCATAGCGCAGTGCCCAAAGTCCGCGCGCCTTTTCAACAGCGTTGATGTCCTCGCGCATCAAATTCTCAATCAATTGATGGGCACGGATGCTGATACCGGCCTGGACCACGACTGCTTTAATCTGGTCGGGGACAGAGACTTCGCTGCCTTCTCGGATGGTGCGTCCCTCGACAGAAAGTAGAACATGCGACCAGTAGCGTCGCTCCCCGGTGACCACCACATACTCTACCCCTGGTGGCAGAGTCTCCTCAGAACGGACCTGTCGGACGGTAATAGGGTTGATGAGTCCATGCTGCGCAATGCTGTCAGCCAGACGGCGAAGTTCACGTATTGGCTTGGGTAGGGCCTCCGGATCGGTCTCATTCACTTGACTCAGCCAACCTTGCAGCGCCTCAGCCGGGGTGAGCCGGCCAGCAGCCAATGCCTGACTCAGAGAGGGGGGTAATATTCGGCGCGGCTGGTCTGAATCAGGGCGGATCGCGGCCAGGGGTAGGGTTGCCGGAACGTTCATTGGAGTGATTGTCGTCTCCTCGACTTGTGTTCCGTAAGGATCAATTTGGCCGAAGAGAGTCTGGCTCAGACCGGTTTTCTTTTTAGCCACGGCGGATTACCTCCTTGAGCAGGTTAGCATAAGCTCGCGCGCTCTCGCCGCGTCCATCGTAGGCAAAGACGTCCTGACCGGCGGCATGGGCCTCCCCAATACTGACCCGGCGCGGGATAGTGGGCAGCAGTAGCTCGCCAAAGGACTCGGCTAACTGCTCCTGAGTATCGCGGGTCAGAGCGGTCCGATCCACCATCGTCGGAATCACCCCGCTAATACGCAGTGTTGGATTGGCTCGCTTGACCATCTCAATCGTTCGTTGCAGCAAGCGCAACCCGATCAAAGGGAAGAAACCCGGTTCCACCGGAATAATAACCTCGGTGGCGGCCATCAAGCCGTTGACTGTCAGCAACCCCAGGCTAGGCGGACAGTCAATGACCACGAAGTGATAGCGATCCAACACCGGTTCCAGGGCCTGGCGTAATTTTCGCTCGCGCTCGAAGGCCGGCACCAACTCCAGTTCAGCCCCGGCCAGTTCCAAATGGGCTGGTAAAACATCCAACGATGCTTCGGGAATAGGCAGGCTGGCGGCCAGAGTTACCGTGCGGATGGCCTGGGCGGCCTCGATATTGCCCATGATGACCTCATAAACAGTGTCCACCCCTGGCTGGCGGGGACCTGCGGCAAAGGCAACCCCTAGAAAGACGGCGGTGGCATTGGCCTGGGGATCGGCGTCAATCAGTAAAACGCGCCGGCCATTGGCCACGCCGCGGGCAAGGCCGGCAGCCAGATTCACCGCTGTGGTTGTTTTTCCGGTACCACCTTTTTGATTGGCGATGGCAATCACTCGGGTCATAATGATTTAATCTCCCTCTTTTGCTTCTTCTACTACCTCGAATTACTGAAAATTCAAGGGGTAGAAGGCAAACGACCGTAGTAGAAGAGCCGGCCCAGCTCTAAAGTTCCCCTAATGCCCGCTTGCCGCGCTCTACCAAATCGCCGGCATAACGCCGCCCGTAAGCTTCCAGGCTGGCCGCGTTCCGGCTTAGACCTTCCTGCACCCGCCGCTTGAAGAGTTGATCTTTTTCCGCTGCCGATAAGGTTGGTATAGCCCGTTCGGTGACGGAGAGCAGCGGTCGTGAGGGCGGCATACTGGCAGAGTGTAACAGGGCGCGTAGCTCGCGTTTATCAATATACGGTGTCTGCACAATCGTCGGCATTTGGCCGGGCAGGTCAATTACCGCGCGTCCGGGCGGGAATGTGATGGCCTCAGGCGCATCAATCAGCAGGCGGGCTTGACCTCGCTCGTTGGCGTGCAACTGCACTTTGCTGGCAAACTGCTGGCGATGATCGGTATCAATGGTTGTGCCTTTGGCGCTGGTCAGCATCAAAAATTGATAGACGCCAAACTTGCGCAGTTCCCAGGCGTGCTTCTTTAACGCGGCGCCAATCTCTTTGTTGCCCAGCAGTGCCGAGGCTTCTTCAACCACCACGACAATCGGGGGCAGGTAATGATCGGCCAGCCGGTTGTAATCGGCCAGGTCGTCGGCATCGTAGCGGGCAAACAGAGCCGAACGGAATTGGGTTGCCTCTTCATGAACTTCATAGAGGGCACTCAGGATTTCATCGGCCTGGCGCAGTAAGGGATAGCGCAGCCGGTCACACTGCTTAAAAGCACTCAGGCCATGATCTTGCTGGTCAATGAGGACAAACTCCACCGCATCGGGGCAGGTGGCCAGTTGCGCCAGGATCGCACTGACGAAAACGGATTTGCCCCAACCCGTCGAGGCGGCGACGATGGTGTGGAAAAGTTCATAGAGAGAAATCGTAACCGGAGCGGGCCGGCCCGCTTCGTCCAGGCGAACCCCCAGGACCAAGTTGTGCATATCTCCCCGCTGCTGGGGAATGAGGTCAGCCCAGCGGATCAGGGAAGGCAATTCGGAAGCAGGCAGGGGACCGGAATCCAGGGCCAGGGGGAGTTCTTCATCTCCTGGGGCTGATAGGGTGGGCCGGCGGCTTTGCTGCCAGGCTGCCCAGGAAGCGACTTCAAATTGGCTGGGCAGGGTCGTTTGGCCGTTAGCATAGAGGCGTTGATCCAGGTGAGCCGGTCGCCAATTAACCTCTTTATCCTGATCCCGGATAAAAACCTGTTCATCCCACTTGGCCTTAACAATCATCACTTTCGACTCGCGCTCCGCGATCTGCCGCCGGGCCTGGGCCTCCAGGCGACGTTCCCGTTCCGCTCTGGCTCGTTCAAAAATAATCCAACTCCAAGTGATAAGGGTCAGGACCAGCCCAGCCGCCAGGACATAGGTGACAAAGCGGATGGTAAATTTGATGGATGTCGCTAACTCGGCTCCCGCTACATAGACGATATAGCCACCCAATGTGGTCAAGACCCCCAGAATAACTACGGTTGAGAAAAGCTGCTTTTGCATGGCTTAAGTTCCTGCCAGGCCATAAATGAGACGTTTGAGCGTCTTCTTTTCGGATTTTATTATAACACTAATTTTTCCAAATGTTGTATTACGGTCTTCTTAATTTTGATAATACTGCTTTTATGCTGGTTTATGGAGAAGCCAGTTACCAGGGTAACTAAATCGTGACTGTAGTGACTCGTATCTTACACAATTTTCACCTTCTTGTCAATAATTTCTTTTCCAAGAAGCCCTGTTTTGCGTAAAGCTTGGTCTTTTAGTAACCAAATCGTGACTATAGTGTCCAAATTTGCACTATGAGATTGACAGTCGGGCTGTCTTCTATTATCATCTTTGGCAAGGAGTTTGCGCAAAGTCCGTATGAGCCAGTTAGCCACGTTACTTAGAGAATTTTATGAACGCTCATCCTATAAATCTATTGCTGCCCTGGCTGAGGCGGCCAAGGAATATACCCCGCTGAGCGAATCGTACCTTAAGCGTATGCTTTTGGGTGACCGCTCGAATCCGGCCTATGATAAGCTGATGGCGATTGCCCGGGCCTTAGCTTTAAGACCAGAAGAGATTAATCGTCTCCTTGAGGCGGCCGGCTTTGCCCCTTTGCCAGGAGGGGAGTCTGTCACCCTGGCAGATCCTCATCTCCAGCAGTTAAACGAAGCTTTTAATCAATTGGCCCAAGCACCGGGCATTTCCCCGGAGGCGATACGCCTGGCAGTGCATACCGCCGCAATGGTTCTTGACGGTTATCGGTTGACTCACCTGACGGCACAAATGGGGACACCTGCTGAAATATCATCGCCAACAGGCCCTTCGTTGCCGTCAGATATGCCATCCCCGGCGGCGCTAAGACCTTTACCTGTGGCCTCACTTACCCCCGAGGAGGGCTTGATTGACGATCTATTGGGTGAGATTCTGGCCCGTGGTAGCGACGAGCATCCGTTGGGCGTGCTGTTTGAGTCGCTTGAAGCAGCGGCTCAACAGGACCGTTGGGAAATCAAGCGCCGTATTACCGAAGCCCTGCCCAAGCTGATCCAGTTGCAGCCCGATTCGGCCCTTCGCCTGGCCGACCGGCTGCGCAGTGATTACCATCCTGATTACCGAGCCGATATTCGCCGGCGGGTGGTCGAGGCGGTGCCGATGCTTTATCGTTACCGGCCAGAAGCAGTCTTACAACTATTGATCTACCGGCCCCAGGACGAAGTTTATACGGCTATGGCCACCGTTGAGGTTTTGCATGATCTGGAGAGCCAGGGGTTGATCAGTGCCACGACTGCCCACCCCTACCTAGCAGCTCTGCGGCTGGATGATCCAGTCCAGCAAGAGGCAATTGCTTATTTGCAGCAACTGTTGCAGGAGACTCAGGCTCATCCCGAAGCGGCTCTGGCCAGTATGAACGCCAACCGGGCGCACCCGGAGCGGATCTTCCGCATCTGTATCTTGCGCGTCGCGCCCCGGCTGCTTAAGAGTCAAGCGGAAGCGGCGCTTGATTTGATTGCCTATTTCTTGCGCCGGAACGAAGCCGGTACACCGGCCGAGCATCAGAACCTGCGTCGGCCTGTCTCCAAAGCATTGCCGGAAATGCTGAATCTGCTGCAAGGTCAAGCGTCAAAGATGCCAGAGCTTACCAGTAAAATTGGAACGATTCTACAAGCCCTGGCCCTGGACCCGGACATCCACGTGCGGCGGGCCTTGGGTGACTCTCTGGATCGCCTGGCCAGTCTTAACGCCGAACTGGTAGTCAAGGTATTAGACCTATTGATTCAGGATCAAGATCCCTATGTGCGCCAGCGCGCCTGGCGAACGTTGTTACAGTTGGCCGATCTATACCCGGACCAGGCCAAAGAATATTACGCCCGGCTGCTCACCCCAGCTCATAAAAGTGGAGGTTAGGTTGCCAGAAATGATTAAGCTGCTAAAATACCTGAGGATAGACCCTGATGGGTTCTTGATAGAAAAAACTGTGACGGTGGAAGCAGCCAAGAGAGGCAGCCAGTCATGAATGATCTGTTAATTTTTGTGATGGAAGGGTACAATCGCTATTCGATCGCTGCCCTGGCCGGCATTCTTGATCAGGAGCGGCCGGATCTCCGCCTGGAATTCTGGCAAGGGCGGGCCGACTTGGGTGAGCGCGTCCGCCAGATGGCGACTCGACACCGGCGAGTCATCCTGGCTTTCTCCTTTATGTCGCCCCAGTTGCCTCAGATTCTCCCTGTGTTGGAGAGGTTGCTCCCTTTGCCGTCAAATGTAACTCTCGTGGCTGGCGGCCCGCATGCCAGTGGGGAGCCGGAGAGCACGTTGCGGCTGGGATTTCAGGCAGTGGTGACCGGGGAAGGGGAGGTGACTTTTCCCCTGCTGCTGGACCGTATTTTAGCGGGTGAGACCTCGTTTGAGGGCTTAACCGGGATTGCCTACCTGGATAACACAGGTAAATTCATCCGCACCCGGCGCGGACCCTGGGTTGACCTGGATGCTTACCCTCCTTTTTCGATCAAGCACCGCAAGCTGGCGGCCATCGAAATTACGCGGGGCTGCCCCTGGGCTTGCAGCTTCTGCCAGACGCCTTTTTTTATGGGCGGCCGGATGCGCTACCGCAGCGTTGAGCAAATTCTCTACTGGTTGAAACAGGCACGGGAGGAAGTGGGGATGTGTTATGCCCGCTTCATCAGCGCCGATTGCTTTTGTTATGGGTCGCCCGATGGCCGCCACCCCAATTTGGAACCGGTCGAACGTTTGGTCCACGCGGTAAGTGCCTTAATGGGCAAGGAGAATACCTTTTTCGGCTCGTTTCCCTCGGAAGTGCGGCCCGGCTCGGTCAGCAAGGAGGGCATGGCCCTGGTGACGAAATATTGCGCCAATGATAACATTGTGATTGGGGCCCAATCAGGCTCGCCGCGGATGCTCCAACTCATTCATCGCGGCCATACGGTTGAAGAAGTGTTTGAATCGACCGAAATTATTGTGGCGGCAGGGCTAAAGTGCATTGTTGATTTTATCTTTGGCCTGCCGGGAGAGACATCTGAAGATCGGGAGTTGACTGTGGCCGCTATTCGGCGCTTGACCAAAATGGGCGCGACTATCAACAGCCATTTCTTTTATCCTCTGCCGGGTACCCCGCTGGCCCATACTGTTGCCGGCGAACCAGACCCCGAAGTATTGCTGTTCTTGGAGAATCTCACCTCTGAGCGGCAGGAGCTGGGTCGCTGGAAGGGCCGCCTCAAAACTCTGACCGCCATGGAGATGCTGCCCCTGGTTTCGGCTTAAAGACACTTTAAGGTGGGATCATTCTTCCTTTGGCTTAGCAGCAAGCCATTAAAATGGCTGTCGAACCCAGTATTAAATCTGGGGGGAATCCTCTGACTCGGGTTGGTTTGCCTCTCCTGTAGTTGAAGAAGTCAAGAGAGGCGGCCTTATTGTTGGGTCTACTGCTGGAGGGACGCTGGCAAGAATTGTGTCAATCTGCTCGCGCAGGTTGCGCAAATCGAGCATCACATCGGCGTAGTCACCGTACTGCAAAGCTTTGCTAAGCTCGGCTCGATCTGTTTTTTTTAGCCGGTTTAAAAAATCCAGGGTCTGGCGGACTTTATCTCGGAAGCGCACCACAGGGGCCGAAGAAACTGCCCGCAGTCGTTTCGGCGGGGGGATTTCAGATTCCGTCGTATCTCCAATTAATTCATCAATTAATAGTTTATCAACAAACTCTTTGACTGAAGCAGTAATAGACTGCTCAGGTCCTTCATCCTCCTCGGCGGTCTGCCACTCAACCAATTGTTGCAGGGCTTTGAGCTGTAACTCTGGTTTGCCTTTTAGCTTCTGAGTAATGGGACGAATAGTCATCTCAGCCAGATTGTGGGCGACCACGAGCGCCTGAGCCGTCTCGCTCAGTTGCAGGACCGAAGTAACAAAAATACGGTAGCGTTTGGAGATGCCCAATGTCTCTTCGACCCTGGCCCAGGGCACGAGTGAAGGTGAACTATAGTTCACCGTGGAGGGAGAGAGTGGGGCAGGGGAGACCGGTAAACTCTCGTCTACCTTTTCCTCGTCCGTTTCCGGCGAAGTTGGCGGGGGTGAACTATAGTTCACCCCTGATAATTCATACCGTAGCGCCCACATCCCCTGGGCGCGTTCGACTGCATTGAGATCCTCCCGTAACAAATTCTCAATCAACTGGTGCGCCCTGATGGTAATCCCGGCCGGAGCTAAGCTGATTTTGATTTCGCTGGGACTGCCGGTAACTTCACCAGCCTGAATTTGTCTGCCCTCGCTTAAGAGATAGATATGAGCCCAGTAACGTCGCTCGCCTGTAACAATAAAATAGGCGATACCAGAGGGTACGGCTTCGTGGGCTGCGGGCTGACGAACTGAAATGGGGCTGATCAGGCCATGCTGTTCAATACTATGAGCCAGTCGTTTCAACTCACGCACATTCTGGCGGAGCGCCGGCTCCGCCGCTTCATTCTCAGCGCGCTGCAGCCACTCCTGGAGCGCCTCACGCTGTGACAGGTTGCCTTGGGAAAGGGCTTCGATAATGTCGTTGGGCAAGAGACGGCGGGGCTGACCCGGGTCAGGTAGTATTACCTCTACAGACGCTACCACAGGAACTGTTTCCTGGAGGTTGGACTGCATGTCTGTGTTGACCCCTGAAAATAGGGCTGATTTACTGGAAGCCGTTCGTTTTCTAGCCATAGCCTGATAATCTTTATTGCTTAATTAATTACCTATTTATGTAGGATCTGAATTTAGAAGAGCTAAATTAAGGCCACTCAACCAATCGGAACGGTTACAAGTTTAAATAGTAAATAAATCTTTTAGGATTCTAGAGTATAATCAGAGTAAATCGGAAAAAACTCGAATAATCGTTTCACGTTTGACTTTATACTTATGTCAATTACATGATAAAACAAATTTTATGAAAAGCAAAACTGTTACGCCGATAAAGGCCCAGGTAGAAATCATGGCTTAGACGGGAACGAGAAATGACTCTTCACTGTGATGCCATCTTCACCAAACGAATCAATCTACCTTAGTAAAATAGGGCAACTCCAAGAAAATAATTATCCAAAGTCCGTGATACGTAATGCGTGATGCGTGATGGTATCCAGGCAAGATTTCTTACGCATCACGTATCACGCATCAAGCCGGTGAGAACAATTGGATGATTTAAATCTTGGAACTGCCTAATCCAATTTTACGTATCCAGTATAATGAGCAAAACTTTTTAGAAAAATAACCTATTATTATGCAATATTTCTTGATAAAAAGGCATAATGGCCAAAAATTTGGTTAAGCTTCTGAGTGAACCAGAACGCATAGATGAAGTAGAGCGATATTTTATTCCATTAATGCCGTGGGTCAGGTATAATTAGTCTGAAGAGGATTGATCTATATCGCTGCTATTCAACCGCCTGTGGCATTTCTGATAGCTTCACTCCAAAATATTTTATTCTGCTTGGGAAAGGGGGACCAGCCAGTCAAGGAGAAATAACGATGATAAACGAATTAGGTTATTATTTTCACCCACTGCCCCAATCTGGTACTCATGCCTATTCGCAACTGGACATTAATATTTACAGCCAACCGACCGGAAAGCATTTTGACCCTATCAGGGTGCATTTATTTGTCTTCAAGGCGGATCAAGACCTGGTGAGAGCGACCATTGGCCCCTCCTGGACCGGCCCAAGCCCGTTGCGGGTCGGGCCGGGCCGGGTGATATTGCAGGATTATCGGGATAAGATGGTCACAGCTTTTACCTTTGGCGGTGAAATGGAAATAACCAACCACAGTTTATACACAAGTTGCCAATTAACCTCGCCGGCGCCCATTTTTCACCTGGTGCCAGGCCAAGACACTCCTACGGTCCTGGTCACTGAGTTTGAGTCATTCCTGGCCAGGCGGCGGGCTGAATGGGCCGGCAACGAAGCAGGCTTCGAGGCACGCCTGGCTAAGGTCGAACCGTTCACTCTTTTTGTGGTGGGATTGGCGACAATTAAAGCGCATATGCAGCACGTCTCCCCTCAATTACGGGGTGAGTCATATCGGCAGGAGGCCCAGGTTATTAATGAGGCAATCCGGACCGTTCAGGGAAATGGTCACTGGCCGGCCTCGCTGCCAACGCTGGCCGAACTGCTCTAGCTGCGAAATTATCTGATGACCCGCGAGTGAAGATATCTTGGACTGGCGAGGCGTCTTTTCGGTATTGAAGTCGCTCAGCAGGTATGGTATAATATTATCAAAAGTAAATAGCTTTTAGTGCCAAACAAGGGGGGATGCCCAAACCACACTATGGATAATGTCTCCCTTTGTTCCGCCAGCACGCCGCCTCGTTCAACGGGCGGCGTTTTTTGTTGTTTATTCAACGGATAAACTGCAAGTGAGCAAGCAGTAAGGGGAAAGATGAAACCCACTATTGACCAGACCAAGTTTGGCTCGATTACCATCGAAGGAGTGGTTTTCGAGCATGATGCTATCATCCGGCTGGATGGCGCAGTCACAAAGCGCAAGAAAAAACTGTCCAAAGCGATTTATGGCACGTCGCACATTATTTCGCTAGAGGAGGCAATCCATGTTTATCAAGCCGGAGCAAAGCGGCTGATCATCGGCACGGGGCAATCCGGCATGGTCAAGTTGTCAGACGAGGCGGCTGATTATTTTCAGCGCCAGAAATGTGCGGTGGAAATGTTACCCACCCCCCAGGCCATCCGAGCCTGGAATGAGGCTAAGGGGGCTGTCATTGGCCTATTCCACGTAACGTGTTGAGCCAGATAACCCGAAATGTGAAAATGGGTTGTCTGAGGCACTTGAATTATCCAACTCATCTCTGGCGGGAAAAGGAAATAAAAAGAGTGACCAATACCAGCGTCCCGTATAAGAGACTTGTGCCGAAAGTAGCACCCAGAGGAGATAGCCTATGCCAGAAAAAATCATAGAACTGGCCGAAGCGGCGGCCCTGGTGCCGGATGGAGCGACCCTCTCCTTCGGTGGTTTTACCACCCAACGCCATCCCATGGCCTTTGTCTACGAACTGATCCGGTTAAAACGGCGCAACTTGTATCTGTTTGGACATTCCCCCGGTGGAGATTGGGATATACTCATCGGCGCAGGCTGTGTGAAGCGGGTGGAGTTGGCCTATGAGGCTGACGAGGCGTTCAACACGATTGGCTGCCGCTGGCGAGCGGCCGTCCAGCGCGGTGAGATCGAGTGGGAGGATTACAGCAACTTTGCCATGGTGGCCCGTTTTACCGCCGGGGCGATGGGCCTGCCCTTTATGCCCATCCGCAGTTTGCTCGGCAGCGACATCGTTTCCAGGCAGGCCTTGAGCTGGGAACAGCGGGCGGCGGATCCCCGGACGGCTCCCCAAAAGCTGCATGTGATGGACTCCCCCTTTCATCCTGCCGACCGGGTGGTCTTGGTACCGGCCATCCACACCGATTTTGCGGTGCTGCACGTACAGAAGGCCTCTGTGTTTGGCACCATCCGGATTGAGGGGCAAACCTTTGCCGATGTGCAACAGGCCCTGTGCGCCGACACGGTGATTGTTACCACCGAGGAGATTGTAGCCGAGGAGGTGCTGCGCCAGGAGCCGGAGCGCAACCCCTTACCTTATTTTGTGGTCAACTATGTATGCCACGTCCCGTTCGGAGCGCACCCTTACGCTGTCTTCAACTATTACGACTACGATCCCCGGCAGCTCACGCTTTATCACCACAGCGCCAAAGACGATGCTGCTTTTCAGCAATATCTGGAGAAATTTGTGGATGGGGTGAAAAATTACTCCGAGTACCTGGAGGCCGTGGGTGGTCCTGCCCAGCTTGAAAGTCTGAAAGCTCACCCGGCCTATGGTTACAGCCCGCACCTCAAGAGGAGATTGGATTAATGGCAGATAACCCTTACACCTTAACTGAACTGATGGCGGTGACCGCGGCTCATGAAATAAAGGATGGTGAAGTGGTTTTCGCCGGGACCGGCCTGCCCATGCTGGGAGCCATGCTGGCTCAGCACAGCCACGCCCCCAACTGCTGTATTATTTTTCAAGCCGGCACAGTAGCCAGCCAACTGGCTCACCTGCCCATGTCGGTGGGCGATCCGCGGGCGCTGCGCGGGGCGGCTATAGCCGCCGGTCTGAACGAGGTTTTTTCTTATGTACTGCAGGCCGGACGGGTGGATGTTGGCTTTCTGAGTGGGGCCCAGGTTGACCGCTTTGGCAACATCAATAGCACCTCGATTGGGCCAGACCCCTGCCATCCGCAAGTCCGCTTCTCCGGCAGCGGCGGCGCATGCGATATCGCCTGCCTGGCCCGGCGCACGATTATCATCGCCCGGCACGAAAAGCGGCGGTTTCCTGAAAAAGTGGATTACATTACCAGTCCCGGCTGGTTGCAAGGTGGGGACAGCCGCCGCAAAGCCGGACTGATTCGGGGGGGGCCTAGCGTGGTGGTAACGACCAAGGGCGTCATGCGCTTTCGAGCTGACACCAAAACTATCTATCTGGCCACTTACCACCCCGGTTTCACCCCTCAGGCCGTGGCCGAGGATACAGGGTTTCCGCTGGACATCGAGGGTGCGGTTGAAACACCAAAGCCTACCCTCGAGGAGTTGCATATTCTCCGCGAAGTCGTAGACCCCGAAAGAGTTTTCTTGAAATAATCTGGTTTGAGGTATAGTCACCCCTAATCTGAGTGACCATCGTGTTTATGGATAAATGGCATAAATGTGAAATTGGGTAGAAATGATGCGGCAGTTGATCTATCCAACCAAAGAATTGCCAGACGTCTTACAATGTCAGATCCTCTCTTTTCTTAGAATGACCTGGCCAGAAGGTTTTATCACTGAGGCCCAACGGTACGAGTGGATTTCTCATCAGGAAAATCATCCTCTCCATTTTGTTTTTTTGGACGATAGTTTTCTCATCAGCCATGTCGAAGTCGTCTGGAAATATCTTGAACATGCCGGTGTAATCTACAAGGCCTATGGTCTCTCCGGTGTCTTCACGATTCCAGACTTCCGGGGGCAGGGCTACGGTCACCAGCTTGTAGAGGCCGGAACAGCCTACATTAAGGCCAGTGACGCCGATATTGGCATGCTTTGGTGCGCACCTTCTTTAAAAGGGTTCTATGCCAGGAGTGGGTGGATGGGCATGGAAAAGTCCAAAACATTAATTGGACCAAAAGAAGACCCCAGTATTTACCATCTCCTATTGATGATGCTGTTTTTATCTCAGAAAGGACAGTGCAGCCACCCTTCCTTTGAGAGTGAACCGATCTACTTTGGACTAGAGGCATGGTGAGTCATCAGCTTTTCACAAATATTATCTCGTTGCATCTTTTTTCATGAAGAGGGGAGGTAGCAATGAATATTCGACCGTCACCCATTGCCGGCAGTTGGTATCCGAGCCAGCCTGAGGCTCTAACCTGGGAACTCGACCAATACCTGGATCAAGCTGAGGTCAAACCACCCAGCGGCAAAGTGTGGGGTATTGTGGTTCCCCACGCTGGCTATTTTTATTCCGGCCCGGTAGCAGCCTACGCCTTCAAATGCCTGCTGGGGCTGCAGCCGGAGGTGGTTGCGGTCATTTCGCCGTTCCATCACGGCCACCACGCCTCTTTGTTGACCACGGCTCATACGGCCTATCAGACTCCCCTCGGCCTGATCGAAGTAGATGCTCAAGCTGTGAGTGAGCTTGATCGCCGGTTGCGCGAGGGTTTGGATGAGGGCCTGACCCCGCTGTCCCGTGATCGAGAACACTCGCTGGAAATCGAACTTCCATTCTTACAGCATGTCCTCGGCAGGTTCTGCCTGTTGCCGGTCATGATCCAGGACCAACGGACACCCGTAGCGAAGGCATTAGGACAAACTCTGGCAGCGACCCTGCAAGGACGGCCGGCGCTGCTCGTGGCCAGCTCCGACTTGTCTCATTTCTACCCGCACAAGACAGCGTGCCGGTTGGATGCAGAGTTGCTGCGTCGTCTTGAAGCCTTTGACCCTCTGGGAATTATGGAGGCTGAAAGCGAAGGGGTCGGTTTTGCCTGTGGGCGGGCGGCGATTGCGGCGGTGCTGTGGGCGGCCAGGCAATTAGGGGCTAACCGGGTGAGTATCCTGCACCATGCTACTTCCGGCGATGTCTCGGGTGAATTTGGCTCGGTGGTCGGCTATGGCGCTGCGATTATCTGGCAGGAGACCGAATGAAGGGAGGTTTATCGTGGAGTCACGCGATGTGAAAATTGGAGATGTCATCAAAGCGGGTCTGCCCGATGAGCCGGTGATCGTCTTAGACATCCTGAGATCAGAGACCACCGAGCACATTGCGGCAATTACCCAGCCGCTCGGAAGTATCGAGCGCTCCAGAAAGACGTATGATCTGACCGGCCGGGAGAAACTACTCAAGAAACTGGATGCCGAGGAAATCGTCCAGACGCTCCGGTCGAACGATTCTCTGAAAAACGTTACGGAAATTTTCAGAATCCTCACAGGTTTCGATATTGAGGGAAAAATTCGGGAGCGCTACAAGTAAAGGTCTGGCTGCTGAGGATTATCTCAAGCGAGTGCCTGGCTTCGTCCCCAATCCCTGGAAGTGGTATAATTGATTGAAAGTAGATCATTAGCAAGCGGCCAAGAAACGATGCCAACCAATCTGCCGCCGGAATATTTTGCAGCCGAAGCGCGCTATCGCGCCGCCGAGACCACCGAAGAACAAATCACCACGCTGGAGGAACTCCTCGGCACAATTCCCAAGCACAAGGGCACCGACAAGCTCCGGGCCAATTTTCGCCAGCGTCTGGCCAAACTGAAGGAAGCGGCTCAGACCCATAAACGGACCGGCAAGCAGCTCTCGGTCTTCCATATTGACCGGGAAGGGGCCGGACAGGTGGCGGTGGTTGGCCCCACCAATGTCGGCAAATCGGCCCTGGTGGCAGCACTGACCCATGCGACGCCCGAAGTAGCGGCTTATCCGTACACCACCTGGGTCCCCACCCCCGGCATGATGCCCGTGGAGAACATTCAGATCCAGTTGATTGACACCCCGCCCCTGACCAGAGAGCATGTCGAGCCGGAATTGCTGGCCCTGATTCGCCGGGCGGACCTGCTATTAGTAGTGGTGGACCTGCAGGGTAATCCCATCCAGCAGCTTGAAGAGACGCTGGCAATCCTGGCCGAACACCGAATCGTACCACGCCAGCGGTCAGTGGATGATCCTGACCAACCTAGCAGTTTGTCGGAGAGAGCGACTACCCTCCGAACTTGATTTACAGTAAAATTGCGGCCATTGAGCAAATTTGATGCACTTGGCAGGAGAACCGGCTTATGGCCCGCAAATTCAAAACGGTTGATTATGAACAATCCGGTCAGCAAAGGCTGACCATCGATGATTGTCTGCCGGCTGATCATTTGGCCCGCTTTATGGTGGTCATCGTGGGGATGCTGGATTTGAGTGCTTTTTACGCCTACTATGGGGCGGCGGGCGGCGAAGCGATTGATCCCAAAGTTCTGTTGGCGCTGCTGCTGTATGCCTACGCCACCGGGATATTTAGTTCCCGCCAGATTGAACAGGCGACCTATGAGGTCATTCCCTTTCGCTTCCTGGCGGGTGGGCTGCATCCGGACCATTCGACCCTGGCCTGGTTTCGCAAGCAGTTTCTGGCCGAGATCAAGTTGGTGTTTGCTCAGGTCTTGCTGATTGCCCACGAACTGGGCTACCTGACTTTGGGCAATATTAGTCTGGACGGGAGCCGGATCCATGCCGATGCCGCCAAGAGCAAAGCGGTCAGTTATGGCCGGTTGCTGGAACTGGAAGCCCGCTTGCAGCAGGAAGTGGAGGAGCTGTTGGCGTTGGGTGAGCAAACCGATGCCGCCGAGTTGCCCCCCGGATTGGTGATCGCCACCGAAGTGGCTTTTCGACAAGAGCGCTTGGTCAACCTGGCCCAGGCCAAGGCTATCTTGGAGGCGCGGGCTGCCGAGCGCTACCAGATCGAGGTGGCTGAATACGAGGCCAGGCTGCGGCGGCGGGCCGAGAAAGCGCAAGAGACGGGGCGCAAACCGCGCGGACCAGAACCCCAGCCGCCCCAGCAGAGCGGACCCCGGGCCAAGGATCAATACAACTTTACTGATCCAGCCTCCCAGATTATGAAGAATAGCACCAATGCCGGCTTTGATCAGCATTACAATGTCCAGGTGGCCGTGGAGCAGGAGAACTTGTTTGTCGTGGGTAACAGTTTGTCCAATCATCCGGTCGATACTTATGAAGCCATTCCGACGGTCGATGCCATCCCGCCTGAGGTGGGCCACCCCAAAGCCGCCGCCTTGGACAAAATCTACTTTGCCCCTCAGAACATTCAGGACTTTGAAGCCCGGCAGATTGAGCCCTTCATCGCCACGGGGCGTGAGCCCCATCACCGCAGTTGGCAAGAACGGTTTGCCCAAACCCCTGAGCCACCCCCGGCTGATGCAAGCCCAATCGTCAAGATGGCCTACAAGCTTCAGACTGAACTGGGCAAAGCCATCTACGGTCTGCGCAAGTCCACGGTTGAGCCGGTCATTGGCATTATCAAGGAGGTGTTGGGCTTCCGGCAATTCTCGCTTCGCGGGTTGGCGGCCGCGGCTGGGGAGTGGTGTCTGGTCTGTTTGGCCTGGAACTTGAAGCGGCTGCACAAGCTGGCAACCACCTAAATGATGGCACCCCCAGCCGCGGATTGCGCCTCCGCTCTGAATGGAAGGCAAATTGAAAGTTGGTGTAACCCAATTGGGCCAGAAATGACCCGATTTTGCTAACAACATGACCGTAACTGCTTATGCTTACACGATTATTTGAGTAAAATTGATTGCCGTTTGTCGGTTATGGCTATCAAACTCCCCTCTCCGACAAACTGCTAGAGTGACCTTTTTACCGTTATTGGTGGTGGTTAACAAAGATGATGACGCCCGTTTGGATGAAGACTTTGAGATTCTGCAAGAACTGCTGGGGGCCGAGTGGCCTTTGCTGCCGGTATCGGTCATGACCGGCCGCAACCTGGAACGGTTGAAACAGGCCATCTTCGAGCGCCTGGACATCATCCGGGTGTACGCCAAACCTCCCGGCAAAGAGCCTGATTTCGGGACGCCCTTTGTGTTGCGGAAAGGGGGCACGGTCGAGGAATTTGCCGGCAAAATTCACCAGGATTTTCTGCACAAGTTAAAATCGGCCCGGGTCTGGGGGACGGCCGTCTATGACGGGCAGATGGTCGGTCGAGACCATGTCCTCCATGACGGGGATGTGGTGGAATTGCGGCTCTAAAGAAGCCCCCTGATGAGCAAGGAGCTGAGATCGGTGCCGGGTCAGCCAACGCGGGCAGAAATTGACACCCTTGATGTTAGGGTCGTGTAAAGTGGGAGAAGTGCACCAGCACCCGCCGCTTGAAAACTTCCCCTAGCCCGTCAGCCAACCACGCTGGCAGGTTGGCGGGAACAGGACCTATAGGAACCAGGTTGATGGCGACACTCATTGCGGCTCTTTGCCCCAGGTTGTCGGGCCAGGTTCCGGTTGCCCCGCGGGGTTGGTACTTTCTAAATACGCCACCACCTCTTCATCACTGATCTGGTCAAAATCCCAGTAAAACTGCCCAACCGCCATGAACCGTTCGGGTACGGCCAGGCAGATGAAGCTATCGGCCAATTTAGCTACTTGTTGTGCGGCTGGAGGAGAGCAAACCGGCGCTGCGACCAGCACCTTTTGGGGTTGCTGGGTCCGGCTCCAGATGATCGCTGCCTTCATCGTCTCGCCGGTAGCGATGCCGTCGTCAACTATGATCACCAGCCTGGACCGCAACTCGAGGGTTCGCCCCTGGCGAAATTTCTGGATGAACGCTGCGAGTTGCTCTTTGACCCGGCCGACCGCCTGGGTGAGATAGTCGCTATCTTCTTCAGGCCGGAACCAGGCCGCAATCCAAGGGCTGAAAACCAGTGTGCCATCTTCGGCCATGGCCCCGATGGCCAACTCGGCCCGGCCCGGAAAACCGATCTTTTTGACCGCCACAATATCGTGAGGGCAGCCTAGAACCCTGGCTATCGCTGCTCCCACGACCACTCCCCCTCTGGGGATTGACAGCACCAGCAGCTTGTCTTTCGCGGTCTCTTTGACCAACGGCTCTGCAAGCAGTCTGGCCGCCAATTGTTCTCCGGCTTCGTCTCTGTCCACGAACATAAACATCTTCCAGATCCTCACCATTTTTCTCTATGCCTGGCCAGCTCAACAATTTCCATTTGAGTCCAGATCACCAGTCCGGCGTGTCTTCATTCCAACCTTCTTCAGCCTCATCCTCTGCTAAATCTTCATCCTGCCAATCCCAATCCTCTTCTTCATCTTCCAGCATGAATTCCTCATCTTCCCACTCCAGGTCCTCATCTTCCCATGCTTCTGCCTCTTCAGCCAGAGCGACGATCTCTTCTTCTACCTCATAGCTCAGGCAGCCCTCGGCAGGGTCGTAGATAATTTCGTCCAGGGTGCACAACCTGGCTTCATTGAAGATACAACCGGCAGCCCGGCAGATAATTTTTGTCCTCATAGATCTCTCCCCTCAAAGAAAAATTTCCCCAGATGTCGAATGCACCTGGGGAGATTGGTCGTTTTACGGGGAGGTCGTACTCGCCGGAATTAAGTGACTTAACCTAATACCCGGCGCTTGTTGTTGTACCGATACTGGTGCGGTCTGAAGAGAGATACCCCAGATGCCGCTTGCAGTGATCAGAGATGCCGGCTCCTTAAATGGTCAATAACCTCAATAGTGCAGATTATAAGGCAACTCCAAGAAAATAATTATCCAAAGTCCGTGATACGTAATGCGTGATGCGTGATGGTATCCAGGCAAGATTTCTTACGCATCACATATCACGCATCAAGCCGGTGAGAACAATTGGATGATTTAAATCTTGGAACTGCCTAAGGCCAAAGGGACCGGCTTCGTCTGGTACATTGCTCAATGAACGCCGCTTTCTGTGATGTTTTTCACTCACAATTATACTATTTTTTGCACTCTAATTCAATACAAACCAAGCCTTACCCAAAAAAGCATTGATTTATGCGCCGAAGTGTAGTATAATGGGCTTAGGAGGCAAGTGAAGAAACTCATAAATCGCGTTTCCCAACTATCCGGCGCTAGGTAAACTCCATCTTCGTCCCCTGACAAAAGAAAAATTGATCATTTATCTATTGATCTCTCCAGATGCCGAGCGCAATTGGGGAGATTTTTATTTTTAACCAAAGGAGCGGGCCATGGCCAGAGGGCGTATTGTCATCAACGAAATAATCTGCAAAGGCTGCGAGTTTTGCGCCACGGTTTGTCCCTATGAGCTTATTCATGTGGCCGGTCATTACAATCCCAGGGGCTACCGGCCGGCCGCGTTGCTGGACTCAGAGGGCAGATGCACGGGTTGCATGCTCTGCGCGATGATCTGTCCTGAAGCAGCTATCACCGTCTTTCGTGAAGTCAAGCAGGTTGAGCCTCAATTTGCCCTGGCCTGAATAGACTTCCCTTATCCTTTGAGGGCCAGTAAATCATGAAGGGAGATAGATAAAAATGGCCAGAGAATTATTAAAAGGCAATGTCGCCATCGCCGAGGCGGCCATTCGCGCCGGGCTGCAGGCCTATTTTGGCTATCCCATAACCCCCCAAACCGAACTGCTGGAACACCTGGCCCTGCGCATGCCCCAACTGGGCCGCACTTTTTTGCAGGCGGAGAGTGAAGTCGCCGCGATCAATATGGTCTATGGAGCGGCCTGTGCCGGGGTGCGGGTGATGACTTCCTCTTCGGGGCCGGGCATCAGCTTGATGCAGGAAGGATTTTCTTACCTGGCCTGCTCGGAAGTGCCCGCTGTGATCGTGGACATCATGCGGGGAGGGCCGGGCTTGGGCAATATCCAACCCACTCAAGCCGACTACAACCAACTGACCAAGAGCGCCGGCCACGGCGATTTTCACTGCCTGGTCCTGGCGCCCAGTTCCGTGCAGGAAGCCATTGATTTGACCGGGCTGGCCTTTGACCTGGCCGAAAAGTATCGCACTGTGGTCATCGTGGCCGGCGACGGCCTTATTGGCCAGATGATGGAGCCAGCCGAGTTGCCCCCCTTGCAAGAACTGCGCCTCACCCGCCCCGTGTGGGCCTTAACCGGAGCAAAGGGCCGGCCCAAGCATGTCATCACCTCGGTCTACCTAGAGGCCGAGGTTCTGGAACAGGTCAACCGGCGCTTGCAGGCCAAAATCGAACGAATCAAGGCCGATGAGGTCCGTTATGAAGCATTTATGACGGCGGATGCCGACGTTTTACTCGTTGCGTTTGGCACGGTAGCTCGTGTTGCCAAAACGGCGATCCGCGAGGCCAGGCGCGAGGGAATTCACGTCGGCTTGCTGAGACCTATTACCCTCTACCCCTTCCCCTTTGCCCCGCTGGAGAAGTTATCCCGGCAGGTCCAGGCCATCCTGGTGGTGGAGATGAATGCCGGCCAGATGGTCGAAGACGTGCGCCTGGGGGTCGGCGACCGGGTGCCGGTCCGCTTCTTTGGCCATACCGGCGGCGTTGTGCCGCTGCCGGATGAAATTGTGGAGCAAATTGTAATGCTGGAGCGGCAACTCATCTCGCTTGACAGTGTACTATCTGAACCGTACGAGCCGATTCTGGCCTTAAGGAGGTGATGATGACCGAAAGATGGGTCGAACAAATTGTCTACCAACGACCGGGGGCGCTGAGTGAGACGCCGATGCATTACTGTCCCGGCTGCACCCATGGATTGATTCACAAACTCATTGCCGAAGTGATTGACGAGTTGGAAATTGGGGAACGGACCATCGCCGTCGCCTCGGTCGGCTGCTCCGTTTTTTTGTACAATTATTTTGAGCTGGATAGCGCCGAAGCTGCTCACGGGCGCGCGCCGGCCATGGCCACCGGGCTCAAGCGGGTCCAGCCGGATAAAATAGTCTTCACCTACCAGGGTGACGGCGACCTGGCGGCCATCGGTCTGGCCGAGATTGTCTGGGCGGCCACGCGGGGCGAGAACATCACCGTCTTTTTTATCAACAACGCCGTCTATGGGATGACCGGCGGGCAGATGGCCCCCACCACTTTGCCCGGGCAGGTGACGACCTCTTCGCCGCTGGGCCGCGATGTGGAATTGACCGGCATGCCGATCCGCATCGCCGAGTTGTTAGCCGGGCTGCCGGGTGCAGCTTACGTGGCCCGCCGCTCGGTTTACGATATTCGCACCATCAAAGAGGCCAAAAAAGCTATCCGGGTGGCCTTCCGCACCCAGATGGCCGGCGCCGGCTTCTCGTTGGTTGAGTTTCTATCCTCCTGCCCGACCAATTGGGGCCTGTCCCCGCTGCAAGCCCTCGATTGGATCAAACAGCAGTTGGTTCCGTACTATCCGCTGGGTGATTATAAGGTGTCGGAGCGGGTCAGACAGTTGAATTAGAGGAGGACCGCATGCAACTAGAATTTATTCTATCCGGCTTTGGGGGCCAGGGGGCGCTCCTGGCCGGGACGGTGCTGGCCCAGGCGGGCCTGGACAGCGGCAGAAACGTCACCTGGCTGCCCAGCTACGGGCCGGAGATGCGGGGCGGGACGGCCCACGTGACAGTCATCATTGGCGATGAAGAAATCGGCTCGCCGCTGGTCCGTTGCCCCCAGGCTGCACTTGTCCTGAACAACCCTTCTCTGGAGAAGTATGAGCCACTGGTGCAGCCCGGCGGGGTGCTGGTCTACAACAGTTCACTCATTGCGCCCGTCTCCCGCCGGACCGATATTCATTACATCGCCGTACCTGCCGGCGATATCGCCGCTGAATTGGGTGACATCAAAGTAACCAATATGGTCGCCCTGGGTGCTTTAGTGGCCGCTACCCACGTAGTGTCCTTGGCGGCGGTGAAACAAGCGCTCTCGCAGCATCTACCTCAAAGTAAACGGGAGTTGCTGGCCGCCAATGAGCAGGCTTTGCAGCGAGGCGCTCAGTCTGCCGCATCTGATCCGTAGCAGTAGGTCCTTTATTGACAGAACTTACGCGGTGGGTGGAAAGGCCCTCCCTAAATCCCTCCCAGAGGGAGGGACTTAAGCTAATTCTCCCCCCTGTGGGGGGAGTTAGAGGGGATCCTTCAACTGCGTAACTCCTGTTATTGAGGAGTGTTCACGAAGCCCTGTTCAAATTGGATCTACTGAGGATGTGGAGGAGCCACCCGATGAATTGGAACCGTATCTACCGTGACAAAATAACCGACATCGAGACGGCCCTGACCTGCCTCCAATCGGAGCAGCGGGTCTACATCGGGGGTGGAGCCGGGGGGCCGGCAAAGTTGATTGCCGCTTTGCCGGGCTATGCTCGCCAGCTGCAGGCAGCCGGCCGGCCACTCCGCCACGTCGAAATTGCTCACCTCTTAACCTTCACCCCTGCTCCCTACCTCGATCCTGAGTTTGAAGACACCTTTCGGCACAACGCTCTTTTTATTGGCCCCAACGTACGCCGGGCAGTGGGTGAAGGCCGGGCCGACTTTACCCCCGTTTTTCTCTCAGAAATACCCCCTCTGTTTCGTAACGGTGCTTTGCCCCTTAACGTGGCTTTGATTGCCCTCTCGCCTCCGGACGAGCAGGGCTTTTGCAGCTTTGGCGTTGAAGTGGGTGTCACCAAACCGGCGGCCGAGGCGGCTCAAACGATTGTGGCTGAGATCAACCGGCAAATGCCCCGGACCTGCGGGGACAGTTTGATCCATATCAGCCGGCTCCGGCACATCGTCGAGGTGGACTACCCCTTGCCGGAAGCGCCCCAGGGCGGCAATTCGGCCCGGCATCTGCGCATCGGCCAGTATATCGCCGAGCTGATCCCGGACGGGGCGACGCTGCAGATGGGCCTCGGCAGCATTCCCGATGCCGTGCTGCGGAACCTGACCCAGCATCACGATCTGGGGATTCATACCGAACTCTTTTCGGACGGGGTGGTTGACCTGGTCGAAGCCGGCGTTATCACCGGCGCCAGGAAAACGCTTCATCCGGGTAAGATTGTGGCCGGCTTCTTGTTCGGCTCGCAGCGCCTTTATCACTTTGTAGACAACAATCCCCTGATCGAATTGCACCCTACCGATTATATCAATGACCCGTTCAATATTGCCCGCAACGAGCGGATGGTGGCGATCAACTCGGCGCTGCAGGTAGACTTGACCGGCCAGGTCTGCGCCGATTCCATCGGGCCTCACCTTTATAGCGGGGCCGGCGGGCAGGTTGACTTCATCAGAGGGGCGGCCCGTTCTAAAGGCGGCCTGCCGATCATCGCTCTGCCGGCGACTGCCCACGGCGAGAGCGTCAGCCGGATTGTGCCCATGCTGGATCGGGGGGCCGGGGTGGTGACCAGCCGCTACGATGTGCATTTTGTCGTCACCGAGTACGGGGTGGCTTCGCTGCACGGTAAAACCATCCGCCAGCGGGCCAGGGAACTCATTAACATCGCCCATCCCCAGTTTCGGGACGATTTGGCTCGGGCTGCCCAAAAGCTGGGCTATTTGCCATCATAGCTATTTGATGAAAAGGGAACCGGCGGTTAAAATTCTTCCTTAACACTACTATTGCGGGAGACTGATGCCTACCGAGGCTGAATCGAAACCAAAAGAGGGCTTGCCGGCGGCCGGCTTTGAAGAGATTGAACACACGGCCGATTGGGCCTTGCGGGTGCGTGGGCATGATTGGCCGGAGTTCCTGGTCAACGCCGCTTATGGTATGGCCAGTCTGTTGGTGGCCGAACCGGCGGCTGTCCCCCTGGAAATCGAGCGCCGGGTTGAGTTGGACGCCTTCGACGGCGAGAGCCTGCTGGTGAATTGGTTGAGCGAACTGGCTTACTGGGCCGAATCAAAACGGCTCGTGTTCCGCCAGTTCGATCTCGTCGAGGTTACGCCGACTCACTTACAAGCAACGGTTCGAGGGGGGCACGTACCCAATCTCCAAAAACACATCAAGGCTGTCACTTATCACAATCTTGAAATTGTTCAGACAGGCGTGGGGTTAGAAGCAACAATTGTATTCGATGTGTGAAGAAGGGAGTAGGGAGTAAGTAGTAGGGGAATAAATTACTTACTTCTGATTGAGGAGATACTCATGGTAAGTAGTCATGATTTCAAACGCATTGACAAGTTTATCTATGAAGTTCCAGCCTCCTTCCAAGAAGCTATGCGCGTCCCGGCCCGCTTTTACGCCGACCCGGAGCTAATGGAAAAGGCTTTGGAGGATAAAAGCTTGGAGCAACTGGTCAATACGGCCACGCTGCCGGGGATTGTAAAGTATGCTTTAGCCATGCCCGACATCCACCAGGGCTACGGCTTTCCGATTGGGGGCGTGATAGCGACAGAACTGCCTGACGGGATCATTTCGCCGGGCGGCGTCGGCTACGATATCAACTGCGGTGTGCGCCTGCTGGCGACTTATCTGACCAAAGCCCAGGTAGACCCTCACCTGGATAACCTGGCCACTGCTTTATATGCCAATTGTCCGAGCGGCGTAGGGGAGAAGGGCAGTATCAGGCTCAAACATGGCGAATTAGACCATCTGGTCGAAGAAGGCGCGCGCTGGGCTTTGAAGCGTGGTTATGCCAGTGAGGCCGATCTGGAGCGGACGGAGGAGTGGGGCCACCTGAAAGGCGCAGACGCCAGCAAAGTCAGCGAGCGGGCCAAAGAGCGTGGTAAAGATCAGGTCGGCACGCTGGGCGCGGGCAACCACTTCATCGAGGTGGACGTGGTGGATCAAGTTTTTGACGAAACAGCGGCCGACCGCATGGGGCTTTTCCCCGGCCAGGTGACGGTCCAGATTCACTGCGGCTCACGGGGTTTTGGTCACCAGATTTGCACCGACTATGTTAATCGCTTCCAGAGTGCGGTCCATCGCTATGGCATCAGGCTACCCGACCGGGAGCTGGTCTGTGCGCCCTTGAGCAGTCCGGAAGGGCAGGATTACCTGGCCGCAATGAAGGCTGCCGCCAACTATGCCTTTGCTAACCGGCAGGTACTGACCTTCCACATTCGCCGCAGTTTTGAAGATGCTCTGGCCGGGAAGGTCAGAAATCACGGCGTCTATCAGATTTATGACATTGCCCATAATATGGCTAAAATCGAGGAACACGAAGTGGATGGCCGCCGGATAAAAGTCTGCGTTCACCGCAAGGGGGCGACCCGCGCTTTTGGCCCCGGCTCGCCCGCGCTGCCTGATATTTACCGTGACATCGGCCAGCCGGTGCTGGTGCCCGGCTCGATGGGCACGGCGAGCTGGGTGCTGCTGGGTACGGCCGGCTCTATGGCCCAAACCTTCGGCTCAACCTGCCACGGCGCCGGGCGGATGATGAGCCGACACCAGGCAAAACGGAGCATCCGTGGCTCTGAATTGCGCGAGGAAATGGAGGCAGGCGGTATCCGGGTGCGGGCCGGCAGTATGCCGGGCCTGGCCGAAGAAGCCCCCGCTGCTTACAAGGACGTGGATCGCGTAGTGGAAGTGGTGCATGGCGCGGGCATTGCCAAAAAAGTGGCTCGTTTGACCCCGATTGCCGTCATTAAAGGTTAACTTTCGCTGGATGAGGCCGGCTGTAAGATAAAATCGTACTCGACGGTGGAGAAGGGGGCCGTAACACCATATCGGGCGGCCTCCTCAGCCGATTCGCTGCGCACAAAATCAACCACCAGCGAGCTTCTGACCCCGAACACGGCATCGGAGTCCAGGTAAGGATCGCCCTCGGCAAAGAGTTCGGTGGTCACCGCTTCATAACCGGCGGCTGACACAATAAAATGGATGTGCGCCGGACGGTAAGGATGGCGGCCCACCGCTCGTAACATCTGGCCGACCGGCCCATCGCCGGGAATAGGATAAAAAGAAGGCTTGATGGTGCGGAAGGCGTAACGCCCTGCGGCGTCGGTGCGGAATTTGCCCCGCAGATTCAGCTCAGTCTGGCTCGGCAGTTGCACATCATAGAACCCCTCGGCAGAAGCCTGCCAGACGTCAAGCAGTGCGCCGGCCAGCGGTTGGCCGGAGGGATCAGTTACCCGGCCTGAAACAACCACCGGCTCGCCGGGTGTAGCGCCGGCGATGTTGGCCATAGCCGGCAGTTCTGGCGCGTCTTCAACGTAAAAGGGACCCAGGATGGTGTATTCTGTCACTCCCGGCGGTTTGCGGTTGTTGATGATATCTTTCAGAGTGGTAACGCCCAGTGTATCCGACAGCAGAATAAACTCCTGGCGCTTGTCATCGCACATATGGCCGGTTCGGGTCAGAAATTGAATTCCGTACAGCCACTCTTCCTCGGTTAATTCCACCTCCCGTACAAAGGCATGGAGATGCTTGACCAGGCTGGTCAAAATTTCTTTCAGACGCGGGTTCTGGGTATTAGCAAAGCTCTCGCTGACTACTTCGGTTACATTCTCTTCGGTTAAATTGCGCATAGCTTAAACTCCTATAAAACAGTATACAGTTATCGGTGGTCAGTTGCCAGTGGACAGTTCAACTGTTTACTGTTCACTGGAAACTGGCTTCTATTCACCACGCCGCTCTGAAGATAGCCTCAGCCTGGGCGGCGTTGCTCAGAGGTTTGGGATTGCTCTGGACGGCGCTGCTCTTGAGGGCCAATTCAGCCAGGTGGGGTAGATCGGCCTCGCTGACACCGGCGTCACGCAGACGCTGCGGCAGGTCCAGTTGGCTGACCAGGTTGTGGACATGCCGGGCGGCTGCTTCGCCGGCGGCCTCGTCACTTTGACCGGCCACGCCCAGGCCCATCGCCCTGGCGACCTGGGCCAGTTCCGGGGCAGCCGCATCCAGGTTGAAGCGCATGGCGTGGGGCAGCATAATGGCATTGGCGACGCCATGCGGCACTCCTGCCGTTCCACCCAATACGTGACACAAGCCGTGATGTAAGCCCATCGAGACACTAGCCAGGGCTGTCCCACCCAGGTGCGCCCCCCGCAGCATCTCAGTTCTGGCCGGCAGGTCGTCGCCTTGACGATAGCAGCGGGGCAAAGCGCGGGTAATGGCTTGAATCCCGGCCAGCGCCGCCGCCGTAGACAGCGGATGGCGGGTGACGGAGTAGGCGGCCTCGACGCAGTGGGCCAGGGCGTTGATCCCCGTTCCGGCCGTTACTTCGGGCGGCAGGTTGAGGGTGAGTAGGGGGTCGTAAATGACCAGCTTGGGGGTAATCTTGGCGTCTCTGACAGTAATTTTGCGAGCAGCGCCATCCGCCTGGTGAGTGACACCGTAAATCGGGGTCATCTCCGAGCCGGCGTAGGTGGTGGGTATTGCCACCGCCGGGATGAGCGGCTGGTCGGTGGGAAAAGCGGCGCGAGCGGGGCGGCCGGTTCGCCGCTCTTCCAGGGCTGAACTGACCGCCTTGGCCAGGCCAATGGGACTGCCCCCACCCAGGCCGATCACGGCGTCAACCTCCGCCGCCTCGGTCAGTTCCAGAGCTTCGGCCAATTGAAAATCGAGGACATGGGACTGGGTGCGTTCATAGGATGCGACCAGCCGCACTCCCAAAGCTGCCTCAATCGCCGCAATGTGGCCGTTGGCCCGCAAGGAGGGACTGGTGCAGAGCATTAATCGCTGCCAGCCAAAGCGGTTGACCGCCTCTCCCAGCCGGGCCAGGCTGCCGGCGGCAAAAATAATCTCTTGGGCATAAGCGGTGTAGCTAAATTGCGTCATTATTTAACCGAAAAATTAAGAAATAACAACATAGAAAATCGTCTCTCTAAACTTCTATCCTGCCCTTCTTCCAGCCCTCCAGTCTTCCAATCTTCCATCAGTACCGGCCGGATTGGATCTGCCACATCTGGTATTTCTCGGCAATCACTTTGGCCCAATGCGACCAGGGGCCGGGAACATTGAGCTGCACGTTGAGCCAGGATTGTGAGCCGAGCGACATGAACAGGCCATGCGAGCCGGAATCTAAGACATAAAAGGATTTTAAGGCGCTCGCTGGCTTGCGGACTGGTGTACCGTGGCCCAAATCCGCCGCGATATTGGCTGCGGCAGCTCGCCCCATCTCCGCGCTGACCGTGCCGGTCATCAAAACATCGCAAGGCAGCAACGTGCTGACCTGCGGCTTGACCTGGATCGCCACGCCTGAGGCAAAAATATCAGGATAGCTTAAGCTGCGATAGTAATCGTCAACAGGGATACGTCCCTGCCCATCGCCCAGGTCAGGCACCTGGCGAACCGGTTTTATCCCCTTAAAAGGCGGCACCAGCATGGTAAATTTAGAGGGTAGCCGCTGCCGCCGGCCTGCCAAAACGACCGCCTCGGCTTCAATCCGCTCGATTTGGGCTTCGGTGATCGCCGGGATCGTCTGACGAGCGAACGCTTCTTCAATGATTTGGCGGGAGTTGCCCAGGCCCCCGTGTCCCAGGTGTCCCAGGAAGGGTTCCGGGGTGACAAAAGTGATGGGGGCCTGGTCGCGCACACCCGCTTTGCGCAGGGCAATATCCAGGTTGAGGGCAAATTCATAAGCGGCCCCGTACAAACCGGCGTTAAGCACAGCGCCGATAATAACCGGGCCGGGGTCGGCCAGGAGAGCCTGCCACTCCGTGCGAGCAGCCATAGCATCCCACGGCGATAGGATAGACACCGTATGGCCTCTCGGCTTGGGCCACAACCCCGGAACAGCATCCCAATCCCACTCGCCGCCGGTGGCGATCAGTAATTTGTCGAAACTGAGCGACTGCTGCGGATTGAGCGAAACCGTTTTAGCCTCAGGCTGGATGGTTTCAAGCTGGGCGCAGATAAATTCAACGCCAGCCTCTTCTAACACCGGCCGGATCGGAAAAGAGATATCGGCCGGTTCTCGTTCACCCTGAACCACCCAGATGAGGGACGGGTGAAAGATAAAAGTCTCACTGGCCGAAACAACGACCACCTTATCGCCGGCTGACAGGCGCTGGCGTAATTCCAGGGCAGCGGCCAGGCCGGCGTAGCTTCCCCCAACGACAATGACAGTGCTCATTAGCTTGACTCCATTGTAGTCAATAATCAGTAGTCAGAAGTACTATGTTCTTGCTACTTTGCTGCCTTTTCATCGCAAATGAGGCGGCAGGCGTCGCCGCACCGGAAAAAGTTCCAGGTCAAAGCGATGGCGCAGCAGGCCCCACACCCCCTGCGGCATAAAAAGCATCATGACCACCGCAGTCACGCCTAAAAAAATAAAAGACCATTCGCCAAAATTAGAGAGATATTCGCGAATGATAAAAAAGATGACGGCTCCTATAATTGGCCCTTCGATGGTGCCAATGCCGCCGATGACCACGATAAAGATCATAAAGGCCGTCCACTGCACCGAGAAGGCCGCCGAGGGTCGAATATTGAGAACGGTTAGATAGATCAAGGCCCCGACCACCCCTGTCCCGAAGGCGCACAGCAGGAAAACCATGAGCTTGAGCCGATAGGTGTCAATGCCCACGCTGGCTGCAGCCGCTTCCGAGTCGCGGGTGGCGGTTAAGCCCAGCCCCGATTTGGAACGCATGAAATAGTATACCAGGGCAATCGAACCAAAACCAATGATAATGGCGGTGAGGTAGGTCCAGATTTCGCGGGTATTCCGGCCCATTTCGGCAAAAGCGGCCAGTGTCCGGCCCGATTCCCCTTGCAGCCAGCCGGTGCTGCTGGCAACCAGCAGCCGAAAGACCTCGGCGATGACCCAGGTGCCAATGGCAAAATAACCGGCCCGCAGCCGGAACACCAGGACAGCCGTGGGCAAAGCAAAAAGTATGGCGACCAGGCCCGCCAGAAAGACGGCCACAAAGACATTGATCCCCAAGTCGTCGGCCAACACAATCATGGCATAGCCGCCCAGGCCAATCCAGGCTTGCTGGCCGATGGAAACCATGCCGGCGTATCCGGCCAGCAGGTTCCACATCTGCGCCAGCGCGAGCAGGTAGATAAACTCAACCAGGGTGCGCATCGTGCCTGAGTCGGCCCAGAGCGGCACGGTTAAGGAACTCACCAGGAAAAACGCAGCCACAATCGCCAGGCGGCGTTCGGGCGAGAGGACAGGTTGGGTTAGGGACATGGTTTGTTTTAGCATAGAGACTTGTGACGCTAACAGCGAACTTTCTCTAATGGTGAATTATGAATTATGAATTGTGAACAGTGAACGACTCAAGAAAAAATTTTTCATTCACAATTTACAATTGGCTATTCACCATTCACAATTAATCAGGTATCTCGGGTGCGGGCGAACAGGCCGCTGGGTTTGATTGCCAGCACCAGTAGGGTGACGATATGGCCGGCCAGTTGAAACCAGGTCGGGTCAAGGGCCGCGCCGATATTTTGGGCCAGGCCAAGGATAATTCCCCCGGCCAGCGTGCCCCAAATGCTGCCCAGCCCGCCGATGATGACGGTCTCAAAGGCAAAAATGAGCCGGGCCGGGCCAATGGTCGGGGTAAAGTTGGTCCGGATGCCCAACAAAACCCCGGCAACGGCCACAATAGCCAGCGATAAACCCATCGCCCAGCCGTAGATTTGGCGGCTGTTGATACCCATGAGTTCGGCGGCGCCGGGGTCGTCGGAGGTGGCCCGGAACGCCTGCCCCAGCTTGGTCCGGTTGAAGAAGAGCTGCAGGGCGACCAAAATCACTACCGCCGTAATAAAGGTAATCAGCGGGAATGTGCCAATGGTCACTTCGCTAAATCTCATACTGGCGGTTTCTAGAGCACCGGCATCCAAATCTTGAGAATCGGCAGAAAAAGTCAGTTGCAGCCCGTTCTGCACCAGGATGGATAAACCAAACGTAATGACCAAAGGTGGCATCAAGCCTTCTCCCAGCACTTTATTGAGAATGCCGCGCTGCAGCAAGACTCCCAGCAGAAACAGGATTGGGATTACGAAGAGCAAGGTCAGCAGTGGATGCAAGCCGAAGGCCATGGCCATCAGGCTGAGATAGGCCGCCAGCACAATAAAATCGCCGTGGGCCAGGTTCACCAGGCGCATCACCCCAAAAATCAGCGACAGCCCGGTCCCGAAGAGGGCGTACAGACCGCCCAGCAATATTCCCTGGGTAATGGTGTTGACCCATTGCATAGTAACAATCACACTCCGATAAGAACGAGGCGAGAATGGTCAATTGCGAATGAGAAATTAATCATTCACAAATGGCAATTCATTATTCATAATTTTCTATACCCCAAAGTAAGCCTGCGAAACCTGCTCCGGGCTGATCTCGGCCGGCTGGCCGGCCAGGCTCACTTTGCCTTCGAGTAAACAATAGACGTGATCCGCCGAATTCAGCCCGCGGCTGACATCCTGTTCCACCAAAATGACCGTCGTGCCTGCCTCCGAGATGCGCTCAACCACTTCATACAAAGCCTTGACAATAATCGGAGCCAAACCCAGCGAGATCTCGTCCATCAGAATCAGATCGGGATTGCTCATTAAAGCACGCCCGATAGCCAACATTTGTTGTTGGCCGCCCGACATCTCGGTTCCCCCGTTTTTAGACCGTTCTTTGAGAATCGGAAATAAATCGTAGACTTTGTTCAAATCCCACAGTCCCGGCCGGTTGTTGTACGCCCCAATTTTGAGATTCTCTTCAACAGTCAGGCTGGGAAAAATTTTGCGCCCTTCTGGGACCATAACAATGCCGATCTGGTTGAGGGTGTAGGCGGGCCGGCCCGAAATAACCCGGCCTTTGTAGGTAATCTGCCCCCGCGCCGGGGCTAAGACGCCACAAATCGAGCGCAGCAGCGTCGTTTTGCCGGCCCCGTTAGCGCCGATAATGGCGACGGTTTCCCCCTTTTCAACCTCAAGGCTGACCCCGAAAAGAGCTTGAAATTCGCCGTAGAAAACTTCGATATTTTCGACGGTGAGGAGCTTGGTCATGCGGTATTCTCCAGCCACATGCCCTCGACGCCAAAATAGATTTCTTGAAACTCAGGGCTGTCAACCACCTCTTTCGGTTTACCTTCGGTCAGCTTGACGCCAAAATTGATGGCCATAATCCGGTCTACCGCGGCAATCAGGGCGTGGACGATATGTTCGATCCAGATTATGGTGACGCCTTTAGCCCGGATAGCGGCAATAACCTCCAGCAGTTCGTAGACTTCATGGTCGGTCAGCCCCCCGGCGATTTCATCCAGTAAGAGTAACGAGGGCTGGGTGGCCAGGGCGCGAGCCAACTCCAGCCGCTTTCGTTCCAACAGCCGCAAGTTCCCGGTAACGACATTCCAGCGGTCAAACAGTCCCGTCTGCTTGAGAATGGCGTAGGCAAAATCATAGGTATCTTTTTGATGCTGGTTATGACCGTACGCCACCCCGACCAGGACATTCTCCAGGACGGTCATGCCGCTAAAAGGGCGGGGAATTTGATAAGTGCGGCCAATGCCCAGATGGCAGCGTTTGGCCGCAGAGAGGGCAGTGATATCCTGGCCCTGAAAGAGGATTCGGCCTGATGTCACCGGCAGGTCGCCGGCAATGAGGTTAAGCAGGGTAGTTTTGCCGGCCCCATTTGGACCTAAAACCCCCAAAGCTTCCCCGGCTTCGAGCCTGGTACTAATCTGGTGGCAGACCAAGAGGGAGCCAAAGGTTTTGGTCACATTTTGTAGTTCAAGAAGGGTGGGCATAGGTTTGAATTTAAGCCAGCGGGTCGGCCGGCAGCCCCAAAAGGAATTTACCGTGGTTCTCGTAGGCGGTGTCACTCATTACCTGATGCAGACCGGCTGTGTTCAAATCGCGCCAGAGACGCTCAATAATATGAGGTTGGTGCAAGGCCGTATTTCCGCCAAAGTGGTACGCCTTGGCCGCGATCTCTTTCGCCACATCGGTGCAATGCACCCCGATAGCCCGTACATCGGCAATCGCCGGCCCGTCAGGAACCTGTCCGGCGCTGACACTTTGCCACATGGCTTCGTAGCGCTCGACCATAAGGGCCCGCGCCGCCCGCAGTTTCAGATCAGCTTCGCCAATAAAGCGGTGGACCACCTGGCGTTCATCCAGTTTCGAGGCGCGGAATGTCCCTCGCGTCGTGGTGGCTAATTTGACCAGTTCATCGAGCGCCCGCCGGGCCGCTCCCACCGCGACGCTGGCATGCTCATTGGCCACGTAAGTGAAAGGCGGCAAAAGATACAACGGGCCGCCTCGTCGCGGTTGTGGTTTAAACAAGTCCCAGCGAAACGTTAATTCTTCTGGCAGATAATGATCCTTGACCGAAAAGTCACGGCTGCCGGTCCCTTTGAGACCCACCACATCTCCCCAGTTATCATAGTGCGTGACTTCCTGGGTAGGGAATACCGAAAATATAACATCGGGTACGCCCGCGGCGTTTTGACTTCCTTCAATGATTGTGCCGCCGAGCACCCATTCGGCGTGGGGAATACCGCTGTTAAAGCGCCAGCGCCCACTGACGCGATAGCCGCCATTTTCCCGCACCGCCCGCCCGGCGGGGTAGAACGAGATGGCTGCCGTAGGGATATGTCCCTTTTCAAAAACTCGCTCAATCCCGGCCTCTGGCAGAAAAGTTCCCAATGCGGATACAGCCGTAGCGCCGACCATCGTACACCAGGCGCTAGACAGATCGTGATAGGCTAATTTCTCAAAGACAGCCATTTGGGTAACCGGGTCAGCTTCAGCGCCGCCAAGCTCGGCGGTCAGCTTCAAGCGAAAGATCCCGGACTCACGCAGCGCGCTCACCACTTCTGGGGCCAGCGTTGACAGCTCTTCGTTTTTTGCGCCGGACGCCCTTAGAGTTTCACTGATGCTGTCAACAGCCTCCAGCAGCACTTTTCGTTTCGCCTGGCGTTCTTGAGGAAACTCTTTGATCATTTTTATCTCCAAATTTTGACGGGATTAATTACGTTGGGATAAAGAGATTGACTCCATTCCCACTACAAAGAATGCCTCTGTTTTACGGAGTGAAAAAGTGCTCTTTTTCACTCCGTAAGTTAGATTCATTTCTAATTGTCAGATACGTTACGCCCAGGTCTTTTCGGTAATGGTGCCGTTGGTGGGAATATTTGGCGCGGTGGTGTTGGTGCCAATGATGATGTCCACTGGGAACTTGTCGCCCGTCACCCACTGCCCGCCGACCAGCGGCGTTTTCGCCACATTGGGGAAGGGTCCTCCTTCCCAGGACAGCGGGCCGACGATGGTATCTAACTTGGTGGTCTTGAGCGCCTCGACAATCGCTTCAGGTTTGTCAAGCTCTTTGGTGCGCTTCAAAACGTCGGCGGTGACCTCAAACAAGGCGTGGGCAAAGCCCAGCGGCATCGTCCATTGCTTGCTGGTAGCCGTCGTATAGGCATCGGCTAATTCCTTAGACGTTTGCCCGGTCAGGGAGGATTTAAAGGGAGAACTGGGTGTCCACCAAATTTCCGATGACACCCCGATGCCCAGGTTGTCAGGCAAGGCTTCAATGGTAACCGGGAACAACGCTCCCTTGCCGACGGTAAAGGCTTTGGGATTGAAACCTTGCTGGCTGGCCTGGGTTAAGAAGGTGCCGAGGTCCGGCGGCAGGATTACCCCTGTCACGATCTCGACGTTCTTCTCTTTGAATAGAGAAATTTCTGCGGAGAAATCATCCTTTAAGTTTTCGTAGCGGCCAGGATCAACCAGGGTATAGCCCTTCTCCTGCAACACGGGCGGAAACCCCCGGTCACTGCTCCAGGCCAGGCCATCGCCGTCGTTGGGCCACAGCGCCCCGACTACTTTGTTGGTATCCAGCTTGCTCCAGATGTCGGTGAAAACGGCAATAATGTCTTCCAATCCCCAGAAGAAATGATAAGTCCACTTGTACCCGGCTTCAGCCGCATCCTCCTTGCGGAAGAACCAGGGCTGCCAGGGGGCAACCGTGGAGATACAGGGAACGCCGTTGGCTTCACATTGGTCCGAAACCGGGTTGGTGGTTTCCGGGGTAGAGGAGACCAGGACGAGATCAACTTTGTCGTTCAAAATCAGGTCAGCCGCTACATCAGCCGCCCGGTTCGGGTCGGATTGGCTGTCTTTGGTCACAATTTCCAGGGGGTGTTTGGCTCCGGCCGCATCAATCCCGCCCTCAAAAAATTTCTTCATCTGGCCCAAGACAAAATCATCGGCCTCGCCAAAAGGGGCCAGCGGTCCGGTTTTGGGGGTGACGTAGCCAATCTTAATCGCTCGTCCGCTGCTCGACCCGCTGGCGGCACAGCCGGCCAGCGACAGCGCCGCTACGGTCCCGGCGGATATTTTTAGAAAGTCGCGCCGGGAAAAAACAGATAGATGCGGTGAACTTATTTTTTTTCTCATCAGTGTTTTCCTCTCCTCATTTTGTTGCGGTTAAATTTTATAAGCCCCCACTGGGGTCAAAGAAGAACAGTTCGTGATCTATCCATGCTTCCATGGGGTGCTTGGGTTCGGGGTCGAGCATGCGGTATTTGCCGGCAAAGAACAGCAGCGGCCTGGTTTCACTCGTTTCCAGATACTCCACCTGCCCAATGTAGAGGGTATGATCGCCCGCCGGGTGAATATCTACCACGCGGGCGACCAGGCAGGCTGCGGCGCCCTCCAAAACAGGCACCCCCTTTTTCTTGACCAGGGGGATAGCCAACCCTTCAACCGGGCGACCCGCGAAATGGCGGCTGAAATGTTCGTGCTGCTCGCTCAGAATACTGACCCCGTAGCTCATGCTTTGCGGTAGAAAACTATTCAGCCGCGCTTTGTTGCCCACTGAAATCAGCACCAGCGGCGGTTCCAGCGAAACCGACATGAAACCGTTGGCGGTCATTCCATGCACCTGGCCGTCAATCTCGGTGGTGATGACAGTCACCCCGGTCGCAAAGCGCCCCAGGCAGTTACGAAATTCGCGGGGATCTATGATTATTTCTTCAGTCATGTCTGTGCCCGTCTTTTCCATGCCATTTCCCTCTTCTACGTGTTGCGTATTGCGTGTTCCGTTTCTAAATACGCAACACGCAACACGCAATATGTTCTATGAAACCCAGCTATTACCCCTTACCGCTAAACTTGTGCAAGAACACATTAATATCGTCGGGATTGATCAAATCCGGGACAGTCCAGCCGTCAAGGTCATATTCGGCCATGCACTGCTCGGCAAAGCCCTTCATCTGGTCCGCCGTGCCATCGGCCATGGCGACAAACAAGGGTTCAAAACGAACGGTCTCGTGGCTGCCGGCGTAGTTGCGCTCGTACAGTTCATGCCGCCCGCCGAATTCGGTGCCAATGGCGTCCCAGAGCAGTTTCATCAGCTTGACCCGGTCCACCGCCGGCATGCCGCCGGAGCCGCGCACATACTTGTCGAGATACTGCCGGATCTCCGGCACTTTAAAGTCCACCGCACTGGAGTTCAGGTAAATCAAGCCGCTGGAGACGACCTGCTGGATGATCTCTTTAATGCGGGGATAAGCCACCCCCATCAGCATGCGATAGGCCATGACATAGTGCATATTGGGCAGGACCGCGCCATTGTTCCAGGGGGTGGTTGTCCGAGCCATGGCGTCGGTTAAGCCCCAGAACATATTGCGCCAGGCAATCACCTCGCCCACGTTGACCTGTACTCCCCGGTAATCGGCCACGCCGGTGGCGCCAACCGCCTTGAGCAGCAGCCCGGCAATAAAATCCAGCTTGACCGCCAGGCGGGTACAGCCCTGCAGGCCAAAGCGATGCACAAAGCCGGAGCGCGGGAAGAAGTTGTTGAACTTCTCGGCGTCGCCGTAGACAAAAACATTTTCCCAGGGGACCAGTACGTTATCCATGACCAAAATAGAGTCATTCTCATCCAGGCGACTGGAGAGAGGATAATCAAAGGGCGTCCCCATGACGCTGGCCGTCATCTCGTAGGAAGTCCGGCAGAGCAGCTTTAACCCGGGCGCGTCCATCGGCACCATAAAGATCAGGGCAAATTCCTTCTTTTTGATGGGCAAGCCGTGATGAGCGATGAAGTTGAAGTGAGTCATGGCCGAGCCGGTCGCCACCACCTTGGCTCCGCTGACCACAATGCCGGCGTCCGTTTCTTTGACCGCGTGGACGTACACATCGGCGACCTCGTCGGGCGGGAGGTGGCGGTCTATCGGCGGATTGACAATGGCGTGGTTCAGGTAGAGCACCCTTTCCTGGCACTGTTTGTACCAGCGGCGGGCATTTTCCTGGTAGGGATCGTAAAAGTCAGCATTGGCCCCCAGCGTCGCCAGGAAGGCAGCCTTGTAATCCGGGCTGCGACCCATCCAGCCGTACACCAGCCGCTGCCACTGCGCAATAGCGTCACGGGCGGCCACGTACTCCTCGGCGCTGCGGCTGGCTCTAAAGAAATGATGGGTCTTGCTGCCGGAGCCGGTGTCGGTGTCGGTCAGCATGACATCTTTGGTTTTGGGGTCGTGCAGGGCGTCGTACAGGCGGGCGACCATGCGCACGGTATTGCGGAAAGCCGGGTGGGTGGTCACATCTTTGACCCGCTCGCCGTAGATCCAGATTTCCCGGTCATCCCTCAGGCTGTCCAGGTACTCGGCTCCAGTCAGCGGGCGGGGAGTGGACTGAGTTTTTTCGCCCATTTCAGCTTCAGCTAACATTAAAAAACCTCCTTGTTTTATAGATACTTTACTTCTTCTCGTTCCCAAACCGAGTTGGGAACGAGAAGAATGATTTACATTGTTGGTCTTAAATCGTCGGCAGTTTGAAGCCCGACTTGGCCACGACGTAATCGCGGGACTCGTAGACCATTTTGCGGACCCGGTTCATGTCCACCCCGACTAACTGGCCATCTCGTTTCAGGGCCTTGCCGGCCACAAAGACCGAGTCCACGTTGCCGGTATCCATCCCCCAGACCACAGATCCAATCGGGTCGTTAATGGGGATGACGTTAACCCGGTCGGTGCGCAGCATTACAATATCGGCCTCTTTGCCGGGGGTCAGCGTGCCCACCTTGTGATCCAGGCCGTTGGCCCGCGCGCCCTCGATGGTAGCGAACTCCAGCACATCGCGGGCGCACAGAAAGTCCGGCAGGTTCTCCTCGCCGGCCAACTGTCGTTCAAAGAGCAAAGCTCGCTGCAGAGAGGCGACCGAGCGCATCTGGGTGAACATATCATTGGGGACGTTGGTCTCAACGTCAACGCTCAGGCTGGGGCGCAGGCCGCGATCCAGGAATTTCTGGGTCGGGACCATGCCATGGCCCATCATCATTTCCACCGGCGCAGCCAGCGACACCGTCGCACCCGAGTCCACGATCATCTGGATTTCGTTATCACTCAGGGTGGTGCAGTGGATAAAGGTGGTGTCTGGCCCATAGATCCCGGTCTTGCCCACCTCCGCTACTTTGCCATGCTTACCAAAGGTGCCGACGCCCACGTGGACGGTAATGCGCGCGTCACATTCGCGGGCAAGCTGCCAGTCGGCCTGGTTGCCCTCAACCGAGTTAAATTCCGGCCCAAAAGCGGCCAAACCCAGCGTTAGCAACTGGTCCTTGGAAGAGAAATACTGCTTGGCAATCCGCCTGAACCAGTCGGGATGCTCCGGTTTGGGCGCTTCATACCAGACTGGGCCATAGGCAAAGACGGCCCGCATGCCCGATTCTTGCAGCGCTCTGATGGCGGCGTCGGTATGCTCCGGTCCAGCCTGAATATGGGACCAGTCGAGGATTGTCGTTATCCCGGCATCAATCGCGCCCAGGGTGCTGACCAAGTTCCCGATATAAACATCCTGCGGGCGGTAGACGGGGGCCAGGGTGTTCAAGACGAAGGCCAGGTAGCTAGCCTCACCCTCCAGTGGAACATCACAGCCAATGTTACGCAAAATCCCTTCCCAGAGGTGCCGGTGCGAGTCAATAAAACCCGGCATGACGATCATGTTCGAGGCGTCAATGGTTTCTGCATCGGTCACGGGCAGATTGGGTCCGACCTGGGCAATTTTGGTGCCTTCAATCAGCACGTCGGCCTGGGTAAAGTTTCCCAGACTTCGATCAAGGGTTAGGACACACCCATTTTTTAATAAAGTTCGCTTCGTTGACATTGTTGACCCCCTTTGTCATTACAAAAGATTATAAATGATGAGTGAAAAAGACTGGCTTATCATCAACTGCTTTGTTCGGCTCGACTATAGGCTCTGTGAAGGTATACCTCCGCAGACAACCCTTCTTCACCAAAATGCTGGGAAATGAATCATCTTGAATGATCTGTATTTTCTGGCTTCACCTCCTTCAATTCTTTCAACCTTTTAGCCTGTTAGAGTCTTCCCCGATAGATAAGGGTTATAGGCCCAAATAGGCTTGCTTGACATGCTCATCTCGCAGCAAAGTTTCGGCTGCCCCGGCCTGGACAATCCGGCCCTGTTCTAGCACGTACCCTCTCGCCGCGAATTCAAGCGCCTTCGACACGTTCTGCTCGACCATCAAAATAGATACGCCGGCCTTGTTGATCTCGCTGAGTACGGCAAAAATATTATCCACAATCAGCGGGGCCAGACCCAGGGATGGTTCATCGAGCAGGAGCAGCCTGGGGCAGGCCATCAAGGCCCGGCCGATGGCCACCATTTGCTGCTCGCCGCCGCTGAGCGTCCCGGCCAACTGCCGCGCCCGTTCTTTGAGACGAGGAAAGATAGTGTAGACCCGCTCTATCGTTTCGGCGCGGCGGGCGCGGGCGCTGGGGATATAGGAACCGATATCCAGGTTATCGCGCACCGACATCTGAGGGAAGAGGCGGCGTCCCTCCGGCACAACGGCCACCCCAAAGCCGCATACGCGGTGGGCCGGCGCCTGGGTTAGATCGCGGCCGTCCAGGAGGATCTGACCGCCGCGGGCCGGGATTATTCCGGCCAGGGCGTTGACCAGGGTTGTTTTACCGGCGCCGTTTGGCCCAATAATCGTCACACTCTCTCCTTCATTCACCGCCAGGGAAATGTTCCACAGGGCCTGGGCGTCGCCGTAGGCCACGTTGAGGTTGCTGATTTCAAGCAAGACCTTATCGTTACTGGGCATATTCTTTTCCCAAATATGCAGTAACGACCTCAGGGTCACGCATAACCTGCTCTGGCTCGCCTTCGGCAATCACCTCGCCGTAATTCAAGACCAGCATCCGGGTTGACAAACTGGTCACAACGCGCATGAGGTGCTCAACAATGATCAGGGTGACGCCGCTCTCGTGAATTTTACGGATCATCTCAACCGACTCGTCAATTTCGGTCGGGTTGAGGCCGGCCATCACCTCGTCCAGCAGCAGCAACTCCGGTTTGGTAGAGAGGGCACGGGCCAGTTCTAAAAATTTACGCTGGTGTAAGTTGAGCTTGCTCACCGGCAGCTCGGCGTAACCGGCCAGGCCGGTGAATTCCAGCGTTTCATAGGCGGCCCGCTCGGCCTGCTCCAGGCCCCGGTTAGCGTGGCCAAAGGTGCTGCTGACCATCACATTTCGCAGCACGCTCATCGTCTGAAAGGGGCGGGGAATCTGGTAGGTGCGGGCGATGCCCAACCGGGTAATGAGATGCGGCTCATCCTTGGTTACATTGCGCCCCTTAAAGAGGAGCTGCCCTGCGGTAACAGGGTGCTGGCCGCTAATCACATTGATTAATGTTGATTTGCCGGAGCCGTTCGGCCCAACCAGTCCCAGGATTTCGCCCCGGGACACCCTGGCGCTGACGCCGTTCAGCGCGCGCACCCCGCCAAAATTTTTTACGACGTTCTCACAGGTTAACATTAACTCAGACATCGCCGGCCCTCGCCTGTTCTTTGGGGTGGAGCACCTGAAAGGGGCTGACGAGCTTCCGGTACAGCCGGTCTGAAAGCAGCAGGAAGGCCACGGTGATTAACATAGCATAGGCCAGTTGCGAGATCAGCCGCCCTTCCAGACCGGCCAGAATCAGCACTACTGCGGAAATAACCAAAACCGCCAGCGAGGACCACAGGCGCTGTTTTAATCGTTCATAAATCCCACCGCGCAGGAAGAGGATCATAATAATCAGGAAGGAACCAATGATGATTTGATTCAAATACTCAACACTGGCCTTGCTAAAGGTATCGGTTAACGTAAAGATAACCACGGCCCCAATCACCGGGCCAAGCCAGTGCTGCCGCCCGCCCAGGATGCTCATTAAGATGACAAACAGGGGCAGGCGCAAGCTGAAGATGCCTTCAACCGTGATATAACCAATCTGGAGCGCGTGCAAGGCCCCGGACAGCCCAATAAAAAAACAACTGAGGGCAAAGATAATCATCTTGTAACGAAAGGTCGGCACGCCCAACCCCTCGGCCACCGCCTCGTCGTCGCGGATGGCAAATAAACCCAGGCCAAAACGAGAATGATAAATCCGGTAGGAGGCAAAAACGGTAATCAAAGCAATAAGCAGGGCCAGGGTGTACATCATGCTGGAGAAATCTCCCAGAAAAGCCGGCGGTTTGACCGACCCAAGCCGCACCCCAAAGCCGCCGTCAATCGCGTCGCTGTTGCGAACGACGGCCGCCAGCACAAAATCTACGGCCAGGGTCAGCAGAGCAAACAGTTCCCCCTTGAGCAGCCGCAGCCGAAAAACAACCCAGCCGATGCCCAACCCGAGCAGAGCGGCCAGGATACCACCCACGGGCAGCGCTGCCAAAAAATTGACCCCATACTTATCAATGAGCGTGGCCATAGTATAGACCCCCAGGCCAAAGAAAGCGCCTTGCCCAAAACTGAAGTAGCCGGAGTAACCCGACAGCATATTCCAGCTTGAGGCCTGGGCAATCCAGAAGAAGGTGAAGTAAAGAAAGATGAGGTAAAACGTTGGAAAGCCAAAGAGTGGTTTTAGCCAGGGAACTAAAGCCAGCAGGATGCCGACCCCCAAAAATCCCAGTGGCCCGGCCCACTTTTTCATAGGGTGGACCTCCGGGTAAACAATCCTTCCGGCTTAAACAACAGGGCGGCGATCAGCAGGGTAAACGTGACCAGCGGGGCCATGCCCGGGTTGGCCAGGGCGGTGGTTAAGGCTTGAACCACGCCGACGAGCAAACTGGCTCCTACAGCGCCCGGCACATTCGCCAGTCCGCCCAGAATAACCACGGCGAAGATGACCCCGATCCACTCGACCCCGGCCTCCGGAAAGAGGGCAAAGATCATAGCAATAAAAACACCGGCGGCCCCGGCATAAGCGGTGGAGACGCCCATCAACAACATTGACATTTTTTGATAATTCACCCCAAACGCTGCGGCCATGTCTCGATCCTGGGAGAGGGCGCGTAGGGCCTTACCCACGTCGGTGTAATGCAACACGTAGATGGTTAACCCGGCCATGATCATAGCGGCGATGAAAGAACTAAACTGGGGAATGGGCAATGCAAAAGGGCCGACCCAGAAAGATTCGGTGGCGTAAGGGTTGATGGCCGCGTCAATCCGGCGGTAATCGGCGGTCCATAAGGCGGCCATGATGGCTTGCAGAATAATAAACAGACCAAAGCTGACTAAAAGCGAGTTGAACTCGCTCACATCGAACCGGTTAAAAAACCACTGCAAACCTATACCAACCAGGAAAAAGAGCGGAATGGTCACCAGGAGGGTTAAAAACGGGTCCAGGCCAAAAGAAGTGGAAATCTGATAGGTCAGGTAGGCCGCCAGAAAGGCAAAGGCAAAGTGAGCCAGGTTGATCACCTTGAGCATGCCCCAGGTCAAACTCAGGCCAATAGCCAGGATGGCGTAGACGCCGCCCAGCAAAAGACCTGAAATGAGAGCCTGCCCAATTAGAAGCATAGACCGATCCTCAGCCAGCACTCACGTCAGCATCCAGCCCCCATCAACCCTGAGGTTGACGCCGGTCACCGCGCGGTTCTCCAGCAGGAACACGGTCGCGTCAACGACATCATCAACCGTTATCAGTTCACCTAGCGGCGTCCGGGCGCGAAATTTGTCGAGCACCTCCTGGGGCTTTTTGGCCCAGTAAGGGCTGTCGCCCACAATTGCCGGGTGAATCGCATTCACCCGCAGCGGGGCCAGTTCGACGGCCAGGGTGTGGACCATGGTCATGACGCCGCCGTTTACGGTTGAGACGGTGGTGGAGCCGGCATAGGGCCGGTCCTTGGCCAGGCCGCCGTAGAGCACAATCGAACCATGCGGGCGCATGCGCGGCGCGAGTACATGGATGACCTCGGTGTAGCCCACCAGCTTCAGCGTGACCAGGTTCATTGCACCGTCAATATTGTAGTTGCGGACCGTGTTCTCGTCCCGGTCCACGGCCACCAGGGCCAGACGATCCACATCATTCACCTCGGCCAGGGCGGCGGCAATTCCATAAGGTTTGCTGAGGTCGAGACTCAGCCCCACGCAATTACCCCGAACTTCCTGCGCCGTCGTTTTGGCCCGGCCCGCATCGCGGCTGGTCACGACGACCGGCCGGCCCTGGTTAGCGTAGTGCTGCGCCAGCCGCTTGCCGATTTCAGATGTGCCGCCGACGACGACCACTGTCCCTTGTTTAGCCATTGTTTTCTCCTTAAATAGTAGACGGCAGACGGTAGACAGGGAAAATACATCCCTGCGACCCTGCTACCTTGCTACTTCTCCTGATTTATGACGACCCTTTCTTCAGGGCCTCTTCCAAGTAAGTCCAGTCGCGGGCAAAGCGGTACGAATACCGGGCTGGCGGCTGCGGCGCGGAGGTTTCCAGCCAGCGGACAATCGCGTTATGCGGGTTGCGAAACCTGTGGATACAGCCGACACCGGCCCAGGCAATGTCTCCCGGTTTAAGCCGGTAGTACTCTTCGTCAAACCAGGCATCCACTTCCCCTTCCAGAATCATGTATGTTTCCTCAAAGGGGTGGTCGTGGTTTCCAACCCCACCCCCAGGCTCGTATTGGACCATGAACATCGTCGCCAAGTACGCCCCCAACTGGCTGTCAATCATCATTTTTACCGTAATGCCGGTATAGACCAGCAGCGCGGTGCGCATACTCCCTGACACAGCCAGTAAGTCCTGAGACTGCTTGGTGGAGTCCATGTGCTGTGGGGTAATATTGCCAAAGAAGCGGGTGCGCGGGTCGCGGGGGTCAATTGTCAGCGGCGGCCCGGCCTGGCCGAGCGGCGCAACGGGGAAGGTGTCGCCGCTGCTGCCCAGGCGGGGCTGCGGGGCGAGCATCTCGACCCAGCGCGTCCGTTCGGAGGCGGTGTTGCGCAGGGCATGCGGCGCGGCCACCAGGAAAACGCCGTAATCGCCCTCGGTGAGGACAAACAGGCCGTCGCCGGTTTCGCAGGTGAGCTGCCCTTCGAGAACGTAAATGCTCTCCTCGAACGAGTGAATGTGGGTGTCAACCGAACCGCCCGGCTCAAGCTCGCAGATGTTGAACTCCTGGTGGACGGAGCTTTCGCCGTTAACAATGGACCAGCGGCGAAAACCCCGGCTCAAAGCGGCAAAGGCGCTCGGCGTTTCAAAAGCTGCCTGGTCAGCCGTGCGGACCAGATGTCTAGCAGGCATGGATGTCTCCTTAGAAAAAATTCCTGAATTCAGGAGTGCAAAAGGGCACTTTTGCACTCCTGCTGCGTGAAGTTAATTTTTATGAAGCCTTAAATTACTCGATTGGATACTTGACCGTGGCCCCTTCTTTAGCAAACTCTTTCGGGTAAACCACCATCCATTCGCCGTTTTGAACCTGCTTGATCTTTTGCAGATCGGGGCCGTAGTTTTGATTGTTGGCATCAAAGCTCACCGGGCCAATGACAGTCTGGATGGTGTTGTTGTGCAGCCAATCGGCCAGTACCTCCTGGTCAAGACTGTTGGTCTCTTTGACCGCAGTCGTCAGTACCTGCCAGGTGGTCCACGAAGCAGAGGCTTGCGTTTCAACGGCGGTATAGGCTAACCCGGCTGCCTCCGCCCCGGCGTGAAACCGTTTGACCATCTCATCGGCGCCGGGGTTAGACAGGAAAGGTTCGTGTTCCTCAAACAGCGTGACCGACATCACGCCCTCACTGGCTTCACCCAGGGCCAGCAGCGGGCCGGCCGCCGGCCATAACACAAAGAAACCTCTGGGCTGGTAGTCAATGGCCTGCAGCGCCTCGATCAAGCCATTGGCGTTCAAGCCGAGGCCGCTCAGAAAGATAAAATCGGGGTCAGCCTCACGTACCTGAGCAGCAATAGGGCCCCAGTCGTTAATGGTCAGGGGAAAGTCAACGTTCAGCACCACCTCGTAGCCGCGCTCCTCGGCCACTTTTATCGCGCCGCCTTCGTCGGTGCCCTCCTGGCCCAGCGCCATAAACTTGGAGCCGGGGAACTGGTTGACCACAAAGCCGATGGTCTTGGGCGGACTGCCGCTCGCTTCCAGGGCGTCAAAGAGCAAATTAGAGGTGGTAATATTGGGATGTAAGCCGGTGTACCACATCGGAAAGTGCTTGTCATAGGTGTAGGCATAGGTCAGACTGCCGGTGTGATGCGGAAAAACATAGCCGTACCGTTCGGCCACGTTCATGGCGGCGGTGATGTTGCCGGTGCCGTAGGGACCGATCAGCAGGTCTACTTCCTCTTCAGTAATCAGGCGCTCGTAGAGGGCCGCTGCTTTATCCGGCACGGACTCATCATCAAAGAGCACCCACTCGACGGGGCGGCCCAACAGCCCACCTTCCTCGTTGAGCTTCTTCACAAATTCCTCGCCCACAATCTTGTGGACGATGCCGGTGGCGGCAAAGGGCCCGGTTAAAGCCAGGGAACCGCCAATGCGAATTGGCTCGCCGGACGGCGCGCTCGCCCCGGACGCTTCTTCCGCCGCCGGTTCCTCGGCGGCTGCCTCTTCCGTGGCCGCTGCCGGGGCAGCAGCTTCTTCGGTGGCGGCTGCCTCAGCGGCTGGCGCTTCTGTCGCCGCTTCCTGGGCCGCCGGTTCCTGGGCCGGTGCGGCAGGTTGTGGAGCCGAAGCCGCCCCGCACGCCGCCAATAGCAGAATAACTGCCACCAGGATCACAAATTGTAATATGGTTTTTTTGGTTTGCTTTCTCATCATATCCCCCTTTTGTCTTTAATTTTATTAAATCGCTCAGGCTAAAGGTGACTGGCACTTGGTTAGCCCTAAGCTTTGCTGTTCTCGATCGTCTGCCAAAGCATAAAAGTGCCAGTCACCTGAGTAGTAACAATTCTGTGAAATTCAATCACCTAATTCCTGGGCCTTTTTCTCCCACTCGGCCCGGAAGCGGAAGACGTTTTCGCGGGGGGGTTGGGGGGCAAACGTCTCCAGCCAGCGCACCGGCTCGGCGCCGATATTGGCAAAGGAGTGGAAACAGCCAACGCTGGTCCACAACACATCGCCTGGCTTGGCCAGATACCGCCTGTCCTCGATCACCGCTTCGACCTCGCCGCTCAGGATGAAATAGCACTCCTCAAAGGTGTGATCGTGCATGGCCAGGCTGACCCCGGGCTGGTACTCAATGAAGAGCAGCCGGTGATGGACCGCCCCGATTTTTTCATCCATCACCCACTTGAGAAAGACTCCCGGCGGCGCGCCGCTCGTTTGCCGGGCCGGGGCGCCGGGGGGCGGAATTTGCCCGACGTCAAAATGGCTAAGCAGGTTGCCGCCCGTATCAGCCAAATCGAGCGGTTGGCCCTCGGTTGGCGCGCTCCCTCCCCTGACAAAGTAGGTATCCTGCCAGCCGCCGGCCGGTTTGGGCTGAGGAGCGGCCATCTGAAACCAGCGCATCGGCTCGTTTCCTACGTTGCGCCAGGCGTGAACCTGGCCGACCTTAACTGCGCCCAAATCCCCCTGCTTGAGGTGATAGGCTTGCCCCTCCAGACTCAACACGGCTTCCCCCTGCAAAATATAAAAACTCTCTTCGAACGCATGAAAGTGAGGCAATAACATTCCCTGCGGGGCCAGTTGGCAAATGTGAGTGCCGGTATGGACGGAACCAACCGTGTGGTCAATCAATGTGGCCTGGGTGTAGCCCTGGCTGTGCTTCTCATACAGCGGCGGTGCTTGCAAGGCAGACTCATCAAAGCGGGTCACATGGTGCATCATTTGCTCCTTTACTGCTGTGGATTTACGACAACTTTGCCTTTGGCTCTACCCTCGGCCAGGGCCATAATGCCATCCTCGACCAAACCCTCCAGCGGAATGACTCGATCCAGCACCGTTTGGGCCAGGTCGGTGTTCGTCAAAATTTCCAGGGACTTGGGCAGGTCAGCCTGGCAGACATGGGCGACCGTGGTGGTCATAGTAATTTCGCGATAGGTCATATCATGCAGATCTAGGGGGCGCGGTTCGGCTTGCATGCCCACAATTAAAATGTGGCCCCCTTTCTGGGTAGCCGCCAGGGCGGTGCTGGGGCCGGACGGCGCGCCCGAAGCTTCGATAAAAACCTCTACCCCCAGCCCATCTGTCAGGCGGCGAACTGCCTGGACGGGGTTCTCACTCCGAGCGTTCACCCGATGCGTCGCCCCCAACTGGGCGGCTTTAGCTAAGCGTTCGTCGTCAACGTCAATCGCCACGATCGGTCCTAACTTTTGCGCGTGAGCGGCGGCCAAGATGAAGGAGCCAATTCCGCCTACCCCCAGCAGGCCGATCATTTGGCCGGGTTGGGCCTGGCTGCGCTCAAGCGCATGAAGCGCAACGGCTAAGGGCTGGCCCATCGCCGCTGCATCGTCGGTACACGCATCCGGCACAATCTGGCCCATGTAGGCTGGTATTTTGGCCCTTTCAGCCAACCCCCCGTGAGCACTCAGGCCAAAGACAAAATAGTTGACACACAGATTAACGCGACCGGCCAGGCACCACTTGCACTTGCCGCACCACGCCCCCGCGCCAGGCACAACCCGCTGGCCCGCCTTGAAACCCTCGACCTCCGCTCCCACTTCGACCACCCGCCCGACAAATTCATGGCCCAGAATCAGCGGGCCAACGTGACCGCTGGCGGGATGAGGCCGCGTTATAGGGGCAAAGTGAGGACCGTGCAAATACTCGGTCACATCGGTGCCGCAGATAGCCCCGCGCAGGACTTCAAGAAGCATCTCATCCGGCCCCGGCTTGCCCGGTTCCGGCATGGCCTCAATGCGGATGTCACGGTTGCCGTGATAGACGGCGGCTTTCATCGGACTTTTCTCACCCCCCGGAGAGCTGCCGGATGACCGTGGTCACGGCGGCGAAATCATGATCGCCCAGCCCCAGGCCACGGGCCATAGTGATCACCTCGTTCGCCGCCGCTGTCGCCGGCAAAGGCACTCCCGTCTCACGCGCCATTTGCAGGGCCATTGTGAAGTCCTTTTGCATCATGCTGGCCGTGAAAGCGGCCGGTCCCAAAGGTTGCAGGAGCTGCGGGGCCTTGTATTTGAGGAAAGGGGATGCGACAGCGCTGTTCGACAGGACCTCGACTGCAACTTCAGGGGCCACACCCGCCCGTTGGGCCAGGACAACGCTTTCGGCCAGCACCTCCATTGTCACCCCAATGATGATGTTCACCGCCAGTTTAAGCGAGGCGGCTGCCCCGTTTGGCCCGACATGCGTGGTCCGGCTGCCCATCTTTAACAGCACCTCCTGCACCCGTTCATGCACGCTCTCCTCACCGCCGACCATAATGCTCAAAGTGCCCTGCTCGGCCAGCATGGTGCTGCCGGAAACCGGGGCATCGAGCATGTGCGCCCCCCGCGCCCGGACGGCCTCCGCCACCTGCCGCGAGACTTTTGGATCCACGGTGCTCATATCAATCAAAACGGCCCCCGTCTGCAAGCTGTCCAATAAACCGGCCGGCCCCAAAACCACGTCTTGCAGCGCCGCCGAGTCGCTGACCATCGTAAACACAATATCGGCGTTGCTGGCTGCCTCGGCCAGTGAGCCGGCCACCGCCGCTCCGGCCTCGGCCAGGGGTTTGGTTTTTTCCGGGGTGCGGTTGTAAACTGTGACTGGGTAACCGGCCCTGACCAGGTTCATGGCCATGGGGCTGCCCATGCGCCCCAAGCCGACAAAGCCAATCTTTTGGATCATTGCTTTTTACTCCGCTACAACGGCCACAGCCGTTATCTCTAAGACCAGGCGCGGGTCGGTGGCCAGGCGAACCACCTCGACAGAGGTCGTGGTGGGACGATGCTCGCCGAAATAACGGGCCATGACCCGGTTAATGGCATCCTGATTCTTTTCCTGATCCACCATAAAACGGAAAAGCTGCACCACGTCGTCCAAATCACCGCCCGCCGCCCGGAGGACGTTACGTAAATTTTCAAGAGCCATCTCTGTTTGCCGCCCAGCCTCTTCGGGAATGTGGTCAAATTCAGCCGGGATATGGGGATGGCTGTGATAAACCGGCGCGGCCGTCACCCCGGCCACATAGATGGTTTTCCCCGAGTGGACTTTGACGGCCGGGGCGTAGGGCATATTCCACTTTGGATCGTTCTCTGCGGTGTGAATAGGTTCAAAATGAGGGCGCATCGGACCTCTCCTTCGTCAATACCCCCGCCCCAACCCCTCCCCCTAAAAGGGGGAGGGGCTAGGGGAGGGGGTCAGATTTTCATCATTGCTGACGGGCCACAGACTCGTGAACCCCCGGCAAACCAACCGGCGTCGAACCCGGCGGGATGCCTGTGGCCGCGAACAGGTAATCTCGCGTCTCAACAGCCAGCCGGTAAACTCGATCCAGGTCGCAGTGAAGCAGTTCCCCGTGCTGCTTGACCAGCTTGCCGGCTACAAAAACGGTATCCACGTTGCCCGGTCCCGCGGCCATGACCACCGACCCGCGCAGGTGGTTGAGGGGCGTGAGATTGAGCGTGTCCCGCCGCAGCAGGATCAAATCGGCCTGCTTGCCGGGAGTAATCGAGCCGACCCGGTCGGCCAGCCCGCAGGTACGCGCCCCTTCAATCGTGGCAAACTCAAGCACGTCGCTGGCGCTCAGTTCAAGCTGCTTGATTGGCTCGTTGCCGTCGAGCGCCGTTTGATTCTGCCGTGCCCGCTCGGTCTGCAGCGCGACGCGCATTTCGTCAAACATATTGCCGCCGACGCTGGTCACCACGTCCACGCTCAGACTGGGCCGGACCCCCGCCGCGAGCAGGCGACCGGTGGCCGGGAAGCCATGGCCCATCTGCATCTCCACTCTGGCCGCAACCGAAGCAGTCCCGCCCGAGTCGGCAATGAGGCGCAGCGCCTCGTCAGTACAGCAGTTACAGTGGACAAAGGTCATATCCGGCCCCAAAACTCCGGCCGCATGCATCCGTTCGACCGATTTGGCTTGCTTGCCCAACAGCCCCCCGCCGATGTGCATCGTTACCCGCAGGCCAAGCTCCCTGGCCAGCCGTAGGTCATCCATCGTTGTTTCGAGCGTCGAAAAATCCGGGCCGCGAATGGCCATCATCAGCGTTACCAAGCCCTCATTGGCCGAGAAATACCGGGTGCGGAGGCGTTTGATGTCGTCGGGATGTCGCAGCGTACTCTGTTGATACCACACGCCCGGTGGGTCGCTCGGCGTGCCGTGGGCAAAGATGGCCCGGATCCCCGACTCCCGGAGGCCGCGGATGGCCTCGTCGGCATGGTCGGGCGTATTCATAATGTGCGACCAGTCGAGCAGGGTGGTAATGCCGCTGTCCAACGCCTCCAGCGCGCCGAGCAGGTTGGCCGCGTAGACATCTTCCGGCCGGTACGCCAACGACATGCCCCCGCGTATCCGCTCAAAATACTGGCCCAGCGTCCAATCCGAAGAAATCCCCCGAATCACGCTTTGCCAGGTGTGGCGGTGCGTGTCAATCAGGCCGGGTAGGACGATCATAGCGGAGCCGTCAAGGATTTGAGCATCCGTCACCGGCAGATCCGGCCCAACCGCGGCAATGAGGTCATCCTCGATCAGGATATCGGCCTGTTCAAAATCGCCGAGCGCCTGATCTACCGTAATCACGACACTGTTGCGGATGAGCGTTCGCTTCTTGGCCATTGTGTCTTGCCAGCTACCCCTAAAACCAGGTGACAGGCACTTTTAAACCCCTAAATATAGGCAGGTTTTGTTGAAATAAGCCCAATGACAGATTGATAAGTGCCTGTCACCTTAATCGAGTAAGCGCATCGGTTCTGCCACCAGTTCGGCCAGCGTCTGCAAAAACTGTGCGCCGCGCGCGCCATCCACTACCCGGTGGTCACATGAGAGAGTCATGGTCAGCATCGGCTGCACGGCGGGTTGGCCATTGACTGGCACCACCCGCTCGGCGATGCGGCCCAAGGCCAGGATAGCGGCCTGGGGCGGGTTGACGATGGCGTTAAAAGCATCCACGCCGTACATGCCCAGATTGCTGATGGTAAAGGTTCCGCCGCTCAAATCGTCGAGCGATAATTTGCCGTTTTGGGCTTTGCCGACCAGCTCCTGGCGACGCCGGGCCAGGTCATTCAGCCCCAGGCGGTCGGCTTCATGAATGACCGGCACCAGCAGTCCCTCTTCCACCGCCACGGCCAGCCCGATATTGACCGCTTCATTAAGTACAATGTTGTTCTTCTCCCACCGGGCATTGAGGCGCGGATGCCGGCGCAGGGCAGCGGCAACCAGCTTGACCAGCAGGTCGGTGTAAGTGATCTTCTCTGTGGCTCGCTGCAAGACCCGCTCGCGCCACTGAACCAAGCCGGCAGCGTTGACCTCGGCGGCCAGGTAGAAATGCGGGACGGTCGTCCAGCTTTCGCTTAAGCGCTGGGCCATCACCTGCCACATCCGGCTGACCGGCAGGGAGGAAGGGGGAAGAGTTGGAAGGTTGGAAGGTTGCCCATAGGGGGCCTTCGGCTCGAAGGTTGGGGTTTCTTTTAGCTTCGCTTCTTCATCTCCTCGCGTCCTCGCCTCTTCGCTGCTTCTTTGCTTCGCCGCTTCCACATCCGCCGCCAGAACGGCTCCCTCCGGCCCGCTGCCGGTGATAGCAGCCAGGTCAAGGCCCTGCTCCGCAGCCAGCCGCCGCGCTTTGGGTGAGGCCAGGGACCGCCCGCCGACTGCTGCCGGCTGACCGCCGTTCGTTTTAGCCTCCAGATAAGCTAACACGTCGGCCTTCTGAATGCGATTACCATCAGGGTTGATTTGGCTCAAATCCAAATTGTGTTCCGCCGCCATCCGCGCCGCCACTGGACTGGCAATGCCCCCTCCCCCTTTTAAGGGGAGGGCTGGGGAGGGGGTCTCCGTTGCCGCTTCTTCCGCCGTTAAAATCCGGGCGATCACCTGCCCCACCGGGATTTCATCGCCGGGCTGGGCTGTCACCTGGGCCAAAACCCCGGAGGCCGGTGCTTCAACCTCGACCGCCGCTTTGTCGGTTTCAACTTCCATCAGCGGCTCGCCCTTGGCCACCGTATCGCCGGGCGCTTTGAGCCACTGCAAGAGAATACCTGTTTCTTGAGCCATGCCCAGGGCGGGCATCACCACATCTTTAGCCAATCTGTGCCTCCCTTGCCCATTTACGATTTTGGATTTTAGATTTACGATTAAATTGATCCTCGTAAATCGTAAATCAGAAATCGTAAATTCCTTTTATGCTTTGACCGCTTCCCCTTTGGCGCTGGCGACGACTGCATCCCGATGGTTGCCACCGGTATAGGTCACATCCTCCCAGGGCTGGTCGCCGCCGCCGTACTGGATGTTCTTGTGGTTCTCGATTTCGCGGGTGGGGGACAAGGGGCCGGTCGCGGTGTAGTAGCGCACACCGGCAATGAGCAGTTCTTCCGCCGGGAAGCGGGTGATCACTTCGCAGCCATCTTTGGTGACAACTAACTGCTCTTCGATGCGCGCCGCCGACCAGCCATCGGAGGCCGGCCAGAAGGTTTCCAGGGCAAAAACCATGCCTTCCTGAATGACCTCAGGATGATCCAGCGAAACCAAGCGGCTGAAGACTGGCTTCTCCCAAATGGACAGGCCCACGCCATGCCCGTATTGCAGGGCAAAACAAGCCTCCTCATTCGGAAAGCCAAACTCCTGCGCTTTGGGCCAGAGCTTGGCCACATCGGCGGTGGTTACACCCGGCTTGATGGCGTCAATGGCCGCATCCAGGTAATAGCGGCAGCGCTTGTAAGCATCTACCAGGGCTGGCGAGGCGCTGCCGATGGCAAAGGTGCGATAGTAACAGGTGCGGTAGCCCATGTAGCTGTGCAAAATATCAAAGTAAGCCGGGTCGCCGGGGCGTAGATAGCGATCGCTGAAGACGTGGGGGTGGGGGCTGCAGCGCTCGCCGGAGATGGCATTGATGCCCTCCACGTGCTCCGACCCCATATCATAGAGGACCTTGCTGGCCAGGCCCACACATTCATTCTCACGAATACCCGGTTTCATCGCCCGGTAAAGCTCGTCGTAGGCGGCATCAACCATCATACAGGCGGTATTGAGCAGCGTAATTTCATCCTGCGTTTTGATAATGCGGGCCTGCTGCATTAACTGCTGGCCGTCCACGACCTTGATGCCTTCTTTTTGCAGGGCGAACAGAACCGGCAGTTCGACCACATCCACACCCAACGGTTCGTTGAGCAGGCCGCGCTCTTCCAGTTCGATCCGGATTTTGCGGGCTACATCTTCGGCCCGGCCCGCCTCCGGCGCCATCGCCCCGCGCAGCGTGGAAATCCCGGCCCGCGAGCGCTCACCCAGCCAGGGGCAGTACAGTTGGTGATGGCGGGCCGCCGAGCCAAAGTCCCAGTTGATCGGCTCGTCATCTTGAGGCAGCAAGCAGAAGCGGGCGACCTTGTCCATGGCCCACGTCCCGATATGGGTCGCCGTAATGTAACGGACATTATTCATATCGAAGCAAAGCAGCGCGCCCATCTCCGAATCTTTCAAAATTTTCTTGATGCGGGCCAGCCGCTCGGTCCGCAGCCTTTCAAAATTAACCCGCTCTTCCCAATCAACCCCCATCAAGCCGTTTGTTCGTAATGCCATGACAACCTCCTTAAGGCAATTTTGGATTTTGGATTTATACCGCAAGGGTATCCTTTAGGACGATTTATTTCGGCTAATCGTAAATCTGAAATCGTAAATCGTAAATGATTTAATTTCGTCCGCACACCGTCTTCGCCACCTCAACCACCTGTGCGGCGGTGGGGATGGTTAAATCTTCCAGGGCTGGAGAGAAGGGAATGGGTACATCCATCGCGCCCATTCGTTTGACCGGCGCATCCAGGTAATAGAAAGCGCCGTCGGCAATCGTCGAGGCAATTTCGGCGGTGACGCCGTAGCTGTGATAGCCCTCGTCCACCACGATGGCCCGGCTGGTCTTTTTGGCCGACTCGATCAGGGTTTGCTTGTCGAGCGGCACCGTCGTGCGCGGGTCAACCACCTCGGCGCTGATGCCGATTTCGGCCAGCATCTCGGCCGCTTCCAGGGCGACATAGACCATACTGCTGGTCGCCACCAGGGTAATGTCTTCGCCGGCCCGCTTCACGTCGGCCACGCCGAAGGGCAGGGTGTACTCCTCAGCCGGGACCGGCCCTTTGGTCCGGTACATCATCTTATCCTCAAAAATCGCCACGGGGTTATCGTCGCGAATGGCCGTTTTCATTAATCCTTTGGCATCGTAGGGGGTGGCGGGGACAGCTACCTTCAGGCCGGGGATGTGGCTGAGCCAGGCATGCAGCGATTGGGAGTGCTGCGCCGCCGCCCGCCGCCCGGCGCCCATCGTGGTCCGCAAGACCATTGGCACCTGGAGCTTACCGCCCGACATATAGTGGATTTTGGCGGCCTGGTTGACCATCTGGTCCATGGTCAGGGTGATGAAATCACCAAACATAATATCTACCACCGGCCGCATTCCGGTCATTGCCGCGCCGACGCCCAGCCCGGTGATCCCGGCCTCGGAGATAGGCGAATCGATGATACGCTGCGGGCCGAATTCGTCCACCAAGCCAACCAGCACCTTAAACGTCGTGCCGGCCTCGGCGATGTCCTCGCCCAGCATGAAGACGCGCGAGTCACGGCGCATTTCCTCGGCCAGCGCTTCTTTGACCGCCTCGCCGTAAGTTAACTCGCGGCCGTTGGCCGCGATATTGTGGGGATAGTAATCCTTGCCGTTAGACGTAGACATGCTTCGTCACCTCCTCCGGGGCCGGATAGGGGGCATTGAGCGCAAACTGGACGGCCGTTTCCGCTTCCACCCGGACTTCCTTTTCAATACCCTCAAAGATCCCCGCGTCGGCGATCCCCTCCTGGGTCAGCCAGCCGGCCAGAATTTGCAGCGGGTCGCGCTCGGTTTTCCAGAGCTGCTCTTCTTCTTTGGAGCGATAATAAGCCCGGTTGATGTCGCCGACGTGGTGGCCGTGATAGCGGTAGGTGTGGCACAGCAGGAAGGCCGGCCCTTCACCCCGCCGCGCCCGTTCCACCAGCCGCAGGGCGGTCAAGTAGACCAGACGGGCATCCTGGCCGTCAATCTCTTCGGTGTGCAGCCCGAACGCCTCGGCCCTGGCCTTCATACTGCCAGCGGTGGATTCAGAGTGGTGGGTATACTCGTTGTAGAGATTGTTTTCACAAACGTAGATGACCGGGAACTGCCACAACTGGGCCATGTTCATCACCTCGTACAGCAAGCCCTGGCCCAGCGCCCCCTCGCCGAAGAAGCAGACGGCGACCTGGTCGCTGCCGCGCATTTTGATGGACATACCCGCCCCGGTGGCAATGCCGGCGCTGCCGCCGACGATGGCGTTGGCCCCCAAATTGCCAGTTTCCTGGTCGGCGATGTGCATCGAGCCGCCCTTACCCCGGCAGTAACCCGGCTCCTTACCGAGCAGTTCGGCAAACATACGGTCCATAGTCGCGCCTTTAGCCAGGCAGTGGCCGTGGCCACGGTGGGTGCTAGTGATGTAGTCGTCGCGCCGCAGCGCCTCGCACACGCCGACGGCAATCGCCTCTTCGCCGATATAAAGGTGAGCCAGGCCCGGCATTTTGGCGCTGGTATACAGCTCATTGGCATGTTCTTCAAAGACGCGAATTTTGACCATCTGCTGGTACATGTGGAGCCACTGTTCGCGGTCAATGGCCTTAAAATCGAGAGCGCTGGGAATGGAGGTCAATTCGACGGCCTGGGACATCCCTAATCCTCCACTCCCGACATGCGGGCCAGGACGTTGAACAGGGCCGCAAAATCCAGGTGATCCAAATGTATCGCTCGAGCGGTGGTCAGGAGTTCGTTGGTGACGGAAGTGGTCGGCAAGGGGACGCCAAGCCGGCGGCCCATCTCTAGGGCCAGGAGCATGTCCTTTTGCATCATGTTGCAGTCAAACCAGGCTTCGTCGGGCTGTTTCAAGACAAACGGCCCCCGGTAGGTGACCATCGGTGAGGCGATAACGCTGTTGAGCAAAACTTCAACCGCCGTCTCGCGCTTGATGCCGCTCTTTTCGGCCAGCAAGACCCCCTCGCTGAAGGCCAGCATCTGCACCGCCAGACTCAGGTTGGTGGCAATTTTCATCGAGACGGCCAGGCCGTTGCCGCCCACATGGGTCACTTTCGGGCCGATGTCCTTCAAAACCGGCACGACCTTTTCAAAGGTAGCTGCGTCGCCGCCGACCATAATCGAAAGCTTGCCCTGCTCCAGGGTGATCACGCTGCCCGACACAGGCGCGTCGAGCATGGCCGCGCCCCGCCCGGCCACCTGGGTCGCCAGTTCCTGGCTGTACCCCGGGCTCATAGTGCTCATGTCAACGTAAATCTTGCCAGGCTCTAACCCGGCCAGAATGCCGTCCGGCCCCTGGGTGATGGCCTTGACCGCCTCCGTGTTCGTCACCATAGAAAAGGTGATATCGGCTGCTTGGGCTACCGCACGGGGCGAGTCGGCCCATTTCATACCGGCCTCAATCAACCAGCCAGCTTTCTCTTTGGTGCGGTTGTAGCCGGTGACACTGTGACCGGCGTCGAGCAGCCGCTTGACCATCCGGCTGCCCATCACCCCGAGTCCAACGTATCCAAGATTCGCCATTGCTTCCCTCCGTTTTCGATTTGTGGAAATAGTTAATCCGTTAGGTTTAAACTGCTTCGCTATCGGCCAGGACCTGTTTGAGGTGATCGCACATGGCCTCACGGGCGGCCGCTGGCTCTCGCTTCTTGACCGCGGCCAAAATCCGGCGGTGATGGTACTGCCCCCGCTGCGGACCCCCCTCCACCAAAAATATCCGTTGGCGATGTTCCCGCAACTGGTCCACAATCGGGTCCAGCAGGATCGGGATGAGCGGATTGTGGCTGGCTCGGGCCAGGGTCAGGTGAAACTCCAGATCCGCCTCGGCAAAGGCATCGGCATCACTCATGGCGGCATCCATCGCCGCCACCGCCTGCTCCAAATTGTGCAGCTCTGCTTCGGTGATGCGTTCGGCGGCCAGCGCGGCAATGCCGGGTTCCAGGAGAGTGCGGACCTCGTTCAGATGAGCCACGCCGTTGGGCAGGCCGAGTTTGACGATCAAATCGAGCGAGTCACGCATCATGGCCGAGGTGAAGTTGGTGATGAAAGTGCCGCGGCCGGGGAGGATTTCGACCAGGCCTTTTTCGCTGAGAGCCTTGACGGCTTCGCGGACGGCGGTGCGGCTGACGCCGAACTGTTCGGCCAGTTCGCGTTCAGGGGGGAGCTTGTCACCAGGGCGGAGGACGCCCTCCATGACGAGAGTTTGGATTTGTTGGATAATTTGTTCGTAAAGGCGCGAGGTGTGAATGGTGGAGTACATCTTCCCCCCTTGGAAATGTGCTCAAATGCCGTTTGGTTTATTGGTATAGTGGTATGATGTTATGATGGCAGCAAGATAATAACAGAATTTGCCAGAAGAGTCAAAAAGGATTTTCGATCTTGAGGGCGGGTCTTCGCAGGGTGACTTATTCACCGTACTTGTTCAAAGATAGGATTGGCAGTAGAATGAATCCCTCTCTTTTCGAAGATAAAAATTCAAAAACTCTCAGGAGGTTACCGTGACTTATTTACCCGCTGATACGCGTTACGACAGCATGCGCTATAACCGGTGCGGCCGGAGTGGGCTGCTTTTGCCGGCGATTTCATTAGGTTTGTGGTACAACTTTGGGGGAGTGGATCCATTGGAGAACGGCCGGGCCATGCTCCACCGCGCCTTTGATCTGGGCATTACCCATTTTGACCTGGCCAACAATTACGGACCCCCGCCTGGGTCGGCCGAGGAGAATTTTGGCCAAATTTTTAAGCAAGATTTCGCCCATTATCGCGATGAATTGATCATCTCCAGTAAAGCCGGCTATCTCATGTGGCCCGGCCCCTACGGCGAATGGGGTTCGCGTAAATACCTGGTAGCCAGCCTTGACCAGAGCTTGAAGCGAATGGGCCTGGACTATGTAGACATCTTCTACAGCCACCGCCCTGACCCCAACACCCCGATGGAAGAAACTATGAGCGCCCTCGATTATATTGTCCGCAGCGGCCGGGCGCTCTACGTTGGCATCTCCACCTACGATCCCGACCAGACACGCCAGGCGGCCAAGCTGCTGCGGGACTTGGGGACGCCCTGCCTGATTCACCAACCGCGCTACAACATGTTTGACCGCTGGATCGAGGCAGGACTGCTCGATGCGCTGGCCGAGGAAGGGATTGGCTGCATCTGTTTTTCGCCCTTGGCCCAGGGCATTTTGACCGATAAGTACCTCGACAAGTTGCCGGAGGACTCGCGAGCCGCCAAGTATGAGGGTCAACTTCACTGGGGTGACCGGGTGGTCGAAGAAAGATTGGCCAAAGTGAAAAAACTGCAAGGGATTGCCCAAGCCCGAGGACAATCACTGGCTCAACTGGCCGTCGCCTGGGTTTTGCGCCATCCAGGGGTCACCTCGGCGCTCATCGGCGCCAGCCGCGTCAGCCAGATCGAGGAACTGGTAGCAGCGCTCAATAAGCTTGACTTTAGCGCCGACGAATTGCAGGCGGTTGAGCAAATTCTGGCGGGTTAAATTTTGCCGTGGAGGAACGGGAGGAGCAGGCTGACCTGCTCCTCTCTTTTTTGGGGGTGAAAAGGGCTAAACGCCAGACGATTGGATGAACTGGGTCATATCATCCAGCCGATTGATGACTTTTTGGAGGGTGATAACCGCCTGTCGGCGGACCTCGGCCGGAGTTTCAGCGGTTAATTGAGTAACCGCCTGGCTGGCTGTGATCAGGGCTGCACTCAGATCATCCTGGATAAAACTTTCCAGCAAAGCGTTCCGCTGGAGTAGCATGTCGTTGACCTCACGCAAAATTTCGTTACCGGCAGTTAGACTGGCCTGATTCTCTTGCATTTGGGTGTACAACTGGGCATTATCAATGGCCAGGGCAAATTGGTTAGCTATCGAGGAGAGCAGGCGGACTTCGCGGGGTGTCCACAAGTGGGGCGGGAGGACTCGCCTCCCTGTAGCCAAAACGCCGACCACATGAGAGCCGCTCTGACCGGCCCGTGTCTCTGGACGGGTAATCGGTACAGCAGCCAGGGCATGAAGCTGCTCTTTGTCCACCCAGATTTTATGCGTATGGGTCGAGGTAACCTGGATAAATTGAGCCGCATTCTCAGCAGCAACTTGCCCTTCCAGGCTCTCGCCCAGGGTTATCTGGTGCATGCCGCGGACATAGGTATGGGAGAGACCGCTGTGGGCCGCCAGCTCTAACTTGCCCTGCTCGTTGAGGAGGTAAATCCAGGCCGCGTCTGTCTCCAGAATGGTTCTGCTCTGCTCGACCGCGTACTGCAAAATCTCTTTGAGATTCAGGGTCCGGTTCATCAACTCGGCAATGGTATTGAGGGTTTGTAAATCTGTATTCTGCTGTTGGACTTCATCTTCGGCCTCCATCATGGCAGCCAGCAGTTGCTCCAGATCATCTTTGGCTGGTTGGGGCATGGTGAAGGTGGGCAATTCGAGCGGGGTGGCCGCTTTGCTGTTAAGATCGGTCTGGTCGTCGGGCTGGAGTTCGACGCTGACCGTCTCATTACCGAGGAGGGTCTCGGCTGTGAGCCACAAGCCTTCGCGCAGGCTGAGCGCTTCGAGAGCAATTGCGGTTTCCTGGCTCATGGCCATTAAAAAGCAGAGTTCAGCCGATTTGAAGCGGGCCTTGCCCTGTAAGCCTACCAATAGCGCACCCATCAGCTTGGACCCAACCTGAATCGGAAGACTGACCAGACTGGTCAGGTTAGTCACAGCCAGGAGAAGCTGCTCGTCTCGATCATCGCTGGTTGCCTGCTCCAGAAGAGCGCCCAGGCCAGCTACCAGATGCGGCATCAGGGCGGTCGCGCCGTGCCCTACCTGTCTCCCGGTCAAAATATCGGCCAGTTCTAGGGTGAGTCCCTTGTGAACATTTATCATCAGGGCCTTGGTCGAGGGATTAATCAGTACAATTGCGCCTGTCGGTGCGCCGGTGATTTCCAGCGCCTGGACCAGCGCCAGTTTCAAGAGCACGGTTGGATTAGCCGCGGCGCTGGCTTGAAAAGCAAAGGCGGTCAGGGAAATAATACCGCGATTGCGGCGCTCGATCTCAACCCCGGCCAAGCGCAAAGCCGCCCGGTATTGTTCCAGCCGGCGCTGTGTATTTTTGAGGCGCTCACGGGTGGCCTCCAAACTCATGGGCCAATCCTCGATCACAAACGCCGTCTCATTTTTGGGTTCAGCCGGTACAGAGGCTTCCATCAGTTCTTTCTGCCAGACAAGGAGATGAGTTATGCAATATGTAATTACGTTTTAGGTACATCGCGAACCATTTGTTTGATGGTTTCAAGTAAGACTATTTCGGCAAAGGCATCTTTAGGAATGTAATCAACAGCCCCAATTTCCAGACCATTCAGGACATCTTCGGCGTGGTCGCGGGTGGTCAGCATGACTACGGGCACTTCGGCCAGCTCTGGTTCAGCTTTCAGATTGCGGCATACCGTAAAGCCATCAATATCTGGGAGTTCTACATCCAGGACAATGAGATCGAAACGCTGATTTTTGGCCGCCGCCACCCCGGCCCAACCAGTATCAGCCCAAACCACCTGGCAGCCGTTACTTTCCAGGACTAATTTTACCTTAAGGGCCTGCGGAGGGCTATCTTCAACAATTAATATTGAAGGACGATAAACGGCCTCTGCATTGCTGTTATTCGATGTCATATAGGCAATCCTTTCATCATTTACCGGGCGTCAACCATTTCACCAGGGTAATGCGGGCATGTTTACTGTCTTGGGGTTCAATAAAACTTTCATCAACCAATTGGCGCGCCCCTTCCAGACTATGATTCTGTTTCACTAATCTCTCGGCCTCATTGTTCTCGCCGTCTTCGGGGATGGAGTCAAAACAAATCAGGCAGGAAACTTGTATACCCGGCGCTCCATCTCTCGTTGCCGGGGACATAATTAACTGGCGGGGTTCAAAACCGTGTGTCCAGGCCAAAATTCGAGCCAATTCCGAGGCAGCCAATGAGATACGAGCCTGGTCAGCAGTGCCAAAGCCGACTTGCCGGGCCATTTCACGGGCCTGCATGCGGGCTGTCACAATATCTAAATCATTATTGATATAAACTCTTCGCTCTGCACTCATATCTTGACTCCCTACAAGATTGACTGGGTCCGTTGTCATAGGTAAGAACTCGAAACCCTAACTGGCTTTGGCCAGGGGCGGTGTCTCTTCATCCTTGTTTAAGGTTGCTAAAGCCTTTTTTAGGATAGCCACGAGCTGATCATCTCTTTCAGGGGCAGCATGGTGTTCATGGCCTCGATCACGGCGGGCTTTTTGAGAGGCAGCCAGGGCGAGCCATATCTGCTGTTCTACCTGGCGCAGTGATTGAATTTGTTGCTCCAAAATCTCGGTCCGGTGGACAAGCTGGGCATGACTCTCCTGAATTGTGCTGTATTTAGCCTCCCAGGTAGCTGCCTTCTTTTGCGTCTCAATGAAGGTTTGAGAATTACCTACAGCCTGGGCCACTTGCCGGCAAATCAAGGTCAGCAGGCGTTGATCACGAGAGGACCATTCGCGTGAGGTGCGATCACCTACCGCTAAAACACCTAAAGCCCGGTCGCCCGCCGGGTCTAGCAAGGGGACGGCAGCCACTGCGCGGAGACCTTCAGCCTCAACTATCGCCCGCGCCCGGCCGCTGTGAAACAGGAGGGTGTCACGAAGAATCGGCTGTCTGCGGCTAAAAGCCATCCCTTCCGCGCCGTCGCCTGGTTTAAGCTGCCTTAACTCCTGCACATATTGCTCAGAGAGTCCTTGGTGCTCCCGTAAAACCAGAGACCCCTCTTCAAAGATGTAAAACCAGCCAATCTCAACATTTAAAGCCTGCCTGGTTTGCCTGACCGCCGCCTCGAGGATCACATTTAATTGCAGAATACCCCCTACTTCATTCGAGAGAGAGTTGAGGATGCCCAGGTCCTTGTTCTGGCGGACAACTTCTTCTTCAGCCGACATAATAGCGGCTAATAACTCTTCCAATTCATGCGTGGTTGACGAACTGGGCGGTGAGGCCGGTTGAACTTTGGCCTGGCTCTGGCGCTGAATTTGGGTGCGCAGACGGGTATGATCCAAAAATAGGGCTGTCAGTTGGCCCAATGCTTCCAGGCGGTGTTGTGATTCGGGGCGAAGAAAATCGTTGGATGAAGCGACGATAAGGCCGCCTAAAATTTCTTTGTTAAATTGGAGCGGTAAGCCAAGCAAATATTTTAGCTTATGCCGGCTGAGTAGAGCTTGTTCGGGATTAAGCTGCAAGCGTTGAGAAGTCAGGTAGACCTGTTTCCCGGCCAATAATAGCTGGCCTAACTCCTCCCTGGTGAACTGTCGAATCACCTCATCAGGGAGCTTTTGTTTGATAACCGCCGTCAATTGGTGAGCGTCATTGCCCACAACCAACAAAGCGCCCTGCTCCACTTCGCCGAGGGCTAAAATACGGGGTAATATTTCACTCAAGATTTTTATCTTGTCCGATTTCTGGCCAAGACTGTTAATTACCAATTCCATCAAGACCAGGGGATCACGGCCAGGGGGAGTGGTTTGATCACTTGTGCTCGATGGATTAGAAGTAGCACGGGGTTGTGATAATGTAGCCATGTTATCCTTACTCAATCAATGCCAATATAGCCGGAGCAATCTGCTTAGCCGGTAAAATTTGCTCAGCCGCGTCCAGGGAGATGGCCACGGCCGGCATCCCAAAAACAACACAGGTCTCTTTATCCTGAGCAATCGTATGAGCACCGGCCTGGCGCATAGACTGTAACCCTTCGGCTCCGTCACTGCCCATCCCGGTCAGAATAATCCCAATCGCTCTAGGTCCATAGGTCCGAGCCACGGAATGAAATAGATAATTGGCCGCCGGACGAAGACCATGCACGGCCGGCATATTACTCAGCGAGATTAACCCCATACTGTTAATCATCATATGGGCGTTATCGGGAGCAATAAGCACCTGGCCCGGTTTAGGTTCGTCGGCGTGGCGAGCCAGACGCACCTGCAGCGGAGTTTGCTGATTGAGCCAATCGGCCAGGCCCGCCCCAAAGCCAGGCGTAATATGCTGCACAATTAAAATAGGGACCGGGAAATTGGCCGGCAACTTGCTCAAAATTTCGGCCAGGATACCCGGCCCTCCTGTCGAAGAAGCAATCACGACCATTTGAATTTTGGAATGTCCATTCTGGATCAGGGGCGTCACATTTGCCGTTGTCGTTGACTTCGCATCGAGCGGCCCCGTTGGTTTGCCCCAGCGCCGCACCACTTTAACCTCTGACATAAGCCTGACCTGCTTAGCCAGGGCCTCATAAGCTTCAGGCGTATCTTGCAGGGTCGGCTTTTCCAAAACCGATAGCGCCCCGGCCTGGAGTGCATTGAAGGTTAAATCTTGCTGATCTTTATCGGTGCTGGCGCTGATAACGACCACCGGGCAGGGCATTTCAGTCATAATTTGGCGGGTAGCTTCAAAGCCATCCATTTCAGGCATGTAAATGTCCATCGTAATCACATCGGGCCTGAGCCGCTTGGCCAGCCGCACCGCTTCGGTCCCATTGCGGGCTGTGCCGATCACCTGTAAATCTGGTGTACTCTGCAAAATGGTCACCAATAACTCCCGGTAAGTGGGTGAATCTTCAGCTACCAGTACGCGGATGGGCATAGTTTGACTCTTCATGGCCTATTATCGCCAAATCAACATTAGATCAGTTGCTCAATTGTGTCCAGCAGGCTGCCCTGGTCGAACCTGCTTTTAACAATGTAGGCATCGGCGCCTACCTCGATACCCCGCGCTTTATCAGCCGGCGAGTCCAGCGACGTTACCAGGATAACCGGAATGTTAGCATAACGGGTATCATGTTTAACCCGATAGGTCAGGTCGAAGCCATCCAGCCGGGGCATGTTGATATCAGAAACAATCAGATGGGGCAGGCCGTCTGTGGCCAGCACGCCCAGAGCCTCTTCCCCATCCGTCGCTAATTTGACCTCGTAGCCGGCGGCTTCAAGGATATTCTTTTCCAGGGTGCGGGTGGTAATCGAGTCATCAACGACCAGGATCGTTTTAAGTTCAGCCGGTTGGTGTAATTCAAGGCCGCTTGTGGCCGAGGTCTTTGGGAGAGCGCGCGTTGCCAATTTGACCAAATCAGCCGCATGCAGCACCAGCATCACCTGCCCTGAGCCGAGGACGGTGGCTCCCGCCAATCCCCCGACTTTGACCAGTTGCTTGCCGAGGCTTTTGACGACAATCTCCTGTTCGCCGACGAGATCGTCCACGATCAAACCCAGCCGTTTCTCCGCTACGGCAATAATCACCACGGTCAGCCGGTCAGCCTCCTGGCCACTCGCTGGCAGTTCGAGTAGGTCGCTTAATCGAGCCAATGCCACCGGCTTGCCTTGATAAATGATGGCTTCTTTGCCGGACACAGTAGCAACGTCACTTGCCTTAACCTGAAGCATGCGCTCGACCGTAGTCAGCGGTAAAGCAAAAACCTGCTCTCCGCTGCGGACCAGCAGCCCATGCGAACTGGCCAGAGTCAAGGGTAAGGTTAGGGTAAAAGTAGTGCCTTGCCCCGGCGCAGAACTGACATCCAAAATTCCTTGCAGCGCTTCGACATTCTGGCGAACCACATCCAACCCTACGCCTCGGCCAGAAATATCGGTAATAATTTTACTGGTGGACAGGCCGGAGTCGAAGATGAGGTTAGCTACTTCGGTGTCGCTCATTTTTTCAGTCTCAACATGAGACCTTAAGCCCCGGCGAACCGCAGCCAGGCGAATGGCTGCTAAATCCAACCCGCTACCATCATCACTGATGGTAATGACAATATTGTGGCCCTGCTGGTTGGCCGACAGCGTAATTTGCCCTTCGGCTGGTTTGCCCGCCTGCTGCCGAAATTCCGGCCGTTCCAAACCGTGATCTACGGCATTACGCAGCAGGTGGATCAGTGGGTCTTTGATCTGCTCCAGGACCCGTTTGTCCAGCTCTGTTTCGCCGCCCCAGATGCTCAGATTAATCTGTTTACCCTGTTCACGGGCCAGGTCACGGACCATGCGGGCAAAGGTAGCGGTGATGGTCCGCAGCGGCAGCATGCGCACCCGTTTGATCTCTTCTTGCAACTCGTTAATAACCAGTGACATCCGCAACGTATCGTTAGCCAACTGGCGATACAAAGTGTTGGCCTGGGCGTTAAAAGTTCGCAACTGGTCCTGGTTGTGAGTCAAAAAATCAACCAGGGCTGTGATCTCCCTGGGCTGCTGAGCAGAGGGACGCGAAGCAGGGGATTTAGGTTCAGCGGCCAGTGGCCGGCCGTCGGTCTTAGGGCCGTTGCGGAGCAGGCGATTGTAATGACTCCGCAGCGATTGCCACTCCTTTTGCCAATCGGCGGCCAGATTCTGCATTTGGCGTACTTCGGCCAGGCGTTGTTCAGCCCGGATCTTGGCGCTCAGCAGTTCGCTAAATTGGGCCATGAGCGCATCCAACTTGCTCACCGAAACACGGATGGTTTCATCCGTAGGGTTAGAAGGGGGGAGGGCTGGCGGCAGGGCGGGGTGGGGAGAAGCCGTGTCCTCCCTTTCATTGCCTTCAGGGCCAGGCTCCTGCCCGACAGAAGCCTGCGGCTCTGCCACGCCTGAGGGAGAGGCTTCCCCTTTGCTCCCCTGTTCCCCGCTGCCTCGCGCCGTCTCTTCCAGGCGGGTCAGTAATTCTAGGACTGCGGCAGGGGGCGCCGATTGGCCGGCTTCCAGTTGAGCCATGACCAGCTCAACCGCGTCGAGAGCCTGGTAGAGCAGGTCAAATAACTCCGGGGAAAAGGTCAGGCGGCTCTCTTTCGCGGCCAGCAGCAGTTCTTCCAGGGCATGACCCAGGCTTTCGACGATCGTCACGCCGACGGCTCGCGCTGCCCCTTTGAGGCTGTGCGCCTCACGAAAAATTTCCTTAAGAATAGCCTGCTGCTCCGGGACAGGCGGGTTTTTCTCCAACGCCAACAAGCCCTGATTGATTTTCTGGACATGCTCGCTTTGTTCGGCTTTGAAGCTGTTGATCAGTTGTTGGCGAATTTCTGCGCTTAAACCCATCTTGCTGCTCTGTTTTAGTTCAGGCGATACCGGGCGACCAGACTTTCCATCTGCTGGGCCAGGGCGGCCAGGTCCTGAGCTGCTTTCTCGGCCTGGCGGGTTGAGGCCAGGTTTTGCACCGTGGCCTGGTTGATATTCTGCATGGCCAGGGCAATCTGCTCGACGCCGGTGGTTTGCTGCTGAACGCTGGCCAAGATTTGCTGGGCGGCGCTGGCGCTCTCGCTAATGCTGGCCGCCAAACGCTGGATCGTCTCGCCGGCCTGGCCGGTTAAGTCCACCCCCGTGTCAACCCCTTTGGTCCCTTCTTCGGTAGCCATCACGGCGGCATTCGTCGCCCGCTGGATTTCGTTCAGAATGGATTTGACCTGGGCCGTCGCCTGTTTGGACTGCTCGGCCAGATTCCGGACCTCTACCGCCACCACGGCAAAGCCCTTACCATGCTCACCGGCCCGGGCTGCTTCGACCGAGGCATTTAAGGCCAGTAAATTGCTCTGAGCGGCAATATCGTTGACCGTCGCAATAATCTCGCCGATTTGCTGTGTCTGCTCGCTCAGAGCCAGGATATTTTCGGCAATACCCTCGACGCGATCTTTAATCTGGCTCATGCCCTCGACTGTGCCGCTGACCGCGCGTTGGCCGGCTTGAGCCACGTCGCGGGTGCGCTGGGCCTGCTCCGCCACCGCCTGAGCCTTGGCAAAGGCTTGCTCCACGATCATTTTAACCTCATCAATGGTGGTCGAAATTTCTGAAATGGCGGCTGATTGCTCCGACGCTCGGGTGGCCTGCTGGGCGGTGGCGCTCATGATTTCGGTAGATGCTGCGGCCACATTGATGGTAGCTTCGCGGATCTGGGACGTCATTTCGCCCAAACTTTCGACCATATTATTCAAGTTTTGGCCCAGGGTAGACAGGGTGTCATTCTCCCCGTGGCCGTTGAAAGTGAGGCGAGCGGTTAGATCACCTTTGGCTACTTGCTCTACAAAGGCCAGATAATTGCTAACCGTGAGTTCCTGATACTGCCGGACCTCTTGCATCTGGGAAAAGAGACGGGTGTTGTGGATGGCAATAGCCACCTGGTTAGCCAGCGCTTGCAGCGTTTTCTCATCTTCTCGAGTTAAACCGGCCACTCTTTTACTCTGCACATTCAGAATGCCCACGACCTCGTTGACCAATACTACCGGAATGGCCATTTCAGAGCGGGTCTCGGGTAAAATTGGATTCGGCAGCCAGGTGGGATCGGCCTGGACATTCTCGACCGTCACAATTTGTCGCTCCCGATAGGCTCGCGCGACCAGGCTTTTAGGCGCGGCAACCGGAATTTTGTGCCTGCGCCGGATGAGTTCCTCACCGGCCTGGCCGTAGCCTTCGGCCACATACAGAAACTCCCCCTGGTCATCCAGCAGGTAAATGTGGACGTGGTAATAGTCAAACGTCTCCTTGGTAACGGTAACCACCTCTTGCATCAGGGCCTTTAAATCCAAAATAGCCGAAAGGCGCTGGCTAATATCAATGACAACTTCCGTTTTTTTGGTCCGATCGGCCATTTGTTGTTCCAGGCGGTTAACCGCTTTATAGAGTTGCGTGATCAACAGTCCTTCCAGGCCGATAATTACAACCAGTATGAGCAAGGCGGTGATAGGGTTGACCAGGGGTTCACCTGGACCAAAAGTCAGGATGATGATGGCCCCCCCAAAAACAGCCAGAATAACTGCGGTAATATAGCCAGCTACTAAGTTGCGGCGGATGCTCCATGTCATCCCAGAAAAGATTTTCATCATAACTCATCCTTAATAACTAATTGTTTATCGCTCAATAAAGCATTAAGATCAAGTACTACCAGCAGGTCAGACGTAACTCCGCGAATATGGTGAGCGTGAATACCGTCTTGAGTAGTTAAGGGCGGTTCAATTTCTTGTATAAAAATAGTTTGCACATCTATGACCTCATCCACCAGGAGGCCAACTTCTACCTGGGTTGTTTCTGAGGTGGTGTCGGTATTGGCGACCACAACGATCTTGGTTTGATGGGTCTCGGCCTGCCCTCGTCCGTGGTTGGGAGCGGGTGCTGGCAGTCCAAAGAAGGTGCGCAGATCAATCACCGACAGGATACGACCCCTGGCGCTAAAGACGCCGGCCACAAAACCAGGTGTGCGCGGTACGGGCGTGAGCTGCTCTCGAGGATATATTTCATGCACGTGGGTTACTTCAATGCCATAACGCTCGTTGTTCAACCGCAAGATCAGGAGAGTGACAGTTTGTCCGGTAACCGCGGCAGATGGCTCTTGAGCCAAAGCATAGGCTCGCCGCGCCCAAATCTCAGCCAGTTCGGCGGGGCTGAGGGAGTCATCGGCAAAGGTGGGTGATTGAAGATCTGGGGCTGGGGAACTGGTTTGAGGTAAGGAGGCGCGGCCGGTGTGTAGAGATTTAACTGATTTGCCATTTACAGCATTTTCGGGTGATAGACTCATAACGATGATCTCATTTCACACTTAAGTTCCCAGATCAGCTAACATCCGCTGTGCGGCGGCTAATAGATGTTTGGCCGCAGCGCCCCCGGAGTGGGGGATGACTTCAGCCGGTGAATACTTTTCCAGAACTTTAATGGCATTCCGGCAGGCCCGTTGCGCGCTTTTTTTCTGTCCGGTTTGCCGGTAAAACGCGGCCAGATTCAAGTAAGGCAGCGGCATGTTCGGTTCAAGGTAAATAGCTTTTTTGAGCATAGCGATAGCCGACTCCAGTTGCGCTTCCTGTTCATAAATCAACCCCAACAGGTAATAGGCTTCAGCTTGCAGCTTGTCCAGATTGATCGCGCTCTGGCACCAGTGTTTGGCTTCCGACCACTGGCCCAGGTTAGCATAAGCCCGGCCCAGTAAGGTATGAGCCGGGGCAAAGTGGGGATCAGTGCTTAAGTGACGCTGTAACCGGTTGATGGCCTCCGTAATTTGGCCCTGGTTTATGAGGGCAGCAGCAATGGCAGCAGGGTCGGCCTCGGGTTGTGGCTGAGGAGAAGGGTGAGTTGAAGCGGGCGGTGGGAGTAAGGGAGTAGGTAACAAATCGGTTGTCGGGTCAAAGGTTAATTTCCCATTTTTTTGAGCCGGGATAGGAGCAAGGGAGTCAGGTTTCTTCGGCAGAGAGGCCAGGCCATTATTAGATGAAGGGGGGGCATTGAATGACTGAAGCCAGGTCCAGGTATCAAGGCTAAAATGAGGCTGGCCTGTTTTTTGATAAAGCAGAGCGTTGGGCCAGGTTCGCGGCTGAAAAGCTCCGTAAACTGCCGGAGATGGTTCCGAATGGCCCACGACCAACCAACCTTCTTGAACGAGAGCCTCGTAAAATTTTTGGGCAATTCGCCGGGTATCCGGTTCGGTAAAATAAATGGTCACATTACGGCATAAAATCAAATCCATGCTGACCGTATTATTATGAAGCGCCGGATAATCGTCTTCGACCAAATTGAGGGGAGCAAAGGTGACCATTTGCCGAATATCATCATTCAAGGTATAGCGTTTGGTTGCCGGATCAAAATTAAAATAGCGAGCCTGCACCATTTTGGCTTCGGCTTCACGAAACGACCAATCAGAATAAACAGCTTCTCGCGCCCGGGTTAGCGAGTCCTGGTTAATGTCGGTTGCCAGAATCAAAATGTGCCAGCGATCAATATCCGGTAAAAGTTCTTTCAGAATAATCGCCAGCGAATAAGCCTCTTCGCCGGTAGCGCAGCCGGCGCTCCAGATGCGGAGTTGCGGTTGAATGGTAGAGCCAACAGCCGCGGCCGCTGCTCGCTTACGGGCAATCAGCGCCGGCAGCACCTCATGGGTCAAGGCGTCGAACTGTCCCTCGTCCCGGAAAAAGTACGTTTCGCCGACAGTCAGGCAGTTAATCAGGCGTTCCATCTCCGCTCGACCGGCTGGGTTAATCTTGTCGCGCAGGAGCTGGTAATAGTGGTCCAGATTATTTCTATCGCCGAGAAAGCTTGCGGACGAACCGCCTAATGCTTTGAGGAGGCCATTTTCCAGGTCAATTCTTTTCTTTTCGGAAAAGTAAAGGCCGCTTCGCTCCAGGACTAGTTCACGAAACCGCAGGTAGTCCCCATAGCTCAGGGATAAAGGAGGATTTGATAGTTGAGGCAGAGGAGATCCTATGTCCATATTTTTGTTCTCGGCAAGTCACCTTTCCAGATCTTTGGACTGGAGCGTCATTGTCCAACTTTCAAGCCCAGCGCCTGGGTCAGTTGACTCTGAACCACCGGGCTGAGCAGGGCATGAATATTGAGGACAAGGATAAAGCGCCGGTCTACCGTAGCTACGCCGGCCAGGTAAGCCGCCCGGGTAGTGATTTGGCTGGCTAATTCAGCAGGGGCGATGCTCTCTGCTAATTCTAAATCCTCTACTGAAACTTCACGCACGTCTTCCACCGTGTCCACAATCAAGCCCAGGAAATAATCCTGGCCAATCAGGTCTACCAGGATAATGGGGGTGTGCAGGCCGTAAGAGCATGGCGGCAAGTTAAAGCGGCGGCGCAAATCCATAACCGGCACAACTTTGCCATGCAAATTGATAATCCCCTCCATTACATCGGGAATGCCGGGTAGAGGGGTAATCGTAACCATTTCAATTATTCGAGCGACGTTGTTTACGGGCAGGCCATATAATTGCTCGTCCACCTTGAAGAACAGTAAGGCTAAAGTCGCGTTGCTTTTAGTTGTTTTGATTGCCGCTGATTCTGCCTGGCTGGTCATGTCAAGTCGCCTCTTTTAGCCTCAGAACAAATAGGCGAAGACAACAAATCTATCTTTCCCTGTGACTATTTCGATTATAGGGGATACGATCCCAAATTTACAGAGGCAAAAGTACCGAGAAATATGCCTTATATCTGTTGACAAAAAGTACTTGCCCTTCTGCCCCAAAGTACCCTAAGAACCCCCTCAGAAGTAGCTCTTACAAACTTAAACATCGCGCTCGTTGGCCATTTGTCTGGTCAATGTTGGCCCCAGAGGAGATTTACCTTGCTATCCCCAGGTGATACTAACCGTATCATAAATTGACCCCGTTCGAGTATTTAAACTGGTGGCTGTCTTCATATAATTATCCCATTCCACTATTAATACGGCTAATAGGCAGGACTGCAAAAAGATGCTTGAGGTACATCTTTCTATCGTCGAAACAAGGAGATTGCAGTAAACAGTTTTGAAAGGAGGTGAGCAAGACCAAAACAGAGGGATTGATAGGCGCATGTAAAGCAACGCAAATTTAAGCTAATGAGGAGAAGTTAAAAGATGTTGAAAAAATCAAATTATTGGTCTATAGTATCGGTCTGGTTATGTCTGATCCTGATGGCTGTTACTGTCGCCTGTACCTCTGCTCCTACCCCGGAACCAGCCGCCCCTGCCGCCACACCAGAGGCGGCCCAGCCAACGCCCACCGAGGCTCCCACAATGGAAAGCCCTGCGACAGAACAAGCAGCAACCGCAGAAGCGGCGGCAACAGAACCGGCGACCGAAGAACCGACGGCAACGGAACTGGCGACCGCAGGCGACTTTAAAGGGACCGTTGTTGTCGGGGAGTGGCAAGAACCCAAAGGGTTGATTGGCCCTATTTTCTACCAGGCCCATACCTATGCCATCATCTATGCCATGTATTATGCCCCGCTGGCCCTTAACGAGAACGATGAGTTGGTGCCGGAAATGCTGGAAGAAGTACCAACGTTAGAGAATGGCGGTATTTCTGAGGATGGCAAAACTTATACCCTCAAGTTTAAACCGGGCTTCAAATGGCACGATGGTCCGCCGGTTACGTCAGCAGACTTCCAGTTTACCTGGGAATTCATCATGAATCCCGATACCAAGGCCCAGACAACGGCTGGGTGGAACAAGATTGAGTCGGTCGAGACCCCGGATGAACTGACCGCTATCATCCACATGCGCGAGCCTTACGCGCCTTTTGTGCCGACGACCCTGGCTCTGCCGATTCTGCCCAAACATGCCCTGGAAGGTGTGCCGGACCCTGGCAACAGCGAATTCGCCCGCAATCCCATTGGCAATGGGCCGTTCATGTTCAAGGAGTGGATCCCGGGAGACCGGCTGGTGGTGGTCGCTAATCCCGATGCGCCGATTCCCGCTAAACTGGAAAGTATCATCTTTAAGTTTGTGCCGGATATTAACACGCTGATTGCGCTGCTGCGCACCGGCGATGTTGACCTGGGTTACGAGTTGCCGGAGAACCAAATTCCTGAGATGGAGAATATCGAGAATGTTCAGGTTTCGGCTATACCTGGCGTTGCTATTGAACGCTACTATTTCAACCTGCGCAACCCCCAGGACCTGACCCAGCCTCATCCCATCTTCTCCGACATCAATGTCCGTAAGGCGCTGAGCATGGGCATGGACCGCTTTACCGTGGTGGATAAGATTCTCCAGGGTTACGGCCAGGTGGCGGTATCCGAGTTGGATAACACGCCCTGGTTTAATGAGGAGTTAGAGCCTGTTCCCTACGACCCCGAAGCAGCCCAGCAACTGTTGGACGAGGCCGGCTGGACGGTGGGCGCGGACGGCATCCGCGAGAAGGACGGCCTGCGCTTGAGCTTCAAACACTCGATGACCACAGGCGACCCGGTCCGGGAAAATATGCAGGTCTTTTTCCAGCAGAACATGGCCGACATCGGGGCGGAGATGATTATTGACAATTATCCGGCGGCGACGCTCTACGGCAGTTGCGCCGATAACGGCATCTTCGGTAAAAGCGCCTTCGACATGATGGGCTTCACCAACTTCCCGCCGGGGATTGACATCACCGCCGAGTGGTCCGACTTCTTCTTAACCAGCACCATCAAGGACTGCGAGACAAATCCGGCGGGGACTAACTCCTGGGGTTTCTCCGACCCGGCGGTGGACGAAGCCCTGGAATGCTCGATTACCGAATTGGATCCCGACACGCGGCTTGGTTGTATCAAAGAAGCGCAAAAGCTCATCTACGACCAGTATGTCACGCTGTACACTTACGACACGCTGAATATCATCGCCTACTCCAACCGGCTGCAAGGGCTTAAGCCGACCGTTTTTGGCTGGCATCACTACAACTACCACGAGTGGTCGGTGGCTGAGTAAGGTTCGCTAAAGTTAGTTGTCACCCATGTCATTTCGAGCGACGCTAGGAGCACCCGAAGGGCATAAACGAGAAATCCCTAAAGCGTTACTCCCACCTGGTTTCCAGGGATTTCTCGTCACTTCGTTCCTCGAAATGACAAATTTAGGAACTGAGGTCTTATGGCGCGTTACATTATCCGGCGAATTCTAATTTCGATACCGGTCTTGTTGGGGATTACCGTGATCACCTTCTTTCTCCTGCACGCCTCCGGCGACCCAATGGCCGTCTACGCTTCGAATCCCAGTATCACCGCCGAGGACCTGGCCCGCCTGGAGAAAACGTACGGTTTCGATAAGCCGGTCTATATCCAGTACCTCTACTGGCTGCGCAATATCATAACCGGCGACTGGGGGCAGTCTTTTCTAACCCATCGCGATGTGTTGGTCATGATTTTAGAGCGCTTGCCCAACACGCTCATCCTGATGGTCACTGCTTTTGTGGTGACGGTATTGATTTCAGTGGCGCTGGGCATTTACGCCGCCACCCACAAATATTCGCTCGGCGACTATATTGTCACCACTATTTCCTTCTTTGGCTATTCTATGCCCAGCTTCTGGTTCGGGCTGATGCTCATCATCATCTTTGCGGTTAAGTTCAAAGAGTGGGGCTGGCTCTACCTGCCGGCAGCCGGCATGTATCCCATTCGGGAAGAACCCTCCTTTGTGGAGCTGCTGAAGCACCTGGTTCTACCCGTTGCGGTGTTATCTCTTAATTCCATCGCTCGTTACAGCCGCTACTTACGGTCGAGCATGCTGGAAGTGTTAAATCAGGATTATGTGCGTACGGCCCATGCCAAGGGATTGGCCGGCCACGTAGTGGTGGGCCGGCATGCCCTCAAGAACGCCTTCATTCCCCTCCTCACCTTGATCATGCTGGACATTCCTTTTCTGTTTGGCGGCGCCTTGATTGTCGAGCAGGTTTTTGCCTGGCCCGGCATGGGCCGGATGTATTGGGAACACGCGGTTTGGGTGGATTATCCGGTGCTGATGGGAATTCTGGTTCTGATCTCGATTCTGGTGGTCCTCTGCAACCTCATCGCCGATATTTCCTACGCTTTTATTGACCCGCGTATTCGCCTGCAAACCCAACGATGAGAGAATTGGGACAAGTTCTGTGGTTAAATCGAAAAGGCATGGTCGCGCGGGAAAAGAACCCGCCCGGACTCTGGCAGTTGGCCGGACGCCGCTTTCTGCGCCATCGCGCCGGAGTCATCGCCGCGATTGTTTTGCTGTTTATCATCGCCCTGGTCGCATTGGGGCCGCTTTTCTTTATCTCGCGCGATGCCGCCTTTCGGCCTAACCCCCTGGTCATCAACGAGCCGCCCAATTCCGAGCATTGGTTTGGAACCGATCAGGTTGGGCGGGACATCCTGGCCCGGATCATTTACGGCGGCCAGATTTCGCTGGCAATCGGCCTGCTGGCTATGGTGGTCTCGATTGTGGTCGGGGTTTTGTTGGGATCGGTCTCCGGCTATTTCGGCGGCGTTGTGGATGGGGCGATTATGCGCTTCACCGATGCTATGCTGAGCATCCCCGGCATCTTCCTGATTATCGCCCTGACCGTTTTCCTGGGGGCAACCATCCCGACCATTATCCTGTCTATCGGCTTTCTCAACTGGATGACCATTGCCCGGGTCATGCGCGCCCTGTTCCTGTCGCTGAAAGAACAGGATTTTGTGATGGCCGCCCGCTGTCTGGGGGTCAAGAATGTGCGCATCATGTGGGGACATATTCTGCCCAACGCCATTGCCCCGGTCGTCGTCACCGCCACCCTGACCGTGGGCGAAGCTATCCTCACCGAGACGGCTATCAGCTACCTGGGGATGGGCATCCAACCGCCGATGCCCAGTTGGGGCAACATGCTCAAAAATGCCCAGGATTTGATCTGGTCGGCTCCTTGGCTGGCTATTTTTCCGGGGGTCATGATTTTTATCACCATTCTGTGTATCAACTTTATGGGTGACGCTCTGCGGGATGCGCTGGACCCCCATATGCGGCTTTAGGCAGTTCCAAGATTTAAATCATCCAATTGTTCTCACCGGCTTGATGCGTGATACGTGATGCGTAAGAAATCTTGCCTGGAAACCATCACGCATCACGCATTACGTATCACGGACTTTGGATAATTACTTTCTTGGAGTTGCCTTAATCCAGTTTTCGACAACTTTTTGAAAAAGGAACATGCTTATGGACATCTATCAGGAAAAAATGCAGCAGGCGGGTGACCTCCTGGCCGAGTTCAACCTCGATGCCTGGCTGGTCTTTGTCCGGGAGACGGCTGAACACACCGACCCCGTGATCAAGCTGCTTGGCCCGCTCAATGCGGTTTGGGAAGCCGCCTTTATCTTTGGCCGGGGCGGCGAGCGCATTGCGATCAGCGGTGTGGGCGATGACGAAGCCATCCGCCGGTTGAAGCTGTTTGACGAGGTGATTCCCTACACTCACAGCATTCGCGATGACCTGATCAAAGTGCTTACCCGCCTCAACCCCAGGTCTATCGGCCTCAATTACAGCCGCAGTGACGTCAGCGCCGATGGGCTGACCTATGGCATGTGGCTCAACCTGCAAGCGTACCTCCAGGAGACTCCTTACGCCAACCGGCTGGTCTCGGCGGAAGCATTTGTGGATGCCTGGCGGGGCCGCAAGACACCCCAGGAGTTGAACTGCATGCGCCAGGCCAACCGGATCGCCATGGAAATTTTCGAAGCCACCGGGCAGTGGCTGCGGCCCGGCCGCTCGGAGCGAGAAATCTACCAGTTTGTGCATGACCAGGTGCGCCAGCGGGGCGTCGAGACCTCCTGGGAGCGCGACTTCTGCCCCGGCTTGAATGCCGGCCCCCATTCGCCCTGGGGCCATGTCGGCGCTTCGGACGAAAGAACGGCGCCGGGCTACACCCTGAACATGGATTTTGGGGTCAAAGTAGATGGCTACTGTTCCGATCACCAGCGGGTCTGGTACTTCTTACGCGAGGGCGAGACCGAGGCTCCAGCAGCAGTCGTGGAGATATTTGATGCCGTTGCGGGCGCCATCCAGGCCGCCGCCGATTATGTCCGGCCGGGTCTCGAAGGCTGGGAAGTGGACGCCGTGGCTCGTGGTTATCTGGTGGCTGCGGGCTATCCCGAGTATCCGCACGCGCTCGGGCACTCCGTTGGCCGCTATGCTCACGACGGCGGGGTTGGCTTTTACCCGCGCTGGGAACGCTACGGGGACAAGCCCTATGGCCGGATTGCCGAGGGACAGGTCTTCACCCTGGAACTGGGTGTGCGCTCGGAGTTTGGCTACATCAGCCTGGAAGAGGAAATTTTGGTCACGGCTAACGGCTGCAAGTGGTTTAGCCCGCCCCAAAAGGCGCTGATGCTGGTGCCATATCAATAAAAATATGGAGTGTCAAGGTGCACTTTGACACTCCATCAAGAGGAGGTTTTCAATGAAAATTTCAGAAAAAGCCGCTTTTAATTATGCCCTGCTCTCGTCGCCGGTTGCCCTTTACCCCCGCTCTCTCTTCCAGCGCTTCTTTCCTCTGACCGAGGCCGACTTCAGCCCCGATACCCTGACCCGCATCAGCGACACGCTGGCGCGCTACCAGAAACAGGAACGCCAAGCCCAGGGACAGGATCAGGCTTTTCTCCAACTCTTGATCCAGGGAGCTGGCAGTGCCCTGGACTTCCTTAAAACGACGAATGATTTATCCGGTTTCGATGTAATGGGCACGATTGAAGCTTACTATGATGTCGTCAAGGAGTATTACCCTGGCCGGCTGAAGTTAAGCTGGCGTCAGCGTTCGCCCTATGTGGTAGACCAATACCCGGAGCCGGCTCAGGACGCCAACTGGTTCGCCTCATCCAATGTGCCGGGCGGGCCGCGGGAGGGCTACCCGGAAGGGGTTTACTACCTGCGCCGCCACATGATGCCCGGCGTGGTCGAAATGGCGACGCTGCACGAAAACGTCCACCACCTCGGCCTGGGCAACGACGATGTTCCCGGCGATTACTACCGCTTCTTTGACGAGGGCTGCGCCAATTTCCTGGCCTACCTGGTCTACTATCACAAAAATCGCAACCTCCAGCCGATCCAGCTCTATCGCACCTTTTTGCAGGAGATCAATACCGACCTGTACGAGACACCCGCTTTTGACCGGATCATGGCTTCCCTCATCCACCAGGTTGGGACAGCGGGCCTTTACCGGCTGATTCTGCGCCGGCTCAAGGAAAATGGCACGCAAGTAGATTGGAAAGGGCTGCTCCGGGCAGTTGCCGCCGGGCAGTTGCAGGTCGAGCCGCTGCCGGACGAGCCAAGCGATGCCGAGTTACCGCCCATCGTTCACGAACTGCAAGAAGGGGCCGACAAGATGATCGGCATCATTACCTACCCCGACCGGGTCTTAATGTCGCCCGTAGCCTACCTGGCCTACGACTGGGTCTGCCGGGAAGGAACGCTGGGCGTGGCCGATTTGCAAGCCGCCTTCCGTTTGTCTGCAGCAGAGGTGGAGGCAGTGATTCAGGAGTTGGGCGGCATCTACTTCTGGACTCACGACAGCGGCCAGCTCAAACCTTTCCCGCCCCAGCATAACTCTGACTTTTTCCACAACACCGGCCTGATCCGGGCGGCGATCAGTGGAGTTGCGTTAACCGTCGCTTAAGGAGTGTCACCGATGAAACCGATGACCAAATGGGAACGCGTCGAAGCGGCTCTCCACGGAGCCGAGGTGGACCGGGTTCCCTTCACCTTCTGGCGGCACTACGCCGTGCAGGAATGGTCGCCCAAACGGCTGGCGGAGCTGACCCTGGAGCAATACCGGCGCTTTGACCTTGACCTGATCAAGCTCACCCCGACGGGTATCTACCCCATCCAGGATTGGGGGCCGACCATTCGCTTCAGCCGCGACGATACGGTCCACCCGGCCTGGGTTGAGGCCGCCGTAACTTCGGCGGACGAGTGGGACACCCTGCCCCGCCTGGATGTGACCACCGGCGCGCTGGGCCGGGAGCTGGAAGCGATACGCTACTTGATGGCCGGCCTTGACGAGGATGTGCCGGTCGTCACGACCCTCTACAGCCCGCTGACCATCGCCGCCATGTTGTGCTGGACCTCGGCCTCGCGCGACCGGATTGTCCACGATTTGCGCGAAGCGCCGCAAAAGGTGCATGCCGGGCTGGCCGTTATCCGTGAGGTGGTGCGGGAGTACGCCGCGGCCTGTCTGGAAGCGGGCGTCTCCGGGATTTTCCTGGCCACCCAGATGGCTAACTTTGACACCCTGACCGCGGCAGAGTACGAGGAATTCGGCGCGGCGTATGACCTGCCGGTGCTGGAGGCGGTGCTTGGTAAATCGCGGCTGACGATCCTGCACGTCTGCCGGCAAAATATCATGTTCGAGCGCATGGCCGATTATCCGGTAGACGCCCTGAACTGGGCTGACCGGGCCAGCAGCGGTCCCAATTTGGCCCAGGCCCGCCAGATGACCGGTAAAGCACTGGCTGGCGGGCTGGCCGTCGAAACCTTGCGTTATGGAACGGAGGCGGAGGTCACAGCCGAGGTGCGTGATGCGATTGAGCAGACCGGCGGCAGGGGGTTCATTCTGACCCCGGGCTGCACCATAGATGCTCGCAGCCCGGAGGCGAATTTACAGGCGGCGCGGCGGGCCGTCGAATCAGATGTTTAGTCTCTGAGCGCAATCTTTTTTAGCCATAAGCCAGGCTCTCGCGCACGCTGATTTGGGTCGCACTGCGGGCGGGCAAGAGCGAAGCCAGGATAGAAATGACCAGGATCAGCCCCAGCCACCACCACACGGCCCCAAAGTTGTACTGATAATCGAGCGTTGTTTGAAACAGCACCTGCCCCAGGGCGTTGGACATCGGTTTGCCGAGGGCGAAGGAAAGGGGGACAACGACCAGCCAACTAAGCAGTCCCTGTAATACCCCTTCCATCACGAACATACCCAGGATAGTCCACGTTTTGGCCCCGATGGCGCGCATCACCCCAATTTCACGGGTGCGCTCGACCACGCTGATGGACAGCGATCCCATCAGGCCAATCCCGCCGACAACGGCCATGATCATGGCCAGGATGAGAAACATCGTAATGACAATGGCAAACTGGCTGTCTATATTCTGCCGGTTTTCCGGCTCCGTTTGGCTGACGGCGACGTCAATGCTTTTGGCTTCGTAAGTTTTCTTTAACTCCGAGGCGATGGTCTGGACATAGCCAGGCTCGCGCCGGTCGGTGCGGACGAAAATTTGGTCGCCGTGATGATATTGTTTGGTCGCTCTTGAGACGGCCTCTAAATTGGCATACACCGGGTCCGTCCCGCCGACGTCACTAAAGACATCACTGTAAAAGCCGACCACCTGCCATTTTGAATCGCCCAGCTCGCCCAGGTCAAGAGTGATCGTGTCGCCCAGGCTGATGTCGTTTTCATCAGCCGTGTCTTTACGGATGACAATCGCCCGGTCGTCCTCCGGGCGCAGCCAGCGCCCGCCGACCAGCAGCGGCGGCCTGAACATATCGCTGCCGTTCGGCAGGGCAAACAGTTCAGCCCCCAGGCCCGCCTCCTTGAGCCGCTGCCCTTCCTTCAAAATAGACGCCCCATGCCGGAAGATTAGCTCAACATGCTCTACCCCTGCCTGGTATTTAGCAACGGCGACTGTCCGCTCCAAGCGCTGGTCCTCATCAAAAGCCATCAAGATATCAAACTGGCGCTTGGCAAAAATATTGTCAACGGTCAGGTTGAGCGATGACGACAGGCTCATCACCGCCAGGAACATAGTCCCGGCCATGATCAACACCCCCTGGGTTAGCAGCAAGCGCCCCTTGCGGCGGAACATGTTGCCCAGGGCCATGGCATAAGGGCCGGACAAAAAGCGCCTTCCCAGCCACTCGACCCCGCGGTCCAACCCATTGCTGCCAAAATCGCTGCCCAGGCCGTAGCTGGCCAGCGCCTCGCGCACGGTCACACGGGTGCCGCTCAAGATTGGCCACAAGGCCGCCAGGAGCGGGACGGCAATCGCCGCCACCGCCTGCAACATGCAGGCCCGCAGCGAGTATTGAAACTGCTCGTAATCAATGTTAAAGAGATTGAGCAGGTACTTGGTCAGCCCGTAGGCCAGCACTGCCCCCAGCGGCAGGGCGATGAACAACGCCAGCAGCCCGTATACCAGCACGCCGACCAGGTAGACCTGGACAATCTTGCCCTGGGTCGCGCCGATGGCCTTGAGAATGCCGATCTGGCTGATTTGCTGGGTTACCAGGGCCATCAGGGTATTGAGAACCAGCACGACGCTGGCCCCCAGCGAAACTACGGACATCAGTTGCAGGACGAGGTTAATCCCCAATATGATGAACCGGCCCCAGTGCTTGATCGGGTCCTGGTAGACGGTCACAGCCACGCCAATCCTCTCTTTCGACAGGCGGTCCTTTATCTCAGAAGCGACCTGCCGGGCCAGGGCCTCGCTGTAGGGCGTGACCCGGACAATCAGCTCGTTGTACTTGCCCTTGGGAATATCAAACAGTTCCATCCCCTGAGCATCGGTAAAAAAGACCGCCGGGCCGCCAAAATCGGGCGGCGGCACAAAGTTGTGGCGCAGTTTGCCGCTGATCGTCCGCACCTTGGGCCGGTCGTTCACCTCAAAGAGAACCGTGTCGCCCAGCTCCAGGCCAAAATACTGGCTCGACAGCCGCTCGATGCCAACCCGGTTGCCTTTGGGCCATTCGCCGGCTTTAAGCGGCAGCAGTTCGTACTTTTGGTCGGTGTAATCCTCGCGCATGACTAGCCAGCCTTCATCCCACTCATCACCGGGCCGGATTTTGTAGCGAATGTTCACCTGGCTGCCCAGTTGAATATCCTCCACCCCCTTAATTTTCCGCAGGTCATAGGCCATCGTCTCGTCCAAGTTTTCGGTCGTGTAAATCGTCAAATGAGCGGGAATGCTGGCCTGGTGAGCCGCATCCATGCCGGCCAGCAGTTGGTCGGCCATGCCAAAAGTGGCCCCAATCGCAAAGACCCCGGCGGCAATGCTCAGTACTGCCAGCAGGGTCCGAACTTTGTTATCCCACAAATCTGACCAAACTTTGAGCCAGATAACACTCATTGGATACTCCTAAAATGGTAGACAGTAGACGGTAGAAGGTAGACGGGGAATATGCGTCCCGGCCTGGGGTGCTCATTGTCGAACTGGCTTACCTTTGTTCTAGTGTAGGATTGTTCGTTGCACCTATGCAAGTGAAATTTTGCCCGGAAATTAGTGACATTTGTCACAATAGAGGGTGATTTTTGAGCCGAGCGCGCCCCAATTTTAGGCAGTTCTGTAGGACAAGTTGTCAACTTGTCCTACGGTACCATGAATTGGGGACCCTCCCTTTTGAGCCTGATTGAAAGCCGGGGGAAGTTATGATACAATGGGACATAAGTGAAAGGAACAGCGTATGCCTCTCCAAAACCGGGTCAACCCTTTTGGCAATATCTTGGCTGTGCCGGAGCGCGGCACCTGCATGGGCAATCGCGGCATTTTGCATGATGACCAGAAAAACCTGCGGCGCTATCACCAGCACAAGCATTGGATTATCTGCCGCCTTGAAGCCAAAAACAAAGCCGGGGAGTGGATCAAACGCGAACCCATGTTTCCCAACGCATACACCGAACTCTTCTTCCTCGATGAGGCCACCGCCTTGGCCGCCGGACACCGGCCCTGTTGGGAGTGCAGCCGCCCACGATACAAAGAATTTGTCCACTTCTTCTGCCTGGGCAATCCTGATGACCCCCGCCAGATAGACGACATTCTTCATGCCGAACGCTTCAGCTCTCACCAGCAAGACTGGTCCAGCAAAAAGCAGACCCGGGTTATTCCAGTTGACGACCTGCCTCCAGGGGCCTTCATTACCCTGGAACCCGGCTCGCAAGCGCAACCCTACCTGGTGCTTGGGGATGGATTATATCCTTGGGCTTTTGCCGGGTACGGCGAGCCGGTTGAACGTCCTCGTGGAATTGAGGTTACGCTGTTGACGCCGATGTCTACCGTGCGAGCCTTAAGAGCAGGCTATCGGCCTAAAATTTATCCAGAACTTTACTAAAGCAGTTGAGTAAACCCTGACACAACTCACTTCCAGAGCCCCGGCCCGCCTCGATATTGACCGGCAGCGCATGGCCGCTGGCTGGATGGTCGAGAGCGGCATCCCAATGGCCCTGTTCAACTATCAGGCGGTAGTTGTGCGCGAGATCGCCGAGGATGTAGGAGAAGCCAATGTCGTCACACTTTGACCGTTTGTTTGAATTCTACCAGGCTGGTCCCGTGCCGTGGGACCAGCCGGACCCACCGCCGGAAGTGCTGGCTTTTGCGCCGACCCTGCCGGTGGGCCGGGCGCTCGACCTGGGCTGCGGTCTGGGCCGGGCGGCAATGTATCTGGGCCGCCTGGGCTGGCAGGTGGATGGGGTTGATTTTATCCCCCAGGCGATTGCCGAAGCTACGGCTCGGGCCGGCCAGGCCGGGTTGGAGAATGTCCGCTTTCACCTCGGCCCGGTCACACAGCTCGATTTTCTGAGCGGCCCCTATGATTTTGCCCTCGATGTCGGCTGTGCGCACGGCTTCAGCGCCGACGAACTGCGGGCCTATCACCGGGAACTGCTGCGCCTGCTCAAACCGGGCGGTTATTACCTCCTCTTTGCCCATCTGGACGAAGCTGACCCGGAACCGGAAGCGCGGCGCTGGCTGGATGAAGCCGACCTGCGCCGGCTTTTTGACCAGGGATTTGCCCTGGAACGAGTCGAGTACGGCCAGACCCGGGTGGGTGATCAGGCCCCCTGGCGCTCGGCCTGGTTCTGGTTCAAACGAATTTAAATATTGGTGCAGAGAAAACGGCAACCATGCTCAACGCTTATGACGGTGAAACGTTCTATGGCTGTTCGCTCGATCTGGCGAGGCTCATTCCCCACTTGCGCTGTGAGATTGGTCACGAAGTGCAGGAAGGCCAGCCTTACTCCTATATCACCTTCTCCGATAGTGAAAGCGTAAAGTGGAAAATTATGCCTAACCTGGGAGCGGACGGGGCTGTGCTGAGTTTACGCGCCCAGCAGCGCAACCGGCGCGGCGGGCCGGGCTTTCACGACCAATGCGTGCGCGAACAGGCGAGCGAGGTGGGGGTCAACGCCCTGATTCGCTACATCAAGCAGTACGAGACGTTTGAGCAGAGGTCATCAGGCAGCTAACACCGGCCTGGATTTGTCGGTCAGATTGACCACGCTGGCCCGGCTGGCCTTGACCAGGTTGGCCGGGGTGATCATGATTTCCTCCCCCCACTGGCCGGCCCCCACCCCCAAAATCTCTTCATCCAGCATAGACAGCTCCAGAAAAGAGCGAAACCCTTCCGACTGCCAGTGGAAGGGCGGAATCGAGCCAATCTCGTAGCCGGTGGTGGCTTTGACGATTTCGGGGGAAGCCAGGTGGATGTCCCGCGAGCCAATCGCCTTTTTTAAGTGGCCGGAGATCGCCACCTGGTCGCCGCCGACCATGACCAGCACCCGCTCGCCCTGGCCGGTCTCAAAGATAAGCGTTTTGATCATCTGCCGTTCGCGATAACCTAACGCTTTGGCGACGTTGGCCGCGCCTTTTTCGGTGGTGGGGGCAAAGGTTAACCGCTGGTAGGGAATATTATGGCGCTCCAGATATTCGTGCGGCGGGAGTTTCATCGGGTTTGTGACTCCTGGACAATAAAGATGCGATGACAGGTGAGGCGAGGAGGCGAGGAAATTCCTCTTCTGGTCGCCTCCTCGCATCCTCGCACCCTTTCATTAGGGGGAGTGTGTCCCGGCTAGGTGAACACTCCTAAAGGCCATCACGCTACCAAGAACTTGTAAACGGTGGTCGAGGTGTAAGTTTGACTGGCTTTGAGCACCGTTGGCGGAAAATTGGGCTGGTTGGGGGAGTCAGGGAAATGCTGCGTTTCCAGGCAGAAACCAGAGCGATGCCGGTAAATTTTGCCGCCTTTGCCGGTGTTGCTGCCATCGAGGAAGTTGCCGCTGTAAAACTGGATGCCCGGCTCGGTCGTCCAGACCTCCATGACCCGGCCGCTGCCTGGCTCGGTGACGCGAGCAGCCAGGGCCAGGGCGCCGTCTGTGTTGTTGAGCACCCAGTTGTGATCGTACCCCAGGCCAAACTTGAGCTGCTCGTCATCCTGGTTGATGCGCAAACCAATCCTGGCCGGCTGCGTGAAATCAAAGGGTGTGCCGGTGACCGGCTTGATTTCGCCGGTGGGAATCAAAGTTTCGTCTATTGGTGTAAAGTGAGGGGCATTAAGCAGCAGGTCATGATCGAGGATATCGCAGTTACCGGCTCCGGCCAGATTGAAGTAAGAATGATGGGTTAAGTTGATCACAGTGGTTTCGTCGGAGGTGGCCGTGTAATCAATTCTTAAGGCATTGTCGTGGGTCAAAGTATAAGTTATCTTGACCAAAAGATTGCCTGGATACCCCTCCTCGCCATCTTTGCTGAGATAGGTCAGTTCAAGGGCCGGCCCGTCAGCAGTATCTAGCGGCTTGGCATCCCAGATGACCTTGTCAAAGCCCTGGAGGCCGCCGTGGAGGCTGTTCGGGCCGTCGTTTTGGGCCAGGGTGTAATCCTTCCCCTCGAGAGTAAATTTCCCATTGGCAATACGATTGCCATAGCGGCCAATCAGCGCGCCAAAATACGGATGGGGTTTGAGATACCCTTCCACAGTATCGAAACCCAGCACCACATCCCCGAACTGGCCTGCTTTATCGGGGACGTTGAGCGACATGACAATACCGCCGTAGTTAGTAATTTTTGTGCTGACGCCGTTTTTGTTGGTCAAGGTAAAAGTATCCATCGTTTTTTCCTCTGATTAGGTAAATAAAGGGATGGAAACGATCCTACGGGCGGGGCCGCCGGTGGAACAGCCGGTTTCCAATCCAGCCCAATTATATCAGGATTGGCGGCATTAGCATAAAAAGACGGGGTGGATACCCACCCCGCCAGAGAATTGATTGGAAGAATAGAGCTGCTCAGGCGGCTGCTCTCACCCTTTCCAACAGGGTTTTCATATCCACCCGGCCCGCCTCAACCACGATGGTCAGCCGGTCGCGCGGGTCGTTTGCCAGGCGGCTGATCGAGACTTTTTGCCCCGGATAGATGACCGCCGCAGCCGCGGTCAGGTCCGGCAGCAAGGCGATAAAACTCGCTTCGTTGTTGGGAGCCAGCAGCCGGTCGTTCGCCATGTAATGGAATAATCCCCCTTCCAGACTCAATTTTCCTTTGACCCGCCGGTCTGATTCCAGCAGCGCCCCAAAAGCGGCCGTCGAGCGGGCCAGTTCAACGATGCGGGTGGCATGGTCGTCGCCTGGACCCGGTTTGCGCTGAGCCAGCAGGCCAAAGCGGCTATCGGTGTGATCCATTGAGAAATTGATGTCGTGAGTGATCAGCATGACCCCTGGGCCATCGGGGACGTGGCGGTAGTCGGCCACGTCAATCAAAACACCGGCCAGTTTGCGGTGGCGAATCCAGTCGTGAAAGACTTCGATGAAGATACCTTCGTCTATAGTGACCCCAGGCCGGGCGTAAAATTTAAGGCAAAAGCGCTCAAGATTCATTTTAGTTTCCTATATTATTGATTTTGTTAATGCTCAGCCCTATGTCATTTCGAGGCCAAAGGCCGAGAAATCTCTGGAGCGCCACATAGGCATTAGGGATTTCTCCCTTCGGTCGAAATGACATAGTTACTTGATTTTCAAATCGGGTAACTATTTGTAGGAAGGCTGGAAGATTGGAAGACCGGTTAAACTGTATCCAGCCTTCCAACCTCCAACCATTAGGCCTTGACCAGCCCAGCATTTTTTTCTAACAGCCAGTGGTTGAAGCTGAGCGGGTTGGTAATTCCGGCGGCCAGCATGCGCCCGTTGGTGTCGTGGGTTGCTTCGATGAACAGGCGGGCTTCTTCCATAAGTTGCCGCGCTTTATCGTAATCAACCGGCTCGTGGCGCTGCTCATAAGCCTTAAAGAAAAAGTTGGCGAACTTGCCGTGGACAAAGGGATCAAAGAAGAGCTGGGTGTCGTAAAAACGGCTCCGAAATTCGCTGACAATCCGCTCCGGGTCGTCCTTAATATCAATGTTTTGCATTTTGACCAGAGCCTGGGCGGCGTTGAGCATGGACTGCAAAGCCATATCGGCGGCTTTTTTGATGTTGCCGTTCCCCTGGCTCTCGTCCAGCAGCACCTGGGCCTCAAAGTGGAGTCTTTCCGCTGCGGCCACGCCAAAGTCGGTTAAGGTGACAACTTCCCCGGCGCACTCGCCCACGCCGATGTCGCCGATGGTGTACTCACGGGCGTCGGCCCAGTCGGTATAAAAGGAGCGGTCTACTTCATAGGCCGGCACTTCGGTCAGGTCTTTAATGCGTTCCTTGATTTCCTTTTTGCCGGCGCGGGTCACGTAGTCGCGGAACCCTTCGCCGGGCTGGCGGCCCACCATATACAGGTCAATCAGCCGCTCCACCACGTCGGGGACTCGTTTGGAGGGGACGGCTCCCAGTGATTGGCCGTAGTTGGCGGCGTTATGATCCCACTGGCCGCCGAGAATGAGATGGAAGTGCGGCACCCGATAATTTTTGATGGTCCGGCTGGCCCCATAGAAGCCGATTTCGGCGACCGTGTGCTGGCCGCAGGAGTTGAAGCAGCCGCTGATCTTGATGCGGATGTCTTTGACCGCTTCATCGTACTGCCAGCCTTTGACGGCCAGACGCTGGCGCAGCGCTCCGGCTAGGCCGCGCGAACTGGCAATGCCCAGCTTGCAGGTATCGGTGCCGGGGCAGGCGGTAATATCCACAATGGTCTGCGCGCCGGGACTGTGCAGGTTGAGTTCCTTGAGAGCCAGGTAAAGGGCAGGCAGGTCATTTTCGTATATCCACCGTAATACAATATTCTGCTCAACCGTGGTGCGGGCGGTGTCGCGGTTAAACCGGCGGCTGATGTCGGCCAGGCCGCGAATCTGGCGGGAAGTAATGTCGCCCAGGGGCAGGGCAACGGTGACGGTGACAAAGCCGGGCTGGCGCTGCTGGTAAACATTGGTGGATTTCCACTTCTCAAACTCTTCGCCCAAATCGAGCGCTTCGCCCGAAACCGGCGCCGGCAGGGCCGCTTCCTCAAAGGCGGAGAGGTTAGCCAGCCAGTCGGTCCAGCCGGGATCATTTTCCAGGGTCGCTCGTTCTTCCAGGACGAGGCGCTTGAATTCGTCAATGCCCAGGTCGGCCACCAGGAACTTGATCCTGGCCCGGTTGCGGTTCTTTTTCTCGCCAAGCCGGGCAAACACACGGGAGATAGCCTGTGCCAGCGGCAGCAGTTCTGCGGCGGGCACAAAATCGTCAAACAATTTAGCCAGATGCGGTACTGCCCCCAGACCCCCGCCGACATACATCTCAAAGCCCTGCTGCTCGACGCCGTCAACAACGCGCGTTTTGGCAATCAGGCCCAGGTCGTGCATCGAGGTCAAGCCGCAGGCGTGGTGTTTGCAGCCGGAAAAAGCTGTCTTGAACTTGCGTCCAAAATCCTGGGTGTCCCGGTGGCCCATCAAATATTGGGCGGTGGCGTCGGCATAACCGGTCACATCAAACGTTTCATCGCGGCAGACCCCGGCCAGGGGGCAGGCGGTCACGTTGCGGACCACGTTGCCGCACGCTTCTTTGACGGTAATCCCAACTGTGGCCAGCCGCCGGTGCATATCGGGCGCGTTGTCCAGGGAGAGAAAATGGATTTGGAAATCCTGGCGGGTGGTCACATGCAAAATCGCATCGGCGTACTCCTCGGCCACATCGGCCAGGGCTTCCATCTGGACGGCGGTGAGGCCGCCAAACGGCACCTTGATCCGCTGCATGCCCGGCGCTTCCCATTTGGTGTTCGGTCCCTTGGTCAGCTCAAGACGAGGATAGGGAATCTCCTGCGATTTTTCCCCATCGTGGCGCAGCCCGTTGTCGTAGCGCTGGCCGTAGGCCCCCCGGCGCAGGCGGATTTCGGCAAAAACTTTTTCTTCAATTTTGCCCTGCCGGCGCAGCGCCATTTGGGTTTCGAAGGCGTCAATCTCTTCGGCCATGTCCGGCGGAATTGTCTCGGCCAGGACAGCTTTCCAGGTTAGTTTGGGTTCACTTCCGTTCAGCATCGTGTCTCCTTTTTTGATTTTTGGCAATAAAAAAGCCCATCGCTAACTCGCGATGGGCTTGGAAAACAATGAGGATCAAGGGCAAATTTTTAGCAGCCAGCACTCCACCGGGTTAACGTCAGGCGGGGAATCAATTGACAACACGAACAGGCCAGACAACAGCCGTTGTTGGCAGATGCGTCGGCGCTGACGAAAAGGAAGGGTGAACTGCTTAAAGCCATAATGAGCCAGTATTATAGAGAGACTGCTATAAATGTCAATTTCTTAAGTAGGGGCAGATGGCCATCCACCTCAACAATATATTCTCCGATCTATCTCATTCACAAGATCAGAATTTGACATTTCGCCCAGAAAAAGATTATACTTCGACCAAATCCAAACAACTCACAAGAAAATCGGCGGTCTTATGCGCGCTCAACGACGACGCAAGATCCTTGAACTTATTACCCAAAACGGGCAAATTTCGGTTGCCGATATTATCGAGTTGTTCCAAGTCTCCGAGATGACGGCGCGCCGTGACCTGGCCGACCTTGCTCGCGAAGGGTTATTACGGCGGGTCCACGGCGGGGCGACGATCAACCTGGGACGCAGTTATGAGCCGCCTTATCCCCTGCGCACAACCGCACAGCTTACTTCCAAACAGGCTATCGGCCAGGCTGCCGCAGCCTTGATTCAGGATGGCGACAGCGTTGCCTTTGACGTTGGCACCACCACCCTCGAAATCGCCCGTTCCCTGGCCGAGAAACGTAACCTGACCATTGTCACAGCCAGTCTCCCGATTGCGAACGAAATTATTAGCCGGTATGCCCTGGGTAATGACGTCCGGTTGGTGCTAACCGGAGGCATAGTTCGCGCCGGAGAACTGTCAATGGTCGGCGATTTTGCCGCACACGCTTATCATCATCTGCATGTGGACAAAGCCTTCATTGGTATCGGCGGGATTAGCCTGCAGCATGGCCTAACCGAGTATAACCTGGACGACGCACTGGTGAAACGGGTGATGATCGCCACGGCCAGCCAGGTCATTGTCGTGGCCGATAGCAGCAAGTTTGGCAAGACCAGCTTTGCCCATGTCGCCCCGCTGAGTGCCGTCAAAGTGGTGGTAACTGACGGCCACGCCGATCTGCCCACCGTCAAACAACTGCGTGAAATGGGTATTGAAGTTATTTTGGCTGAGACCTGATCAGGAGATATGACCCTATGAGCTGGATCAAAGAGTTATTTCAGACCGAAAAACCGATTATTGCCATGTGCCACCTCAAGGCGCTGCCCGGCGACCCCGGCTACGACCCGGTCAAGGGCATGGCGTGGATTGTCGAGATGGCCCGGGCCGATCTGCGCGCTTTACAAGAGGGCGGCGTGGACGCAGTGATGTTCTCCAACGAAGCCAGTCTGCCCTATCTGACCAAGGTTGAACCCATCACCACCGCCTGCATGGCCCGGGTCATTGCCGAACTCCACCCCGACATTCGCGTTCCCTTTGGCGTCAACGTGTTGTGGGACCCGACCGCTTCGATTGATCTGGCCGTAGCCACCGGCGGGCAGTTTGTCCGCGAAATCTTCAGCGGGGTCTATGCCAGCGATTACGGGCTGTGGAATACCAACTGCGGCGAAATCATCCGCCATCAGCACGCGGTTCACGCCCGGCATGTCAAGCTCTTTTTTAATATTGTGCCGGAGTCGGCGGCCTATTTAGCCGAGCGGCATGTGGTTGACATTGCCAAATCTACCGTGTTCGTCTCCAATCCCGACGCCCTGTGTGTTTCCGGCCTGACTGCCGGAGCAGAGACGCCATTTCAGACGCTCCAACAGGTCAAATCAGCCGTGCCTGAGACGCCGGTCTTCGCTAACACTGGCGTCAGGGCGTCTAATGTGGCTCAAATGCTTTCCATCGCCGATGGCGCGATTGTCGGGACAACCTTCAAAAGAGACGGTTATATCTGGCATGAAGTGGATGTGAACCGGGTGCGTGAGTTTATGGGGGCGGCCAAAGAGGCGCGGCGGTAGCTATGGATAAACGGTGGCAGCAGTTAGGCGAACTGCTAGTGCGCTACTCGACGGGCGTCCGGGCCGGGGAAAGGGTGATGATTGCCATGGCCGAGGTGGAGACTTATCCCCTGGCCCACGCCGTTTACGAGGCGGCGATCAAGGCGGGCGCTTACCCGCAGATCCAGTTTCTATCGGAGTCGCTGCGCCACACCCTGCTGAAATATGGCAATGAAGCGCAACTGCGCTGGCTGCCGGAAGTCGAAGCCTTTGGCATGGAGTGGGCCGATGTCTATTTCGGGCTGCGCGGCGGCTATGACCTGGATGAACATGCCGACATCCCCGCCGAACGCCTGGCCCTCAACCAGGCCGCCGTCGGCCAGATTTCGGCGCTGCGCTGGCAAAAAACGCGCTGGTGCCTGGTGCGCGTGCCGAATGCCGCCTTTGCCCGGCAAGCCGGAACCGATCTCGAAACCATCACCGACATGTTTTTCAACGCCTGTTTTCTTGACTGGGAAACCGAGGCGCAGCAGTGGCAGCGGCGGGCGGAAAAGCTGAATCACGGCAAACGGGTCCGCATTGTGGGCCGGGAAACGGATTTGAGCTTTTCGGTCGAGGGGCGCAAATGGCTGGTGTTTGATGGCCGTATCAATATGCCCGACGGCGAAATCTATACTGCACCGGTGAACGAAACCCTCAACGGGCATATCTTCTTTGAATTTCCAGGGGTGATGAGCGGGCGCTTGGTGCAAGACATCCGCCTGCGCTGGCAAGCGGGCCAACTGGTCGAAGCAACTTCAGCCACCCATCAGGATTTCTTGCAGCAGCTTTTGCAGACGGACGTTGGGGCAAGTTTGCCGGGAGAGTTCGCCTTTGGCCTGAACCCGCACGTGAATCGTTTCTGTAAAGATATTCTCCTGGATGAGAAGATGGGCGGAACCATTCACCTGGCCCTGGGGCGGGCCTATCCCGAGTGCGGCGGGACCAATCAATCGGCCCTGCATTGGGACATCGTGAAAGACCTGCGCCGGGAGGGAACGGTCTATCTCGACGACACGCCTGTTTTCGAAAATGGTAAGCTGATCGTCTAGGGCTGATGTTGTGTAACTGTTCATTTTATGTCATTTCGAGGCCATAGGCCGAGAAATCCCTCTACGGGAACTCTTAAAAATGTTTGGCCGGATAAAAATGTACCGCTATAGGGATTTCTCCCCGCTCTGCGGGTCGAAATGACATGCTTGATACGATATAAAGAAAGGAGAAATGATGACCTAACCTTTTGCTGTGGAAGTAAGTCGTCTTCTTTACTCAACCAATAAACTTGCAGGAGGAAAATACAATGAAAGAGAAGTCAACCATAAGCCGCCGCCACTTTTTGCAGTTATCCGGCGCGGCCGGCGCAACAGCGCTGATGGGCTTGTCACTGCCCAAACGGGCTTTCGCTCAGACCGAAAAGACAATCAATGTCTTGACGGTAGGTGATCCCTGGGACCTGGCGCTGCAGACAGTGGTTAACCAATTCACGGAACAGACCGGCATCAAGGTCAATATTGAGTCGCTGGGTTACGTGGCGCTCCAGGCCCGCCTGGTAAATTCCTTCCTCACCCAGACCGCCGACGCCGACGTGATCGCGGTTGACCAGATGTGGATCAGCCAGTATGCCGACAACGGCTGGATTCGCTCGCTTGACGACTTTATTAAGGCCGACTCCGACACCAACCTGACCGATTTTCTGCCAGAAGTTCTTTACTCGCTCAACACCTGGCGCAATCACATCTGGACGCTGCCGGTGGGGGCTTATGCCCAGGGCATCATGTACCGGACCGATGTCTTTGAAGCCGCCGGCCTCGATCCCTTGCCGGCCACCACCGCCGAGGCCGCCGACTGGACCTGGGACAAGTATTTTGAGATGCTGGGACAGCTCAACGGCATGGAAATGGATGGCACCACCTTCTACGGCACCACCGTCATCGGCGCGCAGCCGGTGCCGGTCGTCCACATGTATACCCAACTGGCCGCCAGCTACGGAGCGCGCTGGTTCACCCAATTCCCCAACGCGCCCTGGGACTTCACCCCGACCATCAACAGCCCCGAGAACGTGGCCGCGCTCCAGGATTGGAAGAAGTTATATAGCTGGTCGCCGCCCGAGTCCATCAACTACCTCTGGTTTGATGCCGGCACCCGTTTCTCCCAGGGCGATATTGCCATGTTCTACCACTGGACGCCTTATTTCTACCTGGTCAACAACGAAGGCTACCTGACCGGCACACCCTCGCCGGTGGTGGACAAGTTCAAAACTGCCGTACTGCCGACTAAACTGCCGGGTGCGTATGTGAGCGCCGCCGCCACTGCAGAGCCGACAGCCGAGGCAACGGCAGAAGCGATGGCCGAACCTGGCTCTCAGCAGGTCGTCAGCCTGGGCGGCTGGGCCTTGGGCATGCCTTCCACTTCGGAGAACCAGGACGAAGCCTGGCAGTTCATCAAGTGGGCCACCGGCGCCGAGGGTCAAAAAGCGATGGGCATGGCCAACACCAAGGGCTACCAGTTCGCCGATTTCAGCCGCCTGTCGCTGTATGAGGACGCCGAGTTACAGCAGATTTACCCGTTCCTCAGCACCCAGCTTGAGATGATGCGGCTCGGCAACGGCAAGGTTGTTCGCCCGCCATGCCCCATTTATACCTCCCTGGAAGGCGTCTACGGCCTCAATATTAACCAGGTTATGAGCGAGGCGATGGAGCCGGAGGCGGCTCTGGAGCTGACCCAGACTCTCTTCCAGAATATTCTAAGCGGCAACAATATGATCCCTTACGAGGTGGAGAGCTACGACGACACATTGGAGAACACCAAACTGCTGATTGAGAGCCTGGCCGGTACGGCGTAAGAGTAAGTAAGCAAGGGGATGGGTGGTTAAACCCATCCCCTCTATCTTAAATCATTGGCAACGGAGGGGTGTCTCATTGCGCAGCCATAAAGCCTTGCCTTTCTTATTAATTGCCCCGTCAATCCTGGTGCTGCTGTCGCTGGTTCTTTACCCGATGGCCTTCGCCCTGATTAACAGCTTTTATTTCTGGAATCTGCAAACCAGCCCAACCCCTATGTTTTTCAACGGGCTGGCTAACTACAAGATGGTCTTCCAGACCACCCCTTTCCTGGCGACTTTAAAAAATACTTTGCTGTTGTCGGTGCTGGGCACATTTGCCCAATTTAGCCTGGGGATGGCCATTGCCCTGTTATTGAATACCCATGTCCGGGGCATGACCTTCTTGCGCAGCATCTTGATCATGCCGGTCACGGTCGCGCCGGTCGTCGTCGGTTTTCTGTTTCGCTATCTGTTTGCCCCTGAAGGCGGGATTCTCCCCTGGCTGTTAAAAGGGATCGGCGTCCCAGTGCCGCCCCAGGGGATGCTGGGGAATGCCTCCACCGCCCTCTTGAGTATCGGCATTGCCGATACCTGGCAGTGGACGCCCTTTTTTGCCATCGTCCTTTATGCCGGGCTGCTGTCCATTTCGGAGGATATGACGGACGCGGCGCGGGTAGATGGGGCCAGCGGCTGGAGTATGTTCTGGCACATCATCTTGCCTTCGCTGCGCCCGTTAGCCGCCTTCCTGGTCATGATCCGCTTTATGCAGTTATTCAACAGTTTTGACCTGGTATTTGTGCTGACCGGCGGCGGGCCGGGCACTTCGTCGCGCACGCTGAGTTACAACCTGTACCAGGAAGGTCTGGTCAACTACAACATTGGCCTGACTGCGGCCATGACCTGGCTGATCGTCATTATCGTGACTATTATTATCAATATCTACATCTGGCTGGTCTTGCGAGAGCAGGAGGTCTGAAGGATGCGCCTTACCACCCGTCAAAAAATCATTATCTATGTCTTGTCACTGTTGGTGCTGCTCCTGTTCATCGGGCCGATTTTGTGGTTTATCCTGCTGGCCTTCCGCGAGCCGGGCGACACCTATCGCCTTCCGCCTAGAATCTTCTTCAAGCCCACCTTCGAGTCTTTTGACGTCACCTTTTTCAATCCCGGCAATAACGCCCGCCAACTGGTCAACAGTTTCATTGTCAGCACTGGGACAACCCTGCTGAGCCTGCCCTTCTCGCTGGCGGCGGCCTACGCCCTCTCCCGCTTTTCGATGCGGGGCAAACGTTTCATCATGAACTGGTATATCAGCCTGCTGATGGCTCCGCCGATCGTGTTCATCATTCCTTATTTCATCCTGATGACCCGGATCGGCTGGGCGGGGAGTTACCAGGCCATGATTGTGGTGCTGCAAACGATCACCATTCCCTTTTCGGTCTGGCTGCTCAAGAGTTTCATGGATGATGTGCCGATAGACCTGGAAGAAGCGGCCCTGGTAGACGGGGCCAGTCACGGGCAGGCGTTCTTTTCGATCACCCTGCCGCTGGCGCTGCCGGGCATTATCGTCACCGCCATGTTTGCTTTTGTCTTTAGCTGGAATAACGTGATTTTCCCCCTGATTCTGAGCAAGCAGCAAACGGCGACTCTGCCGGTCGGCACCATCAGCTTCTTCGCCTCGACAGGGGTCTACTGGAATCAAATTGCGGCCACGGCGGTGGTAGCCATGCTGCCGCCGATGCTCATTTTTCTGGCTCTGGGCCGGTACGTGGTCCGTGGTTTAACTTTTGGTGCAGTGAAAGGATAAAATTCTTATGGAACCTGTTGGATTTGGCGTTATTGGAACGGGCATTGTCGGCGGGGCGTGGCACGCCCACGTTTACGCCACCATGCCCCCGGCAAAATTGGTCGCCGTGTGCGATTTAAATGAAGCGCGCGCCGCCGAGATCGGCGAGAAGTACGGCGCGGCTGTTTTCACAAATTACCGCCAGCTCCTGGAAAACCCGGAGATCCAGGCCGTCTCGATTGCCACGCCGGACTTTGCCCACCGTGAGATAGCCGTCGCCGCCGCCGAGGCGGGCAAACATATTTTAGTGGAGAAACCCCTGGCGACGACGGTGGCCGATGCCGAAGCCATTGTCAACGCGGCGCGTAAAGCCGGGGTGAAGCTGATGGTAGATTTCCACAATCGGCTCAGCCCTCCCTTCGTCAAGGCCAAAGAGGCCGTTGCCGGCGGTGAATTGGGCAAGCCGACTTACATCTACGCCCGCCTGAGCAACACCACTTTTGTGGCCACCCAAATGCTGCCCTGGGCCAGTCAAAGTTCAGCTTTGTGGTTCCTGGCCAGCCACACCACCGATATGGCCCACTGGCTGCTGGAAGATGAACCCCGGCGGGTCTACGCCGTCAGCCGTTCCGGCATTTTGCAGGAGCTGGGGGTAGACGTGCCCGATTTGCATGTGGCGATTGTCGAATTTAAGCAAGGCGCAGTGGTGACCCTGGAAAACGCCTGGTTCTTGCCCGAAACCGAACCGAATGTCTTCAACTTTAAGTTCGAGATTTTGGGCAGCAAAGGCTCGTTTTACGTTAACACCTCCGACCACCGGGCTGTGCAGCAGTTCGGCCAGGAAAAGGCCGTCCTGCCCGATGTCTTCGGCCTGGTCAGCGCGGACTCGCCCCGTCCCAACGGCTTTGTCCTCGAAGCGATTGCCCGCTTTGTGGATGCCGTGGTGTATGATCGCCCCGTCGTGGCGACGGGCGAGGATGGCCTGCTGGTTACCCGCGTCCTGACCGCCATCGCCGAGTCGGCTCAGAGCGGCCGGCCGGTGGATTTGTAGAAAGCATGGAGGGTTGGAAGGTTGGAAGATTGGAAAAAACCCGACCCTCCAGCCTTCCAGTCTTCCAATTGCCTTAAAATGCCCCTGGATTATTTTGTAGCCTTTGGCAAAAGGAAGTAGACCATGAGTGATGATCGGGTCTTGATGGGCATAGACATTGGCACGTCCGGATCGAAGGGCGTGCTGGTAACGCTGGATGGTGAAGTGCTGGCCGAACAGACCACGGCGCACGGTTTCGACATCCCGCGCCCCGGCTGGGCTGAACATGACGCCGACGCCATCTGGTGGCATGATTTTTGCCTCATCTCGCAGGCGCTGCTGCGACAGGTATCCCTGAAACCGGGGCAACTGGCGGGAGTGGGCTGCAGCGCCATCGCCCCGACCATGCTGCCGCTGGACGAGCAGTACCGGCCGCTGCGCCCGTCTATTCTGTACGGGATTGATACCCGCGCCGCGGCGGAAATTGACGAACTGACCAAACAGTTAGGCGAGGAACGCATCTACGAGTGTACCGGCCAATTCTTGACCTCCCAATCGGTCGGCCCCAAGGTCTTGTGGTTCAAACGGCACGAGCCGGACCTTTACGAACGCACCCACAAAGTTGTCACGGCGGCCACTTACCTGGTCTACCGGCTGACTGGCCGTTTTGTGGTTGATAATTACGTCGCGCCCTATTTTACCCCGTTCTTCAATGTGCAGGAGCTGCGTTGGGAGCCGGAACTGGTCGAGCCGATTTGTCCCGTGGAGTGGCTGCCGGAAACGGCCTGGTCTACCGAGGCCGCCGGAGTCGTCACCAAGCAGGCGGCTGCGGAAACCGGCCTGCCGGAAGGTCTGCCGGTCGCCGTGGGTACCGCCGATGCCGCCGCCGAGGCCATCAGCGCCGGGGCGATTGACCCTGGCGATATGATGGTCATGTATGGGACGACCATGTTCCTGATCCAGGCCCTCGATACCTACCGGCGGCATCCCAGCCTGTGGGCGTCGGTGTACTGTGTGCCGGGCCAGGCTGCCCTGGCCGCGGGTATGTCCACCTCCGGCGCATTGATCCACTGGTTCCGGGATGAGTTCGGCCAGCATGAGCTGGAGCTTGAACGGCAAACAGGGGCCAGCGCCTACCAGCAGTTGAGCCAGCAAGCGGTTTCTATTCCTGCCGGCAGCGCCGGTTTGATTACTCTGCCCTATTTCAGCGGCGAACGCACGCCCATCAATGATCCGCACGCGCGCGGCCTGATCATGGGGTTAACGCTGACCCATCACCGGGCGCACCTTTACCGGAGCTGTCTGGAGGGCATCGCTTACGGCCTGCGCCATAACATCGAGACGATGGCCAGCGTGGGAGCGATGCCGAAACGCCTGGTGGCCGTGGGCGGCGGGACGCAAGATGCGCTGTGGCTGCAAATTTGCAGCGATGTAACCGGCATGCCGCAGGACGTGCCGGAGCGCACCGTCGGCGCAGCCTACGGCGACGCCTACCTGGCCGGCTACGCCGCCGGCATCTTTCGCGATTCCCAGCCCCTCAAACAGCAATGGGTCAAGCTGGCTAAGGTGATCGAACCTGATCCGCAAACCACTCCCGTCTATGCCGAACTGTATGAGATTTACCACCGCCTCTACCGCCAGACCCGCGAGGAAATGCACCGTCTGGCCGAGCGGTTTGGGTAGATTTAGAGAGGCCCAAGTTTTAAGCAATCAATAGGGTTGATACGTGATGCGTGATGCGTGACAAAATTCTTACGCATCACGCATCACGCATTAAAAGAGGAGTAACCATCATGAAGTCAAAATACGTGGTCTATCCTAGAGCGCAGGAAGTCGCCGTGTGGGAAGAAGAGATTGAGCCGCCCCAGGAGGGAGAAATCCTGTGCCAAGCAGAAAAATCGCTGATCAGCATTGGGACAGAACTGCACTGCCTGCGGGGACAGACGGACCCCGGCACAAACTGGCATGACTGGGTCAAGTACCCCTTTCGGCCGGGCTACAGCATGGTTGGGCGGGTCCTTGAGGTCGGCAAAGGGGTCAAAAGCGTCAAAGAAGGCGACCGCATTGCTAACTACGGCCTACACCAGCAGTATTACAAAGTGCAGGTGGAGCACCTGGAAAAACGATACGACATCCCGCTAGGCATCGGCATTTACGTCTTGCCGGACGGCATCAGCAGCGAGGAAGGCACCTGGCGCAGCCTGGCCGTAACGACCCAGAGTGCCGTCCGCCGGGCCGAATTTCAGTTTGGCGAAACGGTGGGGGTGATTGGCCTCGGTATTCTGGGGCAGTTGGTGACACAATATCTGGCCGCGGCGGGCGCGCGCCGAATCATCGCCATTGACCCGGCGGCCGATCGCCTGGAACTGGCCCGCCAGCACGGAGCGACTCACACCCTGCAACTCAGCGCCCAGGACGCGCTGGACCCGGTGCGGAAGATCACCGACGGCTGGATGCTGGATGTCGTCTTTGAAGTAACCGGGCATCCGGCGGTGTTATCACCGGCCATCCAACTGGTCCGCCGCTTGGGCCGGCTGTTGCTGCTGGGCGACACCCCGACCCCCAGCCAGCAGCACTTGGGGCCAGGCGTGGTCTTCAAATCCATTGCTATCCTGGGCATCCACGGCTACCAGGTGCCGGATAAACGGACCGAATACACACCCTGGTCCGTCGAGGAGATGAGCGGCGTCTTCTTTGATTATCTCCTGCGCGGGCGCATGAACGTCAAAGATTTGGTGACGCACCGGATTTCGCCGCTGCAAGCGCCGGAGACCTACCTGGGCCTGCTGCAAGACCGTTCAGCCGCCGTCGGGGTTATTCTGGATTGGGAGCAACTGGGATAAGGGAGTTTGAACCACGATAGGACGAAATCAACAAAAAAGCACGAAGTTTTGCCCTACCCGATCTATCATCTTATTGCAACGCACCATTCAAGCATCCTACATCTCACCGCAGAGAGCGCCGAGCACGCCGAGATTTAATAAGAAATTCTCTGCGATCTCTGCGTACTCGGCGGTAAATCATGGTCCTGGAAACGCAGTTGGCTATTAGGCTGAAGTTTTGGCTTGACTTTTCGCGCCATTTTGAAGTTTTCGTGATTCAGTTTTCTATTGAACTACCGGCAAATTAAAGATGGGTACGTTGCTTCGGATATAATAACCAGAAACCCAGCCTCGGAAATTGTAGCCGGCCTGCACTCTGAGCCATGTGCCGTCATAGGTACGCCCCAGCAAACGCACCTGCTCACCACGATAGACCCAGCCCATGACCGGGTAATACAAACTGGGTCCGGAGCGGACATTTAACCTGTTGGCAGTGACGTAGCCCCAGGCTTCGGTTGAGGGCGGCGGGGCTGGCGGGGGCGGGCTGCTGGCCGAGGTCCAGGTAAGCTGGGCGACCGCGCCGCCGGTGTTCTCATAATATTCCATCTGGGCAGTGACCGGACCGCCCGGTAAGTAGATGTCGCCGCTGTAAGTCCGCGGCGATTGATCTTTCCAGGCGTCAATAAGCAGGTGGCCGTTGACAAAGAGCCTGGCCCCGTCGTCTACGGTCATGATGAAGCGATAATTCCCCGCAGGCAGATCAACCGAGCGGCTCCAACGCACCGAGAAACCGTCGGCGTCAATCCAGCCCGGGGCGGGCGAGCCGCCGCCCCAGTTGTAGTCAATCCGGTGCTCATCGCGCACCACTGCGGGCGGGCCGCTGAGGGATTTATTGTTGAAATACTCCCCGCGCCAGCCGGTAATCGGTTGAGTGGGTGGCGGAGGTGGAGGAGGCTGGGAAGCCAAAGCGTAAGACACCCTGACCACAGCACCGCCAAAATTTTCAAAATATTCTACCCGCACCAGGTGGTGCCCCGGCCCCAGGTACTTTTGAGCGGTGTAGGTGGTCGGCCCCTGCTCCCGCCACTGGTCAATGAGCAGTTGTTCGTCTACCCAAACCCGAATGCCGTCATCTGCGGTTACGGTCAACTGGTAAGTGCCGGGTGACACGTCAATATAACGCAGCCAGCGGGCCGAGAATTGGTCGGCATTGACGCCGGACGCAGGGGAACCGCCGCCCCAATCGAAGTTCAAGGTGGTGTCGGTGCGCTGCAGCACCGGCGGGCCAGACAGGCTGGTATTGTTCCAATAGGCCACCTGCCAGGTGGGGTCGGTGTGTTGGGGCGTAATTGGCCCGTCCTGGGCCGAAGCTGTGCTGGCCAGCGCCAGGGCGATAATCAACCCGAACAGGATACCCACGTGTTTGAGCATAGTTAACCTCCTCCACTATGTTTAGCTGTTAATGAGCTGGCGCAGATGCGGCTGCGCCATTGCATAGACGTTCTATAACGGGGCAAAGTTCCCGGTTTTAGCGGTAGGAATTCTATTATTAATTACGCTCAATTCGTTTTATCCTTCATAAGGGGCAACCCCTGCAGGGGCAGGGTACGGTCGTGACCGAAACGAGCGGCCCCCTTGCCGGTAAGCGGGTTATTTGTGGGCGGGAAAAAGAGTGCCGGCAGTTCTATTTGTCGCAGGCTGAAAAGGGGAAGTCGTAGGAATTGAAGGAACTCCGGGATTAATCAGCGGATGTAACGCAATGCCTCATTCACCTCATCCAGGTCAAAAGCTTCGGGATCAAATTCACCGCCAACCCACTCCAGCATATCTTCGTGTTCAGGATGATTGGGGTCGCTGATGGCTGCCAGGAAATCATCATACCCCCAGACTCCGCCCACGTCCTCGGGCGGGCAGGCTCGTTTGCCCTTAATGCAGCGAGGATAGCGCCCGCCCGGCTCCGGTGGCAGAATCTTCTCGACCAGCAGCTCATGCTGCCAGCTATCGCCAAAATCATACTCGTAGATGAATTTGAACTTTTCACCGGGGACAAGCTGGTTCAGCTTAACCCGCTTTTCGTTACGCATCTCCAGCCCCATATCTCGATAATCAGGATGCGGCTCGCCATAATAGACACCTCCGGCAATAAATTGATGGAGATGAGAGTCGGTCCAGCCCATCACCACTTGCAGGATACGGTGCAGCTTGCCGAGGTTGATCTCACCCGGTACCTGGATACGCCGCCAGATGGGCGGTTTGCTGTCGCGCAGAGTTACTTTGATCTGGTAGATATCGGCCTCAGTTGATTTTTGAGCCATTTTTATCTCTCCTAAAAATAAACCTCGCCTCGTTTAACTCTGTTTCCGAGTTTACCGTTCAATCATACCCGGCCCAGCACATAGAGCAAACGGCTGCGATCAATGGGGGTAGGGCCATGGAGGGCAAGCGCAATCTCAGGGCGGGGCTGGTGCCAGGGCTTAAGCTGCACCACCTTTCGTGCAGGGTCGCGCGGGTCGAAAGCAATAGCCAGGGTCGTGCCCTTCTCCCGGCACAGCCAGCGCATCATTTCCCACAGGTGCTGCGCCGCCGGGAGTTGGTCTGGCCGATACCACAAGCCTTGCACGGAAATGTCACGAATCACATAATCGGAGGGCAGTAAATGAAGAATTCCGTTCACCAACCGTAAAGGCAGTGGCGGTTTGGTAATAATATCAACTTTGTAAGCACCCCGGTACCAGGCTCGCGCCCCGGCTAACAGATTATTGGCCGCATCTACCGCCACAAAGAAATGATAAACCGGCTGGTTGAGGGGAGACTTGCTCACCAGCTCAACCATTTGCTTGCCGTCAATGGGACCATACCCATTGTATTCTTGATAGAAGGCATTCTGTTGGGCGGCAAATTCAGCGTATTCCTCCGGCTTCGCTTCACGCACGGTAATGCCGGCCATCGCTGTGGGGGGACGGGTACGCACCGGAGCAAGGGCAACGTGAAAAGGCTCAACAAACTCGCGGCACCACTTCTTGGCTACAGCGCGTGAGCTGTGGTTGTCCTTCAACATGCCGGTGAGGATCACCCCGTCGCCGCCAAATTCAGCCCTGGCCCGCTTCACCCGCCACTCAGCAAGCTGCCGGCCAAGCCCCTGCCCCCGAAAATCCTCGCGCACCTTCAGGTTGTCCAACCCGGCGAGAGGCAGCAAGCGCCCATTGAACTGCCCCAGCCCAAATCTGACCGTGCCCATCCCGGCCAGGCCGTCATACCCTTCACATTCGGCGACAACCCCTACGGTGCGATGCTCGCTCCCCTCGGTGATGGCCAGATAGGCGTCAATTAAAAACTGCGTCGTCAGCAGGCCATCAGATACCGCGGTTAAATCTGCAACCGCACGGCTGTCCGCTGGCTGCATTTCTCTTAAGGCGAATTTACTGCTGGACATCGGTAAATCCTTCCTCGAGTTGAGGATAGAGCAGCCAGACCGAACCCAGGGCGAAAACAACACCGGTCAGAGTGCGGCGCAGCCAATCACTTTCATAGAAACCAAAGACCTGCACGTAAACCAGGGCCAGCGGGCCGGCCGCCAGAAAAAGCAGTCCCTGCCAGGTGATGGCTCGTTGCAGCGTAAGGATCAGGATGGCGATAAGCAGCAGGCCGATCCCCCACAACCAGTAGAGAAGATAAGGCGCTGCCTTGACCAGCTCACTGACAAACTGCAGGCCGCCATCCAGCCCCAACGGGATGAGAGTCAGTAGATACCAGCGGAAAGGTAACGGCCATACCCGGCGGCGCATTAAGCCATAGACCAGGCCGAACAGCACCATCATACCGTACATAGCCAGACAGCGCTGGCAAATTGCTACCTGCGCCCCCATGATGAAATAGGAATGAGAGGGCAACTGGTGGCACAGGTGGCTGTAAAACCAGTAGATGGCGTGAGCGATTTGCTCGCGGTCCATCACCAGTAAGATAGGGGCCAGAACCGGCAGGAAGGCGTAGATCAAGAAAAATGAGTTGAGGGTTGCTAACCAGTGGTTGGGCCACTGGCTTAACTTATTAACTGCCAGCGTTTTTATGCCCACATTTTCTCCTGTAGAGCTATTAAGATCGGCCTCTCACTCCAGGTCAAGGAGATGGGTCAACCTTATGTTAGGCCAAATTATTCTATCATATCTTTTATTCTCTTGACAATCCCAAAGCCGGTACAGGGAGCATTTCAAATTGAGGGCGACTGAGACAACCTTTACAGGCAGGAGTAGCCAGGGAAAAGATCAGGAGTCAGAAAAATGAGGGACAAAGTACTGGTCATAGATTCTAATCCTTTTATCCTCTCCGTCGAAGACGCCGATTATTATTCACACTACGGTTGAGTCGGCAGACTATTTATTTCAGGCAGCAAAATTAGCCGTTTATTGGGGTACCTTACAATTTGAGACTATCTGAAATTTTGGCCAGAAATAGTGAGTCGGGTACAATATCCTCCGAAAACAAACTTCAAACTCGACCCTATAGCCGGTCCAGAAAAGATGTCTTCCCCCCTTTTAACGACAAAACTATACATCCCGCCCCTCGTGCCTCATCTGGTTCCCCGCCCTCGCCTGAGCGAACGGCTCAATCAAGGTTTGAATGGCCGGTTAACGCTGATCTCAGCCCCGGCCGGCTACGGAAAGACCACCCTGATCAGTGAGTGGCTCCAGCAACGAAAGGAAGAAGGCGGAAGGATGAAGGATGAAAACCCTCTGGTTCATCCTTCATCGCTCATCCTTCATCCTTTCAATGTCTCCTGGCTCTCGCTTGACGAAGGTGACAACGATATAACCCGCTTTCTGACCTATCTCATTGCCGCGTTTCAGCGGATTAAGTCGGATATTGGTCAGATTAGCCAGCAACTGCTGCAAGCGGGCGGACCTCATTCACCCACGGCTGAAACCATCCTGGCGGCGCTTATCAATGATGTGGCCGCCAGCCAGGTGGAGAGTTGCTGGGTGCTGGTGCTGGATGATTACCATCTTATTGGAACTGCGGCTGTTCATGAGGCCCTCTCCTTTCTGCTTAATCACCAGCCGGCCCAACTCCACCTGGTCATTGCCAGCCGGACGATTCCCCCTTTATCCCTGTCGCGCCTGCGAGCGCGCGGCCAGTTGGTCGAAATCCACGCCGCCGACCTGCGCTTTACGACTGCGGAAATCGCGGAATTTCTCAATACGCGTGTGGGCCTCGGCCTGTCGAACGATGATGTAATTGCCCTGGAAGCACGCACTGAGGGCTGGATTGCCGGGCTGCAACTGGCGGCTTTATCTCTGCAAGGGCAGCCGAACCGCTCCGGTTTTATCAAAGCCTTTAGCGGCGATGATCGGTATATCCTTGATTACCTCCTGGATGAAGTTTTTTCCCGGCAGCCTGAGGCCGTTCAAAGATTTTTGTTGCACACCTCCATTTTAGATCGTCTCTGCGGTCCTCTGGCTGATGCCGTTTTGAGCGAGAGTGCAGAGGAGCATCCCCCACAAGGTGGGGGCAGGGGAGAGGATTTTTTCTTCCCCGCTACTGCTTCAAGCCAAACTATGCTGGAATATTTAGAGCAGTCCAATCTCTTCATCGTTCCCCTGGATAATAAGCGGGAATGGTATCGCTACCACCGGCTGCTGCTCGAGCTATTGCGCCACCGTTTGAATCGGCTAGCGCCCGCGTTGCCGGGTGGAGTAGCAGCCTTACATCGTCGCGCCGCCGGTTGGTATGTTCAACAAGGGCTGGTGGCTGAGGCGTTGGGGCACCTCTTTGCTGTAGAAGATTTCATGGGGGCCGCCCGGTTGGTCGAGCAGGTTGGGGCGACCATTTTGTGGGAGCGGGGTGAAGTGGCCACTCTCCTGGGCTGGTTAGCAAAACTGCCGCCCGAAATCCTCCATGCCCGGCCCAAACTTTGTCTCTATTACGCCGAAACCCTTTACTTGATCGGGCAACTGGGTGGGATTGAGCCTTTCCTGCGTTCTGCTGAATTACACCTCCAGGGCGCTGATTCGGGTAAAGAGTCGGATCAGGCCACGGGTACGACTGGCTCGCCCGATCTGGGCAAAGACGAAGCAAAGAACTTGCAGGGTGAAGTTATGGCTATCCGGGCACTGATGGCCGGAACGCAGGGCCAGCCGGGCCAGACGGTCGAGGCTATTACCCTCGCTCACCGGGCGCTGGCGCTGTTAGCCGATAAAGAACTGCGGCTGCGCGGCTTGCTGACCATCGGGCTGGCCGAAGCCTACTATCTGAACGGCCGGCTCAGCGAAGCGGCTGAGAATTACACCCAGGCCACTGAATTGGGCCAGGCCAGCCGGAATCCTTTTCTGGTGCTGGCCGGGATGACCCGCCTGAGTGAAGTTCAACTCATTCAGGGCCAATTGCGCCGGGCGGCCGAGACCTGCCAGCAGATGCGCCAACTGGCTTTGTCGGCTGTACACCTGCCCGGCAATTTGATCGGGAGCGAATTGCTGCGAGAGTGGAATCAGCTCGACGCGGCCAGGGAGCAGGCGCAGCAAAGCCTTCACCACGGCGAGCTTGAAGGAAATCCGCGCATCCAGGTCCAGGCTTATGTTACCCTGGCCCACATCTTGCAAGCCCAGGGAGATTTTGCCGGAGCGCATGAGGCGGTTCAGGCGGCTGCCCAGCTTAAACAGCAGCAGCGGCTCTCTTTAACCTGGGATTTGCCGCCGGTTGCCGCCCACCAGGCCATGCTGTGGCTGCGCCAGAAGGAGGTGGCTGCGGCGGCGAGTTGGGCCAAAGCACAGAATTTGCACCCCGGCGATATCCCTACCTACCCGCACGAACTGGAATATCTGGTCCTGGCCCGGCTCCTGCTGGCCCAGGAACGCGCCGCAGAAGCGGTGGGTTTGCTGCTGCGCGTGCAGCAAGCTGCCGAGCGGGAAGGGCGGATGGGCCGGGTCATCGAGGCACTGGCCCTGTTGGCTCTGGCGTATCACATGCTGGAGGATCACCCCGCAGCCCTGACCACCCTCGACCGTGCCCTCACCCTGGCCGAGCCGGAAGGCTATATCCGCCTCTTTGTGGCCGAAGGGCCGCCCATGGCCAACCTCCTGGAAAGGATGAAGGCGGAAGGTAGAAGGCGGAAAGATTATGTCCTGAAACTGCTTTCCTCCTTTGTCTTACCTGAGACCGAAAATATGTCAGACAAGAATGAGGCAAATGATCCCCTTCATCCTTCATCCCTCAGCCTTCATCCTTTAGTTGAGCCTCTCACCCGGCGCGAACAGGAAATCCTCCATCTCATCGCGGCCGGCCTCTCCAACGCGACCATCGCCCGGCAGCTTTTCCTCAGCATGGGTACGGTCAAGACCCACATCCGCAACATTTACGGTAAACTGGGTGTGGTCAGCCGCACCCAGGCTCTTATTATGGCCAGGCAACTGGGCCTCCTGGATTGAATTAATCCCCCCTTTATTGCCTAAACTACTACTTTAGGTAGATGTCTCGGCTTTCCCTCATCGCTTAGAATAATAGGGAAGACACGTTCGCTTCACTATTGGAGTGTTCACGAACCGGAGGGCACGCGACCAATGATGAAAATGAGGCGAAGAGGCGAGGATAAGTGAGGCGTATTTCATCTTTTCGTCTCCTCGCCTCGCGTGTCATCGCGCCTTTATTTACGAGGAGGTCAAACTATGACATACCGTAACACTGGCTGGCCAGGGCAAGGACAAAAGCTGAGCCTGGACCGTCCGGCGACCTATCAAATTACCATTCAAGGCCGGCTTGGCGCGGACTGGTCGGACTGGTTTGAAGGAATGACCATGACAACGCTCACCGACTCGAGTGGGACAGTGACTATGCTCACCGGCCAGGTCCACGACCAGGCAGCGCTGCATGGCCTGCTCAATAAACTGTATGGCCTGGGCTTACCCCTCCTGACGATTGATTGCCTTGAGGTCGGCCCGGCCAATGATGTTTAACCACAGCTTTCACCGATTACACAGATTTTTAGCTGGCATTTCTCGCTGGTGGCTTGTTTTCCTGGAGTGGTCATACCCCCGAAAATGAAGATAAATTTCTGACTACTGACTACTGGCTACTATTTTCTCAGGAGTCGTCACGAGCTAACGCACACCACCGATAATGAAAATGGAGTCCAAAGCTTGCTTTGGCTTTTTGGCAAACCGAGGTTTGCACTCCAGTTTAATTTCGAAGGAGAATCTTATGAAACAGACATCACTGACTATACTCGCCCTACTATCTGGCCTCACTCTATTTACGACCGCTTGCAGCCCGGTCGCCCAATCTGCGGTGGCGGCTGCTCCCCCGCAAGAAGAGATCGGCACCTCGGTCGAAGTGGCCCCAGTCAAAACCGGCGACATTACCCTGGTTTTTGGTTATTCCGGCAACCTGCAGGCCCAGGCAGATGTGACCCTGGTCCCCCGTGTTTCCGGCCAGATCGAGGCGGTCCTGGTTGAAGTGGGCGATCAGGTCAAGGCCGGCGATCCCATTGCCATCCTCGACCATGATGTCTTCGCCGCTCAATTGAAACAGGCCGAAGCAGCCTTATCCCTGGCCCAACTCAAGCTGGACAAGATGAACGAGGGCGCCCGTCCCGAAGAAATCGAGGCGGCCCAGGCAGCCTACCAGATCAGCCAGGGCGCGCTGCAAGATGTCCAGCATATTGACGACAACGAGCGCACGACCGCCGCCGCCACTATGGCCAATGCCCAGGCGGCCTTGAAAATCGCCCAATACGAATATGACAAAATCGCCTGGGCCGGCCAGGTGGGCGAGACGCCCCAGGCCCTGGCTCTGGAAAGGGCGACCAATGCCTACGAACAGGCCCTTTCCGCCTACCAGTTACAGACGAATCCCTCGGAGGCGCAGTTGGCTCCCTTGCAGGGACAGTTGGCCAAAGCCAAACTGGACCTGGCCCTGGCCAGGCAGCCCTTCCGCCCGGTTGACTTCGCCATGGCCAAAGCCGGCATCCAGCAGGCTGAGGCCGCCGTTGAGCTAGCCAATCTGCAACTGGATTACACCACCCTCCGCGCTCCTTTCGATGGCATTGTCGGCGAAGTTTACGTCCATCAGGGCAATATGGTTGACAACAAGTCGCCCATCGCTCTGTTTATTTCCCACCAGGTCGAAGTTGCGATTAATGTCGAGGAGAGCCGCCTGGGGCAGATTGCCCCGGACCAGCATGCTTCCTTGCGGGTGGCGGCCTATCCCGGCGTTGAATTTCCCGGCCTGGTCACCAGCATCGCTCCGCTGGCTGATCAAAAGACGCATACCTTTGTGGTCAAAGTGACGCCGCTGGATAAGAAAGGGATGCTCCGCAGCGGGATGTACGCCAATGTATCACTTTTGGCGGAGGAAAAATCGCAAGCCTTGTTGGTTCCGCGTGCGGCGGTCATTACCGTAGACGGACAGCCGGTTGTTTATCGGGTCAACGCCAGCCAGGTCGAGCAGGTCAAGGTCAGCACCGGCCTCAGCAACGACGCCGAAATTGAAATTGTTTCCGGTCTCCAAGCCGGCGATGCCGTCGTCGTGGCCGGCCAGTCGAACTTGCAGGATGGGGCGAAGATAAAGGTAGTGCCGGGGCTGTAACAAGGAGTTACGTGGCCATGTCATTTCGAGCGACGATAGGAGCGAGAAATCCCTCAAAACGTCTCCGGCAAGACAAGGTATTAGGGATTTCTCCCTCCGCTCCGGTCGAAATGACATGGTTAGGCTTAATGAAATTAAACGGTAAGGACAAACAACTATGGAACTGACTCGACTCTCCATCAAACGCCCGCTGGCCATCCTGATGATCATTCTGGGCTTCATCGTGCTGGGCTACCGCTCCCTGACGCTGCTCCAGGTTGACCGCATGCCCAAAACCGACCTGCCTTACGTGTCGGTGGTGGTGGTTTACCCCGGCGCTTCGCCGGAAGACGTGGCCGACGAGGCCCTCAAGCCGGTTGAGGATGCCGTGGCCGGTATCTCCGGTATTGACGAGATTACCTCCCAGGCTAATGAAAACTTTGGCTATGTGCTGATTAAATTTAATGAAGGCGTCAACGGCGACCAGGCCGCGATAGATGTCTCCCGCGAAGTGGATAAAGTGCGCGGCGACCTGCCCGACAACGCCGAGGAACCGACCATCATCAAGGCCGACCTCAACACCCAGCCGATTATGCAACTGGTTCTGAGCGGTTCGCTGGGTCAGGATACGCTGTACGATCTGGCCGACAATGACCTGAAGCCCCGCCTGCAGACGGTCGCCGGAGTAGCCTCGGTTACGATAGCCGGCGGCCGCGAGCGCGAAATCCAGGTTTACACCGACCCGCGCCAACTGGCCGCTTACGGTTTATCGTTGGACCGGGTGCAGCAGGCCCTGGCCCTGGAAAATGTGACCGTGCCGGTTGGCTCGATTGAGCAGGGGCCGCAAAAAAATGCCATTCGCTCTGTGGGTGAGTTCACCAGCCTGAAGGACATTGAAGGGATCATTGTCGCCGGGGGAGCCAACCCGCTGACGACGATGGGCCTGTCCCTGCCTGCCAGTTTGTTACCCAAAACACCGGCGGGCATGGACACCGGCGGCCGGGTTTACCTGCGTGATGTGGCGACGGTGCAGGCAGGTTTCAGAGACACCACCCGCCTGGTGCGTTACAACGGTCAGGCCGGCGTGCTGGTCACCGTGGTCAAAACCAGCGACGCCAATGCGATTGACGTTGCCGATGGCATCCGCCAGGTAGTCGAACAGTTCAGGCTGGAGCTGCCAGCCGGAACCAAGCTGGACATCGTTATTGACGATACCAACTTCACCCGTGAATCGGTCAACGCCGTGAGCGAAGATCTGCTGCTGGCCGTATTGATTACGGGTGTCGTCATGCTGCTCTTCCTGCACACCATCAACAGCAGCATTATTGTCATGCTTTCCGTCCCAACCTCGATCATCGCTACTTTTCTGCTCATGTATGCCCTCGGCTTCAGCCTGAACGCCGTCACCCTGATGGCCCTGACGGTCGCCATCGGCATCCTGGTGGACGATTCAATCGTGGTTCTGGAAAATACCGAGCGCCATCTGAAGCTGCACAAAAAGCCACGCCAGGCGGCCCTCGACGGCCGGGCCGAAATCGGACTGGCGGCCATCACCATTACCCTGGTTATCGTTGTGGTTTACCTGCCGGTGGCCTTCATCAGCGGCATTGTCGGGCAGTTCTTTCGCTCTTATGGCATTACCATCGCCGTAGCCACCATTTTCTCCCTGCTCATCTCTTTTACTCTGACCCCCATGTTGGCGGCTTTCTGGCTGAAAGACGAGACCAGACCGGCAAGACCGGCCAAAGGCTTATGGCGGTTGGTCAGCGCCCTGGGGCGGCCGGTCGGCTGGCTGTGGCAGCGCTTTATCCGCCTCTGGGAAGTGCTGTTCACGGGCCTGTCGAATCTATACGCAGTGATTCTAAGCTGGACCTTGCGGAACGCGTTCACCCAACTTTTCACCGTTGGACTGGCTGCGGCGGCCCTGGTTGCCGGGATTTACCTGGTGGTTGCCGGCGTGGTCGGCAGCGAATTTCTGCCGGTTGAAGACGACGGCCAAATCACCATCGGCGTCGAGATGACCGCCGGCTCCAGCCTGGCTGCCACCGACCGGGCCGTACAGCGGGTCGAGCAGATCATCCGGGCCGACGCGCCGGAAACGTCGCTTATTGTTTCCAATGTGGGCACAGAACTGGGCAGCGCCCTCATCGCCAGCAGCGACAAGGCTAACTTTGCTACGGTTATCCTGCGCCTCGTGGATAAGGGTGAGCGCACGCGCAGCACCACGGAGGTGATCAATGCCTTGCGGCCTGCCCTGGCGCAGGTGCCCGACGCCAAGGTTTCCTTTATGCTCAACGCGGCTGTCAGCGCCCTGAACCAGGACATTGAGGTCCAGTTGTCTGGGCCGGACCGTGACAAATTGATTGACTTGGCTAATCAAGCGGAGGCGGCCATTCGCACCGTACCGGGTGCGGTAGATATCCGCAACACCGGCGCGGAACGCTCGCCCGAAACTCAACTGATCGTTGACCGCGAGCGGGCCAAGGATGTCGGCCTTTCGCCGGGGCAGGTGGCCCGGACACTGCGGACCGCGATCAATGGCAGCCACGTCGGCGATTACCAGCCGGAAGGCCAGACCGAGAAGATTGACCTGACCCTGCGCATGAACGAAGCCGCCCGCCGTGACCTGAGCCAACTGTTTGACCTGCCCCTGGGCTACGTCAATGACCAGGTGATTGTGGCGGGGCAGGTCGCCCAGGTGCAAGACACCCTGGCCCCGGCCCGACTCAGCCGGGCCAACCGGCAGGCCGCGCTGACCATCAAGGTCGGTTCGGCTGGGCGGGCCAACGCCGACGTGGCCAACGACATTGAAGCGGCGCTCAATTCTCAGGTTAGCTTCCCGGCGGGCTACGGCTTCCAGTTTACCGGCCAGGCTGATTACCAGCGCCAGGCTTTCCAGGATTTGATCGGTGCGTTGGCGCTGTCCATCCTGTTGATTTACATGCTGCTGGTGGCCCTCTACCAAAGCTGGCTGCAGCCGCTGGCGATTATGTTCGCCCTGCCGGTGACTCTGGTCGGCTCCTTTGGCGGGCTGTGGCTGACCGGCAACACGCTGAATGTCATGTCGCTGCTGGGCATCATCATGCTGGCCGGGATTGTGGTTAAAAATGCGATCCTGCTGGTGGACTTCACCAATATCCTCCGCCAGGAGCGGGGCTTCGAGCGTAAAGCGGCCCTGGTCGAAGCCGGCCGGCTGCGTCTGCGCCCGATCCTGATGACGACGTTTGCCATCATCTTCTCCTTGTTACCGTTGTTGTTAGGGCAGGGTGCTGGGGCAGAACTGCGCGCTCCCCTGGCCGCTGTGGTCATTGGCGGCAACGTTTCCTCGACCCTGCTGACCCTGATCCTGGTGCCGGTGATGTACAACTTCCTCGATTGGGGCGGCGGTCTGGCAGCCCATGCCTTCCGCAGTTTCTTTAACCTCGAGCTGGATGAAGAGGAAGACCAGACGGTTTCGACTCCCGCGCCGCAGGTAATCGCGTGACGAAGAAGAGGTGAGGATAAGTGAGGCGAAAAGACTCTTCGCCTCCTCGCCTCACCGGTCATCGCGTCTTTATTTACGTAAGGATACTCCAATGAACAAATATTTCTGGCTTTTACCCATTCTTCTTATCTTGACTGCCTGTGCTACCGCCCAGGCCTCCCCGGAGACGCTGCTGCACCTTGATCAGGCCGCCTGGCCCACGCCCTGGCCTACCGCCGCCGCGCCTACGCCGACCCCTTTCCCCAAGATCAGCCGGGCCGATCTTGGCACGCCGACGCCCACGCCGGTCGTGACGCTCTTTGAGGCCGTCATTAAGCCAACCAAGGCGACGACATCCCAGCCTCCAGTTGAAAACAAACCCACGGTAACACTGGAAGTTATAGCTGCACCCGAGGTGTTCGCCCAGGCCCGGGTGAACAGCGCGGCTCTGAACGTGCGCCAGGGGCCGGGTGCGAGTTATAAAGTATTCGCGACCTTGGTGCAAGGCGAGCAAGCGCCGGTGCTGGCCGTCAATCCAATCCGCGATTGGGCGCTGGTTCGTTTGTCTACCGGTGAAGCGGGTTGGGTTTCGTTGGCTTATCTCAGCCTGGATGACTCGCTGGCAGATGCGCCGGTGAGAGAGGATAGTGGATTGAAGATAGAGGATCGTGGGACGGTTGTGACAAACTCAGAGACCTCTGAGGTCAAGGACTCCATGCAGCTTTCTTCCCCTACTCTCTACTCCTTACTCTCTACTCCTTACCCCGCCCACCTCATTCACCCGGAGGCTGCTATCCGCCCCGGCCCTGGCACGGACTATGCCGCGATTGATCGGATTGCCGATGAGCAGGAAATGATCGAGGTCTTGGCGGTAGATCAAAGCCGTCAGTGGTTGCTGGTCAAACCACAAAGTGGCCGGCTCGGTTGGATGGCTGAAGACGATCTAGCCGTGAGGGGCGATGTGAAGGCTGCGCCGCAGGTCGTTACCACCTGGATTGCTAACAACGGCCTGATTTTGCATCGCGGCCCTGGTATCTACTTTGACGAAATCGGCCCGCTCCCGGCCAACAGCCTGATGCGGGTCCTGGGTCTCACCGAGGGCCGGAGCTGGGCGCTGGTCGCCCCGGTGCTGGGTGGGGGACAGGGTTGGCTGCCGCTGCAATTCATAACCCCGTCTCTCTCCGCCGCCGAGTTGCCCATCATAAAGGATGAAGGCGGAAGGATGAAGGATGAAAGTAAAAACCAACCTTCCAGCCTTCCAATCTTCCAGCCTTCCAATCTTCAACCTCACCTCGTCTTCCAACTTGCTAGCGGCGGCGAGATTATGGTCATCAACCCGGATGGGACGGGACTGCGCCGCCTGACCTCTGGCCTTGACCCGGCGCTGTCGCCTGACGGGCAAAGCGTGGCGTTTACTCGCTGGCAGGGTGAAAGCGGCTCGTTGTGGACCATTAACCTTGACGGGACTCAGGAACGCCAGATTTTGGGTTTTACCAAGCAGGCCAAAGGCCCGGCTTGGTCGCCTGACGGCCAGCAGATTGTGCTCAATTTCCAGCACGAAGGGCGGCTCGATCCTAAAACCGACTGCGCCGACGTCTTAGAGAATCCCAGCCCGGCTATTCCCTGGAATGCCGATGTGCCGACCGACCAAAGCGGCGATCCCAAAGTAAAGATTCACGTAGATATGAAGGATTTTGATGTGAAAGCGATGCTGTGCTGGAAATTGCCGGCGGATCCTCATTGGGGACTGCGCGTGGTTAACCTGGCCGACGGCAAGTTTGAGGATGTAGACGGCGGGACTTATGCTTTTCGCCCCACCTGGGACCCGGTTCAGCCCTGGCGGATCATTTCCGACGGTGGCATGGGCCTGGTGGAGGCCGATATTCACCAGAAAACCAGTCGCCGCCTGACCGACGAGATCGGCGACAGCTCGCCGGTCTTCTCGCCGGACGGCCGCTTTTTGGCGGTGACAATGGACCAGGGCGGCGGAACGGACATCTACCGGCTGAACGCCGAGTGCGGTAGCCTACCCGAAGGGTGCGGCAGCGGGCGCGCCCGCCTGACCAAGACGCCCTTGTGGGTCACGGCCATGCCCGACAAAGCCAAGCCCTGGCGTAACGTTTCGCCGGCCTGGTCGCCCGACGGCTCACAAATCGCCTTTTTAACGGATCGAACCGGGCGCTGGGAAATCTGGGTGATGAATGAAGACGGCAGCAATCCCCAGCCGATGTTTTCAGATGAGGTCAATAATCAACTTCAATTTACCTACAACTTCGTAGATGAGCAGGTATTAAGCTGGCGGTAGTAAGGGTAGGTCACACCAAAAGCGTGACCTACCTTACCCTCTACCAATGGAAAGCAATAGAGGAGCGGTTCAGGGCGTTCTGAACATACCTGGTCGCGTACCGAAAATGATGCTAAGGATCCTTTCAGTAATGTCGGCGGAGGACGAAGCCTCTAGGTTTGCCAAAACAATGACAGTAATATGGTCATTAATGTGACGAGCTAATTCTGTCTGAAAGCCTGGGGCTGTACCACCGTGAGAGATGACTTGGTACTCTTGCTCGCCAGTAATGAACCAGCCATACCCATACTCTATATCAGGACCAAAGGTGATTGCTACTGTGTATGGAGTGAACATGCATTCACGATTGGCTGCTACCAGCGGCGTGTCGGTATAGAGTGCCTGATCCCATTTCAGCAAATCCTCGGCAGTAGAGTAGACCCCGCCCGCGCCATGATCCACGGTTGGCTCAAACCGGGCAGCTTTTATGGATGTAGTGGCATAGCCAACTGCCAACTGCTCCCCGCCATCCCCGTATCCGGTATTGGACATACCGATAGGGCCGAAGATGTGTTCCTCTAGGAACTCGCCGTAAGGCTGACCTGATACCTGTTCTATGGTCAAACCGGCCAGGATGTAGCCCACATCGCTGTACTCGAACAACTTACCAGATTCGCGTAAGAGGGGCACCCGCTCTATCGCCGCCCGTAACTCGGCTGGTGAGACGGGCTTAGAGTATGGGAGACCGGGGGCATAGGGGAGACCAGCGGTGTGCGTTAGCAGGTGATGGATAGTGATTGGTTTCCAATCGTCAGGACAGTGTGGCAAATACTGGCAGACCGAGTCTTGTACCTTAAGTTTTCCCTCCTGTTCCAGTAGCATAATTGCCGCTGCTGTGAACTGTTTGGTGAGTGAAGCGAGGTAAAAGCGGGTCTGGTTGGTGATGGGTCTCTGCTTGTCCCGGTCGGCCAGACCATATGCTTTATGGAAAATAATTTCGCCGTTGCGGGCAACCAACACGTTACCGCTGAACAGCCCGTTCTTGGCCAACTTGTTAAGAAATACGTCAATCTCTGCGGCAATGTCGGCGGCCGGGCGCGGTGTGGCAGGGGGCGGCGAGGTCGGTTGGACAGTAGGTGGCGGTTGGGTTGGTTGAGCGACTTGCAACTGCTGACCGCAGGCCGTCAGCAGGACCAGCCCAACAATCAGTAGAATAAACACCTCAACAAACATTTTTTTCATCGTGGCTCCTTTCTGACCACAAGAAACAAGCCAGGCTCAATCGTCTGGAAAATAAAAAAACGCCGCCCTTTGATCAGGCGGCGTGGCGATTATAATGGGGTAGAAGCAGCAGTAACCGGGTTCGGTGTGAAATCACCTGGTCCGGGAGAAGCCCGCACTTCTTCCGCTTGCGGAATTTTTCACGTTCACTTTTTGTTATATCACACTAAATCCTGGCTGTCAATCCCCAAAAAAAGGCGATTATTTTCCCTCCAGCCCCGCCAGAAAACAGTCCAGGTCTTCCTCATCATCCTGGTCAAACCGGCCCAGTTCGGCCAGGATGGCGGCCCGGTTAGGCCCCAAACGCTCGACCAGTTGGCCGATGAGCCGGAGTCGGCTGGTGTAGGTCTCCAGTTCCGCCCGGCTGACCGGCTCCGGGTTGTGCCCCATGAGATAAAAATCGGCCTCGCAGCGGAGGAGTTGGTCCATCAAGGGGAACAAGCGCCGGGGGGTGTAACGGCGCGGGGGATGGTATAGGTCGGGGGCCAGGCAGTCGCTCATAAAAACCACCCGCTCTTCGGGAATGAAGACGATGATTGAGTCAGGCGCGTGGTCGCCGCCGACGTGGATAAGCTGCGCGCTGATGCCGCCCAAATCCAGCTCTACCTGCCTGGTAAAGGCAATGTCGGGCGGGCGCAGAATGAGATCGGACCGGTCGGGCAGTTCGGCCTTGATCATATCCCGGCAAAACTCAATCTCCACACCGGCAGCCACGCGCTTATCCAGGGCGGCATCGCTCCAATCCCAGCCGGCCATCTCCACCAGGCGACGCCGGGTTTCCTGGTGGGCCAGGGTCGGCAGGCCGATGGTCGCCGCGCCAAAAATGTGATCCCAGTGCCAGTGGGTCAGCACCAGGAATTGAGGCAGAGCTACCGGGAGCCGGGCCACTTCGGCCAGGAACAGCCGGGCGTGGGCCGGCGAGTTGCCGGCGTCAACCAGCAATGTGCTCCGCTCACCCGCCACGACGCCCAAGACGGGCCGGTCGGTGGTAGAATCAGGCGGCAGCCAGTAGACGTGCGGGCTGATTTGGTTCAGTTTTGATTGACTCATAGGTTTTTGTTACCGGGCTGCGTCGAGTGATGAATCGAGGTTGAGCCGGACCGGTGAGAATGGCAAATTTTACCTGCTTTATTTGGTTTTGCCAAGCAAACGGGCTATAATCATATAAGATACTGGTTGGAATCAGAAATTTAACAAAGCAATGAACTATTCAGTCCTGTGTCAGCCAGCGACGACGGAGCAGGCTGAGACAGTGATGTAGAACGTGTTGACCTCAATTGAAGGGGGTGTCGGCGGCCCAGAAGCTATCAGGCCCAGACAGCCCCTTTTTATGTTGGCAGCACGCCCCGGAGAGTTCCTCATGAAGACTAATTACCGATTTTGGCCGTCAAAATTCATGAGTATGGTGGCATCTACAATCCTGATTATCGTCGCCAGTACTCGATCTTTCCCACCCTTTCAACCCGTCGCCCAGGCTGAAAACGCCGCCCAACCGCTCTCTGCCGGTCAAACAGTGGTCAGCTTTACCACGATTACCCTCCCCACCCACCCGGTGGATCAGGCCCTCACCTACGTGCTCAACCCGACCTATAACATCTCCTATGCCCGGCTGGATCGCAGCCGCTACGACAGCGGGCGGTTGGTCAACCGGACCTTTAACCTGATTATCCTGGAAAATGACTATCTCAAGCTGAGCCTTATGCCCGAATTGGGTGGGCGGATCTACCAGGCCATCTTCAAACCGACCGGCAACAATATGTTTTATCAAAACCCGGTGCTGAAACCGTCGCCGTGGGGACCGCCGGAGATGGGTTGGTGGCTGGCTGCCGGCGGCATGGAGTGGGGCTTGCCGGTCGAAGAGCACGGCTACGAATGGGGGATTCCCTGGAATTATCAAATAACCGACCTGCCGGATGGCGTCATGGTCGAACTTTGGGACTCGACTGCGCCGGACCGGCTGCGGGCCAAGGTGGCTGTCACCCTGCCGGATGACGCTGCCTTTTTCCAGGTCGCCCCAACCCTGGAGAATCCGACGGCCACCCCCATTGACTACAAATTTTGGTTGAACGCGATGCTTGCCCCCGGCGCGGCCAACGGGGTTAGCCCCAATTTGCGGATCATTATGCCGACCAACGAAGTGACCGTCCATTCTACCGGCGACCGCCGCCTGCCCGGACCCTGGACCGCCGCGGGTTGGCCCGTTCACAACGGCGTTGATTGGAGTCGGCTGGGCAACTGGCGCGAATGGTACGGTTTTTTCCAGCGCCCGGCCGCGGCCGGCGACTTTCAGGCCATCTATGATGAAGGTTACGACGAAGGCGTGGTGCGGACCTACGACAGCCGGGTCGCCCAGGGAGCCAAATTCTTCGCCTTCGGCTCCGGCCCCAACGCCCTTTCCCCCGATCTCTACACTGACGACAACTCCAGCTATGTTGAAATCCACGGCGGCGCTGCTCCCACCTTTGCGGATACGCGCCGGCTGGAGCCGCATACCAGCCTAAGCTGGCAGGAGCGCTGGTATCCCGTCGCCGGCCTGGGCAGCCTGACCTGGGCCAACGACCGGCTGGCCCTGCGCCTGGAAGACAACGGAGATCAAACCCGCCTGCGCCTGGCCGTCACCCGCCCAACCTTGGGGGCGCGCATCTTATTATTACGCCGCACCACCAATGAAGTTCTCTTGGACACCCAGGTTTCGCTGCAGCCGGGTCAGCCCTATGCCTCGCCTGTTCTGACGCTGCCCAATTTGACTCCGGCAGAGATGGCGGTTCTGGTTTACGATAGCAACAACACTCAGTTGGGGGCTTATCAGTATCAGGGCGGTTCGATTTTTACGCCGACGCCCGGCCCCAGCCCAACTTCCACGCCCAGCCCGGCCTGGCAGGGTAGACTGCTCCGCACCATCCCGATCTACGGCTGGTCTAGCATTGCCCGCATCTGGGTCAGAAATAAGATGGGGCTGCCCGTAACCATTGCTGCCGAAAACGGGGGTTGGCGCACCGTTGGCTACGTGGGCACAAAGCCGGAGTACGGTGTTGACGCGCTGGAATTCGCCCCGCTCGCCCCCGGCGTCTACCTGATTACCCCGCAGGGCTTGAACACGACCTTTCGCTTGTACTTGACGGCCAGCACCATTGCCGAAGTGCTTTTTGAGGAAGGCCAGGCCGCCCCTCAAACCCCTACGCCAGCAGCAACGGCCAGCCCGACCCCTGTCCCTGGAGCAACCTTTACGCCCACCCCTACGGCGACACCCACGGCTTCAGCCACAGCCACCCCTCTCCCAACGCCGACCCTGTCGCCGACTCCGACCGCTACACCCACCCCAGTCACCTCGTCTGGCTGGACTGGCCGGATCAAGCGGATGGTGCGGATCGGGGGCTGGTCAAGTATTACCCGCATCTGGGTGAGCGGCCAAAAGCAAGTGCCGGTCACGTTGGCGGCGGTCAATTGGAACTGGCGGGTGACGGCCTCCACCGGCTCGAAACCCGAATACGGCCTGGATGCGCTGGAATTTGCCCCAGTGACTCCCGGCCGCTACAGCCTGACGGTGCCCAGCCTGTCGGCCCGCTTTGATTTTGATATACCATCCAGCACGCTGGCGGAGATCATCTTTGAACCGGTCAACCCACCCACGGCCACCGCCACGCCAACGTCGTTGGTCACACCCACAGCCACGGCGACGCCCACGCCTTCCTCGACCGCCACCCTGACGCCCAGCCCGGTCCCCACCCTGCCTGAAGCGACGCCGACTGAGACACTGCCTGCTCCCCTTCCAACCCTGACCGGGACGCCTCCGTCGGGAGAGACGCCGGCAATCACGCCCTCGGTCACAATTTCTCCAACCGGAACGATCACTCCCACCGGAACCGCAACACCGACTCCGACGAGTCCCGCTTGGCGGGTCAGTGTTCCCACCAATATCACCATACCTGGCAACTGGTTCGCCGTCATTCGGGTCAGCGTGGACGGGCTGCTCAGGCACCCGGTCCATTTGACGATGGTCACGACCGGTAACCCTTACCGCGCCACCTGCCTGACCGGTTCAAAGCCGGAGTACGGTCCTTACTTCTGCGAATTTGCCCCGCTCATTCCCGGCCAGTACCAGCTCACCGCCGACGGCGTAGATGTTTCAACCACCCTGGAGGTGGGCCGAGGCGGCGTGGCCGTGGTCCTCTTTGAGCGGAATTAAGTCCCTGTTGCGAAACCGCAGAGGTTTATAAAACCTCTGCGGTCTGCCTTAACCAGCGCGAAGGTTTGACAAGCATTTGCGTCAATGATATACTTGCCTATGTGCAATTGAACGAAATTTGTGCAATTGCACATAAAGGCAAAGAATTTTGTTGTCCAAATTGTTGTCCCACTTTTGAATTTAAAGGGAGATTGATTTACATTATGAGCCAGCACCAGCCGGAGAAACCGGCCAGAGTTTTGCGCCACGTCGTCTTGTTTAGCTTCAAAGAAGGGGCGACCCTGACCCAAATCCAGGAAATTGAACGAACCTTTGCGGATTTGCCGGGCCAGATCGAAACCATCTACGATTTCGAGTGGGGCACAGATGTCAGCGTCGAGCAGCTCAGCCAGGGCTTTAGCCACTGCTTCCTGGTGACGTTTCTCACCGAGGCTGCCCGCGACGCCTACTTACCCCACCCGGCGCACCAGGCGTTTGTCGAAAAATTGAGACCGCACCTCGAAAAGGCGCTGGTCATTGATTATTGGGCAACGAGGTAAACACGAATGAAAAAAGTTGGCATTGCTATGATTGGCTATGGCGGCATTGGCCGGGTTCACGCTATGGCTTACCGGGACATCCCCTTTCACTACGGCCTGCCCGCCGACAGCTTCGAGATTGTCGGCGTGGCGACCAGCCGCCCGGAAACGGCGCAGGCCGCGGCCCGCGAAATTGGCTGTGAGGTTTGGACAGCAGATTACCGCGAACTCCTGGCCCGCCCGGATGTGCATGCCGTTGACTGCTGCGCCCCCAATTACCGCCACGAAGAAATCGTGCTGGCCGCTGCGGCGTCCGGCAAGCACATCTACTGCGAGAAGCCGCTGGCTATGAGCGTGGCCGAGGGGCAGCGTATGGTCGAGGTGGTGGAAAAAGCCGGGGTTAAAACCCAGATGACCTTCAACTTTCGCTTCTTTCCGGCCATCAGCCGCGCCCGCCAGTTGATCGAAGCCGGATTTGTGGGCCGGGTCTTTTCATTCCGTGGGCGCTACCATCGCGCCAGTTACATTGATCCCAACAAACCACTCTCCTGGCGGCTGCGCAAAGAGGTTTCGGGTGGGGGAGCGCTGTTCGACCTGGGCGCGCACGTGCTGGACCTGATTTACTTTTTGCTGGGCGATTTTAGCTCGGTGCAGGCCACGCTGGAAACACTGATCAAGGCGCGGCCCCTCGCCGCCGGATCGGTGGAGAAGGGAGAGGTAGATGTGGACGATTTGGCCCTGCTGCATGTCCGTCTGGCCGACGGCACGCTGGGCTTGATCGAAGCCTCGCGGATGGGCACCGGCGCGACCAATGATCTGCAAATCGAGATTTTTGGCGACCGGGGCGCGATTCGTTTCAGCCTGGCCGATCCCAGCTTTCTGGAAGTGTACGACGTGCGCGAGCCGGACCAGCCCTTCGGCGGACTGCGCGGCTTCCGCAAGATCGAAGCGGCCCAGCGCTATGCCGGTCAAAAATCACCCGATTGGACCATGGCTCCCGGCTTTGTGCGCTGCCACGCCGAGTGTCAGTACCAGTTTCTAAAAGCGGTGGCCGAGGATACCCCGGCGGCGCCCTCCATGGCCGATGGACTGAAAATTCAGGCGGTCATGGAAGCCGCCGCTCGCGCTTCATCTGAGGGCCGCTGGGTGGATGTAGCCGAGGTGTACCATGAATGATTGGGTCGTCGGGATAGATTTGGGTGCGACCAAGATCGCCCTGGGCCTCATTGACCCTTCTGATCGCATTGTCGCCCACTGCCGCATTCCCACCCAAGTTCTGGAGGGTCCCCAGGTGGCGGTTGAACGCACCGCCCAAAGTATCGCCGAACTGGCCCAGGCGCTGCCGTCGGGCCAACAAATCGCGGCGGTTGGTATTTGCAGCCCCGGCCCAATTGACCACGAAGCGGGCATGATCATTGATCCGCCTAACCTGACCGGCTGGCGCAATGTCCCGCTGCGGCAGATGCTGGCCGAGCGGCTGAACATGCCGGTGCGGCTGGAGCACGATGCCAAAGCTTCAGCCCTGGGCGAGTATTACTACGGCGTGGGCCGGGGCGAGCGGAGCATGGTCTATATTGTGGTCGGGACGGGCGTGGGGGCGGCCATTATTATTGAGGGACAGCTTTATCGCGGCCTGCACAACTCGGCTGGCGAAGTCGGCCACATTACCATTGACCGCGATGGCGAAAAAGGCAGCTCCGGGATTAACGGTAATGTCGAGTCGTTCATGTCCGGCCCCTTCCTGGTGCGGCGCTATGAGCGGCTGCTGGCCCAGACCCAACAACCGCCGCCCAGCCAGCCTGTCACCGGCGAGTTGGTGGCGCAGTTAGCCACACAGGGTGACGAATTGGCCCGACAGGTCATGACCCAGGCCGGGGAGGCGCTGGGGATTACCGTCGCCTCGCTGGCGATGATCTTGGATATTGACCTGTACGTGATTGGCAGCAGTGTCGCCAAAGCCGGCGCTTTATTCCTGGAGCCGGCCCGCCGGGCCGTGCCCAATTACTGTTTTCAATCCGTGGCCGAAAAAGTGCGGATTGCCCCGGCCGGCCTGGGCGACGACGGCCCCATTTTAGGCTGCGGCTGGCTGGCTCGCCAGGCCCTGTTGGAAGAAGGCCGCCGGTGAGCCAACAGCTTGATCCCATTTGCGCCTTTCCCCCGGCCGAGTGGGAAACCACCCGGCCCTCCGAGCGGGCGGCGCGGCTCAAAAGGCGGCTGTTTGAAACCGAGCGCTGGATTGATGTAGAGCGCGCCCGTTTCGCTACGGAAAGTTATCGGGCTACGGAGGGCCAGCCCATCGCCCTCCGCCGGGCTAAAATGTTGCTGCACCTCGTTCGCTCGATGAGCCTGGCCATCCATCCCGACGAGCTGATTGTCGGCAATCGCTCGGTGGGGCCGCGCATGGGCGTCATTGCCCCGGAGGGCGCGGTCGAGTGGGTGGATCGAGAACTGGAGATTCTGCCGACCCGCCCCCAGGACAGATTTCAGATCAACACGGACCAAATCAAAGAACTGCGGGCCGAGATCTTTCCTTACTGGCGCGGCCAGACGCTGGAAGATATTGTTGCCGCGCGTATTCCTGAGGGTGTGGGGCGGGCTGTTCGGGGGAAAGCCTTCTCCTTAAATCAGACCGACCACGCCCAGGGCCATATCCTGCCGGACGTCGAGATCTGGCTGCACCTGGGTATCTGCGGCCTGCGCCAGAAAGTGCTGGCAACCCGGCAGCGGCCTGAGGTTCAGACAGAAGCGCAGCAAATCTTTTACGAAGCCAGCCTGATTGCTTTGCAAGCGGCGCAAGAGTTGATGCAGCGCTACGCCGGCCTGGCCCGGCAACTGGCCGAAACCTGCCCCGAAGCGGCGCGGCGGCAAGAATTGGCCCAGATTGCCGAAGTTTGCGACTGGCTGGCGGAACATCCGGCGCGTGATTTCCGGGAGGCGCTGCAGGCGGTCTGGTTCCTCTTTGTGCTTCTGCAAATCGAGTCGAACGCCAGCAGCTTCTCGCCGGGCCGCTTTGACCAGTATATGCTGCCCTACCTGGAACGTGATTTGGCCTCGGGCCGGCTGACGCTGCCGCAGGCCCAGGAGCTGCTGGAATACCTGTGGCTCAAATTCAGCGAGGTGGTCTTACTGCGCAGCAGCAAAAGCGCCCGCTACTTTGCCGGTTTTCCCATCGGCTTCAATATTGTCCTGGGCGGGCAGCGGCCCGGCGGCGGCGACGCCACCACCCTCCTCAGTTACATGGCTCTGCGCGCCCAGGCTGACCTGGGGCTGACCCAACCCAACCTGTCCATCCGCCTCCACCAAAACAGCCCGGAAGCGTTTTTGCAGGCGGCGGCTTTTGTCATTGGCCGGGGCAGCGGCATGCCGCAGGTTTTCAACGACGAGGTCATTATCCCGGCTCAATTGAACCGGGGTGTCGCTCCCGCCGATGCGCTCAACTATGCTGTCGTCGGGTGCGTCGAACTGTCCACGCCCGGCAAGGCGCTGGGCTGGAGCGATGCGGCCATGTTCAACTTGACCCGCGTGTTGGAACTGACCCTCTTCGGCGGCAAAGACCCGCAAACTGGGGAGCAGGTTGGCCTGGCAACCCCGTCCCTCGACCGGATGAGCAGCTTCGCCGAACTGGAAGCAGCCTACGAACAGCAGTTGGCCCATTTTGTCCGGCTCATGGTCAAAGGCTGCAACATCGTAGATGCCATCCACGCTGAAATTTACCCTTCCCCGTTTTTATCCCTGGTCATCTCGGATTGTCTCGAACGCGGGTTGGATGTGACCGCCGGAGGGGCGCATTACAATTTTTCCGGGGTCCAGGGGGTGCAGCTGGCCAATGTAGCCGACAGTCTGGCCGCGCTGCGCCAGGCCGTTTTTGACGACAAGTGGCTCACGGCGGCGGACCTACTGGCCGCGCTCAAAGAAGATTTTGCCGGGCGCGAGGTGCTGCGCCAGCGGCTCATCAACCGCGTGCCCAAGTATGGCAATGACGACGACCGGGTGGACCAGTACGCCCATAAGTGGGGTAATCGCTACAGTGAGTTGGTCGGCCAGCACCCGACGATTCGTGGCGGCGTCTACCAGCCGGGCTTTTATACGGTCTCGGCCCATGTGCCGATGGGCGCGAATGTCGGGGCTACGCCCGACGGCCGCCGCGCCGGGACACCGCTGGCCGATGGAGGGCTGTCGCCCTCGGCGGGGCGGGACCGGCGGGGCGCGACGGCGGCGCTCAACTCGGTCGGCAAGATCAACCTCCAACTGGCCTCGAACGGCACGCTTCTCAATATGAAGTTTCAGCCCTCATTTTTTGCCGGGCCGGCGGCGCTCAAAAAGTTTGTCACGCTTCTGCGCGGCTTCGGCAAGCTGCACATCCCCCACGTCCAGTTCAACGTGGTTTCGGCGGAAACGCTGCGGCAGGCCCAGGCCCACCCCGAAGAATACCGCTCCCTGGTGGTGCGGGTCGCCGGTTACAGCGCCTACTTCACCGAATTGGATAAAATGCTGCAGGACGAGATTATCAGCCGGACCGAATTTACAGATGTTGGCTGATCTCCAGGGGCCTGTAGGACAAGTTGTCAACTTGTCCTACACTTCACTCAGGACCGGCCCACCTGAGGCAAGACAAAACGCAGCGCTTCATCTGAATCCGGGCGGAGAAAGTCGAAATCACAGCCCTCATGGGCCTGCAGGACGTGGTCAATGTAGAGCCGGGGATAGCCGCGCAGATGCTGGCGGGGTTGGGGCGACCACTGCGCCAGGCGGGTTTGTATTTCCTCTTCCGAGATCAACACATCCAACCGCCGCCCGGCGATATCCAGGCGGATGAGGTCGCCGCTGCGCACAACGGCCAAAGGGCCGCCGACGGCCGCCTCGGGCGCGGCGTGCAAGATGACGGTCCCGTAGCTCGTGCCGCTCATGCGGGCGTCGCTGAGGCGGACCATATCCCGCACGCCCTGCCGGAGCAGCTTGCGGGGCAGAGGAATCTGGCCCCATTCCGGCATCCCCGGCACGCCGCATGGCCCGGCATTGCGCAAGATAAGGACACTCTCCGCTGTCACCTCCAGTTCGTCACTGTCAATCCGCTGGAGCATTTCTTCGTAGCTGTCGAAAACCAGCGCCGGGCCGGTATGGCTGAGCAGGGCCGGGCTGGCCGCTGAGGCTTTGATAATGGCCCCGGCTGGAATGAGGTTGCCGGTCAGCGCGGCCAAGGCCCCGCCTGAATCGAGTGGGTTGTCGAGGGGACGGATGACCTTCGGTTCGTAACAGCGGGCCGCAGCAATATTCTGTTCAGCCGCCTGCCCGGAAACGGTCAGGCAGTCCAGGTGCAGCAGCGGGGCAAGCTGTTTGAGCAGGGCCGGCAGGCCGCCGGCCAGGTAAAAATGCTCCAGCAGATAACGGCCCGAAGGTTTGAGGTCGGCCAGGAGCGGTGTGGCGGCGAACAGCTCATCAAACAGGGCCAGCGGCAGGTGAATCCGCCGCCGGCCGGCGATGGCAGTCAGGTGAATGATGGCATTGGTTGACCCGCCCAGCGCCGCGCAGACGCGGATGGCGTTCTCGAAGGCAGCCTGGGTCAGGATGGCGCTGGGGCGCAAATCTTCGTGGACCATCTCGACGATGCGCCGGCCTACGGCTCCGGCGGCGACCAGGCGGCGGCTGTCCTGGGCGGGAATACTGCTGGAACCGGGCAGCATCATGCCGAGGGCTTCGGAGAGGGCGGTCATGGTCGAGGTGGTGCCGACCTCATTGCACGCCCCCCAGGAGCAGGCGATACATGCCTCGAACTGCTGCCACTCCTGCTCGTCCATCGCCCCGATGCGGTACTCATCCCAAAACTTCCACAAATCGGTGCCACTGCTGATGGGCTGGCCGCGAAAATAGCTGACCGCTTTTGGTCCTGCCGAGAATTGGAGGGCCGGAATATCGGCGCTGGCGGCGGCCATGAGTTGGGCCGGGGTGGTCTTGTCGCAGTTGCACAGCAGCACCACGCCGTCTACCGGATAGCCGCGCAGCGTCTCCTCGACCTCCATGGCGACGAGATTGCGGTAGAGCATGTCCGCCGGTTTGAGTAAATCGGCGCCCAGAGTCATGCTGGGAAATTCCAGGGGGATGCCGCCCGCCTCGCTGACCCCGCGTTTGATCGCCGGGATCAGCTCGCGGAAGCCAATCTCGCACTGGTTGAAGTCGCTGGCGGGATTGCAAATGCCGATGATGGGCCGGCCGGCAATGCGGTCCATATCGTAGCCAATCGCGCCGAGCACCGCCCGGTGGCGCAGACCCATCTCGTCGTTTCGGGCGAACCATTCCGCGCTGCGGAGCGGTTTGGGGCGGCTCACCGGTCCTCGGCCACGGGATAGGCATTCAGCTTGCGGCCATCGCCGCAGGTCTGGCCGCCGTCAATGACCAGGGTGTGGCCGGTCATGAATTTGGCATCGTCGCCGGCCAGGAAGGCAAAGGCGCCGGCCACGTCCTCGGGGCTGCCCAGGCGGTTCAGCGGGATCAGCCGCTCCTGGTAGAACTCCATAAAATCAGGCGGGTCAATCTCAGCCGCCATCGGGGTCAGAATGTAACCCGGCGCAACGGCATTGACGCGGATGTTGTTATCGGCCAGGTCCAGGGCCATCGTTTTGGTCAGCAGGATGACCCCGGCCTTGCTGGCGTTGTAGTGGGCGTATTTCACCTCGGCGGCGATGCCGTTTTTGCTGGCCATGTTGATGATAACCCCCCCGCCAGGCTGCCGCGCCATCTGCCGGGCAACCAACTGGGCCACGTTGAAGACGCCGGTCAGGTTGACGTCAATGATGCGCTGCCAATCCTCCGGTTCGATGTCCAGGAAGTGGTCTTCGCGGGCGATGCCGGCCACATTCGCCAGGACATCAATCCGGCCCCACCGTTCGACGGCCGCTTCTATGGCCGCCTGGATGTCGGCCCGGCGGCGCACATCTCCGCTCCAGGAGATGACCCGCTCGCCCGCGGCCCACTCCTGCACCGCGCCGGTCAGGTTTTCGGCGTTGGAGTCGAAGGCGAGGACATTGGCTCCGTCCCGCAGAAAGCGGACGACAATGGCTTTGGCCAGGCCGCGCGCCGCGCCCGTGGCGAATAAAACTTTGTCTGAGAGTGAAGTGGTCATTGTTTTTCTCCCCGTCAGGTAGTTCTAGAAAAATAAATCACTGTTCTTCGTAATGCGTGATGCGTAAGGTCATATTTACGAACTACGCATCACGCATTATCACTTGGTTGTTTCAAATCTTGAGTTACTCTACTCAAACAGGTTCAATCTCGTCCAAATCGTGAATTTGCAGGGTCAAGGCGTCAATGGAGACTTGAATTTCGCGTAATGATAGGGCCAAAGAAATAAGCAGGAGGATCAGGCTGCCGCCGAAAATCCACTTGCCCAGGAGCACCTGCCCGGCGAAGAGGACAAACATGCACAGGACACAGCCAAAAAAGCTGGAGACGCCAAAGATTTGCATGTTGCGGATGATGCCAATGCGGTAGCGCAGATTGGCCAACTGACCTTTGATTTTGGGGTCAGGCTGGGCTTTGTAGCGGGCGTACAGGTCGCGCATCAGGTTAGCCAGGGTCAAGAAGCGGCTGGTGTAGGCTAACAGCAGCAGCGAAATCGCCGGGAAGAGCAGCGCGGGGGTGGTCAGGGTTAGGTCCACTTGAGTCGTATCCATTCGGGTAAACCATCTATGACTGGAAGGCAGGATTATAACACACCGGGGGTGAATCAGGCCAGAGTTGGACTGGTAATGAGTGCATTTCATTTTGGGGCAGGTTTAGAAACACGAACCTCACGAAAGTGAAAAACGCACGAAAAGGTTTCTTTTCAGCACCTTCTATAATTTTTTCGTGCCTTTCTATCAACTTCGCCCTTTCGTGGTTCGTGTTTTCTACCCATTTGAATTATTCGCTCCAAATTGAAATACCTCCAGCCCTCAAAAGCAGTTGACGGACCCATCTCCCTATGATACGATAAGGGGTGTCAGTGTTGTGTTAGGGAGCGAGCATGGCCGGTTCAGCGCAGGAGTTTGCCCGGTTACTGACCGAAGCGGTGCATACGATCCGCATTCGGGAGACGAAGGTCGCCAAAAAGACCATCCGCCTGGTGCAGGATGAGTTAGGCTATGCCCTGGGTCGAGAAGGCGGCTCCTGCATCGAGTATTGGCGCAAGGGCAACATCCCCGCCACCCTGGAAGACCTCGAAGCCCTGGCCCGCGAACTGGTCAAACGGAACGGGCTGACTCCAGAGGCGTTGAAACAACTCCTGACCAGCGCCGGGCATCCCCAGCCGGCTACCCTGACGAACGAACTCTACCCCCCGCGCCAGGAATTCGCGCCGTTTGTGGTCGGTCCGCCCATTACCCACCCCCGCCAGTTCTTTGGCCGCGAACAGGAATTGAAGCGCATTTTCGGCTTATGGAAACGTTTCCCCCTGCAAAATGTCGCCGTGATTGGTCTACCCCGCAGCGGCAAGACCTCCCTGTTACAGTATCTCCAGCAAATTACCAACGCCGCTCCCGGCCAGTTGCGCCCGGGGCAGCGGACCGACTGGCTGCCTCAGCCGGAACGGTATCGCTGGGTGCTGGTGGATTTTCAGGACGCCCGCATGGGCCAGCCGGAGCGTTTGCTGCGCTACCTGCTGGCCAGCCTCGATCTGCCCGTGCCGGAGCCGTGCCGCCTCAGTAACTTTTTGGATACGGTGGGCCAATATCTCCAGAACCCGGCGCTGATCCTGATGGACGAAATCGGGGCCGGGCTGGCCTCGCCGGAGTTAGACCAGCAGTTTTGGTGGAGCCTGCGCTCGCTGAGTAATTATACTGAGGGCAAGCTGGGCTTTCTGCTGACCGCCCACGAGGCGCCTGCGCTCCTGGCTCACGAACACGGCAAGCCCTCCCCCTTCTTCAATATTTTCGGCCACACCCTGAACCTGGGGCCTTTCGGCGAAGCGGAAGCGCGGGAATTGCTCGCCAGTTCGCCCAAACCTTTTGCCCCAGCCGATGTCGAGTGGATGCTGGCCCAGAGCGGGCGCTGGCCGGTGCTGCTGCAAATCCTGGGCGACACCTGCCTGACCGCTCTGGAAGAAGGCCAAGCCGGTCCAGCCTGGCGGGCCGAGGGTTTGAGCCGGATCGCGCCTTTTCAGTACCTGTTAGAGGCCGCATGTTGAAAAATGCGTTCACCGATGCACCCGCATTACATCCCAACCTGATCCTGGGCAGCCTGCACCTGCTCTTCTGGCTGTTGTTCCACCCGGCGGCCTGGGGCCATCACCTCGCCCGGCTCGACCCTACCCTCCGACCTGATTTCACCCTGGCTGAGGTGGGTCGCGCCCGGTGGCGGCTGCCGCTTTTCCGCCGGCTTCTGCTCCAGGTCTGTCTCATTTTACCGCTGCTGGCCGGACTACCGGTCGGCCTAATTCTGTGGAGGCAGAGTGGATCAATTGGGTTGGCAGTGGGGCCGGTGGCCTATGTCCTTGCTATCACGGTTACGCTGGTGTTGATGGTCGGCGCAGTGGTGAGTGTCGCTGCCGGGATGGTTAGCAGCGTCGGGGTCGGGATAGCGGTGGGTATTATCGCCAGTTGGGCAGAAGACGATGCCCTGGTGGTCCCGCTGGTGATTGGGATCGCGTTGGGCGTCATGGGCAGCATCACGAGCCATCTGGCCGTCTTGAGGCCGGCTGGCCCGCCATCGCTGCCAATTCCCGCTGTCGCACCGAGGGGTGGGGCGAGGCGAACTCAGGTGGGCGGGATTGTGATCGGCGTCTTGATCGGAGTGATCGCCATCGAAGGGGCCCGTTCTGGTTTAACTGCCCTGGCAGGCTTAACGGTTGGTTTACCGGCGGAACCAGGCTATTGGCTGGCCCGCGCCATTGTTGTAGGGGCATCGTTTGGTCTGGCCCTGGGCTGGCGGCGAGGGGTCGCCGCCGGTCTGATTGGCGGGTTGGGCGTCAGTCTGGCTTATGGCCTGGCTGCCCTTGGCGTGAACAGCAATATTGCTGACGCGCTAGGAGGCCTGGCCGCCGGGCTGTTATTTGGGACTTCGTTTGGGGTTACGGTGACGCTGCCCTATGTGCTGGCGGCCCAAATTGCCGGGCCGGGAGCCGGAGCCTGGGCCGGGGCGCTGGGCAGTTGGGGCCGGCATATCTTTCGGAACGAAGTTCCCCTCTGGCCGGCTTTACCGCTGGGATTGGGAGGCATTGTCCTGGGTTTCACCTGGGCCTGGTGGCGGCCTGTCCTCCTTTATCCCTTCATGGGGGCCTGGAACCTTATTCTTTTCCGCCTCGACGAGCGCCGCGCCGGAGACAGCAGTCTGCTGCGCTGGCACTCAGCTTTCTGGGACGAGGGGCAGCGCCTGCCGCTGGCGGGCCTGGACGAGCACTTGCTTCTGGTTATTGCGCGCAGCCCGGCTGAAGGACAGGCGGCGCTGGCGTATCTTAGCCAAAGCCGCCAGCATTGGGCCGCCCAGGCGGTGCAAATTGAGCTGGAAGCCCGCCGCCTGGAAAGCGCTCAAGACATCACGGCAGTCGGTCAGGTTCATCATCACCTGGCCTCCGGCGCATTGACCGGTCCTGCCAGCGCGCTGCTGCGCCACTTTAGCCGGTTAAGCCAGGATGTCGAAGCCGCGCTTAGCCAGGCGACAGCCTACCACCAGCGCCTGGCCCTCAGTCCAATTGAGGATCGGCTGAACAGCCTGCTGCGCGAACTGACCGCCAGCAGCGAGCCTTACGCGGCGCGTTTTTATCCGCTTGCCGATGGCTGGCAGCGGCTTGTCGGCGACCACGGGCGCGGACTGGCCGAAGCGGTCGAGCGCAGCCAGGAACTTGACAACCCCTATGTGGTCGGCGTGCCGCTGACGGAGCAGCAAGACATTTTTGTCGGGCGGACCGACATCGTCGCCCGTATCGAGCAGCTTCTGCTGGATCGCCGCCGCCCGCCGCTGCTGCTTTACGGCCAGCGGCGCATGGGTAAAACCTCGCTGCTGCGCAACCTGGGCCGGCTCCTGCCCAGCACGATGATCCCGCTCTTTGTGGACGGGCAGCGCATCGCCCTGGCCAGCGACTATCCCGACTTCCTCTATAACCTGGCCGCCGAGATGAGCCGGTCGGGACAAAAACAGCGCAGCCTCAGGCTGCCGGCCTTGAGCCGCGAGGATCTGGCGGCCAATCCTTTCACCTGCTTTAATGAGTGGCTGGATGAGGTTGAGCGGACGCTGGAGACGGAGGGGTACAGCATCGCCCTGCTGGCGCTGGACGAATTTGAAATGCTGGACAGCGTGCTGCACAAGGGCCGCTTCGACATAGCCGATGTTTTGAGCTTGCTGCGCCACATGATCCAGCACCGGCCGCACTTCAAGGTGATGCTGGCCGGCTCTCATTCCCTCGAAGAGTTTCAAAACTGGGCCAGCTACTTGATCAATGTCCAGGTGGTCAAAATTGGCTATTTGGAGCCAGACGAAGCCCGCCAGCTCGTCGAACGCCCCAGCCCGCACTTTGCCCTGCGCTACGAGCCGGAGGCCAGCCAGCGGGTGCTGGACCTGACCCGCGGCCATCCGGCCCTGACACAGTTGTTCTGCTACGAGTTGGTGACTCTGAAAAATGAGCAAGAGGCGGCGGTGCGCCGGCTGGCCTGCCTGGCGGATATCGAGGCGGCTGTGCCGCGCGTGCTGGCCAGCGGCGCGTTCTTCTTCGGTGACATCCAGCAGAATCAGCTCGATGCAGCCGCATTGGCGCTCCTGTGCGGCCTGGCCCGGCAGGGCGAAGGGGTCGTGGTAAGCCGGGAGGAGCTGGCCCGCCTCGCCGGCCCCGCTACTGACCTTGACTACGCCCTGGCCCTGTTATTGCGGCGCGATTTAATTGAGGCGGTCAAGGGGAGCTATCGTTTTCAAGTGGAGTTGATCCGGCGCTGGTTTGAGGCGGCCAGCTAGTTACCCAACCCGGCTGTGGAAAACGCCAGCAGTTATCGGTTAACCAAAGCGCTGCTTTTTAAAAAGGTTCTGTGCTAAGCTGGCTCTGGCGTTGGCGGCGAACCAGGAAATAAATTCCGGCTCCCAGAGCGACTATCCCCACCAGCAGGCCGCTGAAATCGCTGATGAACTGGTTGATGGCTTCCCACTGGCTGCCAAAAGCGTAACCCAGACCCCCGTAGAGTACAATCCAGGTGAATTCACCGGCTAAAGTGTAGACAAAAAATTTCCAGAACGGGTACCCGCTGCCCCCGGCAATAAGATTGGTGGGCACCGCCAGAGGCGTGAGCAAAAAGCGGGTTAAATAAATGGCTATCCCCCCACGCCGTTCAAACGTATCCTGGGCCTTTTGCCAAACCGACGATTGCCCAAAACGACGCTGCACCCAGCCTTTGGCAAAGTAGCCGATGGTGTAACTGGCGCTATCACCCAGGACAGCGCCTAACAGCCCCAGCCCCGAAGTGCTGAATAAACCTATTACTCCCTGTCGCACAAAGGCCCCAGCGGCCAACACAAGGAGCGTGCCCGGTATCGGCAGCCCCAGCGCCCCGATGAACAGGGCCAGCCCCAGTGCGGGCGGGCCATAGGTCAGCATCCCGGTCAGAAAAAACTCGGTCAGGTCGAAATCAGTCATTCTTCGCCTCGGTGGGACGGGGATGTTCAGCCTGGTATTGTTGGATAGCTTTCTGAACGGCTTTGAGCACGGCTTCAGGCTCGCCGCCAAAATAGTCCATATTCAAGCGGCGCAGGGCCTTCTTTTGATTTCCTTCCTGGGGCACGCCGATTTGCTCAAAGATATATTCCTCTGGCACGCCATAGGCAGTGGCAATGTAAGGGACGGTCATCCAGCCGCGGATAAGCGCAACATCGGTGACCCCCGGTTCCAGGCTCGTCAATTGGAGGCGAAGCAAGGAGCGCCCTGCCCGAAAGCCAAAGAAGAGGATCAAAATAAGGCCCACCACGATCAGGCCGATCGTCAATATTTTTTCTTGTCGTGAGCGGGTAGGTGATGAGTTGCTTGTTTGGGTCATAGCTTGCTCCCTCTGTTAAGTACTCTCTAGTTGATTGTATCACCGTTCAGATTTTGCGTCACGTTCAGCTTGCCTCAACAGCATTTCAATTTGGGGGCGAAAAATTATTCACTGCAGAGAACGCCAAGCACGCAGAGAAATTCAAAGAAAAAACTCAGCGGTCTCGGCGTCCTCGGTGGTTAGTTCCAGGCGTGATTAAAAAATCTGCCCCAAAAGTGAAATACACCCTTGCCTCGCGCCATCTCCGGAGTCAATTTCGGAGCGCGGCTGCCACTCTTCGGAGTGGAAGCATGGTAAACTCAAGGTAAATAATCAGCCGGGTCTAAGGCGACCGCCGACCACTGACCACAGACCGCTGCCAGAAGGCAGCTTGTGGCGGCCGGCGATCCGCCGTCGGCCGTCACCTATGGAGGTCTTCTCATGAGCCTTTACAGCAACAAAAGTCTTAGCCAAAAACAAATCGGCCAATGGTCCGGCGGACTCGGCCAGGATTTTGCCGTGGTGGAAACGATCCTGCGCCAGCGCCAGCCTTTCTTCGAGGAGATTCGCGCCGGTGTAGGTGTGCCGGAGAAGATCCGGGCTATGCTGGTCTCAAGCATGGCTTTCCTGGCCGTTTATGGGGCGGTGCTGGGTTCGACCCACAGCCTGGTCCAGGCGCTCAGTTCGGCGGTCAAGCTGCCTCTCCTCTTTCTGGCAACCATGCTGGTCTGCCTGCCGACGCTCTACGTCTTCAGCATCCTCTTCGGCTCCAACCAACGCCTCAACCAAAGCATCGCCCTGGTCCTGTCGGCGATCACGGTGATGGCGGTGCTGCTGCTCAGCTTTGCCTCGATCACCCTGTTCTTTATGCTGACCACCAGCGGCTACCAGTTTTTTAAGCTGCTCAATGTCTTTTTCTTTACCGTGGCGGCCATTGTCGGGATGTTGTTTTTGGTACAGGGCACGCGGGTTGTGGCGACCTCCGACCAGGAGCGGGGCCACCGCGGGCGGCGGCTGGTGTTAGGCGCGTGGATTCTGCTGTATGCTTTTGTCGGCAGCCAGATGGCCTGGACCCTGCGGCCTTTTGTCGGCTATCCCGGCGCCCGCTTTGAACTCATTCGCGCGCTCGGCGGCAATTTTTACGCCGATATCTTCAGGAGCATCGGCGAGCTGCTGGGGTTCTTTGTGGTGATGTAGGGAGAGCCGGGTGATCCAGCCAAAAGTCTTTCTCAGGCAGCCTGCCGGCCCCAGTCGGGCCGGACTCAAGGAGCTGGCCCTCATTGACCACCTGCTGCGCGACCCGGACCAATTCTTCGGTGAGATTGGCCGGGGGAGCGGTTTGCGGGAGAAAATGCGGGTGATGCTGCTGGGCAGCCTGGCCTGCCTGGCCCTCTACGGCGGGCTGTTAGGCTCGACCCACAGCCTGGGGCAGAGCCTCAGCTCCGCGGCCAAGCTGCCGCTACTCTTCCTGGCGACGCTGCTGATCTGCGCCCCGGCGCTCTACCTCTTCAACATCCTCTTTGGGGCCAACCAGCGCCTGAGCCAGAGCGTCATGCTGGTGCTGGCGGCGATCAAGGTGACAGCGGTGCTGCTGCTCAGCTTCGCTCCCATTACGCTCTTCTTCATCCTGACTGCGCCCGACTCGTACCAGTTTTTCAAGCTGCTCAATGTCCTCTTTTTTGTCATTGCCGGCAGCAGCGGCGCAGGCTGCCTGAGCCGAGGTGTGCAGGTCGTCTCAGCCTGCACGACGGGACACCCCATGAAAAACGGGCGGTTTATGTTTGCGCTCTGGCTGGCGCTTTATAGCTTTGTCGGCAGCCAGATGGCCTGGACGCTGCGGCCTTACGTGGGCTATCCCGGCTCACCCTTTGAGTTGATCCGCCAGTTTGGCGGCAATTTCTACACCGACATTTTAGCCAGTATCGGCGAAATTCTGGGTTTTATCATTGTCAAGTAAGGAGCCGCCTATGACTGAGCCAACTGAACTCTCCCCGCCAGCCCAACCCGGCCTGCACATGGGCCGCAGCTTGGCCCAGATCGTGATCGTGCTGGTGGTCCTGCTGGTGCTGGTCAATATTCCGCTGGGCAATTACCGCAACGGCCTGGCCCAACTGGTTCCCCAGTCGTCAGCCCTGGTCATCCACGATGGCCTGACGCTCAAGGGCAGCGGCCCGCAGATATACTTGGTGGAAGATTACAAACTGCGCCCGTTCAGCAGCCCGGAGGCGTTCGACGGGCGCTTCCGCCTGGAGCACGTTGTCCAGGTTGAGGACAGCTTGCTGGAACAGTTGGGACAGGGCCAGCCGATCCGCCGCCTGCTGCGCTGCCCCAACAGCCCCACGATCTATGCCCTGGAGAATGGGGCTAAACGCTGGCTCAAAGAGCCGCCGCTGAACCCGGCCCATTCCTGGGATAGAGCCACAACCGTCCAGTGCAGCACCCTGCGCCGCCTGCCCGGCGGCCTGCCCATTCCCGAAGATGCCGGATCGCCGCCCCAGCCCTTGTTGGAGCGTTGAGCGTGATGAAACTAAATAAAATTATATGGTGAGAATTCGTGTAATTCGTGGCGAAAATTCCTGTTTGTTCGGGTTAGGTATTATGGAAGACTCCTGTTTGAGATGGATTGGATTTTTATTCCAACCCATCTGGTATGTCGCCAGCGTTTCCTGCCTGGCCGGGCTGACCTATTTCCTCCACCTGGGCTGGTGGCTGACCGCGCTCGTCGCCCTGGTTTGGGGCATGGGCCTGGTCTGGCAGGTTTTTACCGAAGATCAAGGAGGGGCCGGGGAAGAAGAGCAGCCCCAGCGCTGGCTGGCCCAGGCGCGGCGCTATCAGGCCCGGATTAATCAGGCGCTTAAGCACAGCCCGAACAGAAACCATTCCGGCTACGGGCCGCCGCTGGCTGCCCAGGTTGACGCCTGGGTGGAGACCATTCAAGACCTGGTCCAGCGGCTGGCGGTGTTGCGGCGTGATGACTTCATTCGCCAGGAACTGGCCGCTGTGCCCCTGGCCGTGGCTGCTTTGGAAGCTCAACTGGCCCGCACCAGCGATACCGCCCTCCGCGCTCAAGTGGAGCACACTCTGGCCAACCGCCGCAGCCAGCTTGTTTTGCTGCAAGGCCTGGAGGCCAGCATGGGCCAGGCTGAAGTTCAAATCGAACACACCCTGGCCCTGCTCAGCACGGTCTATTCCCAGATCCTGGCCGGCCAATCCGTCAGCTATGTGGCCGATTACGGGCGTTTCCTGGCCGGCGTTGACGAGGAAGTCCGCCGCCTGCAGGACCAGTTGGAGGCCCTGCGTGAGGTGAGAGGGGTTAGCATCTGTTGATATTTCACCTGGTTACCCCAAGAACGCCGCTTCGATACGGCACTCGCTTCGCTCGGCCTACTCAGCATGCGTTTTTGGGGCCGATTTTGCATGCTGAGTGCCCGTTAGGGCGTATCGAAGCAGCGAAATCGGCAAAGGTCAACAGACCCTAGCATCGGATAGCGATAAAAAACGTTCAGTTCAACCGTCTCTTAATTACAGAAGTTACGCAGTCATGTCATTTCGAGCGACGAAGGAGCGAGAAATCCCTCAAACCGGCTCTTGCAAGATGAGGCATTAGGGATTTCTCCCTCCGCTCCGCTCCAGTCGAAATGACATACTCAGGCTCACCGCGTAACTCCTATTAATTGGCGACTAACTCTTTCTGGACCAGCGCCGCGCCGGCCGTCAGCGCCCGCAGCTTGCGGCGGGCGACCTCGCGGGTGAGCGGGACCATGCCGCAGTTCGTGCATGGGTAGAGCTTTTCCGGCGCTACGTAGTTGAGCGCGCTGCGAATTGTCGCCGCGACTTCTTCCGGCGTCTCAACGCGGCCGGTGGCCACATCAATGGCGCCAACCAAGACATCCTTGCCCTCAAGCAGTCCAATCAGCTCAATCGGCACGTGCGAGTTGTGGCACTCGAGCGAGACCTGGTTAATCTTCGACGTCCGGAGCAGGGGAAAGGTCTCTTCGTACTGCCGCCATTCGGCGCCGAGCGTCTGCTTCCAGTCAGTATTCGCCTTGATGCCGTAACCGTAGCAGATGTGAACGGCGGTTTTGCAGGGGAGGCCCTCGGCAGCACGTTCGAGCGTTTGGATCCCCCAGGCGCGAACCTCGTCGAAGAAGACGTTGAAGGCCGGCTCGTCGAACTGAATCACATCCACGCCCGCGGCCGCCAGCTCGCGCGCCTCCTCATTTAAGATCCTGGCGAACTCCCAGGCCAGCTTCTCGCGGCTGCGGTAGTGGTCGTCATAGAGCGTGTCAACCATGGTCAGCGGCCCGGGTAAGGTAAACTTCACCGGGCGGGTCGTTTCCGCTCGCAGGAAGCGAGCATCCTCGACATAGATCGGTTGTTGACGCGCGACCGGGCCAACGACAACGGGCACATCGGCGTCATAGCGGTCGCGGATGCGCACCCTCCTGGTTTGCCCAAAATCTACGCCCTGAAGGTGCTCGATGAAGGTCGTCACAAAATGCCGGCGCGTCTGCTCCCCATCGCTGACGATATCAATGCCGGCGTTCTCCTGGTCACGCAGGACCAGCCGCACCGCATCACGCTTGCCTTCAGCCAGCGCCTCACCTTCGAGCTTCCATGGCGCCCAAAGCTTTTCCGCTTCGGCCAGCCAGACTGGCTTGGGCAGGCTGCCGACAAGGGTTGTCTGTAAGATTGGCTGTGTCATTACTTTGGTATCTCCTTCATCACAAAGATAGGACCCAAACTTGCCGATTAAAAATCCGCGTCTTTTTGGACTTTAATGAAAATTCCGTGGCCGCGTTTTTGAACGATGACCCGCTTTAAAAATTCTTGCCTCAACTGTCTGGGTATCTGCTCTGCTTGCCAATTACGTTCTTTGACAACGTTAGCCTCAGCCAAAGCCGGGTCAGCCGCTGCAATTGCTTTGAGCGCATAGTAAGCACCGCCGAAGGCATGTTGGGGCACATGCGCCGTCGCCACCGCTTGGCCTGCGGCCCGCGCCGCAAAACAAGCCGCCTTATTTTCTTTCGCTGCGCGGGCGGCGGCATGCGCGGCCAGAGAAGCGCCGCGTATCTCCGCCATCTTAAACACGCCGGTGCGGACCCAGGTTCGGCCTGCTTCGATGGCTTGGCGGGGTCGGTCGTCTTGCGGGTACGCTTTCTCAAAAAACGGAAGCACTCTTTCGACACAGTCCGCCGCCCAAGCTGCCATCAATCGCTGGTCTTGTTGGTCGTATTTTTTCATGAGGTAGAACTTGATTGGCCCTACTGGGAAACCAAAGCGCCCTGGCTGTAAGAAATGAGACCGCCCATACTATGACCTCGGCCAGGGATTATCCCTAATTTGAAACGACTTTCCAGTCCGTTTGCTTCAGCAAATGCAGCCATATCTCGTATCCAATTTCGAGCTATAGTGCATCGATTCTTGCCCTTCTGACCGGGAATCAGAGATGAAGGTAACTCTGCTGTGTCATTCAGTCCAACGATTACTGTCAGGGGAATTTGGGTTGCTGCCAGCCATTTTTGTCTATCGGGCACAATGTCCACATGCTTGATTGTATCGGCATCCCAGGCGATATCGGTATGGAGTTCGCCCATGCCAAATGGCCAGGCCACGCCTGGATTGGGTTGGGGATAGGTGGCGGCAGCAGTAATAACCGCTTTCTTAACAGACTCAGGATGAGTCACCAGAAATCGTCCCGTAAATTGCCCCCCAGCCGAATGTCCATACAAATAGAATGGCTCGTTCGCCGCTCCAAATGCCGACTGATAGGCTTTGACTAATCGCAACACCCATTCATCGGCACTAATTTCCCGTCCGAACAATCCTCGATAGCCACTCAGAGCATGGTCGCCCCGACGGCTGCTAAAATCCTCCTGGTTAAAGGCTGGGGCGATGAGGATATAACCATGCTTTTCGGCAAAATCAATCCAGGCGGTAAGGTAATACTGCGCATTCGTTTCAGCCGTTTCATCTTCGGAAGGCGTACCGTGTATTAACACCAGGATGTTCGGCTTCTCCGGGACGGTTGTCGGTACATACGTGTAGAATATTCCAAACTCATCTTCCCCCTTTGCCAACTGACCCGGTTCGAGGGCGATGGGGGGTTCAGATAATGAGCTGGAGGCGCAAGCTGACAAAATGATGATGAGTAGCAGCACCAGGAAGCTCGTCATGATTGAGCCGTTCAGGTTTATTGCATACCGGCTCCAGGGGTTGGGGAGATGTTGTTGAAGCATTTTCATCGCCTGATAAAATACCACCCTGGCCATTCGAAAGCGCCGGACTCAGGCCTGATCAGTCTGGCTTGCGATTTTCTCAGACGTGTACGTTTCTCCCGGCTCGGCCTTCCACAGCACGATGCCCTGCCAGATACTCGCCGCCACGCCCAGCACCACGACGTTCCCCTCCAGCTCCGGCAGCAGATACACGAACAGTGAGGCCATCCCTGCCATCCAGTACAGCCCGCTCAACCCACGGGGCAGGCGGCGGCTTGTCCAACCCGCCGAGCCGAGCAGCACAAACGACCAGCCCAAAAAGTGCCACCCCGTCGCCGTCACGCCCGCGACGAGGGTGGTCCATACGATGAGAACCGTCGTGGACCCTTCCAGGTGCAGCTCGGGATGCAGCAAATGGTATTGGCGGTTGGCAGACCGGATCAAAGCGACGCTGACCATCGCCCCGGCCGCAAGCAAAGCGGCCAGCAGGGCCAGGGTCATCCGGCGTGGCGCGCGCTCGCCCATGCGCTCGCGCAGCGCGAAGACCGCCGTGACGAGGCTGGCGGCCCACACCGGCCCATACAGGAAATCGGCCAGGTTATAGGCCAAAGGCCCGCTGGCATCGCGCAAGTTTCCTGTAAGGTAGATCAACGACGGCACGATAAAAGCCGGCGCCAGCAGGAAGGAAGCAAGTCCGCCCCATTTCTGCGTCGTCGCGGCTGAAGTCTTCGCGTTTGCATCGGCGCGAATGGTGAAAATCGTATTGTCCGGCATATTCGATCCTCCCTGGACCAAATACCTTTGCTACTCCTATCCCGATGAATTTATTTGATTATACCCAGTCCAGGGCAAAATCACCTGATAGAAAGCCAACAGGATGCCAACAATACGGATTGTTGATAGAAAAAGACTCACCGTCTTTGTAATTAAAGCGAGCTTGGTTTCCAACGACCCGGCCCAACGCCTGCGGTTCAGCCGATTGCGGGCTGGCAGAGTGAGGCGCATTTATAATACCTACGCTGGCAAGGGATAGCTTAAAATCGTAGTAAGCTATTTCATCCGCTGGGGTCGCCAACTACGGGTCAAGACCACGATGGGCATCAAGGCCAGCGAATTTGCCCGCCAGCAGTTAGATCGCCTGGAATTAGGGCGGAAACGGAGCGCGTGCCTTACGGCACTGTCACCTACTGCTTGCCGCCTTCGACCACGACCTAGCCTGAACCTGGCGGGGCGTTGATATTGAACCGTCCCAGCCAAAAGTTACCGCTCAAACCCCGGTTTGAGGTCGGTTTGGTTCAAGCTGTCTCTTTTTCAGCCTCTACCAGCGCCTCTTTTTACAATTTTAAGGTTCGGATACTTGACAACTGTACTTCATCGGTAGGCCGTCTTTCGCCTTGAAAGCCACACCCGCTAACACGGTTAACGCTGGAGCAGGGCGCAATGTGGCGTAAGTCAACGTCGCAGAAATAGATAATTTCGCGCCCCGCATTGTCGCCTTGTGCGTTATGCGAGGTGGCCGAACTTGTCAAGTGTTGTTGCTAGGCTTGAGAGTGATAACGACATTTCCTATCTTATGCCCGCTTTCGACGTAGTGGTGAGCCTCAGAAATTTGCTCGAACCCATATCTTCTATCAATGACTGATTTCAACTTTCCCGCCGCAATTAGCTCTCTCAGGAAAACCAGATCTTCAGCTCTTTCCTTGACGACCCCCTTCGCCACTGTCACATATACACCCTCTGGCGTTAGTGATTCCCTGTAATGTGAATACGAGGTTTTTCCAACCGCATCAAAAATGACATCATAAAGCGTACCCGTTTTTGTAGGGTCCTCTTCGGTATAGTCAATCACTTTGTCGGCGCCCAGCGATTTTACCAATTCCAAATTCTTCGTGCTGCAAACGCCGGTGACTTCCGCCCCCAAGCTCTTGGAGATTTGCACGCCATAAGTACCAACGCTTCCGGACGCTCCATGGATAAGAACCTTTTGCCCACTATGGATATTGCCCTTCCTGAGAAAATAGAGGGCGGTAAGTCCACCCACAGGAACAGCGGCGGCTTCCTCGTAAGTCATACTGGGCGGTTTTGTCGCAAGCGTTCCATCTTCGGGGAGACATATGTACTCGGCATACGTGCCGGATCTAAGACCAGTAGATCCAAATACCTGGTCATTTCTCCTAAATTGCTTCACTCCTTTTCCCACTGATTCTATCTCCCCGGCGAACTCATGCCCGAGGATCGTATGCCTTGGTTTTCTGATGCCATACATGATTCGGACTAAGGGCCATACGAGGGCAGGGAAGGCGAAACTTCGCATTCTCACATCCCCAGCAGTTACGGTGGTGGCATGAATTCTTATGAGTACTTCATTGTCTTTTGGAACAGGTGTTTCAACCTCCTGAGGCTGAAGAACATCGGGAGGTCCGTATCTTGTGTATACAATTGCTTTCATTGGTATTCCTTTCAATGTCGCATGGGGATTCAGCCGTCTCGCATAATACTCGCTTCACGCAACTGGCGGCCGCAGCGCATGGTTAGCCGCAGGCGAAGTCCTCCGAATAAAAATCAGCGCGGCTAAGTAGGCAGCAGCAACTACATCGTAGGCAAGACACCAACCCGGCCACCATACAGGGACACCGGGGTTCGTTATCACTGCGTGATGAAAGAAGTCAAAAACTCCGTGAAGTGCCAAGCCGGCGACCACGAGCCAGGGCGTCTTCTTGAACCCAAACGCAGCCGCCGCCACAAACATGAGTGCAGGAATGGCCTCTGCGACAAAGGAATCTGTGGATCCGGCCATCGCCGCAAATAGGAGGTATAAGGTGGCAATGACGATCAACACGACTGGGTAGAAGCTGCGGTCCTTGTCGAAGCCAATCACGCTCGCGAATAATCCAACTCCAGTAGCAGCGACGACTCCAATGACGTATTCCATTTTGTTCCTCCGTGACGTGGTGCCTATGCGGTCTAACGAAATAAGGCTTCATGCGGCGCGGCTGAGGCAAGGAAAGATAAAAGCAAGCAGAGGTAGCCAACATGGAGTGATCACTTACCCAGAAGCGAGCCGCCGCATACCGTCCCGGCGTCCTACGGGATAAGCCCCGTTGAACTAAGCCTGGGCGCAGACTGTTTGGGGATTGAAGGGGCGTCCCGTCTACGTTTGGGGTCAGTTCAAGCCGATCTTTGTTAGCCCCATTATATCCGAAATCAGGCCGGCTGAACAGGGGGTGAGGGAAAAATTAAGCCAAAGTCAGATTTCTATAACCTACTCCTGGACCCCATTCTGGGCTATGACCTCGCGGTACCAATAGGCGCTCTGCTTGGGGGTCCGTTGGCCGGTGGCATAATCAACCCGGACCAGCCCAAAACGCTGTTTGCTGCCGTGCGCCCACTCAAAATTGTCCAGCAGGCTCCAAACGTAGTAGCCCCGTAAATTGGCCCCGGCCCGGATGGCCTCATGCGCGGCCAGGAAATGGGCCCGCAAAAAGTTGATGCGCCCGGTATCGGCCACAAAGCCGCGCTCATCAGGGACATCTTCCAGCGCGCAGCCGTTCTCGCTGACGTACACCTTGGGATTGCCGTACTCCTCCTTAAGCCGCAGCAAAAGCGCGGTCAATCCGGGCGGGTTGATCCCCCAGCCCATCGTCGTCTGGCCCCAGGTTGGGGCGGAAACCTGCTCCGCCGCTGTTTTCAACAAACCGCCCTCGTGCGAGAAGCGCACCCCGTGGGTCATATAGTAATTGATGCCCAGAAAATCAAAGGGCTGGCTGATTAAAGCCAGGTCGCCGTCCTGAATAGGGGGCGCGTGGGGTCCAATCCACGCGAACAGCTCTTCCGGGTAGCGGCCCTTGAACAGCGGGTCGAGAAACCAGGTGTTATTTCCCGCGTCGGCCCGCCGGCAGGCGGCGCGGTCGGTCTCGTTGTCGCCCAGGGGAAGATGGTGAGCCAAATTCAAAACAATGCCGATTTCACCCGGGTAGCCTCCCGCCCGAAAAACCTGGACCGCCTGGCCGTGGGCCAGCAGCAAATGGTGCGCCGCCTGGAAAGCCTGGGAGTAATCGGCCAGGCCGGGCGCAAAAACTCCCCAGGCGTGGCCCATAAAAGCAATCACCCAGGGTTCATTATGGGTGGCCCAGGTGGCTACCCGGTCGCCCAGCCGGTCAAACAGCAGGCGGGCGTAGTCGGCAAACCAGGCGATGCTGTCGCGGTTGGGCCAGCCGCCCCGGTCTTGCAGCGCCTGGGGAAAATCCCAATGGTTGAGGGTGGCATTGGGCGTAATCCCTGCCGCCAGCAGCCGGTCCACCAGCCGCTCGTAAAAATCCAGGCCATTCTCGTTGATGGGGCCGCGGCCTTGCGGCAGCACCCGCGGCCAGGCAATCGAAAAGCGGTAGCTTTTCAGGCCCAATTCTTTCATCAGAGCCACATCTTCCGGCATGCGGTGGTAGTGGTCGCAGGTCACATCGCCGGTATCGCCGTTTAAGATTTTATAAGGGCTGTGGGCAAAACGATCCCAGACGCTCTCGCCCTTGCCGTCTTCGTTCCAGGCGCCTTCGATCTGGTAGGCCGCCGTGGCGGTGCCCCACAGGAATCCCGCGGGAAATTGTCGTAAACTCATGAGTAACTCCACTCCTCTCTGGTCCGGACGAGCCGGAACTAAAAATCAAAAACGCAAAGACGCCAGGATGTAGAGGCGCAGAGGAAGAAATTGCTAAAAACTTTGCGCCTTCGTACCTTTGGGTCTCTGCGTTAAATTTCCTTGCTCAGTTTTGGAGGTTGTAGCGAAAACAGGCGACCGCATGATCAGGTTCAACCTCTAACAGCGGCGGCCTCTGTTTGTCACACCCCAGCGCTTTGTCGGCCAGCGGACAGCGGGCGTAGTAGACGCAGCCGCCGCCGGTCTCGACCGGTTTGGCTTTCAGCTCCCCCTCCACCTCTTCCCATTTCTTATCGAGGCGCGGCACCGCCGCCATGAGCATTTGGGTGTAGGGATGGAGCGGCTGGGCGTATATTTTCTCGGTTGACCCCGCCTCCGCCACACAGCCCCGGTAAAGGATAACCGATTTTTCGCTGATGTAGTAACCCAGCGAGAGGTCATGGGTGATAAAAAGGATGGACAGGCCGCGGGTTTTGAGGTCGGCCAGCAGGTTCAGCACGTCAATCCGGGTGGAGGCGTCGAGCATGCTGATGATCTCATCGGCCACCAAAAACTTGATGTCCAGCAGCAGGGCGCGGGCGATCAGCAGGCGTTGAAGCTGCCCGCCGCTGAGCTGGTGGGGAAACTTGTTCAGCACAATCTCCGGGTTCAGGCCGACTGCTTCCAGCGAGCCGTTGAGCTTGTTACGCCAGGCCTGGCCGTTGACGCCCGGAAAAAATTCCTCCCTGATGATGCTGAAAACCCGGTCCGCTTTGAAGATGGGGTTATAGGAGCTGAAGGGGTCTTGAAAAACACCCTGGACCTTCCGGTAATACTCTTTCAGCCCGCCTTTGAGGGTGGAAATGTCAACCCCGTCAACGATAATCTGGCCGAAGGTGATCGGGATGAGCCGTAAAATCATCTTGCCGATGGTGCTTTTCCCGCTGCCGCTCTCGCCGATGAGCGAGACAACTTCACCCTCTTTGATGTCGAAGCTGACGTCGTTGACGGCGTGGAGTTCTTGCCCGCCGAAGGCGCCAATCGTATAGACTTTTGAAATATGGCGCAGCTCAAGCATTCTTTTCGACCTCCTGCCAGCAGGCCACAAAATGACCCGGTTCGACTTCGACAAAGGGGGGTTCCTCGCCGCACTTCTCAAAGGCAGCCGGACACCGTTCTCTGAAGCGGCAGCCGCCGGGCGGATGGAGCAGTTGCGGCGGGTTGCCGGGGATGCCGACCAGTTTTCTCTCGGCATACCTCACCCCCACTTCCGGCAAGGATGAAATGAGCAGCCTGGTATAGGGATGGCGGGGAGATTTGATGATCACTTCGGTCGAGGCTTTTTCGGCCAGTTTTCCGGCGTACATAACCATGATGCTGTCGGCAATCTGGTACAGGATAGACATGTCGTGGGTGATAAAGATGACGCTCTGGCAGCATTTCCGGTTGCGAAATTCGACCAGCATCTCGGCGACCGCTTTTTGGCTGGACACATCCAGCGCCGAGGTGATCTCGTCGGCGATGAGCAGGGACGGGTCCAGCAGCGTGGACAGCACCATGACCATGCGCTGCTTCATGCCGCCGGACAGCTCGATGGGGTACATCTTCAGCACATCGTGGGACAACTTAACCAGGTCGAGCCGGCGCTTTAATTCCGGCAGCATGCTTTTGTAGCTGACCCCTCTCGATTCGAGCAGTTCCGAGATCATCTTGCCAATTTTGCGGGTCGGGTTCATGGCGCTCATGGCGTACTGCGGGATGAGCGAAACCTTCTTGAAGCGGAAGGCATTCATCTTCTCCGTGTCCCAGATCGGCAGCGCTTCGTCGTTCAGTGTTACCCGGCCGCCGGCATATTTCATGCGCGAGGTCAGGTGGATCAGGCTGTAGCCCAGGGTGGTCTTGCCGCAGCCGGACTCGCCGGCCAGGCCCATAATTTCGCCATCGGCCACACTGAACGTCGCGCCGTCCAGGGCCTTGACATCCCCCAGCAGGGTTTGATAATAGACTTTGAGGTTTTCTACCTGTAAACTCATAGTTCTACATCTCCCTGAGTTTCGGGTTGAAGACTTCGTCCAGCCCCACGTTCATCACGTACAGCGCGCCGACGATGACCGTGATCGCCACCCCCGGTGGGATGAACCACCACCAGATACCCAGCAGCAGCGCGCCCCACAGGACCGCATTGTTCATCATCAGCCCCAACGACATCGCGTCCGTGGGACCCAGCCCGATGAAATCCAGCGTGGCCGCGACGAGCACCGCTCCGCCAAACTGGAGGATGAAGACCAGCAGCAGATAGGACATCATGTTGGGCGCAACCTCGGTGAAGATGATCTTCATCGAGTTCATGCCGCTCATCCTGGCCAGATCCACAAAATCCCGGCTGCGCAGCGAGAACGTCTGCGCCCGGATGGCCCGGGCGGCCCAGGGCCAGGAGGTCAGCCCGATAAAGACACTTTCGGCCAGAACGCCGCGCACCTCAAGATAGGCGACGATGATCAGCAGCACGGCCAGTGTGGGAATCACCAGGACAATGTTGGTGATCATGTTGAGGATTTCGTCAACCATCCCTCCCTTGTAACCGGCGGTAAAACCAACCAGGATGCCCAACAGCGTGCCCAGGCCGCCGCCGATAATTCCCACGATGAAGGAGGCTCTCAGACCGTAGACGAACTGGGTAAAAACGTCCTGCCCAAAGGTGGTCGTACCGAACCAGTATTCGGGGGAGGGCGGAGCGGCGCCCGGTCCGATATAATCCAGAGGGGCGTAGTCCGTAAGCAGCGGGCCAACCAGGGTCAGCACAACAAAAAAAAGCAGAATGGCCAGGCCGACCTTGAGTTTGTTGTTCCTCAGGGCAAAGTAGAGGATTTCATGTTTCTTCAGGTTTATCATGTTGATTCACCTTGCATGCCCAGACGGGTTCTCGGGTCAACGAACACATAAGCGATATCAATCGCAAAATTGGCCAGCAGCACGCCGACAATGACGAACAGGAAGCATCCCTGCAGCAGGAAATAATCCCTGGTGTTGATCGCCTGCAGAATCAGGTAGCCGATACCGGGGTAGGCGAACACAATCTCTGTGGCCAGGGCGCCCGCCACAATGACCCCAAGCTGAAGCGCCAGCCCGGTGAGCTGGGGCAAGACCGCGTTTCTAAAGGCGTATTTTCTGACCAGCCTTCTCGGCGCTCCCAGCGCTTCGAGGTAATGAGAATAATCCGCTTCGAGTTCATAGATGATCATGTTCCGCATGCCAATGGCCCACCCTCCAAACTGCACCAGGAAGAGGGAGGCGAAGGGCAGGAACCAGTGCTGCAAGAGGCTCCAGACGAAGGCCCAGGAGAGATGAGGGCTCATCGCGTTGCTGTAGGCCCCCGAAATGGGAAAGATACCCGCCACAATGCCTAACGCCCAGGCCAGGAGCATCGCCAGCCACATGTAAGGCGTCGCCGTCAGGATGTAACCCAGCGGCAGTACGGTGTTGTCCAGCCGTTTGGAGCGCGCGGCGATAGCGCCGAACCAGTTGCCCGCAAACCAGCTCAACAGGATCGCCGGAATCAGCAGCAGGAGGCTGAAGGGCACGGCTCTCATAATGACCTTTGTTACCGGCACCGGAAACACGTACACGCTTATCCCCAGGTCACCCTGGAGAAGGGCAATCCAGAAATTAAGGTATTGCTGCCAGAGGGGTACATCTAAGCCAAACATTTTGGTGTAATAATCGTGCATTAACTCAGTCGACTCGGCGAATGAACCGGCCCGCGCCATCAATACGTCAACCGGGTTGCCAGGCATGAAGTGCGGAATCATCCAATCAATGGTCACGGCAACAAAAAACGTGAGGGCATAAATGAGGAGTTTTCTTCTGAAGTAGCGGCCCACATTGCCTCCTTCTAAAAAATACCGCCCCTCCTCCCGCAAACTCAGAAGGAGGGGCGGGTCTGGTTCACGACATCAGGGGTAGAGGTGCATCGTGAAGTGCCCCCAATAGCTGCGCTCGCATACGCTCGCAAAACTGGAACGCAGCCAGGAGGGCTGATAAGGGAATACTAGTCCTCCGGCGCCGGCTCCAGGTCGGCGAGCATGCGGATAGCCGTCATGTTCCAGTAGCCGCGCCAGGTCGAAGGCGTCCAGTGGGGAGCGCCCTCTGCAGACGACGGCCAGTTGGTCCAGACCGTGTCGTTCATCTGGGCCCACATCCCGTTGTACCACAGGGGGATCAAGGGCATATCGGTGAGATAAGCCCGCTGGAGCTGGGAGATGATGGCCTGCATGCCCTCCACGTCATCAACCGGGGTCTTGTCAAGCTGGTCGGTCAGATCGAAGACTTCCTGGTTGTCGTAGCGGCCGTAGTTGCCGTCCTGCATCGTCGCGATGTCCGCGATCGGGTTCCGGCCCATCCAGAGATAGTACCGCCACGGGGTGTTGGCGATCTGGGCATCGTTGGCGATCATCATATCAAACGTGCCCTCGTTGCGCTGAGATACATACTCTGGGAAGTCTGGGAAATTAGTTTGCGCGTTGATGCCGACGGCCTGGAGGCCGTTGACGATGACCCGGTTCGATTCCATCCAGTCCGTCCAGCCGTTCGGATTGTTGATTTTCAGCTCGATCGGGGCGCCATCGGGCGCTTCGACGAAGCCGTCGCCATCGGTGTCCTTGTAGCCGGCGTCGGCGAGAAGCTGCTTGGATTTTTCCGGATCATAGCTGAAGCCCAGTTCATCCACCACCGCCTGGTCAATGTACTTCTCCCAGTTCGGCAGTAGTCCGGTTGGATTGGCCGGCAGGACCATGCCGCCATAGACCACGTTGACGATTTGGCTGACGTCAATAGCATTAGCCACAGCCAGGCGGAAGGCGGGGTCATCCATCGGTTTTTTGGTCAGGTTCAAGAGCAGCCAGGCTGTGTTGGCGGAGAGATGGTACGGGGCTTCGGGATAGTATGTCTTAACACCGTACCCACCCTGGACGAGTTGGGAGATGCCCGGCAGGAAGTTGTTGTTCAGATCGAACTGGCCTTGGAGAACCATCCCCAGCGCGACGTTGTTATTGCCGCTGTTGACGATGTCAACAATCCGCTTGGGCTTAGGATCCAGGCCCAGCGCCGCTGTCGCCCACCAGCCGTCTCGCTTTAACCAGACGACTTTGGTTTGATCAAGGGTTTCAGCGACATAAGGCCCGGTGCATTCGGGGTCCTCGTTAAGGCCGGAGGTGATCTCTTCTACCGTTTTGGTTTCCCAGCGATGCTTTGAAACGATCGGGGTTGAGTACAGGTAGTATGACCAGCCCTGGTAAAGGGCTTCATTGAAGGTGAACTCGACGGTGGCCTCATCCACTACCTCGACGCTGCCCAGGAACTTCCAGACCGGGCTGATGCTGACCGGCGCGTCTTTGGCGGCATCAAAGGTAAATTTTACGTCCTCAGCCGTGAACGGTTCGCCGTCGGACCACTCGACGCCCTGCCGAATCTTGGCCTGGTAGACAGTGTCGCTGGTCCACTCGCCACTCTCCGCCAGCCAGGGGGTAAATTCATCGGCCAGCGGATCGTAGATGAACAGCGGTTCATAGCAGAGGCCAAAGGTGCCCATGGCGTAGTTCCCCAGGTTCCAGGGATTGTAGCCGGTGGGCGGACCCCATTGGACGCCGCCGGTATAGAGGGTTTCGCTCCGCTCGTAGGTCGTAGGTTCTTGCGCGGCAGCCGGTTGGGCGGGGGCCAGGGCAATCAAAACCAGGAATAGAACCACCATAATAGTTAAAAGTTGGATTATTCGAGTTTTCATTCTTTCATTCTCCTTAAAAATTATGAACATTTTCAGATCATAGGCATAGGCACGTCGGTGCTCAATCAGTTGTTGGGTCACTAACCTCCTTTCGCTAACGGTGTGGTCGGCAAATGTTCCTTATACGCACCCTCTTTTATCCAAGTTCACCTCCTCTGGCTCAATCTTCGTATAAAGTTGAACCGCACGAATTCCGAATAACCAATTGGGTTGGCATAATCACGCAGCGCGGGGGTTCCGCTCCGTTCTTCAGGATATCAATGAGGTTTTCAACGGCCAGGGCGCCGACTCGCCGGATGGGCTGGCGGATGGTGGTCAGGGGAGGATCGGAAATAGCGGCTGCTGGTAAGTCGTCAAAACCGATGACGGCTATCTCACCCGGCACAGCGACCCCGGCGATGCGCAGGGCGCGTAAGACGCCCAGGGCCATCGTATCCGAAGCGACGCAAACAGCGTCCGGCTTAGAGGGCAGCAGGCGCTGCATAGCCACATATCCCCCCATTTCGGTGAAATCACCTTCGACGATGAGCGATTTATCAATCGTCTGTCCCCGCTCGTTGAGTGCGTTCAGGTAGCCTTGTTGACGGTCAAGGCCAACAGCGGTATTAAGCGGACCGGTAACGGCGGCGATCCGTTGGTAGCCCAATCGAATCAAATGGCTGGCAGCGCTGTAAGCCCCAGCCACATTATCCACGTCCACAAAGCTGATCGGTGCGGGGCAACTGGGCCGGCCGATCATTACAAACGGCAGCTTGTTTTCCAGTAATTGGGGGATCAACGGGTCGTTGATCGGCGAAGCGCTGACAATGATGCCATCTACCAGCCGGTTGCGCATCACCCGGGCCAGGAGCTTTTGCTCCTCGTCTTCGGTGTGAAACAAAAAGAGGGACAGGATGTAATCGTGCGTGTTACAAGCCTGGGCAATACCCTGGAGCAGGCGAGGATAGTAAGGATCGGTGAACAGAAATTGGACAGACCGGGGGATGACCAGGCCGATAATCCCGGAGCGCTGGCCGGCCAGAGAGCGAGCAGCCGGATCGGGTTGGTAGCCGGTCTCGGCAATAACCTCCAAGACCCTTTGCCGAACATGAGGCTTAACATTGATCTGGTCATTAACTACGCGGGAAACCGTAGAACGGGATACCCCCGATAATTTAGCGATCTGTTCTAGCGTTAGTTTGCCCGTTGGCATCGGTGCCCTAACTGGGAGCGTTCCCAAAAATATGCTAAAAAAACAAGAATTACGACGCTTTTCGAGGAAATACTTGAAGAATTGTAGAAATTAACTCCATAAACGCCGCTAACTTGCCTGGGATATTGGAGATCAACCTAGTTTCTCTGGGAGCGCTCCCAGAAATTACCTCCAGATTACTCCAATTGCCCTGGCTTGTCAAATTCTTCATCACGTTTTTTCCTCATCCCTGCAAGCAAAATCACTATAATTTTGAATGAGTTTTTAAAAAAGTGGGGTTTCAGGCGATGACCGAGCATCGCCCGCAGGTAGCCGCTGCGGCGTTCTTGAATGCTGGGGTAAGAGCGGGGCAGGCTGCCGACGATAGCGATGCGCCGGTGTCCATTTTCAATGAGATAGCTGGTCGCCTGGTAAGCGCCCGCCTCGTTGTCGGTAATGACGGCATCGTACTGGTTGGTGGCAGTGTAGGCATCTACCTAAACATTGAGGAATTTTAATAAATTTATTAAAAGTTTAGTGGTAAGCGGGGGATTGTTTTTCAATCTAGCTTGGCACCAATTATGGTCACATCGCGAAACAGGTGCGGGTCTTGGGTGACCCATAAACGGTAATGTTGGGATTCATCATATTGCTTCATAAAGTTGTCTTGAAATTAAAAAACCCTACCGCTAACGGTAGGACTTTTGTTGTTTGGGAATGTTAAGGATTATAGGCGAATTGCTTACAACCGCCGGTTCAAGGGCACAAATAAAATACCGGTCACAACGCCGTAGATGACATGCCCCAGCAGGCTCATCCATTGCGGGCCGCCAATCACGAACACCATCTGGGTCATGCCCAGCATGAGCGGCATGAGAATCAAAGCACCCAGAACCCACCAGATGACACCATAAATCCCTCCGCCAATAATCGCGGTGGTCCAACCGGAGGGCAGACGGGTGACAATGGCCCCAAACGTGGCTCCAATAAATGCACTGATAATCATATGCACAATAAAGCCCACAACGGCATTTTCTTGCCCGACCAGCATGCCGACCATCGGCAGCATTCCCATCATGCCCATCATCAGGCCAAAGACCAGCCCGCCGCCTAACCCGGCGATGGCTCCCGCCTTTATGGCTATTGACATCGAACGACCCTGAGTTTGAATTGAATGATTAGTTGTGCTAGACATATCTCATACCTCCATCAAATTTAGTAGAATTTTTGCTCTCAATCATCTGGTTGAGAGTTTTGGATGAACTTTAATACGGGCAATTTTAGGCTAACAACTTGGTGATTTCTGTAAGCTATCTTACACTCAAGGCATTTAAAATCAGGTAAAATAAAACTATACGCATTGGCATTTTTATGGAAAGGCCTAAGAAGTAGATGATGAAGCATTTTATCTGGATTGGTTCAGCTATTTTGACACTAACAATGGTTGCGGCCCAATGCGGAGTTACCTCTCCAGCTAACGTAAGCGGGGATAAAAACAGTCAGGCGGTTCAGGCTTCAGCCGATAAATCTGAAGCAGCTCAAGAAAGCGCCGGTAAAGCAGAGATGTCGGAAGAAAATCCTGTTGATACCGCAAAAACAGAGACAGCCCGGGAGGCCGGCGCTCACTCTGCCGATTGTACCGATCCTTTTGCTGGAATCAATCTGAGATTTACCCCGGATGTTTGGACAGCGGAAAACCTGGCCCGGTATGCCGGGGCGGAAATCGTTGCGCCTAACAGTGGCCTCAAAACCAACTTCTGCAAACATAGGGCCGACTACAAGGACATTCTCTCCGGCGGTCCACCCCCGGACGGCATCCCACCCATTGACGACCCTATCTTTGACTCCGTCGCTAAAGGTGACGAATGGTTAGCGGATGTACAACCCGTCATCGCTCTAGCCATCGGGGATGAGGCAAAAGCTTACCCGCTGGCGATTCTCACTCGCCACGAGATTGCCAATGACGATATTGCCGGCGTCCCGGTCGCTGTCACTTTTTGCCCATTGTGCAATGCGGCGGTTGTGTTTAAGCGGGAGGTCAATGATGAGGTGTTGCGGTTTGGCGTCTCCGGCAACCTGCGCCACAGTGATTTGATTATGTGGGACAACAAAACTCTCTCCTGGTGGCAGCAGTTTACCGGTGAGGCCATTGTCGGCGATCTGACCGGTACCCAGCTTGAACTGATTCCAGCCCAACTCGTTGCATGGAAGGATTTTAAAGCTGCTTATCCCAACGGTACAGTGCTGTCTAACCGGGGTCGTCCTTATGGTCAAAATCCCTATGTGGGCTATGATTCTTCACCTCAACCTTTCCTGTTTTCAGGGACACCTGATCCACGCCTGCCAGCCACCGAGCGAGTGCTGGGCGTTTTCTCCGGTAAAAGCGCAGCGGCCTATCCATTATCCCTCATCGCCGAAAAGGGTGTGATCGAAGATACTTTTGCAGGCCGAAAGGTTGTCATCTTTTACGAGCCGGGCCAGGTGTCCGCGCTTGATAAAGGCGAGATTGCCGAGTCCAGAGAAGTGGGTTCAGCCGCCATGTTCATTCCTGAGGTGGATGGACGAGACCTGACTTTTAGCTATAAGGATGGAGCCATCGCCGATAACGAAACCGGCAGCGCATGGGATGTCTTTGGCCGGGCGATCAAGGGGGAGTTAGCCGGAAAGCAGCTTCAGCCAATGTTGAGCCATGTGCATTTCTGGTTTGCCTGGGCTGCTTTTAGACCGGATACGATGGTTTATGGTGGCTAGCCCTGCAGCCACACGTTTCGGAATCGCCCTTACTTACCTGGATCCCGAGGTTGTGATAAAATTGAAGCTGAAAACAGGGTAAGATGGGCCTTTGTTGAGAGTTCTCACGAGGGGATGGAGTTACTGGCATGAAACCGGTCTTAAAGATTTTTGTCACCGAGCACTGCTCTGGCTGTGTCGAAGCCCGCCGCATTGCGGCTGAGGTAGCCCAGGATTATCCCCACCTTGAGGTAGAAATCATTGACCTCGATACACCCGGTGTAAGCGTGCCTGAAGCAGTCTTTGCTACCCCAACCTACGTGCTCAACAATCGCATTGTCTCACTCGGTACGCCCAGCCCGGCCGAGATAGCCCAATGGGCTAACGAGGCCAGACTTAATCCCATGTAGCCGGATGAGCCAAGCCTATGGACACCAGCGAAAAAATAAACTACCTGCGTATGGTGGATGTTTTTCAAGGGCTATCCCAAGCGGAAATGGAGGAGATGGACCGCACCACCACCATGAGCACCTGCCGGCGGGGTAAGATTTTTTACCGGCCCGAAGATGCCAGCGAGGTCCTCTTTATTCTGAAAAAAGGCCGGGTGCAGCTCTACCGGCTCTCGCCCGAGGGCAAAAAGCTGGTGGTCGCCACCCTTGGACCCGGCACAATTTTTGGAGAAATGGGTATCATCGGCCAGGGCATGCACAGCAAATTTGCCGAAGCTGTTGAAGACTGCCTGCTGTGCGTGATGAGCCGCCATGATGTGGAGCGCCTGATCCTCAGCAAACCGGTGGTGGCGCTGCGTTTTATGAAAGTGATGGCCGACCGGCTGAATACAGCCGAAGCCCGGCTGGAAGACCTGGCCTTTAAAGGCATCCCGGCCCGGCTGGCCGCCTTGCTGCTACACCTACACCAGGAACAGGGTGGCAGCATCCACGGTTATACTCACCAGGATTTGGCCGAGGCCATTGGCACCTACCGCGAGACGGCCACCCAAACCCTCAATGAGTTCAAGGCCAGGCGTTTGATTGGGATTGGCCGCAAGCAAATTGACATCCTCGATCCGGTTGGGCTGGCCCAAATCGCCGCGGAATAGACCCATGCTGATCTCCGTTATTGTCCCGACTTTAAATAATGAGGGAACTATTGCCGCTACCCTGGTTGATCTGAGGCAGCAGTCCGGCGACTTTGAAGTGATTGTTGTGGATGGAGGCAGCACGGATCAGACGCTGGGGTTGATTAAGGGTGAGGTTAAGATTATTCCGCTGCTGGACACCAGGGGTGGACCACTGCTCAATGCCGGGGCCGCAGCCGCCAGGGGTGAGGTGCTGCTTTTCCTCTGGCCCAACAGCCGCCTGCCGCTCAACGTCCTGCCGGCGATTGAGCGGAACCTGACCCTGTTACCCCAAATGATCGGCGGCAATTTTCATCTAAAATTTGATAAAGACACGCTTTTCAGCCGCTGGCTGGCGCGCTGGATCAAGCAGCAGCGATACAGGGGTCACTATTACGGTCACAGCGGCATTTTTATTCGCCGGGAAGTCCTTCGGGCCCTGGGTGGCTTTCAACCCTATGAGATTTTGGCGGATTACGATTTGGCCCGACGGATGGAAATGTACGGACCGACGGTTTATCTATCGGAGGTTATAACGGCTCCTGTTCCTGGATTTTGGGGTCGTAACATTTTGAAGGCCATTTTCATCGGGCTAGTTATTCCTGCCCTCTTCAGAGTCGGTGTTCACCCCAATCGCCTGGTAATCTTCCTCGATTCATAACCCCAACTCCGCCAACTAGGGAGAGTAAATTTGCTCATAAGCCTACCTATAATAATCTGGCAATGTCGTAAAGATTTGATTGTAAGCGAGTAGGATTGTTTTCCGATTCGGCCCGTTTAACGAGAATTGTTCTACCCAAGTTGACTATTCTGGAATTTCCATAGTAGAATTAAGTCCTGGCAGTGAGGGGAGCCATTAATCGTTTCCACTACCGGCGCAAAAGCACGGCAGCGTGCAGAGGGCCGGTATTCTTTACCTAATACAAGGCTAAAATCATTCATACTAGTAGGAGAAAACGATTTATGTTCAAAAAGCTTGCTTCCGATGCGCTTGGCCTGAGTGATATTGGTGCGGTGATCAGGCCGCAGGATTACGACAAGGTCGAGTCCGATGATTACGTCATGCACGAGGACGGAGAAAAAATCTTCTTCCTGATCAAATCCAAGTCAGATGAGTACTGCTTTACCAACAAAGCCCTGATCCACGTTGATGGAACCTCAGCGATGAGCAAAAAACGCACGCTCAGACGCCTTGATTACCACCACCACGTCATCGAGGATGTCGCCCTGGAAACCGCCGGTACGATGGATATGGACATCGAGATTAAGTTTAGTATGGGCGAACATGCCTATTCCATTGACGTGAACAAAAAGCATATGGAAGAACTCAAAGACCTGTACAAGGCCCTGATCAAAATTGGGTCACTCCAGCGAGAAAATGCGAAACTTCTGCAATATGCTCAGGACAGCCTGGAGACGGCCTCAAACTCCCTCGGCCGTTCTTCCAGTTCAACCACCCTCGAAGAACAATTCAAAGCCATCAATCAATATGCCTTCGCCTGGCTGAAGCAGGCCCACGACACCTACATGCTCAAAGATTTTGGCGCGGTTTTTGAAAAATTCATCAAAAACTAAGCTAATTTATACTCGCAGCACCACATTCCTACACTCGTTCCCAAACTCAGTTTGGGAACGAGAATGGTCAGGCCTCTGCTTCGGCAATCCCCTGGATAATTTGCGCGCCCAGATTTGCGGCGGGCAGACCGCGAAATAGAAAAGCCAGGTTCACCACGGCGCTCAACTCCTCCCAGGTTGCTCCGGCCCGGCGAGCGGCAATAGCGTGCAGGCGCGCGGCGTCGGCCAGCGTCATAAGCAGCATCCCAAACAGCATCAATTGAGCCGTCTTGGTATCAAAACAGGGGGGATACATCGCTTTCAGGCGGATGGCTTCCTGCATGGTCAGCAGTTCTGGGTCCAACCGGGCCAGTAAATCGGTCCGGGCTTGAATCCGGGGAGGGACAAAGCCGATCAGGTCAGTGTAGACCTGGCGCAGTGCCTCGACTTCCGTTTCATCCATCTGCAATGGGGGGAGACTCGCGCTCCACGGCGCGTGATCGGGGTCAGTTTGACTCATAGCTTTCACCTTTGATTTTAGCTGCTCAGGGGCATCGCCCCGTTTGGGTTGAGCAGTGATCTTTGATCTTAACGATGCTTTAAGTATCATCGAAAGGCCTGTTCTTATCAAGGGAACTGTTCGGTTATTCCGAATTTAAAGGAGACTTTTTCAGAATACGCCCCGGATTTTCAGCATATACGAACAAGATGGTTGGCAAGTTGTCACGGGCCTGTATAATAGAAGTGTCAACAAGTCTTAGGCAAACCACGAACGCCACCTCCACCGTCGCTGCAAGTAACGAAATAAGGTAGAAAAGTAGCAGGGTAGCAAGCGTGAATAATTTCCCCGTCTGCCGCCTACTGACTACCGTCTACTGGTTTCAAAGTCCAAGGGGGGACCATGAATACAGACCTTGCTCAGTTGGTCAGTATTGCGCTCTATTCGCCCAGGCCCGCCGAGTCGGTTGCCTTCTTCCACGATTTGCTTGGGATGGAGATTAGCCACCGCGAGGGGCAGTCGGTTTATCTGCGGGCTTACGAAGATTTTTACCAGTACACGCTCAAAATCACCGAAGCGGCCCAACCCGGCCTGGAAGAGGTTACCTGGCGCGCCTGCTCCCCGGCCGCGCTGGAACGGCGGGTCCAGGCCATCAAAGCCACTGAACTGGGCCTCGGCTGGACGGATCAGGATTACGCTCACGGTTCGGCTTATAAGTTCCGCACCCCCGATGGGCACCCCATGAAGATATTGTGGGAACTCGATTATTTTCAAGCCTCTCCTGAATTAAAATGTAAGCTGCGCAACCGCCCCTCCCGGCGGCCTCTGCGCGGCGTGCCGGTGCGCCGGATTGACCATGTGAATCTGATGGTCAGTGATGTGCCGCTGAATCGCCGCTTCATGACTGAGGCGCTTGATTTTCGAGTGCGCGAGCAAAAGATCGGCGACGGCGGGACAGAAGTAGGGGCATGGTTGAGCGTGAGCGCCCTGGTCCATGAACTGGCCTTGATGCGCGATGCGACCGGCTCACGCGGCCGGTTTCATCACGTCGCCTACTGGTACGGCGTCCCCCAGCACCTGCTCGATATCGCCGATATTTTCAGCGAGTATGATGTGCGGATCGAGGCCGGTCCAGCCAAGCACGGCACGACCCAGGCCTACTTTTTGTACTGCTTTGAACCGGGCGGCAACCGTATCGAACTGTTTGGCGACACCGGCTATTTGATTTTTGACCCGGATTGGCAGACCGTGGTCTGGGACGTCGCCAACGAAGTGGACTTGGAGAAGAGCAGTATCTGGTATGGCGGCCAGTTACCCAGGACCTTTTATCGCTACGGCACGCCGGTGGTGCCGGGCCACAGCCTGGCGGAGATTGGCCGCTGAGGTAGGCTTGTACCATGGGGACAAACATGTTAAGCACCGTCCAAAAAGCTGGCCAGGTTCTAGATCTATTTGACCGCGAAAGTGCGGAGTGGGGCGTCAGCGAAGTGGCGGCTTCGCTCAAAATTCCCAAATCGAGCGCCCATGCCCTGCTGGCGACGTTAACCCATCTTGGGTTACTGCGCCACACCGATGCGGGCCGTTACTGCCTGGGCTGGCGGCTGTTGACCTACAGCCAGATTCTGCTCGACAGTACCGAGTTCAGGCTTGAAGCACGCCAGGCCATGGAACAGTTAGAGGCGAAGTACCGCGAAACCATTCACCTGGCTGTGCTCGATGGCAACATGGTGCTGTATGCCGACAAGCTGCAAGGCCACCAGGCGGTCAGGGTAGACATTACCGGCCTGGGAGCCAGGCTGCCGGCTCATGGCAGCGCCGTGGGGAAGGTGCTGCTAGCGCACTGCGCCTGGACGCGGGTGCTCCAAATTGTCGAAGAGCAAGGCCTGGCGGCCTTCACCAGCCAAACCATTACCACCATTGCTAAACTGCAAAGCGAATTGGACCGGGTCCGCAAACAAGGGTATGCCTGCGACCTGGAAGAAGTGCTCCCCGACCTGTGCTGCGTCGCCGCTCCGATTCGAGATTACACCGGGCAGGTCATTGCCGCCATGAGTCTGGCCGCGCCGGCCTATCGCTTCCGGCGCAGTAGTGATGAGTACCGTGCGGCGATTATCAGCACCTGCCAGCAAGTCTCCAAAAACCTCGGCTACATTGAGTTGGCGAAAGAGAGGCGGAAAAGCTCGTATGGCAGCAGTCAGTAACGGCCGGGTTAAAGTCGCCATCCTGGGATCGGGTAATATTGGGACCGATTTGATGTATAAGCTGCTGAAGCAGCCAGGACCGATGGAACTGGCCCTGCTGGCCGGCATCGAGCCGGCTTCCGAGGGTTTGGCCCGCGCTCGCTCCCTGGGGATTGAGGCCAGCCACGAGGGCATCCAGGCCGTCCTGGCCAACCCTGAACTGAAGATAGTTTTCGACGCGACCAGCGCCTCGGCCCACGTGCGCCATGCCAGAGCTTTGCGCGAGGCCGGGCGGATTGCCGTTGATCTGACCCCCGCCGCCCGCGGCCCTTATGTCATCCCCCCGGTGAATCTGACCGAACACATGGACCAGCCGAATGTCAACCTGATTACCTGCGGCGGCCAGGCGACAATCCCCCTGGTTTATGCCGCCGGCCGAGTCGTGCCGCTGGCTTACGCCGAGATGGTCAGCACCGTGGCCAGTCGCTCCGCCGGCCCCGGCACCCGCCAGAATATTGACGAGTTTACCTTTACCACCGCTCGTGGATTGGAAGTCATTGGCGGCGCGCGGGAAGGCAAGGCCATCATTATCCTCAATCCGGCCGACCCGCCTATTTTGATGCGCAACACCGTCTACCTCATCCCGGCGGCCAGCGAGTTTGACGCAGCGGCCGTTTTTGACTCGGTGGCACAGATGGTGGTCGAAGTCCAGCAATACGTGCCGGGCTACCGGCTCAAAAACCCGCCCGTCCTCGACCAGCGCGAGACCCCCGCCGGTCTCAAAACGGTCGTGGTGCTGCTGCTGGAAGTTGAAGGGGCCGGTGATTACCTGCCGCCCTACGCCGGCAACCTGGATATTATGACCGCTTCAGCCCGGCGGGTCGGCGAAATGATCGCGCAGCATTTATTGCAGCATGGCTCTGTCCCGGAGATGATCGCATGACGCCCGTTCGCCTGACGGATACCACCCTGCGCGATGGTTCCCACGCCATGCGGCACCAATTTACCCAGGCCCAGGTGCAGGCCATCGTCAAAACCCTGGATGAATCCGGCGTTTCGGTCATCGAAGTGACCCACGGCGACGGCCTGGCCGGTTCCTCCCTCCAATACGGGTTTTCCCGTGTTTCGGAGCTGGATTTGATCGAAGAGGCGCGCCGCACGGCCAAACAGGCCAAAATTGCCGCCCTGCTGCTGCCCGGCATCGGCACCCGGCAGGAACTCAAGCAGGCGGTCGAGCGGGGGGTGCAGGTGGTCCGGATTGCCACCCAATGCACCGAGGCCGACATCTCGCAGCAGCACTTTGGCCTGGCTAAAGAGATGGGCCTGGAAACCGTTGGCTTTTTGATGATGGCCCACATGCGCCCGGCGGAGTTTCTGGCGGAGCAGGCCCGCTTAATGGAATCGTACGGCGCGGATTGTGTCTATATCGTTGACTCGGCCGGGGCCATGCTGCCCGCTGATGCGGCTACACGGGTTAAGGCGCTGAAAGAGGCGCTTTCGGTCCGGGTTGGCTTTCATGCCCACAACAACCTGGGCCTGGCCATCGGCAATACGCTGGCGGCGGTGGAGGCCGGCGCCGACCAGATTGACGGCACCCTGCGCGGGCTGGGCGCCGGAGCCGGCAACGCGGCCACCGAACTGCTGGCGGCCACGCTGGACAAACTGGGCCTGAATCCCAGCCTGAATGTTTTTGGCCTGATGGATGCGGCCGAGTTTGTGGTCGCCCCGATCATGCCCTTCCAGCCCATCCCCGACCGGGACTCGATTGCCCTCGGCTATGCCGGCGTCTACTCTACCTTCCTGCTGCACGCCAAACGGCTGGGGGAGAAATATCACGTAGACCCGCGCGACATCCTGGTCGAACTGGGGCGGCGCAAGGCTGTCGCCGGTCAGGAGGACTGGATTCTTGATGTCACGCTCGAACTGGCGTCGAATCAAAAATAAAGGTAGCAGGGTAGCAAGTAGCAGGTTCGTCATTTGCCCTGTTTACTGTCTACCGTCTACCGTCTACCATTTTCGAGGAGATAGTTCGTATGGCTGCTGAAAACAAGACTGCCACCATTAAAACTGCCGGCGGGGCCACGTTTCTCAATCGCGCCGGGGCCGGAAAAGATGAGGCCGTCCTTTTCCTGCATGGCTCCGGTCCCGGGGCGACTGGCTGGTCGAACTGGCAGTATGCTTTACCTGCCTTGGGCGAGCATTTCGACTGCCTGGCCCCCGACTTGATCGGCTTCGGTGAAAGTGACCACCCCAACCCGCCGCCCACCCGCATCCAGGAGTGGATGCGCCGCTGGGTTGACCAGCAGTTGGCCCTGCTGGATGAATTAAAGTTGGACAAGGTTCACCTCGTTGGCAATTCTATGGGCGGGGCCATTGCCCTGCCGCTGTTGCTGGCCGCACCGCAGCGCTTTGATAAGGTGGTGCTGATGGGCGCCATTGGCGCACCCTGCCGCCTGACCCCTGGCCTGGACCGGCTGTGGGGTTTTTATAACGATCCTTCGCCCCGGACCATGGCCCAGGTTATCACCTGGTTTGTCCACGATGTTGGCATCGTTAGCAGCCGCCTCGAAGCGATTGCCCAGGCGCGCTTTGAAGCGGCCATGCAGCCTGAGGTCCGCCGTTCCTTTGAAGCTATGTTCCCCGCGCCCCGCCAAAAAGTTCTGGACGAACTGGTTGTGCCTGACCTCGCCCTGAGCCGTATGCACCAGCCCATGCTGCTGGTGCATGGGCGCGATGATGCCATTGTTTCCCTGGAAACCAGTCTTTATCTGGCGCAGCGCCTGCCTAACGTCCAGCTTCACGTTTACGGCCAGTGCAGCCACTGGGTCCAGGTTGAACGCAGCCAAAGCTTCCACCGGCTCTTGCTGGACTTTTTTACCGGGCAAATGTAGTCGCAGCGGCCGGAGAGAGGAAAACAGCTTATGTCAAAGCCATCTCTAGAAACGCTGGCCCACATGCTCAACGATGCCTGGGAAAAACACGCCCCTATCCCACCCTTGAGCGAGAGCATCGGCCTGGCGAGTGTAGAAGAGGCGTATGCCATTCAAACACGGTGGACCGAACTGCGTTTGGCCCATGGAGAAACGATCATGGGGCGTAAAATCGGCCTGACCAGCCCGGCGATCCAGCAGCAACTGAACGTCAACGAGCCGGATTACGGCGCGCTCTGGGGGTCGCGTTACTATGCTGTTCAGGGAGGACAGGTCGAGGTGTCGGCTGATACGTTCCTCCAGCCCCGCCTGGAAGGCGAGATCGCTTTTCTGTTGGGACAGAGGCTGCGCGGACCCGGCGTGACCTGGGACCAGGTTCTCGCCGCCACAGAAGCCCTGGCCCCGGCGGTGGAAATTATTGACAGCCGGATTGAGAACTGGCGTATCAAGCTGATTGACACCGTGGCCGATAACGCCTCCTATGGCGGCTTTGCCGTTGGCCCGTGGAGCAAGCACCTGCTTGAGGTAGACCTGCGGCTGCTGGGCATGATCATCCAGCACAATGGTGAAACTGCCGCCGAGGGCATTGGGGCGGCGGCTCTGGGCCACCCGGCCAAATCTGTCGCCTGGCTGATTAACAAGCTGGCCGAGTTCGGCATTGGACTTGAGCCGGGGGATATCGTCATTTCGGGCGCGTTAGCTCGCGCCCTGCCAGCGGCAGCCGGCGATACGTTTATCCTGGAGATGTTCGGCCAGCCGTCTTTGACGGTCAAGTTTACCTGATATGCAATATCAGAAAGGCAAGATCGAGCTGGTCTGGCCCAAGGAATTTGCCACGGCCGACTTTGTCTACCCGGCCCCAGCGTGGGGTGAAAGGTAAACGCCGACTTTTCGACCTGCCGGACTCATTGACTCCGGTCAATTTCTTCGACTATGGTAACAGGGATTTAAAAACAAACAAAGGGCTAATTTATTGGGTTAGCCCTTTGTTTGTCATAAACTCTACGATTCTTCTGGGTTTGACCGCCGGGACATAGCCTGGACGCTGGCCGCGATTTCATCCACTTTGATTTTGGTGTAAACGCGAGTGGTCTTTGGATCTTGATGGCCCAGAGCTTCCTGAACCAGGGCCAGGTTGCCGGTGAACTCTAACAGGCCATTGGCAAAATAGTGTCGCAGCGAGTGGGGGGAGAGGTTAAAGCGCCGGGCGATGTCGGCTTGCTCTGATAACTGCTCAATCAGGTACTGCACCGAGCGGGTGGTCAAGGGGAACCGCGCGGCTGGCTTAACCGACCGATCGTGCCGGCAGAACAGCGGGTGGACAGCCAACTGGACCATCAAAGATTCATCTTGGCGCTGCGCCAGATAACTTTGGATGGCGGACCAGGCCTCGTCATCAAAAGCCACAAATCGCGTCTTGCGGCCCTTGCCGGTGACCCAGGCGCCCTGGCGGGCGTCATCCAGGTCGCCGCGCTTCAAACTGACCAGCTCGCCCACCCGCATGCCCGATGATTTGAGGGCCAGGATGATGGCCAAATTTCGCTGCCAGACCAGTGTTAAGCGGTGGCGGGAGGCTGGCGGTGTGTCCGCTTCAATGGCCGGGGGAACGTGAGCGGCGCTGACCAGGGCTTCCACAATTTCCTGGCTCGGAATCTTTTGGGCAATGGGCCGGCTTTTGACCCGGGTGGCCTGAGCCAGTTCTTCCTTGATCCGGTTATACTCGGCGTAATCAAAAGCGGGCAGCCGTTTGCGCAGCACCAAAAAGCGGACGAAGCGTGTTACCGTCAGCATATAAAGCGCCCGGGTGCTTTCGGCCAGCGGAGCCGGGGCGGCAAATTCATTTCTTTGATAGGTCTGCTTGAGCAGCCAGGTTGGTAGCTCCTGGAGCATCTCCGGGGTCAGGTCACTGATCGGGCGCTCGGCTGACCACGCCTGGGTTTCCGCCAGATAAGCTTTAAATTGGATTAATCCCTGGCCATAAGTGCGCGTTGTATGCTGTGACTGCCCCCCGCCCGCGGTTCTAAGAAAAACTGCGGATTCGCTGTCAAAGGTGGGGAGAGAATCAGAGTTATTTGCCGTGCTCATAGCTTTGCTCCAAACCGTAAAAGGCCGACTCGGTGAGGCTCGTAATAACTTCATTATAGCACAAATGTGCGAGAAGGGGCAAGTAAGCGAGGCTAACTTTACATAATACTAGAAAGACATAAAATAATAAGAAGCGACCGCCACCCCGGCGCAGAGACAGAGGCAAATCACCCCGACCACTGTCAGGATGAGCGCCAGGTGTTGAGGTTTTTGGGGACCGGGCTGTTGCGCTTCCCCCGGCACCCAGCCGATGCGGGTTTCCATCTGGTCTAAATCAGCCGGCTGTCGCCGTTGGGTTTGGGCTAGTTCTAAGGTGATCGTGGCCCCGCCAATCCGCAGCGACTGTTTGGGCCACCAAATAGTGGGGGTATGGGGGGGTAATCTCAGATTGTCTATGAATGTGCCGTTGGCGCTGTTGAAGTCAACAACATAATAGTATCCCTGCTCAAAGGTGATTTGAGCATGGGCCCGAGAAACCGCTTCGTAGGCCAGGACGATATCGTTTTCAGAACCACGACCAATGGTTAGCCCCTGGAGCGGAATGGGCCGGGAACGGCGCACCCCGTTGGGTTCGAGGATGTGAATTTGGTTTTGATTCATAACTCGACTCGTATCTGCCCTGGGCTAAAGTGCGTGGCGTCTCGTAAGATGAGCAGACACAAAAAATAGTGGTGGTCTGCTGTTACCGCTTTATTATACGCTTACTCAGAGCGAGCGCCAAACAACTATGCTCCCTCCCAAATTTTATGGTGATGTCCCTGCGGCAAGCAGCCCGCTTATCTTGTATGCTGCCTCTACTTTTGCCTGAAAGCCACTCAGCGATTATATTTGTCGGAATTAATCACCTCCAAAGAACAATTGGCCAAGAGTAAGCGCAGGTATGGGACAGGCTCAAACCACCACTCAAGCCCACCTTGAAATTATCGGCCCAGACGGGGAGATTCGCTTTTATTCGCTCCAACCTGGGCATCGCATCCGCCTGGGGCAGCGCCCGGAAAATGAGCTGGTGCTTAATAGCCCCGGCATTGCGCCTTTCCACCTCATGCTCGACTATCACCCCCCCGTCTATCGCCTGCTGCTCCTCAGCGCGCGGGAGGAAACCCGGCTTAACGGTCAGCCACTCCGCCTCCATTCGACGACCGAGCTGCGCCCTCTTGACCTGATTAATGTCGGGGATTACTCCCTGATTTTACTGCCGCTTCAATCTGAGATTGACAGTCCCGCAGCCACACCGCCAATCAATCCTTCCCCTATTCCGTCCGGATTCGCTGATCCTGTTGGGATCAGCCTTTCGTCACACCATGCCTGGGTAGAGGTTGGCCAAACAGCCACCTATCATGCCACTCTGACCAACAACACTGCCAGCCAGGTCACGGCCTGGGTCAGCTTGAATGGGGTGGACCCAGCGTGGCTGACCGCCGCTCCGTCCCCGGTCCACCTGAAGCCGGGTGAACAGGCCCCGGTCACGCTGACCATCACTCCACCGCCGTTGCCAACCAGTTCCGCCGGGTCCCATGCTCTGGTTGTGGCCGTCACCTCGTCCGATTATCCGGGTTGGCGCGCTTCCCAGGAAGCCCTCTTAATTATCAAGCCCGGCTATGATTTTGCCCTGAGCGACCTGACCCCCAAACAACAACATCTACCCCGTTTCTTACAGAGCGGCCAGACGGCCATCACCCTGACCAACAAAAGCAACTGTCCGGCCCTTTTTGAACTGTCCGGCGCTGACGAGGCCAAAGTTTGTCACTTCGAGTTTCAACTTCCCGAGGAAACGGCGCGCCTGGTCGCCACCGCCGAACTACGCTTACCGGCAGGCCAAACGACTTCCATCCCCGTCCGCATCACGCCGCCCCCCCGTCCCTGGATCAGGCCGGGCCGGTGCAGCTACCCCTACACCCTCACCGTGACCTTGCTTGATGGGCGGCCGGCGTCACGCTCGGTTTCCGGCCAGGTAAGCAGCGCTCCTCTGATCGGCCCCTGGCTGATTACGCTGATGACCTTTTGCCTGGTGGCCCTGGCCGGATTGGGCGCGCAACTGCTCGTCGAGCAGACCTGGCTGCGCCCGGTGTTTTTGAGCCTGGTCACGCCCACCCCTTCGCCGCCGCCCTACCATCCCACGGCGACAGCGACCCCCACGCCAAACACCCCCCCGGCGGCTACGCCTGCCTTAACTTACGAGGAGATTTTTCAAAAAGTGGCCCTGCAATATGGCCTGGATTGGCGCATGCTGGCCGAGTTGGCCTACCGCGAGAGCCGCATGAACCCCTTCGCCGTAGGCCGGGACAGCGACATGGGATTGATGCAGATTGTGCCTGCCACCTGGAATGAATGGGCGCCGAAAGTGGGCGTGTCGGACCCCTTTGATCCCTACAGTAATGTCCTGGTTGCCGGAGCCTACCTGGATTATTTGCGGAGTTACTGCCGGGCCAGGGGCTACTACGATACCCAGTGGATCTTAGTCGGCTACAACTGGGGACCGGATAATCTCGGTAAAATTTTTCAGGGTGGGGGGGGCTGGGAGCAAGTCCCGGAAAAACAACGTTACTACGCCCTCAATATCGTGACCGGAACAGGCACTTATCGCACCGAGTTAACTCAGAAACCATTGACTCTTCCTTGAAAAGTTGATATACTCAACTTGACTTCACCTGATGTGACCACTCACGGTGAAGTCGGCGATGCTGCTCTGACATTCCCTCTCTTAATAACCCGGCCAACCCTTCTAAAACCCGGTAAGACCAGGTTCGGGATTTCTGCCCCTTGTCAGAGAGAAAATCTGAGAAATTTTGAATTTAATTAGCTGTCAGGCTTAAACATTCTTGGCAAAATCTCTGTCTGCCAGCATTTCGGTTCCGATACTTTCAACTGATTACTTGAGACTCAGCGAACCAGGAACTTTCATGGCAAATCCGGCCTCGCGCCTGCCTGCCGCCCTTGATATTGACCTCGAACATATCCGGGCTGAATTAATTTGCATTGATTTGCGCATTCAGCGTGAGATTCGGCGCTGGCAATTGGCCGGACAGGACCCCGCCGACGCCTTCCGTGGCCTCTACGTGGCCGACGCCGAGGCTGAGGCCCTGTTAACCCGTCCACTGGGTTACAGTTGGGGCCAAACCACCATGCTGGAACCGGGCGAGGTCCAGGCTTTCTCAGCCGCCCTGGCCGAAGCCAGCCGCCAGGTGCAGCTTATCAGCGAAACGGCTCGCCAGCGCGGCCACACCCTGCGCCTGGAGCGTCTGGCGGCCGCCTTTGGTCTCAATCGCTTTGAGCTTGACGCTCTGCTGATTTGCCTGGCCCCGACCCTCGACCTCCGCTATGAACGCCTTTTTGGCTACTTGCAGGACGATGTCACCCGCAAGCGGCCCACCGTTAACCTGGTCCTCAATTTGTTGGGGCCGCCCGGCCCGGAACGGTTGTTACTGCTCAGTCATTTTGCCCCCGAAGCCTCGCTGTTCACCTATCATCTGCTCCAGCGCAGCGCCGAACCGGGCCAGCCTCTGTTGGCTCAAACGCTTACCCCCGATGAAGCCATCGTGGCCTGGCTGCTGGGTGGTTACCAGCCTCACAGCGACCTCGGCCCGCATGCCAGCCTGCTCCAGCCCCGGATCAGCTCTGCCGAAGCAGATACGCTGCTGGCGGGTCATATCCAGAGCAATCTGGCCTGGGCCGACCGGGCGGGTGAGCGTCCCCTGGTGGTCTTTTATGGACCTGACCGGGCCAGCCAGGAAGCGACGGCCCGGCTTGTGGCTGCCCGCCTCAACCGCCCGTTGCTGCATGTTGATCTGGCGGCAGTGGTCAAAACTGACCTATCGCCCCACCACGCGCTGCGGCTGGCCTTGCGTGATGCCCGCCTGACCGGGGCTATTGCCTACTTGAGCGGCTGGGATGTCTGCCTGGCGGCTGAAGGCGAACGCCGCGAGCATACGCCGGCTGCCAGCCTGTTTGCCGAACTGTGCGCTCACCCCGACTTGGCTATCGTGGCCGGGCAAGCGGCCTGGTCGGCCAGCGGCGTGGAACGAGATCGCCACTTGTTCTGGCTGGAGTTCCCTATCCCGGCCTATTCCCAGCGGTTGGCTCTATGGCAGCATTTTATGGGAAGCAGCAAGGAGGCGGAGAGGCGAGGAGGCGAGGAGGACGACTACGCCCCACGCTCTACACCTCATGCCTCACTGGATATATCCGCTCTGGCCGGCCAGTTCCTCCTGACCACCGCCCAAATTCGTGATGCGGTCGCTTCAGCCAAAGATATGGCGGCCCAGCGGGGCGACTCGCTGCAAAACCGCGACCTTTTTGTAGCGGCCCGCGCTCACTCTAACCCCAATCTGGGCAGCCTGGCCCGCAAAATTACGCCGCGCTATGATTGGCAAGATATTATCCTGCCTGCCGACCAGTTGACACTCCTGCGGGAGATTATCTTTACCGTACGGGGCCGGCCGCAAGTGTTAGACGAATGGGGGGTGGGCAGCAAACTGGCTTCCAGCCAGGGTGTGACCGTGCTTTTTGCCGGCCCGCCGGGCACAGGCAAAACCATGGCTGCCGAGGTCATTGCCGGCGAGTTGGGCCTGGACCTGTACAAAATTGACCTCTCGACGGTGGTCAGTAAATACATCGGCGAAACCGAAAAGAACCTGGAACGCATCTTCCACGAGGCAGCCAGCAGCAACGCCATCCTCTTTTTTGATGAAGCCGACGCCATCTTTGGCAAACGCTCCGAGGTGAAAGACGCCCACGACCGCTACGCCAATATCGAGGTCAGCTATCTATTGCAGCGCATGGAAGCCTACGATGGCGTGACTATTCTGGCCACCAACCTGCGGGCCAACCTGGACGAAGCCTTCACCCGCCGCCTGCAATTTGCCGTAGATTTCCCCTTCCCCGAAGAAGCCGACCGCTTGCGCATCTGGCAGGCCCTCTTCCCGCCTGAGGTGCCCCACGATCCCAACCTCGACTTTGATTTACTGGCCCGCCGCTTCAAGCTGGCCGGCGGCAGCATTCGCAATGTTATCATCAACGCTGCCTTCCTGGCCTCGGCGGATGGCGGCCGGGTAATGATGCCGCATCTCCTTCACGGTGTCCGCCGCGAGCTGCAAAAAATGGGCCGCTTGGTGGGCGAAGATGACTTAAAGCTGGTAGTTGACCGGCAATGACCAAGCAAAATCAAAAAGCAGAGAATCAAGCGGACAAGAAAAATCAGAAGGTCGAACCCCCGGCCGCCGCCACCGATTTTGCCGGCAAGGTAACTGATTTGACTCAATTACCCGGTGACCTTCTGGCGGCTGGCAGCAGCTCTATTGAGAACCAGGCCACCCATCTCGCTAATAAACGGCTGCAAACTGTCCAACGGCAGGCTATAGCTGCCCAAATTGGACGGGTGCAGGGCAATCAGCATTTGCAGCGAATCGTCGGCTCGTATTGGGCAAGTTCGCGTCCTATTGCTGCCAGGCAATCCCATCCGGCAGAATCCACAACCGAGGAGGTTCTGGGAGAGAGCTTTGCCGGTGGCAGGCCGCTCTCTATGGCTGGAGCTGGATCTCCGGGCAATAACAGCCCAAAATCAACGGCAAACCCGGGCCGGCGCAGCCAGGGAGGCAGCCCCTTGCTCACGCCGCAGATCACCCAGGGCGCGGCCCCGATGATCGCTCGCTGGCCCATTATGGGCCCGATATCATCGGGGAGCAGCAGCTCGCCTGAGCCGTCACCAGGCGGCACCGCCGAGGCGTATGTCAAGAAGCATGGCAAAGGCATCATCCAAGAGTTGCACATCTTCATGAGCAAGACGAATATCCCGCTCGACGTGCCTCATGTTAGCTGGCACGGGTCGGGGAATGCCGGTTTCAATGGTCAGTTCTGCCTGCAATTCTTCATGAAGCGCGATGATCCGTGGGAGTTCATCGTCTCCACCACTGCCGGCGCCGATACCTCTTACAACATTGACTACCTGATTGACAAGGCACGCGATCGCTCTACCATCCCAGATCGGGCGCTGGACTGGAATTTTGGGGTCGTGCTTGAGCTGGCAAACCTCTACCTTCGCCTCCTGACCGCCTCGCTCGGCCGTGTGGTGCCGCGCTGGGTGCTGGTCTGGAACCAGAACATGCTGGCCGAGGAGAGACGCCTCAAGACCGAGGGTAAGCAGGAGCGGCCAGACCCTTACAAACGCCTGCCCCCCTACGAGACGGTGCGCTCCTCGCACCCGATTGACCAGTACGTCATCAGGGCGCTGGGGGATCACCTGGCCGTGGATTTTGCCGCATATCGCAAAGCCAACCCGGCCGAGGCATGTGAGCACGACATCGGCGAAAGCAAGCTGCGGTCGGTGATGCTCCAGATCCAGCCGAAGCAGCTCAACTGGGTCCGGGTGATTCAACCGGACAAGGCCACCGCCGAGGAAGTGGCCAATGAGCTTTACGGGTCCGAGACGATGGCCTATTTGATCATCGCCGCGCCGCCGCTGTTCGGATTCCAGATGGGGCCGGACGAGTGGCCCAAGCTCAAGCAGGGCTACCGCGAGCAGATCAAAAGCCTCTACTCCGGCCCTTTCCACTCCGGCACCGATGCCCCCCTGATCAAAGGTCCCGAGGGACAGCTCGCCGGGCCGTTTGGCGAGGAGGCCGCCCTCAACCAGGCCGCGGACGTGAAACCCAAGGCCGATGTGAACCGCGAGGCTGTAATTGAGCGGATGCGCCTCATTGTCGGCGAGTTCGCCTGGCTGAAGGACCTGGTCAAGAAGTGGAGTCTTGACGGCCAGCTCGAACCGGCCCGGCAGAAGGTAGATGAGCGGTCCAAGGTCGTCGCTGCCGACAAGGGGCCGGACACAGCGATGAGTTGGGCCGGCCAGACTGAGGTCCAGCTAGAGGTGCTGGGCATGGTCCGCAACGCCGTTATCATTGCGACCAATGTAGAGAAACAGTTCGCCGGATTCCCCGCCACCGCCTTCATCATCAACAAGCTTGTTTGGGACTACGTGGATGCTGCGGCCTGCTCGGATCTGGCTGCGACCGCCAAGGCGAAGCTGGCGCACGCTGAGATGCGGTCAAAGATATTCCCGGCCGACGTGATGGATGCCGTCCTTGAGCAGCTACGCCCGGTCATCCACCAAGCGATGATCGAGAAGACCGGCAAGAGCGGGGTCAGCGATACCAAGGGCAGCTACGCCCCGGCGCGCTACGGCGCTTATAAGCTGGCCGAGCGCGAGGCCCAACTCCGCAAGACGCTGGCGCGGGTCCGAGAGGTTCTGCTCACGGAGCCTGACAAAGCCAAGGCCGAGCTGGATCAAGTTCTCAAGGAACTCAGCGATCTGGCCACCGAGGTCACCTTTGTCTCTAATATGGACAACTGTGAGGCCGCCTGGCAGGCGCTCCAGGAAAACCTGACCAAGGTGGGCGAGATCCGGGCAGCGGCGAACAGCCTGTGGGGGGATGTAGACGCGAACGATCTCCTGCGCGAAGACCAACGCGCCGTGACCCGGATGCACGAGCAGTGGAAGGCGATCTACCTGCGCTGGAAGGCCGCCGCCACCCCAGACGAGAAGCAGAAGATCGAGGACGAACTTCATGAGAAGGCTAAGTCCAAGGAATGGACGGAACTGTTCGCACAGATCGGCCGGCACATCGAGGACCAGCAGACCTGGAACGCTTATGTCACATTCGGGATTATGGTCGGGATCGCAATTGTGACGGGCGGGCTGGGCGCGTACGTCGAGGCGTTTGCGGGGGCGGCCTGGGGCGCCGCAGCCGGCTTCGGCGTGGCTACGGTGGTCGAGGCAACCGCGTTCACCGCCATGTCCACCGCCCTCATCACCACAGACCCGACGCTGGCCGGTTTCGTGGACGAAATGGGTAAGAGTGTCTTGATGTTCGGCGGCCTCAAGGCCATCGGCAAGATCTACACGGCCGCTGTCGGCGAGGTTGCCGCGGCCTCCACGATGGGTAAGCTCGGTGGAATCACCACGCAATTCGTCGCCATCAACGGCGTCGCGCTGTACGAGGCGGATAAAGCCAAGCGCGAAAAGACCGGCGGTAAGGAGGGGCTGACCGAGAAGGAGGTTATGGACATCTCGCTGGGCAACCTCGCCTTCATCGCGGCGGTGGCGCTTGGCGGACGGATGGCTCAGCCGTTTCTGGCTAAGGTGACGCTCAGGGGACAGATCTACGGCGAACTTGTCAACGTGCGCCGGGCACGAGCGGCTGCGGGCAGGCTCGCCAAAAAGCTCGAGGCGTCGAAGGGCAAAGGTGTCTCGAGGGCCGAGCTGGAGAGGCTGCTTGAGCTGAACAACAAGGCCCTGGAGAAGGAAGCCCAGTTCCTCGAGAATCTCCAGGCGAGGCTGGAGCTGGCAGAGGCAGGTAAAGAGAGCGGTCTCAATCTCAAGGACATCGCCGAGATCAAGCGGATGATGGGTGAGCATGAGGCGAACCGGATCGAACTCCTTCGCCAGGAGATCGCCATGTCGCTGGAGACCCAGACGCCGAACAGCTTCCTGTGCTCCGAAGGGATGCTGCCCCGGATCATTGACTACTACACCAACGTCGAGAAGGTGCCGGTGCGGCAGGTCGGGGAGCCTGATGCGCTCACCGGGGCCAGGACAATCGAGGTCAGCCCCAAGGATCAGACGCCGTTCCGCATCACCGAGCGGGTCAGCAAGCCGGTCACCACGGACACGAAGGGGGCACAGGGTGGTAAGCCGCGGATTGACAAGCCGGTCGAGGGGCTTTACGAAGGTGTTGACCCCCAGCACAAGATTGCGGACTGGGAATTCAAGGATAGTAGACCAGAACCGGACCCCGAATATCCCGGGTTTATACGTGTCCTGACTCAGGTCAGCGGACCGTCCAAGGACGGCAAAGGGGTGGAGACGGGCTGGATGGAGCGGTCCTACAATCCGGCGACAAAGACCCTGCTCATGAAGAACGCCTTCCTCGAGGAGCTGGCCAATAAGATCGAGCATCCGGGCACAACCATGCTCGGCCCGGGCAAGGGGACGCCGCTGGTTACATACCTCACCATGAGGCAGATGAAGATACTCGGGGTTGACTACGCCGCTCCGGTTACGGTCAAGATGACCACCATCCAGAACGTCAAGGCGGTGATTGAGCTGGCCCACCTGATGAAGCAAGGGATGACGGCCGACGAGGCGATCGTCAAGACCCACTCCTACCAGTACGGCTCGACTTCTATTATACAATCGGGCATGACAATCGTAAAGGCTCGTGTCGGCGGCGATATAGCCCCTAAGCGATTGGGCCACCTGCTCGAATGGTTCGAATCCGCCAACGGCCAGCGGCCGGTGGATCAGAAAGTGGTTGACAAGCACGAGGCGCTGCTCAAGGACGTCGGCAAGGGCCAGGTCAGCCGTGATGATCCGGTGCTCTGGAACTACGACATCATTATTGACGTGAAGCCGTTCTCAGGAGGCCCCTGATGTCACTTCAGGCGATCACGATCCTTTACGAACCCCCACGCGAGGCCGTGTTGATTCATGGCGCCGAGGGGCAATGGAGCGACCCGCTCGCGGGTTATCACGAACTGGCCCAGGCGCTCCGGCGACACACAGCGGCTGAGGTTTCGGTCCAGACGGGCTTTCTCCGCGACGCCCCTCCCGGCATGGTGCTGGTGCGGTCGAGCGGTTACGAAGCGATGATGGAAGAAATTCCAGCGGCGGATCGGGCGGCGGCAGCCGCGCGCACGATCATCCTCGAAGCCGACCGCTCGAACGTGTTGGCGCTGCTGGAGCGCTATAGCTTCGCCGGTGCAGTCGAGAAGCACCGCTGGTTTGCCTGGCGTAACAAGCCGGATCAGGAGAGCGGGGGCGGGCTGCATGGCCGGCGAGAGCTGGCTCCGGCGATCGGCGGAAGCTGCTTCGAGGCCCAATCCTTCCAGAGCGAGCACTACTGCATCCTCCGCAGCGACCGCTATGTTGATCTGCCCTCGCTGATCGTCGGGTACCTGGAAGCACTCGGTCTGGATTAGGGGCCCGAGCCGGCGATCAACAAGATTATGACAGTGGCTTAAAACGAGATAAATTCAATTTTTGGTCGAAGGTTCGGCTAACTTCCGCTTTGAGAGAGGGCGGTACAGTAACCGGGGTTTTTAAGTGCATACAATCCAGGCGTGAAGGCAGTTTTACGGTGGTAGATGCTATGAGTAAACAGACTCAACTCACGAAAACTCAATCTCATCAAAAAAAACGACCCAACCTCAAGCCGGTTGGGGCGCTGCAACCTCATCAGCCGGGGGCCGGCGATCTTGTCAAGGGCAGGGAGGCTGAAGCCGCAGTCCCTGACCTGATGGATCACCCCTTCCAGCGCGCCCAGCAGCAGGCTCTGCTCAACCAAATGGGCCGGGTTCAGGGCAACCAACAGGTCCAACGACTGATGGGCAATCGTCCCGGAGATACGGCAGGAAAAGAGGTACACTCCACGTCCCAGCCGGACGGCGCGACTATTCAGCGGAACTGGCTGGGTGACGCTGCGGCCTGGGTGAAGGATCGAGTCGGCGATGCCACCAACAGCCGGGCTGACGAAGCCAGGCTGGACGCCCAGGAAGAACTGGCCCTCTTCATGAGCAAGGAGTACAGCCTTAAAAATTTCCACCCCGATACGGGGCGAGGTCTCTTTGACGCCAAATACAATCCGGCTAGCGGCAACCTGGATATTACCGTCAGAATTTGCTTCAAATTTTTGCCGGGGAATCCTGCCGATCCTAGCTGGGTGGCTACAGCCGGCGGTCCTGCCGCTGCTGCCGCCTATACGCCGGATCAATTCCAGTGGCAAGGGGATGAGACCAAGGACTGGAAAAAACAAGCTGTCGGCGATGTTCAAGATTTCTGGTCTGAAAATTATACCTTTCACAACACCAAACCTTATTGGGAAAGCCTGCCCAATGTGAATGTCAAGATTCATGTGGCCGAAGCCCCCGAAAATGAAACGGGTGGGGTCGAAAAGGCCCAGTTTGTTATCTCCGTTTATAAATGGCCCAAAGAGCCAGACCTAGAAGAAAGCATCACCCCACCCGGCCGGGCCAATCAAAGCGTTGGCCAATTTCAAGAGTCGGCCGAAGACGGCATTACTAATCCCGATAAAGGTAATTTCACCCGGACCACCCGAACCCGCGCCGCCTACAACGTCGTGGATGCCAAGAATCCAGGCAAGATTTACTTCGACCTCGGCAAGAGTGAACTCAAGGCTGAGGACAAGACCAAACTGAAAGAGTTCGGCCAGACTCTGGGCCTGCCCCAAATTCCTCCCTTTCCGGTGACCGTGGAAGGCCATGCCAGTTCAGAGGGCGATACCGAGCCAAACATGGCCCTTTCCGAAGACCGTGCTCGCCTGGTGAGCAATGAGATAGTCACCGGCGGGGCCAAAAAACAACCCCTGGTGCTGGGCAAAGGTGAAGAAGGAGCCGGCCCTACCGCCGAGTGGCGGCATGTCGAAATTACTGTCGGCAAATTCGAGAGCAGCCAGCATACCATCCTGCACGAGTTCGGCCATATCTTTGGCCTGGGAGACGAATACCCCACCGCGGACCCAACCGCGGCTGATCCGGTCTCCAAACGGCCTGTCGGCACGCCGGTAGCTCACTCGGCTTTAGCCGAAAAGCTTATTCCCGGCCAGCAGCCGATTGTGGCTCACCACAACGAGAATATCATGTCAAACGGCGAGGTGGTTCAACCTTATCATTATGTGACCTTTCTGGAAGCCCTGGGCAAGATGACCAAAACGGAAGGCCAATGGCAGATCGGCCCAGGTCCGGGACCGCGCGGTCCCGGCGATTTTCCAGTCAATAAGCCGGATGGTCCAGCGTATGCCTGAGCGCAGACGGTGGACGGCAGACTGATATAATTGGAAATGAATTTATACCGCAGTCTACTCGGAGTGCTGTTTTTACTCTTTATCTCAGCCTGCAGCCAGGTTGAGCCTGTGGCCACAGAGATACCGGGGGCTGCTGCTTGCCAGTCAGGAGATCTACCTATGGAAACGCCAGAAGTGCCGGCGGGTGTCTTATTGCAGTCCTTGATTTTCGATGTCCAGGATCGGGTAGGGGGGTATCGCATTTATCACGATGGGCGGTATGAAACCCGGCCTCTGGGCCAGGAGTGGACCTTTGGTTCTCCGTTGACCCCAGCTCAGATGGAGGCAGTTAAAGCTGCGATTGCCGCCGCCGGCTTCGAACGGCTGGCTGGCCGCTATCAAGCGGCTCCTTCTGACGAAGACCATAATACCCTCTGGATGCAGGTGGTTGAGGACCAAACGGTCCGGAGTGTGGCTATCGAGGGGGCATGTCAAGTCCCGGAAATCAATACCTTGAGCGCCCAGTTAGTCGAGATTTTTAAGAAGTAACGGCGGGCGCATGTTGTTTATACAACACGAAGATAGCTTCCATCATTATGCGGAACCTCTAATTTACAGGAGCTACGCAGTTGAAGGATTTGCCCCCCTCTAACTCCCCCCACAGGGGGGAGAATTAGCCTAAGTCCCTCCCTTTGGGAGGGATTTAGGGAGGGCTTTTCCACCCACCGCGTAAGTCCTCTAATTTACGATCTCTTTACGATCTCTTTACGATGAGGTGCTATAACTAGAACATAGCCAGGGATTCCGGAGACGGGGTTGGCTGTTTATGGCTAAACAACAAATCAGTGAAGACCCAGCTCATAAAAAAAATCGGCCTAAAGTTGAAGCGCCCCGGCCCGAATTGACCCATGGGTCGGCTGATCTTGGTCAATTGTCCGGCGGCTCCGTGTTTACGGCTGGTAACGGCCCTCTCGACGGTCAAGCGGCCCGGTTAAGCGACCCGCGTTTGCAAAATATTCAACGCCAGGCTATGGCTGCCCAGATTGGGCAAGTCCAGGGTAATCAGCACTTGCAGCAGCTAATGGCCCTTCGCCAAAGTCAGACGAACGGACGGGCGCAACCGGGCGCGTCGTTGGTCCAGCGCCAGGATGACGCCGGGGTGTCTCCGCCGGGGCTGGCTCCGGCCACACCGCGCCCAACATTTTCCCAGGCGGGATTTAGCCAACAGGGCAGCCGCTTCGACAGCAGTTATACGCCGGTCGGGCCTGCGCCGGTGATCGGCACTCTGGATATCAACCTGTGGGTCCATATTACTTATGCCCCGTTTACGCGGGCGATGATGCGCCAGGAACCCTATCGCTCCCACCGCTTTACCCGCGAGCAACTGGCCGACTTTGCCTGGAAAGACGAGGAGAAAGAAAAATTTGAGACTGACTTCATGTCCAGCGTGATGGGGGCCTGGAGCGGTCAGCACATGCTGCATTTGAATGATCCTAACTTTGCCGAGTATCGCTGCCGGGTGGCCGTCAATGTGATGACGATCAGTGACCCCAGCCAGGCGCATACCAAGATCACCGCCCAGAAAGTTCCTAAAGATGCGCCTCGTTTCCGTTCCTTTGTCTCCGGTGATACGGCCACCCTTGATATTCGTGACCCCAGCGAACCGGAAACCCACCGGGTCCATTCGCGGAAGATGGTGCGGCAAATCAAGCCGTTTGAGTTAGGCAGCGCCGAGCTAACGCCAACCCTCGAGGCCCAGATAGGTGAGGTTGAAGGCGAACTGCGCCGTCAGGCGGTCACGCCTGGTCCTGATGCCAGTGGTGGTGATTGGGAGGCAGTGTTTGCGGGCCGGGCCAGTTCATCAGGCAGCCGCGGCTTCAACAAGCAGTTGGGCCTGCGCCGGGCAGAAACAGTCAAACAACGCGTGGCTGCGGATATGGGCTGGAGCAGCGGCATGCGGGTAGTCTCGGCCGGAGAAGAGCACGCTACTGACGACGAGGCATTTCAACGGGTGGATATCTCGGTGCGGGATAAGAACCGGACCAACGTTACCCAAAATGTCGCCGCCCACGAAGCCGGGCATATGTTCGGCCTGGGCGATGAATATGTCGAGGAAGCCCCCGGCTCGGACGGAGGAGTGCCTAAATTCTTTGGGGATGAACCGAGCCATTATGGCGATGTGCAGGCTCACATTGGAACCGATGCCGCCAATGAACTGCTGGTGCAGGATTCCGGCAGCATGATGTCAAGCGGCGGGCAGGTCAAGCGCGGTCATTATGTCTACTTTTTGGAAGCGATTAAGCAGATGACCGGCAAAAATTGGACGGTGGAATGATGGCTGAGCTTTTGCCGCAGAACAGTTACCTGGCCAGCCATTACCGTGACCAACGCCGGAAGTTTGAAACCCGGCGGGTCTATTATGAAGATGGCCGGGTTGAGGCGTTTGATGGGCAGGAGTGGTGGACGGTCTGCCGCTTCTCTGCCGCTCAGGTAGCCCAGGCCAAGGAAGCGATCCGGGCCAGCGGCCTCTTAACTGCCGTTGACTTGACCGCAGAGGGTATCCACGACACCGCCGCGCTGACCTATGCCTGGAACCTGGACGGAAAGCAGGCCAGCGTGACCAATTGGGCCTACCCGGCCCGCTCCCATCCTGCCTTTGAGGCGCTGGAACAACGGCTCAATGCGTTAGAAGATGAATGTGGCAATACCCAAATAGTATAACGGCTCGAATTCATGTCTAAACAGAACCCAATTACCGAATCCCAAGCTGATAAACAGAACCATTCGAAAATCAAATCCTCATTGCTGACCCCCGACTTGATGGGTGAGCCGGTCAACTTGTCTCCGCTCCCGGCCAGCTTTTTGGCCGCCGGGGCTGACTGTAGCGGAGCGCCGACGGCCCGGCTAAATAATAGCCGCTTACAAACAGCTCAACGGCAGGCTATCGCCAGTCAGATGGGGCGGGTGCAGGGCAATCGGTATTTGCAGCGGGCGCTGGCCCCCATTCAGCGGCTCTCGCCGGATGCCAAGGCTGCGGCTGCTCCAACTCATACTCCGTCCAAGCAACTCGATGAGAAGGAACAACAGCGGAAGGCCGAATTTATGGGGATGGGCTTTGCCCGGGACAACTACATCCCCTCGACGGGGCGGGGTAAATTTGACATCCAATACTCGCCTAATTTTGGACAATTGCTGGTAACAATTAATATTTATTTTGATTTTGTGAACAGCGCACCGCCAGCAGGCGAGAAGAATCAGGCAGTGATTGACTCATACTCCTGGACCGAGGCCGAAAAGACCGATTTTCAGCAGGAATTTATCCAGCGGGTTATGGCCCGTTGGAGCGCCCGGCATCCCATTCGCTGCACGAAACCCGGTTGGGAAGATATTGCGACCACCCCCTTGATTGTGGTTTGGCCCAGCGCCGAAAGCGAGGCTCACTACCATGCTTCGGTGGTTAAGGTGGGCGGCGGCGTAGAAAAGTTTGAGCGCCGCTCCGGGGTAGACTCAAGCGACCATAGTCACGAGGAAGGTAAAGAAGCGGCCGACCGCCCCCGCACGGCTACCCTCCACTCCACCGACAACGCCGACAAACAGAATTTTAGGACAGAAGATATTATTCAGGCGCAGCGAGGACGCATGTGGGGTGTCCTATCGGGTAATGGTGTTACCTGGATTCCCCTGGCCAAAGGGCAGACCGATGTGCCGGGAGCCTATCGCCAAAAACTGCAGAAAGTGGCCCAAGAAATGCCCCCCCTGCCCCCCGGCGCCCCGCCGTTACCCCTCATCGTCACCGGCATGGCTACCGCCGACGAGACGGGTCAAATGGGCCAGCGCCGGGCCGAGGCCGTCAAGGCGGTTTTGCAAGGCGCCGGTATAGCCAACGTGGTAGCGGTGGGTAAAGAAGGCGAGGCTGGGTCGGGTGTGGGCATTGATTTGGGAGAGTTGGCTCCCAACTGGCAGAACAAACAAAACACCTCCGAACACGAGTTTGGTCATATGCTGGGCAACCCGGATGAATACGCCCGCGAAGGCAACAATCCCGAAGCCTGGAAAAAATTGGTCGAAGCGGCCCAATTGAAAGTGCCCAGCATGGACGAGTGGACCACCAGCCAGATGTCTGCCGGCAGTGATGTACTGGCCGCTCATTATGTGACGATCTGGGAGGCGTTAGGAGCGATGACCTCCGGCTATATTGAGGCCAATGAGTGGAAGATTGGCTAAACTGGTCCGGTTAATTTTTGTTTGGCAAGAAATGTCAACTCTAGCAAAGCCTGATGTGCTAAAATAGTTCAAAAGCTGATGCCCAAACAGAACCAAGCAAACGAAGTTCAACAGGATAAGAAAAATCGGGCCAAAGTCCAACCGCCGGCCCTCAGCCCCGATTTGACCGCCGAAAAAGCGGGTCTACCGCCCCTGCCTGATAGCCTGCTGGCCGCCGGGGCTAACTCGATTGAAGCCCAGGCTGCCCGCCTGGGCGACTCTCGCCTGCAAACGGCTCAACGGCAAGGCGTAGCCGATCAAATTGGCCGGACACAGGGCAATCAGCATTTGCACCGGGTCGTGGCCTCGCTCAAAGCCCATGAAGCCGCCACCTCCGCCGTGACGTCGTCCAAACCGGCGGCCGGTTCTAACGGCGGCGCGGCGCTCAAAAAGAGCGCCGCCGGTACGCGCCCCACGGTAGCCCGGCAGGCTGAGACCACCGAATCGCCGGGTGATGACCGCTTCGACGAATTTTTGGGTGGCAGTGGATCGCCCAGCCTGGCTCCGCCTCCCCCCCCGCCTGATAAAAACGGGCAGAAAATGACCGTCCAACGTGATGGACCTTCTCGACCGCCCGTACCCAACTTCACCCTGACCACCCCCTCTTTATTGCAGCCGCCTGACCCGGCCTCACGTTATCGGCTGGGGGGGGATCAAACTTTGCACCTTGACCCCGAGATACAGGCCATGCTGCACCAACATGTACAGCAGCAGTTAGCCCCGGCCAACCTGCGGGACGCACTCTCGCAAATCCAGTTGGAATCACTGCCTACAGCCGCGCCTGGTGCGGCCACAACGCCGGCGACGGCCTCACCTGGAGCAAGTGGGGCTGCCCCGACTGTGCCTGCCGGCCCAGGCCCCGATACCCCGCGTGCAGCCACTGCCGGCGATTTAATGGGGGCTATCCTGGCCGTTCCGGCCATTGATTCGGCTTTGACCACGCTGCAATCCCAGGCGCTTGACCGGGTAAGTCGTGACTGGCGTAATCTGGGGACCGGCGGGCAGATTGCGACGGTGAGTACGCTGGCGGTCATTGGCCTGGGCGCGCTAGGCGGGGCGATGTCTGATCCGACCACCCGGCAGTTGTTAGTAGATCAACTAAACGGGCGCACCGTGCCGGTCCCCGGCCTTAACTGGATGCGCCTGGAAGTAAATACCAGCGCCGATAACCTGATGTTGGGCATGCACGTGGATGTAGGCCGACTGCTGCCGGCAAGTTGGGGCTTGGGTCCTTCTTCGCCCTCGGCTATTGGCGGCCCGCCCACGCCTCAACCTTTTGTACCGGGCCAGCGGACCGCCACCGGCGAAATTGGCGAAACAGGCCCAAGCGAGGATATTGGCGCACAGATCCAGGTCAAAGCCGGCGGTGGTAAGCCTTTGGATGAAGCAATACAACGCCGCTTGGAAGACGGGCTGGGGGCCGATATGTCCAACGTGCGCGTCCATACGGACCGCGAGGCTGACGAATTGGCCCAATCGGTTAACGCGGTTGCTTTTACCACCGGTCAGGATATTTTCTTCCGCGAAGGGACATACAACCCCAATTCCACCGATGGCCTGAAACTGCTGGCCCACGAAGCCACCCACACCGTCCAGCAGGCCGCCGGGCCGGTCGCAGGGACGCCGACGGCGGGCGGCGTGTCGGTCAGCGATCCGGGCGACCGTTTTGAGCGGGCAGCGGAACAGGCAGCCAACTCGATTATTCAGCGGGAAGTTGATCCGGCAGAGCCGGTTGAGACGGTTCCCACTGACCCGGTCGCGACAACTGAGCCAGTCGTGCAGCGGTTTTTGCCGCTTGTTCCTATCCTGGTTGGAGCCGGTGTGGTGGGGGGAATTGTGGAGGCGATTCGCCGTGAGAGCCGCTCTCTGAACGAGCCTGAAATCAATTACGCCAAAGACGTGTATCATGACTCGCTTGATTACTCGGTTATCACCATCACTCGCGGCAGTTTGATGTCTACCGGCGCGCCGCGGACCATTGGCAACACCATCCACTTTACCGACGACTATTATGTGGGCGACACGATGGACCTGACCGAGGCCGGCAAGTTGACCCTTATCCACGAAATGGCCCACGTCTGGCAGTATCAACACACCGGCTGGACCTACGCCCCGAAAGCCTTGTGGGCCCAGGCCAAAGCCTGGTGGCATACCGGCTCGCGCAATGCTGCCTACGACTGGCGCTCGTTGCACAACGCCGGAACGCCCTGGGCCGACTGGAATCCGGAAGCGCAGGCTGAAGCGGTTGAAGATTATAATGAAGCCCTGCGCAAAGGAATGGAAGGAACGGCTACACCCGAAGACTACGAAACCCTCTCCATGCTTCAACCCTATATTGCCGATATGCAGGCCGGACCGCCCCCGGCCCCGGAGGGCGCTGAGGAGGGTGAAGCTAACCCCAATGATGGTGGTGGTGGAGCCGAAGGCGGGCCAGGTTATTATCCTCCGGCGCAGCGGCAGATTGACCCTGTCCTGGCGAAAGTACCGAACGTCGTGGTCCAACGTGCTGTGATTCAGCGTACATTTGATCTGAGCACCGCCTCTGAAACCGAGAAAGTTAAGAAGATTTCTGATGAGCTGAGTCACCTGGGCACCGGCACGGCCGGTGCGGGCGGGGCCAGATTGATTACCGACATCTGGAACTCCTTCGGCGACGACATCGCCAGGGTGGCCGGCGCCAACATCGCCTTGTGGGAAGCGACCCTCAAGCGAATTGATCTAAGCACCCTGCCGGCGGTGACGCGGATTAAAGCCAAATTCAAATCCGATGTCGAAGCTGTTGCCCTGGATTACCTCGCCCAAAATCGGGCCTACGTGCTGGCAGAGATGGACCGCATGGGGGCCTACGGGACCGAACAGACTGAGAAACCTACCCTTGACCAGGATGAACAGGTCAAAGAAATGCAAGCCATTGCGGCTGAAGTGGCTCGCGCCAAGCAGGGCCAGCAAAAGTTGCAGAGTCTACAGGTTGGCTGGGAATTGGAGGAGACGGGCGACGTTCACAAGCCGTTTGCCACCGAGAAAACCCCGGTTTATTTCAGGCCCGGTGTGCCCCCGATGTACAAGACAGGGCCAGGCGGGGCCACGTTGCCGGCTTCTTACGAAGAATGTCAGAAAGAATACGACTCGGCCCAGCTTGCCGTTGATGCCGTTGCCTCCGTCTACCCAACTATTTTTGCCATGGTCCAGTCCGGCGAAGTGACCAAAGTCGAGGCCGACCCCGGCGCGGCCCGCCAGCAGATGGGCAAAGCCCTGCAAGGGCTCCAGCAAAAAATAGACGCTGCCGTGCCCAAGATTGGCTCCGGGGTTGACTTTGACGATTTGGTGCCCATTCATGGCGCGCTTTTTGGAGGCCAGATGCCCGGCGCGTCCGGGATACGCTGGAATGAGCCGTTCTATAAATGGGTGGGTACTTCGATGGTGAGTGATGCCGATACCGCCAAATTGTTAGCGGCTCTGGGCGTGGGCGCGCTGTCGGCGGCGATGTTTGTTTTTGCCTCGCTGGCTACGGGCGGGGTGGCGACGGTCCTGTTTGTGGCCGCCGGGACGGCCGCTTCCGCGGGTCAAGCAGCGCTGGATTGGAAAAAGTGGAATGATCTTTCGACGGCGGCGGAAGCGACCGTCAAGCCGGAACTGGCCCTGGTGACGCAGGGCCAGGTTGATATGGCCCTCTTCACAGCCGTGGTAGATACCCTGTTTGCCTTCCTCGATCTTAAGGGTGGAGCGGCCATCCTGACGGCTCCGGAGAAAGTAGCAGCGCGCCAGGCGCTCAAGGCAGCCAAGGCTGGCACGCGGGCGGCCATCATTGAGGGGTTGAAAGACGCCACCATCCCGGCAATTGAACGGGGCGTGGCCGAACTGGGTGCGGCGGAAACCATTGCCCGTTCCGGCAGGACCGCCGAGGATTTGATTAAGATTGTGGGCGAAGGTTCCGAGACGGCCAAGCGGCTGGAACCATTTACCAAGGCCGCCGAGAAGGCAACCAAAGCCGCGCTGGAAGATGTGGCCAAAAAGCTGCCGCGCCTGGCCGAGGAATTGAAGGGCGGCCTGCCCATTGCCGAGGCCGACAAATTGGTCTCGCTGGCGATTGACCAGTATGGCCCGGCCGGGGCTATTCGCAAGGCCGGCGGCTGGAAAAATCTGTCCGATGCCCTGGGTGAGGGGACTGCCGCCGGCAAACAGTTAACCGCCTGGCGCGATGCCATTCGCCGGGACACCTTTGAGTATATTGAGAAGGAATTGGGCGGCAGCGCCACCCGGACCGGCACCGAGGGCGGTTTCAAAAACGACATGGATATTTCCATGCTGGGCAAAGATGCCGGCAAAAACCGTGAACCGGCTCGCCGCTTTATGGCCGCTCGCGCCGGCTGCTCGCCGGACGAACTGCGCGTCCTGCTGCATGGCGATGTCTTTATTGACCCGACCCGCATGCTGCTGCATGCGACCGAGTCCGGGCTAACGCCGGCGATGCGGGCCACCCTGGCCAGAGAGGCGCGGGAGTACCAGGAAGGATTGATGAATGGCCGCCGTTTGTATCTGGCCCGGCAACACGGGGATGATGCCCTGGTCAAGGCCCTGGAAGAAGAGATGGCTTCGCGCGGGGTCACGCCGCTTGAATGGAAACCGCTGAGCGAGAGTGAGATCAGCAAGCTGGCCGCCGATATAGACACAGAAATGGCTCTGCTGGAAAAAGCCATCGAGGAAGGCGAAAAGGCCCGGCTCATTCGCTCGATTGCCCAGAAAGAGGCCACCATTAAAGCCTCCGAAGAAGGGGCTTACGCTACCAGCGGCGGCATCTGGCGCTGGGTTTTTGAGCGGCCCGGCGACAAGGGCAAATTTGGTAAAAAAGCCCTGGTAGAGATGTGGCCGGACGAGCGCTACACGGCTATCCTGGCCGAACTGCCTTCCCTCGACCATTCAGCAGCGGCGCTTAAGTATCCTAAAGATGTCGGTGAGCTGGCCGGGGCGCTGCGCGACCTGGGCAAGCACGGCGGCAGGTTGACCGAGGTGTTGGGTGAAGCTGCCGTGCCCAAAGTGGCCGGTTTTGAGGAACTGGCCGAGTGGTGCGTCCGCATCAAAAAAGAAGTGGATGCCGGGCTGGTCAGCGAGGCTTTGACGGTGGCGGGCGAGGCCGAGCGGTTTGCGCGTGAGGCCGCCGAAAAATTGGCCCAACTCGAGTCCGCCTCTAACCGGGGCTTACAACTGCTGCGCGAGCGTCACAGCTTTGGGGCGATGAGCGTTGACCCCGGCGCAATTCAGGCCATGGTTTCGGCCCACGTGAAATATCTGACCGTGCGTGACGCCATCGAGCGGCAGTTGCTGGCTCTGCGCGAGTTGGCTCAAACCACGGCGCGGACGGCCACGGCCAATGCCGCCGCCAACGCGCCTGACTCTGCAGCAGATAAAACACCGACCCCGTAGCCGGTTCTCAACGCAAAGTATGGTTAAAAACTCATTCTAAATTTTAATCAAAATTAAAGGACACAGAGTGCATTTTTATGTTATAATGGGGACTATCGTTGACCCTTCAATTAAACCAAAATCTCTCCCTTCGAAAATATAAACAACTTCTGCGGAAGTTATGCGGCCCTGGAGCAGGGTAACGCTTATGGAACGTGCTCTCACTCGCCGACGAATCAAAAAGCGTCCTCACTTGCCGGACGAGGGCCAAGTCATGGCCAAACCGGCTGATCACCATCTGGCTGTGCTGCAACAACATCTCGGCAACCGGGCGGTGCAGCAGTTGTTGGCCCAACAACATCAGCCTCAGGCATCTGTGCCGGTGCAGCGCCAGAGTGAGGAGGAACAAAAAGAGGAGGAGGCCCAACAACCACCCTCCATTGGCGAGATTAAGATTGAGAAGGCCGAAATTGAATATTACGACATCCAGGGGGAAACCATTGACGAGGTTGTCCGCCAGATTCGGGACGACCGTAACTGGTACCAGTACAAGTACGAGTATCAGCCCAAAATAAAAGATGGCCTTGTTACCCAGGTGGACATCCGAGTGCTGACCAAGATCCGGGTGCCCCGTTGGATTGACCTGGACTGGCAGAAGGCGACCAATTCTGAGCGGGAGCGCTGGCTGCAAATTCTGGAATCTTTCCCGGTTCACGAGGATAAGTTCGAGGATGAAACCGAACTGCCCCAACCGTGGCTGCTTGGCCCGGCCTGGAAAGATGCGCCGGATGTGCTTAAGAACAGTTGGCGCGGGCTGCTGCAATCCATGCAAATCCGTGAGGAAAACCTGGTCGAGACGATCCGCCGCCGGGCGATGACCCTCCAAAAGCGGCTGGTGAATCAACCAGAGACACAGGTTAAAGAGGTTTTGGATAAATTTATCAAAGAAGTACAACTGGAGCAGGAGCAGTACAATCGCCAGCGTGAGCCAGGCCGGCGTCAGAAGGTCTCTTTGAACGTCAGCGCGCTGGTGCAATAGCCAATCACGGAATGACAGTGCCGAAATTTGTTAAGAAAAAGTAGTGCAAAAAAACAGTTTTTGTGCTATGATAGCTTTGTTCCTAACAAACTCTCTGCCACGAAACTCCAACTCCAAGGTGCTGCGTTTTTTACCGAAATAAGCTGAATAGCGAAATTTAGCCGTTAGCCAAACACAGGCAAGGAGTGTTTAACCTGCGATGGCTAAACCGAGTCTTTGGTATCCGAACCGACCGTGGAACTTCCCGAAAGCTGACTCATGCTGAGCATGTACGGCTGGTGGAGGCGGTAATGGCTGTCTTTGCACGAGTCGATTCGGCTGCGGCAGCCATTCCGGTTGTGGATAGATTGGCGAGTCGTGACCAGAGTCAAATGCCGATCACTATTGCAAACGGGAGTGATGTTAAACTTGATTGGTGGTCGGTCAGTTTTATTCCTTCAAACCAAAAAGCGATCGCTTTAGTGAAAGAGGGGAAAATTATGTCTCAAGAACTTATCCCTGACGAAAAAAAAGCCAAGATGCGCAAGCCGGAGTCGGCAGAGCCGGCTCAAATCCATGAGGGCGGCCCCGGCGCGGAGTCGTCAGCCCTGCTGGGTTTGCAGCAGCGCGTGGGCAACCGGGCGGTGCAGCGGCTTATCGCCCAGCGCAGCGGCGATGGCGCATTCCAGTTGGATGATGAGACCACCCAACGCATCAACGGGGCGCGGGGCGGCGGGCAGGCGCTGGACAGCGGCGTGCAGCAGCAGATGGGCGCGGCCATGGGGCATGATTTTAGCGGGGTGCGGGTGCATACCTCCCCCGAGTCGCACCAATTGAATCAGCAGCTCAGCGCCAAAGCCTTCACGACCGGGCAGGACATCTTTTTCAAACAGGGCGAGTACAATCCCGGTTCCGGCAGTGGCCAGGAGCTGCTGGCCCATGAACTGACTCACGTCGTCCAGCAGAGTTCGGGCCGGGTGAGCGGGAGCAGCGGGATGACGGTCAACGCGCCCGGCGACACCTTTGAACAGGAAGCCGATGCCGTCGCCAGGCAGGCGCTTACGGCGGACAACTCGGCCGCTTCTGAGACGGTACGGAATGGTGTCCAGCGGGAAGAGGCGCCGGAGGATGAACTCCAAGCAAAGGCCCTCCAGCGTGAGGAAATTCCGGAGGAAGAGGAACTCCAGGCGAAGACCGTTCAGCGCGAGGAACTCCCGGAGGATGAACTCCAGGCAAAAGCCCTCCAGCGCGAGGCAATGCCGGAAGAGGAAGAGGAATTAGGATAGGGGAGGCCCCTTGTGTTGAGTTCCTATGAGTTCCCTCATTTTCCAGGAAACTCAAGCGGACTCATAGGAATTCCGGGAACTTATAGTTGGATAATCCCCTAAAGGTGAAGTTGAATGATTAATGACCTGGACGAGACCTTACGGAAACTTCTTATCCGCGAGATTCCCATCAAAAATGGTGAGGTGGAGATCAGCTTCGACCAGCCCAAGCGGGAATGGTCGGCCCGGCTCAACCGGCCCACGCTGAATCTCTATTTATACGATATCCGTGAGAACAATAAACTGCGCCAAACCCAGCCGATGTGGGAGGTTGAGCGCCAGGCGAATGGCACGGTCACGCAGCGGCGCAAGCCGTTCAGGGTGGATTTGCATTACATGATTACAGCCTGGGCGGCTGAACCTGAAGACGAGCATCGCCTTCTAACCCGGACTCTGATGGCTTTGTTTCGCTTGCCTCACTTGCCGGACGACCTGCTGCCGGAGAGTCTGAAAACTCAGCCCGTGCCGGTCCCGGTTATGGTGGCTCAAGAGGAAGAAATACGGAATCCGGCCGAAGTCTGGAGTGCGTTGGACAACGAACTGCGGCCGACCATTGGCTGTATGGTGACCCTGGCCCTTAACCCGTACCAACCGCTGACCACGCCGCTGGTCCGCACCCGCGAACTCAGGATTGGCCAGTCTGGCTATCCCGAAGATCATGAACTGACCAGCCCCGCCTCGGCCGACCTGTTCTGGACTATCGGCGGGACGGTGCGCAGCGAAAAGCCGCTGGACAAGGTGCAGCTTACGCTGGTGGAGCAAGGGCTGAATATCCCGCTGCAACCGGAGGGCCGCTTTATGGTTGGTAATTTAAAAGCCGGCGATTATACCCTGGAAATCAGCGCCGAGGGCCAGAAGCCACGCCAGCATAAAATTACGGTTCCGGCCCCGGATTATGATTTGACGGTATAAGGAGGATTGTGCCGGCAAGAATTGTAGTAAATGACAACTTATTTAAGTGGTAAACAGGTGAAACGTGAAGCGTGATGAATTTACCGTACTATTTTTCACGCCTCACGTTTCACCTGTTCCTTGCGGAAAGGAGGGGTAGTTAAAACCCGGATTAGTAGCGAAAAAGAATTGATTTGGAACTCGTGTCCCAGTTTTAGTCAGCAAGAAGCAGGCGCGCGTGGCATAGGTTACTCAGCGTGCAGACATGTAAAGTAGAAAATACATTCAACCAAGGAGGTTATGATGCCAGAATATTTATCACCGGGGGTTTACATCGAGGAAGTAGATCGTGGCCCTAAACCAATTGAGGGGGTTGGGACAGCCATGGCTGCCTTTGTCGGCTTCACCGAAAAGGCCCAATACACGGAGCAGGTTGATGGTGAGATTGTCACCCGCGACTTGCTCAATCAACCTCAATTGATTACAAACTGGAGCCAGTACGTGGAGCGGTTTGGGCAATTTGTGGATGGAGCTTATACGCCCCATGCAGTTTATGGTTATTTTCTTAACGGCGGCACGCGCTGCTATGTACTCAGCGTTAAAACCATCCCTCAAGCCCAGGTAGCGCTGCTCAATGCGGATGGAAAACCCCAGTTAGTGGTCAGGGCCAAACAAGCCGGCTTTGAGGGGCTGCGGATGCGAGTCAGGGTTGACACCCCCCAGTTGCCTGAACCTAAAACGCCTGCCACCAAAAAAGGCGACAAGCCCAAAGAAGGCGAGGCTGCCCCGGCTGAAACCCCTGAAGAAGCTGCTCCGGTCGCCGAGAGTGGGCCCCAATCCTTTACCCTGACTGTTGAGCGAGAGAGGAGCGGGGGCGGCTGGCAAGTCAAAGAAGTTATCCCCGATGTGGCTCTGGCCCAAGAGGTTGACGAGAGCGGCGCTAAAACCGTTCGTGTTGTTTTCAAGGACAATAAAGCGCCCCAGTTCGTTAATGTATTTGTGGCGGACTCCTCTGCGCCGCTGGCCAAGGTTTGGCCCCGCGCCCAACAACAATCTCTCAGCATTGAAAACAATCTATTGACCCCGGCTGAGTACAAAGACTTTCAGGGTGAGGCCATGGAACGCACTGGTATGGAAGGGCTGGAAGCGATTGACGATATTACTATGGTCTGTGTGCCGGATTTGATGACCCCCATGCCGGGCCAAAAACTCGATCTGGCGATGGTTAAAGCCGTCCAGACCCTGATGATTGCCCACTGCGAACGCATGGGTGACCGGGTCGCCATTCTGGATGCGCCTCCGGGCATGAACCCGCAGCAAATCAAGAAGTGGCGCATGGATACGGCCGGTTACGACTCCAGCTATGCAGCCCTCTATTATCCCTGGGTTGAAGTGATGGACCCGGTACAAAACCGCCCGGTTCACATCCCGCCCAGCGGCCACATGGCTGGTATCTGGGCGCGCAATGACAACACCCGCGGCGTCCACAAGGCCCCGGCCAATGAAGTGGTGCGAGGCGCGACCAACCTGGCTTACAATGTGACAAAAGGTGAGCAGGATACGCTGAATCCCAACGGCATCAACTGTATCCGCGCTTTCCCCGGCATGGGTATCCGGGTTTGGGGCGCGCGGACGCTTTCCAGCAACCCCTCCTGGCGTTACTTGAACGTGCGCCGTCTCTTCAACTTCATCGAAAAGTCCATCGAACGGGGGACGCAGTGGGTCGTCTTTGAACCCAATGAGCCACGGCTGTGGGCGCGGGTCCGGCGCGACGTCAGCGCTTTTCTGCGCATGGTCTGGCGTGATGGGGCGCTCTTTGGCCTCTCTCCGGCGGAAGCTTTCTACGTCAAGTGCGACGAGGAACTCAATCCCCCGGAGTCGCGTGATCTGGGCCGGCTGGTCATCGAGATTGGCCTGTGTCCGGTCAAACCGGCTGAATTTGTCATCTTCCGCATCAGCCAGTGGGCTGGGCCTAACGCGGCAGAGTAGGGTCTACTGATTACTATTTACTATTTTTGAAGGGGTGTTCACGAACCTCTGACACATTACCGCTAATAAAAAGGTAGCAGGGTAGCAAGGTCGCAGGGATGTACAATCTCCCTGTCTACCGTCTACCGTCTACCGCCTACTATTTTCAAAGGAGATAACCTATGGCTGGAAAAGCTGGACGGGAGACTGATCCCCTAATTGGTTTTAATTTTGGGCTAGAAATTGAAGGCAAGATGAGTGGCTATTTCACCGAGTGCAGCGGCATTGGCTCGGAGCACGAGATCATCGAGCACAAGGTGGTCAACGAAAAGGGCCAGGAAATTGTGCAGAAGATTCCCGGCCGGATGAAGTGGCAGGATGTCTCGCTCAAACGGGGTGTTACCGCCGATATGCAGATTTGGGACTGGCGGGCTATGGTCGAAAAAGGAGACCTGAAAGGCTCACGCACCAACTGTTCCGTCGTCATGTTCGACCGCAACTACGAAGAAGTGGCTCGCTGGAACTTTGAAAACGCCTGGCCTTCCAAGGTGACCGGCCCCAGCGTCAAATCTGACAGCAACGAGATTGGCGTCGAAGAAGTAACCATCGTCCACGAAGGCATGTGGCGGGTTTCGTAGCCAGGATATAAGGCATGAGCTTACAAACCGAGTTCGAGTTCATCCTGCCGCGTGGTTACGTTGATAAAGACGGCAACTTGCACAAACACGGGATCATGCGCCTGGCTACGGCCATGGACGAGATTGCTCCGCTGCGGGATATGCGCGTGCAAAATAATCAAGCCTATCTGGTCATCATTCTGCTCTCGCGGGTGATTGTCAAGTTGGGCACCTTACCCCAGGTGACCACCGGCGTCATCGAGAATCTCTTTGCCGCCGACCTGGCCTATCTCCAAACTCTTTATCGCCGGATCAACGAGGAAGGCACCAGCGCGATCAAGGTGACTTGCCCGGAATGTAAAACTCAATTTGAGGTGGATTTAGCCAGCCTGGGGGGGGAATTGTAGGCTACCCTCTTGACCGCCTGCACAAGGAGGTAGCCTACATTGCCTATCATTTTCACTGGCCCCTGGCGGAAATCCTGAACCTGGAGCACTCGGCGCGGCAGCGTTGGGTTGAAGAAATCGCAGAAATCAATCGCAGGCTAAATGAGGCGGCCGGGCAGTAATTTGCCGGAAACGGCAGAGATTTCATAATCTCTGCCGTCTGGCCGAGCCTCTGCCGGGTAAATTGAGATAGCACGATGCAAGTGACGGCAAATGCCGGTCATTTCTATTCCGAACTGAGGTTATCAGGAAAGCTACATCGAGGCGGTAACAGATGCCATCTGAACAATTTTCTGGGGGGGACTCACCCCAAAGCAGCGAGACGGGAGCGACCACTGCCGCCCCGCCGGCAGCGAGTACACCTGCTGGTGAAGAGATCAATTTGCAGGTTCTGGCCTATAAGGTCTACCTGCTGCTGAAACAAGAGTTAAAATTGGAACAAGAACGATTCGGCCGGTCAGGTCTGAGGAGGTTTTAATGCCTGCACAAACTCGTTACACTGAGTCTCGCTTGAATCAAGATCACGTCGCCGCTTTTAGATTCTACATCGAAATTGAGGGGATCATCAAGGGTTGGTTCACCGAGTGTACCGGCTTAAGTGTGGAGCGAGAGATCTTTGAATACAAAGAAGGTGGGGTAAATAATTTTTCCCACAAGTTGCCTGTCCGCACCAAGTATGCAAATCTGACCCTCAAACACGGTATGGCCGACGATGAACTGTGGAAATGGTTTGACGAAGGGTCTAACAACGGCCTGGTCAGCCGGCAGAGATTTTCGATCCTTTTATATGATGCCAGCAAAACCAAAGTTAAACGCTGGAATGTTTTCGACGCTTACCCGGTAAAGTGGGTAGGCCCTGAACTAAAATCTGATAGCAGTCAAGCTGCTATTGAAACCCTGGAAATTGCTCACCACGGGTTAGAAATGGAAGGCTGGAAAGACGCTTAAAGAACGCGAACTAAATAATTATTCCTGGTCTCACCTTCCCGCGTTTCGCGTCGGTGGGAAAACGAGACTGGGAAAGACGCCCATTCTTAACCTTAGCCATCTGCGCTAAAAGTCACTTGTAACAAGTCACCGATACTATGGAAACGACACAACCAGGTCAAGCCGAACCGGAACAAACCAACCCAATAGTTCGTGCTGTCACGACAGTCGTGCGCCAAACTCAGCGCTCTGTGTCGCCCTGGGTGCAGCGCTGGTTGAGCCAGCCGGGCCGGACCAGGCAAATGAGCCGTTTGGAGCAGCGGCCCATGGCCTTTACCGCGACTCAGGCCCGTGCTGTCGTCAATCGAGTTCAGCGCGTGGCCGACCGCACCCGCATTTGGCGCCCCAATGTTGGCTCGCTGGAACCGGCCTTGCCGGATCGTTTCAGCCAGGCGATTGTGGATCGCTTCCAACCGTGGGGCGACAAATATCAACCCCAAACCGCCTCCCTTGGGGATGGGGACGAAACTGAACTGGTCTTCACCGGGGCGGCGGCTGCGGGCGGTTTCAGAGCGGAAGAACCAACTTTTGAGCCGGAAGCAGCCGCAGAATCTGCGCCTCCCCCACGCCCCGCGCCGCCGCCCTTGCCCCGCTCCCTCCCCTCCGATGTCAAGCGCGTCATGGGTCCGGCTTCCCCGGCTAAACCTGTTCAGCGCCAGGTGACACCTCCTGCTAAAACGCTGTCACCTCGCGCGCGGCGTTTCTCGCGGATCGAAGAATTAGCGCCGGGTAGTAAAAGCGGAACGTCTTCTTTTGAACCACCCGCTGTTTCTCCGGCTCCGGCTGAACGAACCCCGCTTCAGCCAAGCCCAAGCCAGGCAGAGAGCGAAATTCCAACTCCGCCCTCTGCTTTGCCTGCTGTTGAAAATTTGCCATCTCCCGCCCCCAGCCAGCCAGCCGTGCCGCCAGCTTCGGCTGAATCGTCGTCTCCCCCAGAGTCTCCTGCGGCTCCCCCGGCTGTCCCACAAGCTGCGCCTGCCCGTCCCGCCGTTCAGCGCCAGGCAGACATAATACCCCCGGCAGAAGCAGCCTCCTCCCCGGCTCCCCAAGCGACTCCCCTACCACCCCAAGATCAACCTGCTGCCGGTAAAGAAGAGACTATTTCCCAGACATCCCCGGCTCCTGCTGTTCCTTTGCCTCCTGCACTTCCCTTGGCCCTCCCTACCCCCGCCCCCCTAGGCGAACAGACGCCGCCTGCCCCAGAAATGCCGGCGGAACCGGGTCAAGTGAGTGAGCCGCAGCCCAAACCAGAACTGCCTCCCGCAGCCCGGCCAATTCAGCCGGAGCCGCCGCGGCCCACCATCCAGCGCCGCGAAGAGACGGCCCGCCCGGCAGAACCGGTTTCACCCGTTGATTCGCCTGTTGCAGAGGAACCGGCTTCACTGCCGCAGCCGGAGCCGGTCAACCTTCCCCGCAGTTTGGAATTGCCTCTGCCGGTTTCGAAGCCGTCCCTGGAACCACCCCCACAGCCCGAGCAGATCTCTCCTGCCCCGGCGATGCCCGACCTGCCGCTTCCCCCGGCGCGGCAAACAATCACGCCTGTCACACCTCCGTCGTCGCCGCCGGAGCCGGCATTGCCGGGTCAACAACCTGCCAGCCCTCCCCCGCCTGTCGAGCCTGAGCTGCCGTCTCTCCAGCAGCAGCGGGAAACTGCCGCGCCACCCTTAGCAGGACCGTCACGTCCGGTTGAGCCGGCGCTTCCGGCAACACCAGAGCCAATAGTCAGCCGGCAGGTTGTTGAAAAAGGAGAAACTCCGCCGCTTGCGCCTCCAGCAGAGCCGGCTGCACCTGCCCAGACGGCAGCCAGCGAAACTCAGCCGGTAGAGATGGCCAAACCTGCGCCTGCCCTGGAAACAGTGATTCAGCAGCGCGCCCAGGCAAAAGCCAATTTACCGCTGACGACTCCGGGTTCAATTCCCGGCCCGCTAAAAGTGGGGAGTTCGCCTGCCGCCACACCCTTGACCACAAGACCGCCGCTCTCTGCCGGACCGGGCGGGCCGGTCGCCCAGCGGCAAAGCGAGAAGAGGGCAGGACCATCCCTGCCTTCTCAGGTCGAGCCGGCAACGCCTCGCCTCTCACCTGCCGCCCCACCCGTTTTAACGTCTCAGGTGCGCCGGCCCGCTATGCCCTTTTTGCAGCGAACGCGGGTTAGGCAGCCCACTGTTGTCTCGACGGATAGCTCTGCCGGTGTGTCTGAAATGATGACTGCTGTGACTGAGTCGTCGGTTGCCCCTCTGCCGTTGGCCCCCGTGCAACGGCAGACAACAGCAGCCAGGAGCGTGGTCCAGCGCCAGGAAACCGCTCCTGACTCTGCCGGAGCAACGACTGAGACGTCCGGCGAGACAAGCAGCGCGGCGGCTGCTCCATCAACCCAGGGCCAATCCGGTGAACAAAAGCCTGACCTGGATCGCCTGGCCCGGCAAATTCTGCCGCAAATCAAGCGTCTGCTGGCTATCGAGCAGGAGCGGCAGGCCAGGAACTATTGAAGTAGTCTAGGAGTCAGATTATGCCCACTAATCCAACGAAAGCCATCATCCGCAATATCGCCACCAAGGAAGAGGTTGAATGCCAGTTTAACCCCAACGAATACACCCTGAGCAAAACTAATCAGTGGACCAATAAGCCCAAAAAGGGGGCAAATGTGGGCAAGACTGATTTTGGGGGGGGCCAACCGGCGGAATTGAAACTCCAACTCTTCTTCGATACCACGAACCATCGCAACAATGTGGATCAGCAAAACAACCTTAAGCATGAAGACGTTCGCCAGTACACCAACATTATCTGGGATATGATGATGGTCAATTCCAGCACCCAGAATCCAAAATCAAAAAAAGGCGAACCGCCGCAAGTCCAATTTCAGTGGGGTAAAGGCAGCTTTTTTACGGCGGTCATTAAAACTATCACCCAAAAATTCACCATGTTTCTTGACGATGGGACGCCGGTGCGGGCCACGTTAGATGTCACCTTTCAACAATACAAAGATGAAAAGATTTTTGACCCACAAAATCCGACCTCGCGCAGCGAAGCCCGAAAAATTTGGGTGGTGGTAGAAGGCCAAACTCTGGATTGGATTGCTTACCAGGAATATGGCGACCCGGCCATGTGGCGTCACATTGCCGAAACCAACGATCTGGATAACCCCAAGTCGTTACGCTCAGGACAGATTTTGAATTTGACACCATTGCCATGAAAGGGAGTAAGGAGTAGGGAGTAAGGAGTAGGAATGAGAAAATATCCCTACTCCCTACTCCTTACTACTTACTCCCCTCTTACGTCCAAGGAGATGTGATGGATAATCCATTACAAGCGGTGCAAGAAGCGGCGGTGTCGGCCGCGTCGGCGGCGCAGAATGCGGCGTCAGCGGCCGAGGGGGCAGCCCAAAACGCGATGGCATCGGCGCAGCAGGCCGCCGGGGCCGCCCAGCAGGCCGCCGAAAATGCGGCGGCAACCGCTCAACAAGCCGCCCAAAACGCTACGGCGACCGCCCAACAGGCCGCTCAAAACGCCATGGCTGCTGCCCAACAAGCGGCGCAGAATGCAACGGCGGCTGCCCAGCAGGCAGCGGCCTCGGCGCAGTCAGCCGCCCAAAATGCGGCGGGTGCGGCGCAAGAGGCGGTGGCTTCGGCCCAGGCAGCGGCCCAGAATGCCGTAGCTTCAGCCCAGGAAGCCGCCCAAAATGCGGCGGCGGCAGCCCAGGAGGCCGCTCAAAATGCCGCGCATGCGGCCCAGGAGGCGGTAGCTTCGGCCCAGGAGGCGGCCCAAAATGCGGCGGCAGCCGCTCAGGAGACCGTGCAGCAGGCGGCGGAAGCCGCCCAACAGGCCGCGGAAGCCGCGGCAAATGCGGCCCAAGAAGCTGCGGTAGCGGCGCAAGAGGCTGCTCAACAGGCCGCCCAGGCTGCCCAGGAGGCTGTGGGCGCGGCCTCGGAGATGGCGCAGAACGCGATCACCGCCGCCCAGGAAGCGGCCCAAGCGGCGGTCGCGGCGGTCCAACAGGCGGCGGACGCGGCGGCAGCAGCCGCCCAGGAAGCCATGCAGGGTGTGACTGCAGACGCTCAAGAGGCTGCGGCAGCAGCGACGGAAGCGGCGCAAGAGGCTGCGGGGGCTGTTTCTGATTTGGCGGCGTCGGCGGTGGGCCTGGTTCCGGCGGTCCCGACACCTCTGACCAAAAAAGATGTCCTGATCTCTCAATTTTTCCTAAAAATCGGCGGGAAGAAAATTCCACAGCCGGAAATAGAAGAGTTGATGCGGGATGTCATCGAGATTGTGGTAGACGACAGTTTGCACCTGCCTGATATGTTTATGATCCACCTCCACGATAAAAGTCTGAAGTGGGTCGACTCTCCCCTGCTGGCGATTGGCGAGGAGGTCGAGATTGCGGCCAAAGCGCCTACCGAACAGGGCGAAGGGGCCGAACAGGAGCAGGGTTTAATCAAGGGCGAAATTACCGCGCTGGAGCCGGATTTTACCATCCTGGGCGAGCCGACCCTGCGGGTGCGCGGCTATGATCGCTCCCACCGTTTGCACCGGGGGCGCAAAAGCCGCTCTTATTTGAAAGCCAAGGACAGCGAAATTGCCCGCAAAATTGCCCAGGAGGTCGGGCTGCAAGCCCAGGTTGATCCGACGACGACGGTCTATGAGTATATTTTTCAAAACAATCAAACCAACTGGGAGTTTTTGCTGGAGCGAGCCAACCGCATCGGCTATCAGCTCTATGTCGAAGACAAAACGCTCCATTTTCGGAAAGGGAACAGCAATCAGGGGCAGGGGCCAGAATTGGAGTGGGGGGTCAATTTGCGCACCTTCCGGCCCCGCCTGACGGTCGTGCATCAGGCTGACGAAGTGATCGTGCGGGGCTGGGATCCAAAGACCAAACAGGCCATAGTTGGCCGGGCCAGCGGCGGCGAGTTGATGCCGGCGGTGGGCGTGGGGAAATCGGGCGGGCAGTTGGCTAAAGAGATTTTCCGGGACTCGGCCCAGGCGATAGTGGTGGATGAATTTATTTCGACCCAGGGCGAAGCGCAACTGCTGGCTCAGGCGCTCTGGGATGAGATCAGCGGCGATTTTATTCAGGCGGATGGAGTGTGCATGGGCGACCCCCGCTTGCAGGCCGGCCGCACCGTTCAAATTAGCGCGGTGGGCGACCGTTTCAGCGGCACCTACTTTGCCACTGCGGCGGTTCACACCTACAACGTGGAAACCGGGTATGAAACGACGTTCAACGTCAGCGGGCGCAAACCCAACACGCTGAGTTTTCTGCTGTCACAACAAAACGGCAATGGGCATGGTCACGGCTTGACCATCGGCCTGGTGACGAACAACCGCGACCCGGAGGGGATGGGGCGGGTTAAATTGAAGTTTCCCTGGTTGTCGGAACAAGAGGAGAGCACCTGGGCGCGCATCTCCTCGCCAATGGCCGGCGACGGCCGGGGCTTCTTTTATCTGCCGGAAATCAACGACGAGGTGCTGGTGGCTTTTGAGCATGGCGACATCCACCGGCCCTACGTGCTGGGGGTGCTGTGGGGCAAAGACAAGCCGCCGCTGTCGGCGGAAGAGGCGGTCGGCGGGGACAAAAAAGTCAATAAACGCATCCTCAAATCGCGCAGCGGCCATCGCATTGTTCTGGACGATACCGCCGGTCAGGAAAAAATTGAGATTATTGACAAGAGCGGCAACAACAGCGTGGTCATCAACACGGCCACCAATAACATTACCATCCAGGCCGGCGGCAGCCAAAAGGTAACGCTGGACGGCCAGGGCCAGTCCATCCAGATGCAGGGCGGCGGCCGCATGGTCACTTTGCGTGGGGGACAGGTGCAGATTACATGAAAGGTAAGGTATGCCACAAGTTTTGACCACCAACGCCCTCATCACCTGCCCGCACGGCGGCAAAGGGACTAGCATCCCGACCATGCCGCTGTGGACGGTCAACGGAGGGCCGGTGCTGTTGGAAAATGATACCGGCACGCTGGCCTGTCCGTTTGTGCTGTGCCCGTGCGTGGGCTACAAGTTGAGTTCGATGGGCTTGAACGCCACGACGGTGAACGGCCGCAAAGTGGTCCTGGCTACTGACTTCAACCAGACCTTCACCGGCCTGCCCTTGATCATCACCGAGTTTCACCAGGTGATGGATAACACAACGCCGGCGCCGCTGCCCAGTGGCCCGCCTTCCCCTCCCAAGCCGGAGCTGGAGGATATGGTCAAGCCGGTGGTTGTGGCTGCGCCGCCGGTGCTGGCTTTTAATACCGTGACGATGATGCCGCCCGCGCTGCCGGTGGTTTTTACCCTGACCAGCGCCTTTCCGCTCAAATGGATTTTGACCCTGTTGAACGGGGTGGCCAAAATCAACGTGGATATCACCAACGGCTTGCCTCCCGGCGTGGTGGTAGCGCCTGCTGGCGGCCAGTGGGCCAGTCCCGTCCTTATTGTCACCATGACGCTGAATGCGGCGTTTATGGCGGCGCTGGGGCCGGGCATGCATCACTTTTATATGACCGGGGTCAGCAAGCGCGGGCTGCCGGGTTTTGGCAGCGCCGTATTGACGGTGACGTGATGAGGAGGAGAGCGTGAAAGATTTCCATATTGACCGCGAATTTTTAGGGCAGGGCCTGGTTTTTCCCCTCCAGGTAAATCCCCGGGGCGAAATTGCCCTGGCCCGGGGCGAGCTGGATATCCAGCAATCCATTAAGATTATTCTGGGCACGATGCCGGGCGAACGGGTCATGCGCCCGGAGTTTGGCTGCCGGATTCACGAGCTGGTCTTTGCCCCGCGCGATGCGGCCACCGAGGGGCTGGCCATTTATTACGTTGAGCAGGCCTTAGGCCGGTGGGAACCCCGGATTGAACTCCAGGAAGTCAATGTTTTAGACGACCCCCACCATGACGGGGCCATGCTCATTGAAATCAAATATCGCATCAAAGCGACTCACGACGAACGCAGTATTGTCTATCCCTTCTATCTTTCCGGTGAAGAAGAGTAGTCAGTAGTCAGTAACCAGTAATCAGAGAAAAATTTTCTGACTACTGACTACTGACGACTAATTTCAGAGGAGTGTTCATGAGCGTACCGCACGCCACCGATAATGAAAAAGTAGCAGAAGCGCAAGGTGACAGGGATGTATTTACCCCTGTCTACTGTCTACTGTCTACCGTTTACTATTTTCTTAGGAGCTAACTAACAATGTCCTTGCCAGAACCCATTTTGGATGACTTGCGCTTTCAGCGAGACCTGGTTGATGAAGCCCGGCGGCGGATCATCCGCTACTGTCCCGAGTGGACCGACTACAATTTGAGCGATCCCGGCATCACCTTGATCGAACTGTTTGCCTGGATGACCGAGATGATCGTCTATCGGCTAAACCGAGTGCCGGAAAAAAATTACATCAAATTTATGGAACTGTTGGGAATCCATCTTCGCCCCGCCAGCAGCGCTCGTACCGAGCTGACCTTCTGGCTGTCAACGCCCTTCCCGGTTGGCCCGGACGATAACACCACGACAACCGTGCCACAAGGCACCGAAGTTGCTACCCGGCGCACCGAAGATGAGGCCGAAATCACCTTTACCACCGACGAACGCCTGACCATTGTTCCGCCGCAGCCGACCCAGGTTCGCCGTGACACTGACTTTAATAAAAATTACCTGCCCCGCCTGGGGATTGAAACCTTTTACGCCTTCACCCAGGACCGGCCCCAGCAAGGCGACACCTTTTACCTGGGCTTTGACGAAACTCAAAATATTAGCGGCCATATCCTCCAGCTCAATTTTACCTGCGAGCGGACCCAGGCGGTCGGCATTAAGCGGGAAGACCCGCCGTTGGTGTGGGAATGTTCGGTGGGGGAGGGCCAGTGGGAAGAACTGCCGTTGAGCACGCGGCCCGGCGAAAAAGATACGACCGGCGGCCTGAATAATCCCGAAGGCAAGCTGGTCCTGTACCTGCCGCTGTCCCTGCGCCCCGACCAGGTCTATGGCCGCAATGCTTTTTGGCTGCGCTGCCGGGTGGAACAGCGCCGTCCCGAGCAGGGCATGTATACCGAGTCGCCCCGTATCCTCGACGTCAAAGCCTATACCCTGGGCGCGGCTACCCGCGCCACCCACGCCGTCATTGTCCGTGACGAGGTGTTGGGCCGCAGCAACGGCGATCCTGGTCAGATCTTCCGGCTGCAAAATACCCCGGTGCTGGCCTTGCAGCCGGGTGAAACGGTCGAGATCGAGGAAAAACAGGCGGGCGAAATCGTCTTTGTGCCCTGGCAGGTTGTGCCGGATTTTGCCACGTCGGAGCGCTACGACCGCCACTTTAGCCTGGACACTGCCAGCGGCGAGGTGACGTTTAGCCCGGCGGTGCGCCAGCGGGATGGCTCGGTGCGCCAGTATGGCCGCGTGCCCGAAGCGGGCCGGTTGATCCGCTTTACCCGCTACCGGCACGGCGGCGGCTACGTGGGCAATGTCCCGGCGGACAAGCTCCAGGCCCTCAAATCATCCATTGCCTATATAGACCGGGTGACGAATTTGCACCGGGCCAGGGGCGGGCGCGACCAGGAAAGCCTGGACGAGGTCAAGCTGCGGGCGCGGCGGGAACTGCGGGCGCAGCAGCGGGCTGTCACTGCTGAAGATTATGAGGACCTGACCAAGGGAGCCAGCCGGACCATTGCCCGGGTCAAGTGCAATGCCCCCAAGGCGAGCAGCGGTTCGCTGCCGCCGGGCATGGTCGAACTGCTGATTGTGCCGGCGGCCAGTGACGCGCTGCGGGCCGGCGATTTGTCCAAGCTCTATCTGGAGCCTGGCCTGCGCGACGAAATCGAGGCCCATCTGGACCAGTACCGGCTGCTGACCACAACCCTGCGCATCCGGGAGCCGAATTACGTGGGGGTTAAAGTCTATGCCGAGATTGTCCCCTCGGAGTACAGCCGGCCCGAAATCGTTCGTGCCCGTGTGGCCGAAAGCCTGCGCCATTTCATCTCGCCGCTGGCCCTGGAAGGGGAGGGATACTCTCAGAACGGCCTCCTGGGGCCGGATTGGGAAGGCTGGCCTTTTGGCCGTGACCTGTACGTGGCCGAGATTTTCTCGCTGATCCAGCAAATTCCGGGCGTCAAACACGTGATTGACGTGCAACTGCACCAGCGGCCCGTCACCCCCAGCGCCGAAACGTCATTGCAGGCGGAAGATGACGGCGCGGAGGCCAAGACCAAGCCCTTGACCCAGGTCTCCCAGCGCATGGTCCGCGTCCCGGCCGATACGCTGTTGTGCTCGTTGGAGCATGAGATTCAGTTGGTAGAGTTGTGAGTGGTTTATCACTATCTCGGTGAAAAACCAATTTACAGACAGGATTTACAAGATTAACAAGATTTTTTAACTCCTTCATCCTGGAAATCCTGTTAATCTTGTCAAAAAAGTAGATTTATGCCAAACACGACACTAAACCAAACATCCTTGACCGTCGCCCATGTGGCCGACCACAACCGGCGCTACCCCGGCGAAAGCGTGACCTTTTACACGCGCCTGGAGGCTCATGAAACGCTCTCTGACGTGAGCCTGAGCGTGACCCTGCCGCCCGAACTGCGGGTCGAAAGCTACCGGGCGATGTCGCCGGTCTCGTCCAACGGCCATGTCGGGCTGATCCTGCCGGAGATCGAAATCGGGACAGGTGGGACGGAGCTGCTCTGGCATGTGGGCCAGTCAGTACCCGCCGGCAGCCGCTATGAGTATACGGTGCAGGCGCGGGTTGCCTCAGTGGATTATGAGCAGTTCCTGGAAAGCGAGGCCGTGGCGACGGCGGCGACCGGCCGGCGTGAAGCGGCGGCGGCGGAAGAAAGCTTGACCATTGCCGTGGCGACCCGGGGGAATTACCTGCAATATTTGCCGGGGATTTACGAAGACGACGACTTGATGAGCCGTTTCCTGATGTTCTTTGAAAGCTTCTGGGCGCCCATCGAGGGCCAGCTTGAGGTTCTGCCGCTCTATTTTGATCCTCGGATGACCACGCCAGATTTTCTGCCCTGGCTGGCCTCCTGGATTGACCTGGCCCTGGACGAGCAGTGGCCGGAGGATAAACGGCGGCGCTTGCTCCAGTCCGCTGCCGCCCTCTACCGCAAACGAGGCACCAAACGCGGGCTGCAAGAGCACCTGGAAATCTACACCGGCGAGCAGGCTCAAATCATTGAGCGCCGGGCAGAAAATTTTCGATTGGGGCCAAAAGCGCGATTGGGTCCGGGTGTGGCTCTGGGCAGCGACAATCTGCCCCACACCTTTATTGTGAGCTTACGTTTACCGCCGATTGTCAGCGGGGCGGGACCGGAAGAAGACGCCCGGCAGGAGCAGGTGCGCCGGCGGACGATCGAAGCGATTATCGAAGCCAGCAAGCCGGCTCACACCGGGTATACGTTACGGCTTGAAACAATATAAACTACAGAGGTTAAAACCGTGAGCAGAGAAGAGGCTTTACAGCAGTTCCCCCTCAAAAAGATCAAGGCCAACAACGGCATGGCCGTGACCGCCGAAGTTTGGGAAGAGGCGCATGAATATCATACCTCCCAGCAGCGGCTGCATGCGTTGTTCAGCCACGGGCCGGGCATAATTTCGGGCCTGGATGTGATTGCCAGCGACCCGCCTGATACCTCGGTCTATATCCTGCCGGGGATTGCCGTAGATACCACCGGCCAGGTGATCGTGCTGCCGCAGCCGGTCTCCTATGATATTGGCGATGAGATGGAAGGGCTGCTCTACGTGCTGCTCAGTTACGGTGAAAGCCGTCCCCGGCCTGCCGATGGGACAGGCCAGGCCGATGGGGTCATGTACGTCCATACCGAATTTTCCATTTTTGCCCGGACTACGCTGCCAGGCACGCCGGCGATTGAACTGGCGCGCATCCAGCGGCACAGTCGCGAAGCTGCTTTTCATGACGCCGAAAATCCAAGCAAACCCGGCGCCGACGAGATTGATTTGCGCTTCCGCCAGGAGGTCGGCGCGCCTCGTGAAGCCACGGTGGCTGTTTGCTACCTGGGGGAAGGGGACAAGCAGCATGGGCTGGGGGCCAGTTACCTGGCTCGCGCCCTCAATTATTCCGGGCGTTACCGGGTGCTGATTAACGATGATGTAGCTGTGGCTCCCGGGGTAGAGAAAAGCACCCTGATCTATCTGGTCGGAACGGGTAAATTTGAATTGAGCCGGGGCCAGATCAACGGCCTGACCAATTATGTCCAAAAAGGCCATGGCACACTGCTCATTGAAGCCGGCAATGCCGAAGCCGCAGCGGCCTTTAAAAATTTCCTGAGTACGAGCGGCTTTGAGCTGGAGGCCCCGGCCTCTGATCACCGTTTGCTGACCGAACCGTTCCTATTTGGCGCTGCGCCAGACGGCTATGAAACCCAGGGCAAGCCCCAGGTGTTGGTTGGAGAGGGAGTGATTTTTAGCACCTGCGAGTATGGCCGGCTGTGGCAGGGGGAACGCCGGAGCGGCCCGGCCTCGCGTGAGGAGATCCGTTCGGCCATGGAGTGGGGTGGCAATATTATCTCTTACGCCCTGGAACGCCAGCGGCGAGCAGGGAAATAATTGTAAATCGTGAATTGTCAATTGTGAATGGTTAACGAAGTTCACAATTCATCATTTACAATTCACAATTAAAGAGATATGAACCATAACAAGTATACAAGTTATGACGATATTCCCTACCCGCACCTGTCCTACTTGCACAGCCACCCCGATCGCCTGGCGACGCTGGCCACGCTGTTAGGGATGGCGCCGGCTCCGGTCAAGCACTGCCGGGTGCTGGAATTAGGCTGCGCCGGCGGCGGGAATCTCATCCCGATGGCCTATGGCCTGCCGGAGAGCGAGTTTGTGGGGATTGATCTTTCCGCCCGCCAGGTTGCCGAGGGCCAGGCGGCGATTGCGGCCCTGGGTCTGCCGAATATTACCCTCAAACCGTTGAATATCCTGGAGGTCAATGCCGGCTGGGGGCAGTTTGATTACATCATCACCCACGGCATCTATTCCTGGGTGCCTCCGGCGGTGCAGGATAAAATCATGGAAATCTGCCGGCAAAACCTGGCCCCGCAGGGAGTGGCTTACATCAGCTACAACACCTACCCCGGCTGGCGCATGCTCGGCCTGGCCAGGGAGATGATGCTGTTTCACACCCGCCACATGACCGACCCCCACGAGCGGTCGGTTGAGGCGCGGCGGCTGCTCAAATTTATCGCCGAGGCCGTGCCGACAGCTAACAGTGCCTACGGCGGTTTTCTCAAAAAGTATGCCCAGTCGCTGACCGGGGAGTCAGAAGGGACCAACCCCAAGCTCGATGCCTTGTTTCTGCACGACGAGCTGGCTGAGGTCAATGACCCGCTTTATTTCCATGAGTTTATGGCGCGAGCTACCAGCCACGGCCTGCAATTTCTGGCTGAAGCCGAATTTGGGGCTATGCTGGCCAGCAATCTGCCGGATGAAGTGGCCGAAACCATCAACCGCATCTCGAACGATTTGATTGACGTGGAGCAGTACCTGGATTTTTTGCACAATCGCACCTTTCGGATGACCCTGCTGTGCCATGAGGAAATCTCCTTGCAGCGCAAGCTCAGGCCCGAGCAGGTGACTGCCTTTTACCTGGCCTCGCGGGCCGCCCCTGTTTCCGAGCAGCCCGATATTCACTCGAACTCGGTCGAGAAGTTTCGCGGCCCCGATGAAGCGACCTTATCAACCGATCACCCGGTGAGCAAGGCGGCCCTGTTGCGCCTGACCGAGATTTGGCCGCAGTCCATGCTGTTTGATGATCTTTTGACGGCCGCCTACGAGCGTTTGGGTCGAGAGGCGGATGAGACCGGCGCTGATGCCCAGGTGCTCGGTTCGACGGTGCTTACCGCCTACGGCTACAGTGAAAATCTGATGGAACTGCACCTGCATGCGCCGAATTTTGTCCAGGAAGTGAGCGAACGGCCTGTCGCCAGCCCGGTGGCGCGCTGGCAGGTCAAAAGCGGCCTCAGAGTGACCAATCTGCGCCACGAACGGGTCAATTTGGACCCTTTTGAAGGCTTTTTGCTCCATCGTCTCGACGGCTGCCACGACCGGGCGGCGCTGCTGGAGGCGCTGCTGGCAGGGCCGGTGGCCAAGGGTGATTTGGTCTTGAATCTGGATGGCGCTCCGGTAACAGACAAGACCCAATTCCAGACCATGCTGGCCGAGGAATTGGAAGTAAAACTGCACTGGCTGGCCCATGTGGCCTTGTTGACAGCTTAAGATTTTACGATTTCCCGAATACATGAGAGGGACCAATCTGATGGGTGAGGAAAGTAGATTAGCCGTTATTAACCGGGAAGGCTGGGAGAAAGAATACCTGTTAAAAAAGAATATCATCCATATCGGCAGCGACGCCCGCAGTGACATCGTTTTGGAAGAAAAACATGGCAGCGGCGTTGCCCCGCTGCACATTCAGCTCATTGCCACTGCCGAAGGAGGCCAGAGCTACCGCCTGGTCAATCTGGGCTACAATGATATTATTCTCGGCCCAAACGGCGAGCGGACCTTACCCCCGCGTGCCACCTACGATCTGGTCGCAGGTGATAAGCTGAAGGTCGGCGATTTTACCCTCATTTATCAGGGCCAGAGTGCGGCAGCCCTGCCCACAAGCAGCAGCGGCCAGCGGATTGGCTTAAGCCTTTCTATGGCCCGGACTCAGATAGCGCCGCACCAATCGGCGAGCGGCGTCCTGACGGTGCGCAACCTGGGCGATAAGGGCGGGGTAAAAATTAACCTGGAATTGGAAGGGTTGGAGCCGGATTGCTACCACCTTGAGCCGGGACCGATGTTATCTTCCGGGGCAGAAAAGGAGGTCCTTTTCTTCATCCGCCACTATGGTCATAAACCTCTTGCCGGCAGCTACCCCATTAAGATTCACGCGACTGCCCCCAACGCCTACCCGGCCGATTTTGTGAGCGTCTCGCAGACGATCCAGATACTGCCCTTTTACAGCCATAAGTTGCGGCTCCTTATTCCAGATGAGGCCAAGGCCAGGCAGGTTCCTGCGCCGCCGCCAGCGCCGGAATCAGCGCCGGTTGCTGCCGCCCCGGTTGAGCCGGTACCGGAGCCGGAGCTGCCTGTGCCTGTCGCCCCGGTGCTGGCGAATTCAGCCAACGGAAACTTTGCCCCGGCTGGCGAATCTAACCCTGCGCCGGCGGTTACTTCGGCTGATGATTGGTGGGCGGCAGAGACTGAACCTGAGCCGCAAGTCACCCGGGTTAGCTCGTCTCCCCTGGTAACTCCCCCGCCCAGCGGGGTTGAGCTGGCGGCAGTGACATCGCCTGAGTCTCAGCCGAAGGAAGACATAGTCTCTCCTGAGGTTGAAGTGGTTGAAGTTGAGGCCAAAGAACTCCCGCCAGCAGAGGCGCATCCTGCCGCCCCGGCAGTGGTAGAACAGGAGATTGAGGTTGTAGCTGTTCCCGGTGCGGTGCAGCCTGCCCTGCCTGTTGAACCTGATGTGGCGGGAATGGGGATCGCTCCAACCCCGGTTGAAGCTCAAAGGGTAGAACGTGCTTTACCGGTTGAGGTCCAAATCAGCCCCGCGCCGCCGATGCAGGCCGAGCCAATCTCACCGGCTGAAATTTCTACCTCCCCGGTTGCTGAGGAAGCGCTGAGTGCAGCCGAGTCCGGCTCACCTCTGTTACCGGCCGTCACTTCCCAGACAGACCAGCCTGCCTTACCTGAGGCGACTGTGACGCGGGAAGAGATCAGTCCGGCAGAGCCAGCACCCGAACCGCCCCAGGTAAAGGAAAGCGGTCCCGCCATGCTTCCGGTCAAAGATGAGGCGAAGCGTCCTTCGCCGCGAGAGGCTAAACCCCGGCGTCCCCGAACAAAGACGAGCGCTCAAGCCAAAATAAAAGTCGAGCCAAAGCCCGTTACCGAACCGCCGGCCGAAGATTGGTGGGGAGAAGGAAGTGAAGCCGGCCTGGCTGAGGCAGAGGACAAACCCAAAGCGATCAAGCTTAAAGCCTCAACCCAGGCTCCGGCCAGGGAAACTGCGCCGCCAACCCAAGCCGGCGCTGCGCCACAAGACGAGGATTGGTGGGCTGACAGTGAAAGCAAATAATTACGGAGGAGGTGCGCCTCGGGGTGGGGTGCATTAGAGAGAAGAGATGACGCGGATGCGCCCAATGCGAGTCATTGCCATACTGTTGTTGGTTGTGGTCCTGGCCACCGGCCTGGTTTCAGCCAGCCTGGCTCAAACCAGCCAGCCGCTCGTAACCATAACCCGCCTGGACAGCCAGACCTTTCCCCAGGTGACTGCCTATGTTGCCGTGACGGGCGAGGATGGTTTGCCGGTACCGAATTTGACCGAAGCAGATTTCGCCCTGCTTGAAGATGGGGCTGAGATTGTCCATGACTCCTTAAAAGTAGAGGGGCAGGTGCTGCAAGACCTGCGCCTGGTGTTGGCCGTAGACACCAGCGTGCCGGATCAGGCGCTGGTCAGTCTTAAACAAGCGATGACGGCTTTACTCGAGCAAAAGCAGCCGCAGGATAAAATCGCCTTGATCACCTTTGCCGATACGGTTAAGGTCGTGCATGACTTTACCAATAATGGGGACGAGTTGCAGGCGGCCGTGACGGCGTTAATCCGTGAAGGCGATTACACGGTTTTGAATGAAGCCGCGGCTGAAGCGGTCAAGCTGGCTAGCGGCGTCTCAGAAGGGCGTCCGGCGGTCATCGTTGTCACCGACAGCAGAGATAATCGGGGCACCTTGACGGTTGACAATTTTGTTAAGACGGCTCAGCAAAACCAGATCCCCCTGGTCTTTATTGGTTTTGGCGGCAAAGTTCAGCCAAACGACCTGCGGGCGCTGGCCGGACCAACGCGGGGCCAGGCGATCCTGCTGGCGAACCTGGACGAAATGGAGACGACCTTCGTGAACGTGGCCGAGTTGCTGCGGCAGGGGTATCGCCTTACCTTTCAATCGGCACTTGAAGCGGATAATGCCGAGCACGAGTTAGCCATTAGTGTCGGGGGTAAAGGGCAGGCTCAGGGCAGTTTTATCGCTACGCCCAACCCGGTAACGGTGACGCTGCCCCGGCTGGCCCCTGGGCAGACAATCGGGGGGCGAGTCGAATTGCTGGCTCAAGCTACGGCCTCAGCTCCCCTGGCCGCAATGGAGTATCTCCTGGATGGGCAGTTGCTGGCAACGGTGACGAAGTCCCCCTTTAGCCTGGAGTGGGACAGCACCACCGTCAAACCCGGCCGCCATACGTTGATCGCCAGAGCAACGGACCAGACCGGCAATGAGGGCCAGGCTGAAGTTGAATTGAATATTGTCCCCCCTCTCGTGGTCACGGTAACAACCTCCAAACCCAAAATTACCGTGGGCGATCAGATCCCCATTCAAGCCAATATTGAGGCTTTAAATCCTATCACCAGGGTTGAATTCCTGCTGGATGGGGTCAGGATCGGCCAGGGCAACGCCTCACACTCCAGCTTTCCTCTGGATACCAGCCATTATGCGGTTGGACTCCACGAGTTAACCGTGCGGGTTGAGGACCAGTTAGGACAGCAGGCTGAGGGTAGTTTTACCGTTGAATTTCTGCCTCTGCCGCCGCCCCCGCCCAACCGGGCTGAATTTGTGGCCCGCATAGCCCTGATCCTGCTGGTCCTCTTACTGGCGATGATGGCCATCCTGTTTGTTTTCTTTTTGCTCCGGCTTATTGTTAAGTGGCAGAAACGTCGCTGCCAGCGCCGGATTCAGGTAGAAGTAGCTAACCAGGGCAATATCGCCGGCCCCTATGGCCTGTGGGCCAGCGACCCGGCCGGACTGCTGAGGTTTCAATTCAGGCTGAATGGAACACCTCTGCCCGCGTGGTCGCCCAGCCCCCCGCTGAGCGAGCCAGAGGTGATGACCTATGTCGAAGCACCGCAGCCGGTTGAAGTGGCTCAAGTGGCCGGTAATCCGGCGCCTATGAACACGGCCAATAAACCGGCTAACCTATCGGGGGCGGCAAATTCGCTGGCAGGCGCTCAACAAGCCGCCGACCGGGCCATGGGCGCCGGTTCTGTGGTGGCCGATATTCTGGGCGCGGTGGGGAGTTTACTGCCCGGTTCAATGGGTAATTCACTGCGGAATACAGCCGGTCAAATCCGCAGTACCCAGATGAGTGTTGGCCAGACAACCCGGGCCCCCATTCAGATGGTCAATACCGCCAAACGCCTGCCCGGCCAAATAAGCAAAGTTGCGCCGGGGGTTATGCCGGCCGCCAAAAGCACCTCGGCTCTGCCACCTGCCCAGACCGCCTCAACCGGGGCCATACCGGTATCGGCAGCAGCCCCGGCCTCGCGTCCGGTGTCTACAGTTGTTACCACCCCGGCTCAGACTAAAAGCAAGGCTAAAGCCGTTGACCGCCCTTCAGGCCCCACCTGGATGGAAACGCCGCTCATCCCACCCGGCCAAACCCTGACCTGTGAATTGCTGATTGACCCGATCAACCATTATCGCAGCCGGGATTACGATTTCGTCGTTACGTCGGTGGCCCTGGAACAAGCTGAACCTGTATCCCTGCCAGAACAGGGCCGGGTTTATGTCAAAGGGATCTCTTGGCTGGCCCGGTTATGGCCGGCTGTATTGGCCGCAGGTGCCATTGTCTTGATTGTGCTGCTGGCCGGCTATGGCATGCTTTGGCTGGCCGGGGCTGACCTGGCTGGTTGGCCGCTGCTCGGCAGGTTCGTGGCGGCTATCTTTTTAACTTTGCTCCCATATCCTTTTGCATCGTTAGCAGACATATAGAGCAAAACAGGCCATCATTGAGGGGGACAGGACCATATGGCAACGCTTGACCAACTAGAAATCATTAGTGTCAGTGGCATGGTCGAATTTTATGAGCTTGATCCGGCCAAGGGTGTGACCAGTATTGGTCGCCATCCTGATAATGATGTTGTTCTTGACAGCCCCGGGATCGCTCTATTTCACGCGATGCTGGATCATCGCCAGAAACCCTACCATTTTCTGCTGCTGAGCCATGATGACAGCACCAGCCTGGCCGGACGATTGTTACCGGCCAATACGGCCAGCCCTGTCCAAAACTGGGACAATATCCAGCTTGACGGCTACACTCTTATTTTAGTGGAAAATTCTGGCCCGGGCCCTGGCCCGGCCACAGCGCCGCTGCCACCCCGGCCAACGACCCCTGGCCGTCCTCCGACCGGGCCGCTGCCCACCCGGCCCGTCTCGCGCCCCGAAGAACCCCCTCCCGGCGTATATGGCGCTCAGGCAGCGCTGCCTCTGCCTGCCCCGGCGACCTCACCCGCCCAGCCCGTAGCCAGCCTGACCACACTGCCGCCCGACCATGCGGACGAGATTATCATTGCCGAATTATCCGGGCGCGAGTGGACAATCAACGTGGATCAATCGGTCACGTTCCAGGTCAACCTCATCAATGGGGGGGACATTGTCGCTAATTTTGTGATTGGGGTGGAAGGGTTGGACGAGAATTGGGTGGTCGTTTCTCCCCCTTATGTCAATCTTAATGAGGGCGAGCGAGCGACGGTCACAATTGCCCTGTCGGCGCCGCGTTCACCCAGCAGCCGGGCCGGCGCGCATCACTTTGCCGTAGTGGTTACTTCCCCCAATTATCCTCGCCGCTTTAGCCAGCGGGGAGCAACCCTGGTCATTAACCCTTACTACGAGTTTGCCGTGAATGAACTGGACCCCAAGCAGCAGACTATTTCCTGGTTCCAACGTTCTGGTCACTCTAGGGTAACGATCAACAACAGAGGCAACAGCGACACCTTTTTCCGGCTGGAAGGCACGAATGACGAACGGGCGTGCAGCTTTGAATTTCAAGTGCCGGGAGAAACGGTGGGCCTGGCCCAGCAGGCCGAACTGCGCCTGATGCCGGAAGAAACCGCCTCGATTCCGGTGCGGATTACACCTTACTCGCGCCGCCTGGTCGGACTGCGCAATCGAACCTATGCCTATACCATTACGACCACGGCTATTTCCGGACAGCAAACGCCGCGTTCCTTACTGGGCCAGTTAAAAACCAAGCCCTTGCTTGGACCGTTGCCGCTGGCGTTGCTGGGGTTGCTGTTGGTGGCGCTGATCGTCTATATTTTCTTGCCGACCATTTACCTCTTTTCCGCCGACCCCCAGATGGTCAGGGCCGGCGAGGAGGTTAAACTGCGCTGGCGCGGCGCAACCTTTACCAACCTGCGGATTGATAACGGTGTCGGCCCTCTGGCCGGAACGGTAGGGGAGGTGATTGTTGCGCCTAAGAATACCACCACCTATAAATTAAGCGGCGATAACTGGCTGTCGGCGCTCCTTCCGAGCTGGTTCAGCGCCTCAAAAGAGGTGACAGTCGAGGTGGAACCGGTCAAACCGATTATCCGCGTTTTCTCCGCCGATAAAGAGGGGATCATTAACGGCGAGGAAGTGACGCTTTCCTGGGAAGTTGTAGACGCCGAAGAGTTAGTGCTTAGAACCAACGGCAACCCGGAAACGCTCCTCTCGACCGAGCATACCAGCCAGCGCCTCGCCAAGCCCAACGTGGATACCACCTATACCCTGGAGGCCCGCAACATTTATGGTGATGTCACTGATAGCCTGGAGGTGAAAGTCGTCATTCCGACGGCCACGCCCGTGCCGACGCCGTTTGTCAAAAAATTCATTGCCAACCCTTCGGTTATTATTGTGGGGACACCGGTCATTGTCGAATGGGATGTGGAAGGGGCAGATGTGGTTTCGGTCCAGCCCGTTGGCGGCAACCTGCCGCCGATTCAAAGCGTCAGCCAGTCACCCCAGCAGAACACCACCTATGTTCTGAACGCGGCCAAAGGCTCATCGGCGATCCAACCCATCGCCGTGCAGGTGTTTGTCACCCCCGCCCCGACGGCTACCCCGGAGCCGGAAGCGCCGGTGATCGAGTATTTTCTGGTTTCAGACGATACCTTTGTGATTGGGGGCGATGATGAGCTGGACACGGGCAACAAAGTCACCCTGAGCTGGTCGGTTCTGGGTACCGTGACCGATGTACAGATCAGCAACCCCGACTTTGGCACGGTGACCGATCTGCCGGTGAAAGGTACATTAGATGTAACCATTAATGATAAGCGCAATTTCTTTGTGCTGACCGCCTTCAACGATGACAAGAAGGCCAGCAAGACGGCTCAACTGACCCTGGAAACCCCCACCCCGACGACCACACCAGAGCCGCCTCCCCCAACAAGCACAGCTACGCCTGTTCCGCCCATTATTGAGTCATTTGAGATTGTGGTCAACTCTTCCCGGATTGTTCCGCAAGGAGGAGATCCCCCCGTTTATAGAATTCAAGAGAACACCCCCACCACTTTCCAATGGTCGGTTAATGTTGCTGCAGTGCAGGCCGTTTTGACCTCGGCCGGCTCACCCGTGGGTGAAGGTGTGCCGATTGGTAGTTCCACTATCCCGATGAGCGGCCTGGGTACCGTTCAATTTGTGCTCACGGCTCAAAATAATCAAGGCCAAAAGACCAGTAAAACAATTTTGGTGGTTATAGCCGAGCAGGATCCACCGAACCCTCCCTTTAACGTTAATGGCAATGAACAGACGGATGTGCAAAATACGATTACCTGGGATTGGACGTTTGATCCGGCTAAACGTGATATCATCGGCTTCAGAGTTTACCGGGCTGATTTGCCAGGCAATAGTTTTGCTGAAATAGCCGACGAGAATGACCTGGATAAGAACAGTGATACCTTTGTAGATACCATAAATCCCACATGTGGCCGGGCCTATTACGTAGTAGCCGTTTATCAGAACAGCCAAGGAGTGAAGCAGGAGACCTCTGCCAGCACCAATAGTTGGTATAGCGCCCCCTGCCCGTGAGTAAATTTTAACGCAAAGACTATCGAGCGCCATGAGACGATTAGAAGGTACAATTATCCTGAGGTTATTCGCAGCGAGCGGTCTGGCCCTGACCCTGCTGGCTATAGTTCTGGTTACTGTGGATTTCTTTAGCTCGCCGGCCGCGGCCAGTACTCAACCTGAAACGCGCGAGCTTCCACCAGTTGCCCTGCCGCCAGCCCGCCCCTTACAGGCCAATGAAATTGTCATTACCAAGACAGCGACTACGGTGGCCAATCCCACGAATGGCTTGACTGTGTCGGATGGGGAATACGTAACTTATACCATTACCATTCACAATATAAGTAGTGGGGCGATAACCGGAGGAATTACTGTTACCGATCAAGTACCGATCAATGCTTTGTCCGATATCGAATGCATCACCCCCAGTTCCCCTCCTGGCTTCGCCTGTCAACCGTTACAGACAACGATAGTTTTTACCAACAAAGATCCAAATGATCCGAATAATATTATCACTGTAACCATTCCAATTATTGATAAGGTGCAGTGGACGATTAATTCCCTTGGCCCTGGTGAGACTACTGTTGGTCAATTTAGGGCTCGGGCCGCTTGCCAGCCCGATGGGACCCCTTTTCAAAATTTTGCCGTGCTCAATTACAATGGTGGGGCCCAGTTCAGCAATCCCGTTCAGACAATCGTGCGGGTCAACTTACCGGCCAGCGCCGGCCAGCCTGTTGCTTCTAATGCGCCCACCTGGTGCTCGCAGATAACCGATGTAGGTGGTTTTTTTGATATGGATTGGGGGGATTATGACGCCGACGGCGACCTTGATTTGCTCTTGGTCTCCAGTAATTCCACTATCGGGGTAGTGGTCTATCGTAATAATGGGAATGGCCAGTTTACCCGGCTGTCTGTTTTTAATAAATTCAGTCTAAGCAGCGCCCGTTGGGGTAATTTCAATGGGGATGGCCGCCTGGACATCCTGGTGACCGGGTTTTGGCAATTTCTGCCAAGCCAGGGCCCGACCGGTCCTTACTCCTATACCGGCTTTAACTATGTTTTTCTAAACGGGGGTGGGGATACCTTTACCCTGGTCAACAATGGTACCGATGCGAGCGGCCAGCCCTTTACCTTTCGCTCCAATGACGGTATGTTCCGGGCGGCAGTAGTTGATTACGACAATGACGGCCGGGTAGATGCGGCCCTGGGCAACAACTATGATTTGCCAAATGGTTGTGCTCTCCAGGTTAATCGCAATAATGGGGGCGGGACTATTTTTCAAGTAACATTGCCCAATGCGGCAATCTGGAACTCTACCAACTTGCGCTGCCTGATCCGGGAAGCCAGTGTACGCGGCCTGGCCTGGGGTGATTTCGACAATGATGGCTTGAACGATCTGGCTGCCGGGGTAACGGATTTTGGTAGTGGGAGCCGGATCAATGTGTTCCGGCAAAACCCGGTGAATACTTTCAGCCCGGTTTTTACGAGCGCCGGGGTGCTGCCTAATTCAATCTATGATGTGCGTTGGGGGGATTATGATAGTGATGGTGACCTGGATTTGGCTGCGGCTATGGGCAGCGAGGTGCGCATTTATAACAATAATGGCAATGGAACGCTTAACTCAAACGCCAGCCAAACCCTCTCCGGTTTTACCTCGTTTTTCGTAACAGCCATTGACTGGCTCGACTTTGATGGAGATGGGCAACTGGAATTGGCTGTCGCCGACCGGCCGCTCCGTATCTACGATAACCTGGCCGGCACCCCCACCTTCATTCCCCTGACAGCCATAGGTTCTGGTACTATTTATACGCTCCGGGGCGCAGATTATGACAACGATGGTGACCCGGATATTGCTTATATCAATTTCAACGATAAAGCTCTGTTGTTAACCACGTTCTCTGCTTTTCTGGCTCGCGGCTTGACTTCAATTGATGCTTCTCAAGGGAGCGGGGTGGCCTTGGGGGATGTGGACGGCGGCGGCCTGGAAGGAGGCAGTAATAACTTTCTGGTTGGCGCGGCTGCGCCGGTGAATAGACTCTATGCCCCTAACAATGGTTCATTTCAGCTTCAACTTCCATTTCTCAGCCCGTCCAGTGATGTCGCTTTTGCGGACCTGGAAAGCGATGGCGATCTGGACATTGCCGCCGGTATTGCCGGGGGAAAAAATCAGCTTTATCGTTTTGATGCCGGTACTTACCCTCTGTTTCCAAGCTGGCAGTCTAGCCCCTCCTTTGATACCCGCGCTCTGACCTTTGGCGACTTTGATCAGGATAACAGTGGACGGCAGGAACTGATTGTGGCCAATAACAACGCGCCGCTTAACTTTTATCCCAACGAGGATTTGCTATTGCTCGCGTCAGCGCCTACCTGGACTTCTGCGGAAAGTGGCCCAGGTAGGGCTATCGCCTGGGGTTACCTGGATAGTGATGTTCTACCGGATTTTGCCGTGGGCAATTACGGCCAACCCAATCGAGTTTATCACAACAATGGGGATGATACTTTTAGCCTGATCAACTGGACACCCAGCGTAGGCAACGATACTACCCGGAGTGTCGCCTGGGGCGATTATGACAATGACGGCGATATGGATTTAGCCGTGGGCAATGAAAATAACCCGAATTATATCTATGAGAATCAAAATGGCGTCTTAAGCCAGACTCCTGTCTGGTCCTCAACGACTGCCTTCAGCACCACGAGCGTCGCCTGGGGTGACTGGGACAATGACGGCGACTTAGATCTGGCAACCGGGAACAGTGGTCAGCGGGACCGTGTCTACGCCAACTTGGGCAGTTCACCCGGTTCGCCCCGCTTCTTCTGGGTCTGGCAGTCTAGCAGTAATAATAATACTCAGGATGTGGCCTGGGCCGATGTGGATGGAGATGGCGATCTGGACCTGGCCATGGCCGGCCTGGGCCAGAACGGCTTTTATGAGAATGGGTATGTGGCCCCGGCACATTTGGGCGTTACCAACATGCCCCAGCCCCTCAATTCTTCGTATTTGTCAATTCAGCGGCCCAAACCGGGAGCCGGGCAAATCTGGTACCGCACCGTTCTGAGTAACCCCAATACGCTCCAGATTCCGGTTCGCTTCACCGTCTATGATCCCGATGGAATCCGGCAAAACGGCTTACGGAATAATCCGGCCGGCATTGCCGGTCAATTTGCGGTAACTACCTCCGTTAAATACTCTGTAAAAGGCAGCGGCAATTGGCAACCTGCGACCGGGGCTTTAAGTTTTTCTGGTGGGCAGTATACATTTAACTGGCAAGCCGGGCAGAATTTGGACAGTGCGGCAAAAGCTGCTAGTGACGATGTGCGTTTACGGATCACTATTGTGCCGATAAACAAAAATGGTCTGGTGCAGCGAGCTTCGGTGAGTGCTCTTAGTCCGCCTTTCCGGGTCAGGAACTTGAGCTGCGTTTGGCCTGAAGCGCCTTTGATCAGCTATCAACCGGTAAGCAGTATTGCTACAAATATACCTATGACCTTTACCGGTTTTGTAAATGCCGGTAGTGGCGCACTTGTTTTTGATTGGGATTTTGGCGATGGCGCCTCGGCTACGGGGCAGGTCGTTTACCATACCTATACCAATGCTAACACCTTCCCGATAACTCTGACTGTCTCGGGGCCAGCATGTCCGACAACTCGTAGTGATAGGGTCACAGTTAATCTCGATGTGGGGCCGGGTCAAAGTATTGAGAATGAGCTGGTTTATCTGCCGATAATTATAAAATCGGCAGCAGGCGCTACTTCTACGGGTATGCCCCCATCTGTTAGTGGACCTATGCCGGTAGAGGTGAGTATTCCGGCTCTGGCAATCGGCCCCGGCTCTCCTGCCCAGGTAGCCGGCTTGCAGGGCTATGAACCGGGCGACGGCACAACGCACCTGGAGTGGAATGCTAATAGCCCTGCCGACGGAGTCCATGGCTATCGTATCTATCGCTCACCGGCCGGCTTCCCCTCTTTCCAACTGGCGGCTGAAGTTGCTGCGGCGGTTACGACTTACACCGATAACGAGGCCGCTTGTGGGCAGATGTACTTTGTAACCGCCTACAACGGCCAGGGTGAGTCGCTGCCCAGCACGGCCAGTTATTTCAGCCCGCCGTGCCCATGAGCGCCAGGATAGGAGGTAGCTTATGAATCCGGCAGTTTTGGAACAACAATACCAATCCTTGCAGCGTGAGCTGGCCTCCGGCCAGATTGACGCCGCCGCCTTTACTGCGGCCCTGGACCGCCTGGGTTTTCACGACAGCCAGGGACGCTACTGGCAAATTGGCGCGCAGAGCGGCGCCTGGTATTACTATGACCCACAGAGCGCGAATTGGATCCAAGCCGATCCCTCCGTAACCAGGCCAAAGAAGGGGGGCTTATCGGCCAGGTCTATCCTGATTACCAATCTGGTTGCCGCCCTGTTGTTGGTCTGGCTGGTTTGGCCGGTAGGGGGAGCGCCGGCACTTTACCAACTTGGGGACTCGCCGCTGCCCACACCAACCCTGGCGACCCTCTTAGATACAACCGGAGCCAGCTCAAATAGTACCATCTCCGGCACCCTGACCGACCTGAGCAGCGGCCGACCCGGCGCCGGGATTGAGGTGGTTGTGGGTGAGGCGGTCGCCCGCACCGACGAGAACGGCAATTTTGCTCTGTCCGGTCTGGAGGCGGGAACTTATGTGGTTTCACCCCGGCTGGAGGATCAAGGCACGCCCGCCCAGGGACCGCTCTTTGTTAATATGGATGGAGAAAGCCAGGCGATTGTCAACCTGGCCTATTACAGCCAGGCCCAGCCTCTGCCTACGGATACACCCCAGGCTGTGCTCAACAGTGTTCCCGCTCCGCTTCCAACCCTGCTCCCGGCGGCTACTCCGCCGGCGCTGCCAACCGCCGGAGCGCCGGGTATTCCTCAGCACCAACCGCTTATGCTCGTGGGGCTGGGGTTGGTGTTGATGGCGCTTGGAAGCATCTTGTTAAAAACTGCCCGGTAGGCTGGGTGTGAAATTAACTTTTAACTTCTTTTTACTCAATCGTAGGGGAGGCGGTTCTGGCGGGTTAACCTGGGGACTGGTCGCTATCTTTTTTTTACTGGCCCTCACCGCCTGCGCCGAGGCCGCCGCCGAAGCGCCGCCAACTCGAACCCCAACTGCCAGCCCAACGGCAACGGTCAGGCCCACGCCGACCGTTACCCCCACTGCCACGCCGGCCTCAGCCTGTCCTATCCCTGACCTGCTTATGGACGAGCATCTTTCGGCCAGCGGCAGTTACACCCAAACCGAAACAGCAGCGGCCGGGCCAATGGCCTGCCGGATTGAGTTGGGATCCTGCGCCTACCACTCGTTGGTGGGCAATCTCGATCCAACCATCATCTTTAAGAATGAAGAAGCTCTGCCCTATCAGGAAGATTTCTTGATGCACCCGGATATGCTTTTGCCGCTCTACCGGCTCAACCAGTTGGTCAGGGCCGAATGGGGTGGACTGGTTCAGTTGCGGGTTACGGATGCTTACGACTCGACGCTGGAACATGATTTGGGCCAGGCTGATGAAAGCAAACGGGTTTCATTGCACTTTGAAGGTCGTTCGGTTGATCTGACTACCTGGCCGACCGATACCAATCGTTACGCCCGCTTGTGCGCCCTGGCCCACTGCGCCGGCTTCGCCTGGGTTCAAAACGAAGGCGATCACTGCCATGCTTCGATCAAGGCCGATACCCTTTGCGCCCGGTGTGGAAACTAAGGCAACTCCAAGAAAATAATTATCCAAAGTCCGTGATACGTAATGCGTGATGCGTGATGGTATCCAGGCAAGATTTCTTACGCATCACGTATCACGCATCAAGCCGGTGAGAACAATTGGA
>BOKF01000006.1 GCA_016860845.1 Chloroflexota bacterium
GTTCTCTCCCGAATGCCCTTCAAATCTTCCAGGGCAATACCGAGCGAGTGCCTTTGAGCCTTTGCCACAATCCTTTTGGCGATTTCGTGGTTCTTTTGTGCCGCCATCCGGCTCTCTTTGCGCCGCCGCTTTTTGAGCAGTCGCCGGGTCTGGTGGGTTCCTTTGCTTTGCAACTTCTTTCTCAGTTTGGCGTGTCGCTTGCGGAGACGGTTGAGCTGGTTTCCGGCATATGTTTCACCCAGGCTGTCAGCCGCGATGTTTTTGATGCCCAGATCTACGCCCAGAAATTCTTTAACGTCCTGAGGGTCGGCTGCTTCAATCTCGCACGTGGCAAACAGGTAGAAAGTATTGTCAATCAACACCAGGTCACTTTCACCCCGTTGGCACCTGAGCAGTTCAAGCTGGCGGGGTCCGGCCAAAAACGAAATTCTCAACCGGCCATTCACCGACCAGATAGAGACTTCTTGCTTATCAATGGACCAGCGCAAAATGCGGTCATCGTAAGCAATCGAGCCCAGGGGCCTAAATTCTCGCTGAACCTTTTTGTCCAGCTTGTAGCTATCGGCCACTTTACCCAAACAGCGGATGACGATTTGAGCCGTCAAATCAAATTGGTCTTTGACCGCTTGATAGGTCAACTTTTGCAACTTGAACTTATTGAATATCCCATTGTTCCAGGCAACATTGCTGATATGGTTACAGGCCGCGTTAGCCCGTTCTAATGTTTTAAGCAGCGCCTGGTGTTGCTCTGGCGTGGTTTGTAACTTGACCTTAGCTGTTAGTTTCATAGAACAATTGTACTATATCATCAACCGGTTCACAAACCTTTAATGAAGGTATTAGGGCCATTCCTCCCCTGGCTCGAAGCCCGGGGCTTCCTGGCCGAAGAACTGTGATTGGCGTTGATTTTGGGAGTGATTCGGTCAGAACGATTGTGGTTGACCCCTAGAATAATGAAGTGCTAGGCGAAGATCAACCCTCTCCCGAACGCACCGTCTATGTCGATCTTAACTTGTGACATTCAATAGGGAGGCCAGCTTGGCTGTCACGCCAAAAGTCGGCGCAAAACTCGAATCAGATGAACCAAACCTCAAATTGGCAGTTCTCATTGACGCTGATAATGCGCAAGCCACAATTATCGAAGGACTGCTCGCCGAAATCGCCACATTTGGCGAGGCGACCGTGAAGCGGATTTATGGCGACTTTACCTCGCCAGCGAGCGCGCAGTGGAAAAAGGTTCTCCAAACGCATGCCATTAAACCCATTCAACAATTCGCCTACACGACCGGGAAAAACGCGACGGATAGTACACTCATTATCGATGCGATGGATCTGCTCTACACCCGTCGTTTCGACGGTTTTTGTCTTGTCTCAAGCGATAGCGACTTTACCGGGCTGGCGCTCCGGATCAGAGAAGAAGGCTTAATCGTGTTGGGCTTTGGCGAACAAAAAACACCGGAAGCCTTTCGGAATGCGTGTCATAAGTTTATCTTCACCGAAGTACTTCGTCCTGTCTCGCCCCCAAAGAGTTCAGCTAGCCCTACCCAGGCGCCTACCACGCAAACGTCGCAGCCATTTTTAGCAACGTCAGGAGAGCCGGAATCACCGCAAAAGTCGTTACCCTCGGCGGTCCCGAGAAAGTTCATTCTGGGCGCCCTGGGGAGTACTCAAGGTGATGATGCCGGGTGGGTCAATCTCGGTGCATTTGGCAATTATCTAACCAAAATCAAGCCTGATTTCGACTCACGTCTCTATGGTTTTAAGAAATTAAGTGACTTGGTGAAGGCAATGGACGATGACCTTGAGATCGAAGCACGCAAAACCGCAGGCTCATCAGCAAAGGCGCTCTACGTTCGTCGCCGGACAGCAGCATCATAGGCGGCTGTACCCCCCCTCTAGCCACTCGCCCCAACCTAACCCGGTAGCCGCAGCCGGGCGACGAGAACTGGAGGAATTTCGCTGAAGGTGGCTCCCCAGCCCAGCGGATTCTTCGCCGACGGATGATCCGGGGGAAAAGCTCGCTCTTCAAGGCCATCCAGAACAAACCCAGCCTTGAAGCCCGCCTCTAACAGAACTTGCAGAGGTCGGTGAAAGTACAGGTGCGCTTGGGGCTGTCCCGGGATGGCCGCTCCGAGCGCCGTGCTGGGGGTGATGTAACGGAAGATCTTAACCGAATAAACGGTAACAATATCACCGGCTCGATCCTCCCTCTCGGCGACGTGAGCCATATGCGGGCTGTTGAAATAGGGGTGGATCACCGAGAAGACAAAGCGGCCGCCTGGCCGCAGCAGTCGGGGCAGTGTCTGCATCAGTGGTTCAATATCTGCTATATCAAAGAGGGCCATATTGCAGAGGGCTGCATCGAACTGGTTTTCGCCCAGGGCAAGCAACGCTGCCTCATCCGTCCCATCCAGCACCACGTAGTGGATACGTTTCCGGTGTTGGATCGTCCGCTTCCGGGCATGGGCAATCATCTCCTCGGCAAAGTCGAAGGCCACGACCTCTGCTCCTAACGCCGCCAGGCGTCGGGTGGTGAGGCCATTCCCACAGGCGATGTCGAGCACCCGTTCCCCCGGACGCAGGTGGAGCAGCCGTTCGGTGGCCGGCCAGATCAGCACTTCGACAAAATCGTTGCCCTCGCCCATTCGTTCGTCCCAGAAGGCCGCGTTGCGGTTCCAGGGGGCCCGAGTTTCTTCATTGGCTTGCTTCAGATTTTCAAGGGTCATAGTCACTCCTCACGGTTTGCTGCCTAACACCGTCCTTTAAAGGAATTGATTCAGGTTGAGACGAGGGGCCTTCGTTCCACGGCGAGCCGTTCGAGCAATCGGACAGCATACGCAGGCTCAGGTAGGGCCGCTATCTCATCCCGGATGCGTTCGGCCCTCTGCCGATAACCGGGGTCGGCCAGCACTATCGCTACGGCCGCGCGCACACTTTCCGGTGTCGCCTCGACCGCATCGAGTACCCGGGCGACACCTAACTCTTCACAGCGAGCCGCGTTGCGGGGTTGGTCAGCCCCCAGCGGGATCAGAACCAGCGGCAAACCGTGGGCCAGCGCGCCAATCACGCTGCCCGAACCGCCGTGCGAGATGACCGCCGCGCAGTGCGGCAAGATTAATGGCTGGGGGATATACCGTGCGATCTGGATATGGGCCGGCTGCGGCCCGAACTGCGCCGGATCAAGCTCGCGCCCCACCGTGACAATGACATTGATGGGCAGGTCACGCAATCCCGCCAGCACCCGCTCAAATAGATCCCCGGATTCGAGGTTGAACACGGTGCCCAGGGTCAAGTAGATGAACGGGGCGTTGTTCAGGGGGACTAGCCACGGCGGTAGAGTATTGTTTGTAGCAGCGTCGAGGGTGAGGGGACGGATGGAATGGGCCGTAGCTGGCAGCGGGAAGGCCGGGTCACGATAGCTGGGCGGAAAGGGCGACAGAACCAGATAACGGCTGAGCATCATCAGATCGGGATCAGGCGGCAGGCCATGCTCGGCGCGTAGCTCATTCAATGGTGCGCCGACCACTTCCCGGCGCACGAAGGAGCCGGCAGCGATGACCAGCACAGTGGCATACGGCAGCCCCAAGGATTCGGCGGCAATCATCGCACCGAAGTCAATTTCGTCGCACACCAGGAGGTCAGGCTGCCAGGTAGCACACAGATCGAGCAGGGCGGCGGCTCGCTTACGAGCCAGCCGGCCGGCGAAGCCCTCACGCAGATCACGGTCCTCCCGATCGAGGTCCAGCTTAAGCAGCGGGAGCCGCTCCGGCGTGTTCATCAGCGTGTCTCCCGCTGTGGTAAAGGCGGTGAACCCAGCGGCCTCAATCGTAGGGATCATAGCCGCTTGGCCGGCGAAGGCGACGGTATGACCCGCCGCTTCGGCAGCACGGGCAATGGGGACGAGCGGCTCGAAGTGGCCGCTCCCCCCGGCAAAGGTGAAGAGGAGACGCACGGCAAAGATCCTCCTAAATTCTCAAATATTGCTTCGTTATTGCCTGGCCCTGATGAAGGGTAGCTCAACTGCGGGGGCTGTCAAGGGGCCATAGCAACCTGGTTTCCTGAAGGCATTGCCCCAGACCTCCCGCTCCCGGTAAGCTCTGAGCGCCGCCAGGTCCAATTCGGCCAGGTAGACCCCTTCTTCCGACCTGGCTTCGAGCACGCTCATCTCCCGTGGCTGCCCGGCTGGCCCAAAGGCAATGCCGTCGAGGACAGTCGAGTGACCGTTGGCCTGGGGAGCGGCATAGTTGGTCATCGCCAGGCTGACCATATTCTCAAATGCCCTGGCCCGGAACTGGCTCAGCCGGTTGGCCTCCAACTCGCAGGCATTAGGCGTCAAAATCAGTTCCGCACCCTTGAGCATCAAAATCCGGGCGCTTTCCGGAAATTCCCGGTCAAAGCAGATCATTGCGCCCACCCGAACTATGCCGCCGGCGGTGTCCAGATCGGCCACGTAGAAATCATCACCCGGCGTGCAGGCCGCTTCCAGGTCGAAGGCACAGGTGTGGACTTTGGCATAGGTCAGCACAACCTGGCCATGCCGGTCAATCAAGGAGACCGAGTTGCATGGTGCGCCAGGCCAGCGTTCCAGGTAAGTCAGGGCAATAGCCAGCTTGAATTCTTGAGCCAAAGCTCTGAAATGCGTTACAAAACGATCATCTGGACCGACTGCCTGGTCCTGCCACTGCTCGCGGGCGCCGGGTCGGGCCGGATCGAAGAAGGTGTAGCCGATGTTCCACATTTCGGGAAACAGGACGATGTCGGCGTTCATCTGAGCGGCTTGCCGGCAGAAAGCCTCCCCCTTGACCAGGTGAGCCTCCTGATCGTTGCCGGAGGCGGTCATTTGAAGCAGCGCAATTCTTAGCATCATAGACGCATCTCCTCTCCGACCTGAGGTGGATCAGCCGGAGGATAGGGTAAATCGGAATCAAAATAGAGCTTCTCTACGCCGACCATCGTCGCCAGCCCTACCCCGTAAGCCAGCAGGTCCCACCCACTAAACCTGGATCCCAGGACCACATAGGTAAAGAGACGGATGGCCAGATTATGACTCCGGCTCAACTGGAGCGGAATGGGGGTCAGTTGAAAGGTTTCGATGGCAATGACATACACCCCGGTTACAATCGTTTTAGCGGTGATCGTCCCCTTTGGCCAGATCAGGCTCAAGCCCAGGTAGAAGAAGGCAGCGTAAAGTACGTCGCCCAGGTACTTGTCCCACAGGCTAAAGCCGATTGGAAAAAGACGGGAAACGACACCCAGTCCGGTCACCAGACCCAAGATGATGAGGTGCCGGTAAGTGCGGCGGGAGAGGATTATCGGCGCCCTCCTCCTGGTTGCTTGAAACGCCGGCTCAGAATCGGGATGATGACTTCGGCCCACGAGATGCCATCCACCGTTAGGGATGAAAAGGGCCAGAGAAACTGGGGCGCCCAGCTACGTCGAGAGTGGGTCGGGATGTCTATCAGGATGTGCAAACTCCAGGCGAGGGCGGCCGGTGGCCAGCGCCCGGTAATCAGCCGGCCAACTATCGCTACGAGCAGTAGCATCGGCAGACTGTGAAATAGATGATGCAGTGTAACCATCCAGCGCGGCGCTTCGGGCCAGTCGTTGGTTCGAAAGGCCAGCCCTAGCTGGCCGCGGCGAATCAACCAGGCCGGGTAAGTCAGATAAAACGGTAAATCCGCCGCCAACCCGGCCAAAATCTTTTTAGGCTCAGGACCGATCACGGTTCGGGTGACCAGTAAATGGGTGAATGGATCCATGGATAGAATTCAGGCCATTTAATATTCTGCCGACACATTAAAGGGACAAAGATTCAACATCGGGAGTACATTCGCGGTCTCACCCGAATTCCTCGAAAAGTTTCTCTTTAATGAAGGTGGGCTTGAGTGCCAACCCCATCACCTCGTTCAGCTTGATCCACTCCAAGTGGAAGATATTCTCGGCCGATTGTTCAGCCAACTCCGGACCGCCTAAACCCAGTGTTCCGGAAAAACGGGTGGCCAGGAAGTAGGTTTCCGGATGCCCCTGATTCAGATATTCCCACAACTTGCGGTCGAGTTCGATCTCCAGGCTGGTCTCCTCCTGGACCTCTCGTAAGGCGGCCTGCTCCAGCGTCTCCCCCGGCTCTACCCCTCCGCCTGGAACGATATAATACTCTCGCCCGTGCTTAAAGCGATGGATGAGCAGGACCCGGTCTGCGGCCAGAATAATGACAGCCGCTCGTTGGCGTTTTGGCTCAGTTGGGGAGGCAATCATCTTGGATTCATTTTAGCCCAATTGTGCAATCCAACCAAGTTATCATATATCTGGACCGATGATTGAGTCCTACAGGCAGTCAAGAAACCCTGACTCCGGTGATGAAGCGAAGTGCGCCAGCTACGTGGAGGTGAGTAGCGTGATGTAATTAGGCTGGTAACGAGGACAGACTGGCCCTGGCTTCATCACACTCCTCATCAACGCCAGGTGGATGCAGGAAAATAGTCTCGTTGCTTTGGAGCTGCTCAGTGACGACCTTGACAATGTCCCGCGAGCGAATGAGGCGTGCCTCTGTGTAGCCGACCCTTCCCCGGCGTTGAAGGTTCTCCGCTTCCAGCCACGCCTCTACCAGGTTGAATTTCTCACAACAGTGGTCAATCTCGGCATAATCGAAGCGGGTAACCAGCCCCTCTTGGCGAAGCAGGACATATTTTTGACGCCGATAACGAACCCCGGCCAGGGCCTCGGCCAGATGGATCGTCGTATTGGCTGTGTGGCCAACTCCGAGTAAAAGGACTTGCCCTTCAAGGGCATACACTCGGCCAACCGGGCTATCCAGGCCGTGAGGCACAGCAACCGGATGTGGCGCTGTGATCCGGCCGGCTTGAGGACCCAGCGCGGCAAAGGCGTGCGGGCTGTCACTGCGCCGAACATTCGGTAGTTGCCAGAAGGTATTCGCCACTACTCCCATTCCGGGGCAGGGAGTATGCTGAGGGTCAAAGGGATGGCCATCATCATCGGTCATACTCGGCATAACCAGAGTTCCCTCTGGCCCCAGCGCGCTCAGCAATGCCGTGATCAAGCCCAGCGGCCCCGCTTCGACCGGCTTGACCTGTGAGAAAGCACAATGTACCAGGAGAACACTCCCGGGTGTCACCCCCAGGTCGAGAAGCTGTTGGGTTAGCTGCTTTTGGGAAATAGGCTTGCGTTGCATTCTATCCAATTGACTACCCCTCCAGGTGTTAGCCCCCAACGGTTGGTTCGCTGGCACCTTACACCTTATACCACCCTTAATTGCTGTTGACCGTATGAGCCAGGAAACGATCAAGTTCAGCGAGTAGCTCGGCTCGTGTGGCGAGAGGTATTAAAGCCGCTTGAAAGGCATTGGCCTGCAACTGAGCCAGATCAGCCGGCGCAAAGCCAAAATCCTCACTCAAAAGTTGGAGTTCATCAGAGAGCGTACAACCCAAGACAGTCGGATTATCGGTGCTCAGCGTGACCCGAATACCGCGCTGGTGGAACTGCCGGATGGGATAAGCGGCCCTATTTTCGACAACTCGTAGTTTAAGATTGGACGTGGGACACATATCCAGGGTAACAGCCTCGGTGACCAGGCGTGACATCAAATCTTCATCCTGGATGGCAGTGACCCCATGTTCAATCCGAGTTAAGTGCAGGGTCTCTATAACGGCTTGCAGCGAGTCGGGACCGGCCAGTTCGCCGGCGTGCGCCTTTGTCGCCAGGCCTTTCTGGCTAGCTTCCGTAAAAAGATGAGCAAAGGGGGCCGGTCCTTGCACCCTTTCATCACCGTGTAAATCCAGGCCATCTAATCCGGGCAGGTTGAGCACAACGTCCATTAAGTGAGCTTGAAGGAGGTGGGGACGACTGCGTGAGATCCCACAAAAAACCCGAACGATCAAATCAGCAGGTGCAGCCTGTTTTAAAGCTGCGACGACTTCGGCTAACGGCAAGTTCTGAGAGAGGGCGTGGCCCAGGCTGAACGAAATTTCAACATAACGGACATTTTGAGCCAGCAAATTTCTAAATATGCCTTGAGCAGCCAGATAATAATTATCCACACTGGTCAGTGTATTTTCATAGCACTGGCCAATGATTCTGGCAAAGTGGTTGAAATCATCAAAGCGAAAATTTTTGGCCCACCAGGGCGGAGGATAGGGCCAGGATTTAACCCGTGCCTGAACCATCTCCCAGGGCATGGCTCCTTCTATGTGCAAGTGCAATTCAGCCTTGGGCAATGCTTGAATAAAATCGTTTGTCTCCATTCTGATTCCCTTTCATAAATCAAACAGGGTGTAGCGGGTGAATTGGAGATAGCGGTTCATCAGGAAGGTCAGCACCTTCTCGGCCAGGATAAACTGCTCCGACAGGGTGAGCAAAGTTTCATCCAATCCTTCGCGCTTGGCCAGCTCATGTTCCGCTGCCAGCCGGTAGAAAGCTCGACCGTAGGCTTCATATTCTTCCATCGTTTGGACCACCTGCCCGCGCCGGCGCGGTCTGAGTTGGCCGCTCTGCGGGTAGTGCGTCTGGCCGTTCAGGTACTCCGGGAACATCCCGGTCAGCAGGAGGCAGACCTCGGCAATGCGTTTGTGGGGAGCAAAGCGAAATGCTTCATCCAGAGTCTGGCTGTAACGGATCATCCCCTCGATGTCCAGCTCATGGGTGCGGTAGCCGCGCCAGGCGCCGGGGCGCACTTCGACCAGGACGGTCAGACTCTCCAGGCGGGTGAAGGAAGCGAGCATCATCGCCAAATAGTCCCGAATGGGTTTTTGAGCCAATAACTGGACCACCCAGTCGGCGTCGAACAACACGACCTTCTGCCGGCCGCGCTGCTCCACGGTGAAGGCTTCACGCTGCAAATCACGCCGGGCCTGCCGCAGCAGGAGGGTGAAGAAGAGCCAGGGTGAAACCTGGAGCAGCAGTTCCTTTTGCTGCATGATACGCTGAAAGAGCCGGGGCTCGTCGAGCATTGTCTCCAGCCGGGTTTCATCCCCTTGCAGCCACCTGGCCACCTGTTCGGGCTGGGCGTTGCCCGGCCGTAGGGTCTCGACAATGAATAACAGATCACCTTGATTAAGATATGCTCTCATCCTGCCTCTTTATCTACCGGCTCTCATTCTTCCCGATCATAGGTTATTGCAGCGGTAACAACGGCTGCCATAGGTGACTGGTCTCATTGATTTGAATCCGCGTGACCCATTTGATCCAATCATAGCCGCGATAGCCAGGGGCAACCAGGCGCAGGGGGAAACCGTGATCGTGGCTAAGAGGCTGGCCGGCAACGTGGCTAGCCAGCAGACAGCTATGAGCGACCGTCAAGGGAAAACGGCGACCGTAACCGGAGACGGCCACAACCGTGACGCTGCGGGCCGTTAACTTGACCCGGGCCAGATCAAGCAGGTAGCCCAGGGGCAGGCCGGACCAAATCTGTTCGGAATAGAAACCGCCAGTGCAGTCCAGCAAGCCGGTCTGATCCTGCCTGGTCAGCGCTTCCAGCTCAGCAAAACTGAAGCTCAAGGGCTGCTCAACTGCACCTTCAACCACTAACCGCCAGGCGATGGGGTTGACCGGCTCCGGGTGGTCGAAAAGCCAACTGGTCGCCGGGAAAATACCGCTAAAACTGCCGGTCTCGTAGGAGCCGGTAAAGCGGCGGGCCGCGCCGGGTAAGGCCGCCAGGACTTTGGCCGGTTCGGCTGCCTGGCGCAGCGCCAGCCCGATCAGGCTGAGGCCGCCCAGGTAAAGTACCACCCGGCGGTCGTGCGAGCGAGGGACGCGCCAGATGAACCACTTAGCCAGGGTATGCCAGGCGAGCAGACCAATCAGGGCCACGGCTAGAAAGCCGTGCAGCACGATCAGGCTCATCCCTTGGAGATAGAGCGGGCCAAGGTAACTCCACAGCCAGCCGGTAGCCAGGATAGCCAGCAGAAGGAGGGTCAGGCCAATAAAAGCCAGCCGCTCGACTGTCCAGCGCCAGCGGCGCTTGAAAACGTGGAAGATGATCACGCCTTTCCAGTACAGTAGCACGGCCAGGGCATAGCCGCCCAGGCCGTGCAGCCAGAGTACCCAGCTAAAATTATCCGCACCGCTCAGCAAACCGCCCAGCCCGGTGAGCAGTTGGCTCAGCAGCAGGAGCAGCAGGAGCGTATTAGCCCAGGGATAGCGCATGGTGCAGCCTTCCTTTACCGGTTACCCCCTCAGACATCTTTGACGCGGTCATCCCGAGGTTGAGTCTCTCGAAAGTTCAGAGGGTCACCACTACTCGACCTCGCCGAACCGGCTGCTCGACGAGTTCATGGGCTCTGGCAATGTCTGCCAACGGAATTCGTTCCGCGATGTCAAAACCCGTCCAGCCGGCCTCGAAAGCGGCGTTCAAATCCCGCGCAGCCGCCGCTTTGACCTCAGCGGGGAAGTCGTCACTGCCCAGAAAGAAGACCCGGATGTTCTTAAACACCAATGGCCAGAAAGGGAGGGCCGGGTTGGCCACATTGGTGGCGTAGGCAGCAATAGACCCGCCCAATGCCAGCAGTTCAACATCGCTTTCAATGTTGGCGCCGAAGGCGACTTCAACCAGATGATCTACCCCGTCAGGCGCCAGCCCCCGGACTCGCTCAATTAGGCCATCGCCCCCCAGCACGACCTCATCCGCGCCCGCATGTCTCGCCGCTACCCTGTCTGAGGGGGAGCGGACGGTGGTCAAGACATAAGCCCCGGCCCGATGAGCAAGTTGAATGGCGCAGAAACCCACTGCCCCGGCCCCGCCCTGGACCAACACGGTGTGTCCCTTGACCGGCCCACCCACGTGGACGGCGCGATGAGCAGTGAGACCGGGAATCCCCAGGCAAGCTCCCTGCTCTAACGGCACGCCCTCAGGCAGCGGGACTGCCTGCGTCACTGGCACAACGGTATATTCGGCGGCGGTGCCAAAGGGACGATAGGATTGAGCGCCGTAACACCACACCCGTTGCCCCAGCCAGTCTGCCGGAACTCCCGCCCCAACCTGGTCTACTACCCCGGCCCCATCGCTGTGGGGGATGACGCGGGGATAGGCCATGCCATAACCAAAGGCGTCCTGGCGCTTTTTGACATCGCCGGGATTGATGCCCGACACGGCGATCCGAATCCGGACTTCGCCCGGTGCTGGTGTCGGGTCCGGCATTTCTCCAACTGTCAGCACGGCTAGGGCCGGTCCCTGCTGCTCATACCATGCGGCTCTCATCTCCTGAACTTTTCCTCTCTGGCTGACGGCACGCTGTGGCAGCTATGCTGGCGCAGCCGTAATTTCATCGAGACGCACCTCCATTAATGCGACAACGGGCGCGCTCAGGCCGCAAACAAGCGGGCCACATAGGCTCGTTCCGCCGGCCCGAACCAGGGTGGATCTCCGGCCTGGGCATTCTCACTCATCCGCTCCGGTTTCGAAGTCGCCGGGATGGCCACGTGACAGCGCTCATCGCTCAAACTCCACTTTAGCAGTGCCTGCGCCCAGGTCCGGACGCCAAAGACCGCCAGCGGCTGAAGGTCTGCCTCGGCTGGAGGACGACGCAACAGGCTGCCCTCACCAAAGGGACGCATGACTACCACCCCCAGCCCTAGTTCGGCGGCCAGCGGCAGGATCAGCCGCTCCACCTCGCGCTCGCGTGGGTTGTAGGGGATCTGGATGGTCGTGATGCGACCGGTCTTCATCACCTCGCTCAGCTCGCCGAAGGCACTGGGGCTGTAATGGGTCGCCCCAATCGCTGTGACTTGGCCGGACTCCTGCAGACTTTCCAGCAGAGCCAGGTTTTCACGCCAGTTTGCCAGGTTGTGAAGCTGATAAAGGTCTACATAATCGCCAAAAAAGTTGAACGCTGCGTTGACCTGGGCGCGTGCTTGGGGCAGGGAACTGGCCCAAACTTTGGTCGCTACCAGCGCCATGTCCCGGCGCCCTTGCAGGGTCTGACCCAGGACCCGCTCTGCCCGGCCGTACATTGGCGAGGAATCGAAGAAGGTTACCCCTGCCGTTAGGGCACGGTCAACAATGGTCCTGGCCTTACCTTCAGCCAGAGTGCCGCTCACATCAAAGGTCCGCCAGGTACCCATCCCGATGACCGCTACTCGCAGACCGCTTTTGCCCAGGATTCGTTGTTCCATCTTGCTTTCTCACCCGCTTTTGGCTGGTTCATTCCCCTCAACTCTGCTGAGCTTGCTCTGATTAGGGAGAGGTTGCCCGCAAAAATCCCCCTTTGGAGATATTACCAGGAGCCTCCCTTCACTCAAAAAATGACGGCGATAAATCTAACGATTTTGTTTGAATTAATAAAAGCCCCTCGCGATGTACGAAGGGCTTTTACCTGGATCGGCCTCAGACGGCCAGTTCTGTTCTTGGAAAATCAGGGACAATTGCGGGCACACGCGCCGAGCGATTGCAGCAAATCGCGGGCCTGCTGGCGGCTCAGCCCGGTATTGCTCTCGAAGCGCTGCCAGAACGTCTCCCACCAATCCGCCGGCTCTTCCTTGGGACCGTCATATTCAGTCACCCGCTGTGAGGGGCCATCTACCACCAGGCTGCCCACATACTCGGCATCCGAGTAGACCCGTTTGAGCTGGCTGGCAATGATCTCCATATCCGCCGGCGAAACCACTCCGTTGCTGGTGGCCTGGTAGAACTGGACGGTCACCCGGATTGGAAAGCGCTCGTCCCGTTCAATCGCCAGGTTATCAATCTCGGTGAATGGTCCTTCGATGGGGCCGTGGCCAATGACCGCAGCTTCGACATCACTCTTTTGGGTCGGAGCAGCCTCGGCGGCAGTCATCACGGTTCCATCGAGCAGCTCATCCCCATAAGTCAGCGGCTGCTTCTGCTTGAGCGGCACCTGGATCAGCAGGACCATATTCAACCCGCTCTCGTCCCCGGCTTCAACGCTGACTTCCTGTCCCGGTTGGGCCTGGGTCTCGAAATCGCTCAACCGTTCGCCGGTAAAACCAGCTCGCTGGCCGTTCTGATTGAAGAAGAGCCGCTGGCCCCAGGAGAAACCCGATGGAAAGGCATCGCGGGTGTTATCAATAATAGTGGCGCTGGTCCCTTCACGGGTGGCGACGATGACTAGCACCGCCGGGTCGCCCTGGTAGGATTGGTAGTTAAACAGCACCGGGTTGAACTCGGCCTGGCCCTGCTGCGGCACCGGCAGGAAGGCTGCCTGGGCACTGACCAGTACACTGCTGTCTCGCTCGGCCAGCAGGGAGCTTTCCTGACCAGCCCAGGAGTCAGGATTATTAAGATAGCGCCGGAAGTTGCCCAGGTACTCGGTCAAGGTGATGCGCTGCAAGGACTGACCGGTTTCGTTGCCAACCAGGAGATAAAAGTGGTCGGGCGAGACATCGCCGGTCAGGTCTTCAAAGTTGGGGTAGCGGATGACCGGCATCAAGGCCAGGTTGTAGCCGTCGCTGGCCGGGTTGGGCTGCTGGACCTGGATGGTCATATCGGAGATATTCGGCCCGACTGAGGAGTTATTGTAGCGGCCGGTATCTTCCCAGGTGACGTTGACGATGTTCAGGCCATACTGGGTGGCCAGGGCCTGGGCTTGCTCATTGGTAACCATCGCCATGGTATTCTGGATAGCGGCCAGATAGGCGGGATCAGGTTCCTGAATGGTCTCACGCTTGTCGGGCGGTTCAGCCGCCAGGGCGGTTGCAGGCGGCAGGCCGGCTGTCCCCAGGATAATGAGGAATAACGAGGCTATGAAGGTAATTTTGAACAGGTGTTTGAACATCAGCGGCTCCTTTTCAATAACGAAGATTACCTTTAGGACGCCGGAAGGGAAATAATCGTTCCACTTTGCTGCTTGGCACCTACAGCGGCTCTATTTTTGGGCCGGAACGATTGAATCGAGTAGAATATCGAAAGGAGAAGATCTGTGTTTACTGCGACTATTCGTGAATTCCTGCAAAAACCGCTTGTTGCCCGGATGAGCACCCTTGACCCGGACGGGTATCCGCACACTATCCCCGTCTGGTTTATGCTCGACGGAGATGAAATTGTCGTGATCAGCGTCAGCAGCACCCGCAAGGTGGAGCATATCCAGGCCAATCCCAAGGGCGCTATCGCCATCGGCGGTGACCCGGCGGATGCGGGCGGCTACCTGATCAAAGGGGACTTCTCCATCGAGGCCGATCCGGAGGATGCCTGGGTCAGGAAGTTGACCTATCATTACGAAACGCCTGAACAGGCCGAAAAAGATATCGCCGATTGGGCTGATCTGGATATTATCGTCGTACGTTTGAAACCGAAAGTCGTGCTGAAGGTGATATGAAGCTCCAATCGCTCTATACCTTCGGCTACAGCGGCAAGCAGCCAGATGAGCTGCTGGCCTTAGTGGAACAGTTGGACGCCGTTGTCGCCGATATCCGCTTCAGCCCGCGCAGCCGCATTCCACAATGGAACGGCGGCCGTCTGGCCCAACTGCTAGGTGACCGTTACCACCATTTGCCAGCTCTGGGCAATCGCAATTACAAAGATGGGCCGGTTGAAATTGTTGATTTAGAGGCGGGTCTGCCTCAAGTCGCCGATCTGCTGGTTCATCAGCCGGTCATTCTGCTATGTGTCTGCGCCGATATTCAGCACTGCCATCGCCGCCTGGCCGCCGAGGCCATTGTGGCCCGGTATGGGGCGTCGCTAACCCATCTTTGAAGCTGAGGATAGATCTCACGGCTAATTGGGTCATAAACCGGAGTTGAGGTGAAAGGTGAACACAGACATTATAGCTCAATACTGGCAGGCTTACCTGGATTCCTTACCGCCCGACTCACCGGTGCGGGCCGAACGTTACATGGTCGAGAGGTTTGGCGACAGCGCGGAGATGGCCGATGAACTGGGCAGCCTGGTAGTACAGGGGATCAAAACTGCCACCTGTTCGTCCCTGTGGGAATGGCAAGCCGAGGGCAACCCGCTGCCGGAGGCGGGGTTGAAGACGATTGTGCTCAACGGTTGGGGCGAGCCGTGGTGTATCATCGAAACCGTCGAGATAATGATCCGGCCGTTCAACGAAGTGGATGCCCAATTTGCTTACGAGGAGGGCGAAGGAGACCGCTCGCTGGCCTATTGGCGAGAGGCCCACCGGCGCTTCTTCAGCCGCTCTCTGCCCCGGATAGGCCGCTCCTTTGATGAGACGATGCCGCTGGTGTGTGAACGGTTCCGGGTAATTTATCGCGGCGAATGACAGGAAGCCAAGTCAAGGATGAAACAAACCTCTCATACCCCCGATCTTACCAAACGAGCTTTCGCCCGGACCAACCCGCAGACCATTGCACAGCGGGTGGCCCTGCTGCGCGAACTCCTGCCGGGGGTAACCTCTATCGCCGAACTGTGCTGTGGTGACTGCACCCAGCAAGCCACAATTTACCGGCGGGAGTTGGGGATCGAATGCTACCGCGGACTGGATTTGGTCCCGGAGATCGTCGCCACCAACCAGGCTGAGGGTATTGACTGCCTTTGTGGCGATGTCCTGGACCCGGCGGTCCTGGGCCGCTTTCTCGATTTCGAGGTTATTTTCTACGGTCCGCCTCTGTCGGTAGCGTGTGACGGCCACCGGTTGCTCTTCTTCCGTGACGTGGTCTCTGGCTATGCCACTGTCGCCCGTTTGCTTCTCAGCGAGTTGGGGTATAACGGCACCCTGGTTTGCATCTGCCCGAACAGCACCACTCCCGGCGATGCCCGCTGGCTATATGATCATATTAAGGCCACTCGCCCGGATTTTGGCTTGCGGTTATTCCATTCCAGCTATGCCACAGTCACCGGCTCCGGCATTGAGACCGAACCCCGGCTGAAATACGTGGAGCTGTGGTTTTCGAACCGGCTGGAAGATGCCTGGGAGATGCGCTGAGTGAGCGCTTCACAGCTCTGGTTAGCCCAACCGCCCCTGGTCCGGCTCCAACAGGCCGGGTTGATCGCCGTCCTGAGCGGGAATTTCTCCCTGACCGAGATCACCGAGATCGGTGATGCCCTGCTGGCCGCGCCGGTGCTGGCCCTGGAAATTGACCTGGCCAACCGGCACGCCTATGAAGCCATCACCGACTTGCGTCAGCGGGCCGGACCGCATCTATTGATTGGGGTGAGTGGGGTCCAAACCATCGAGCAGTCCGCTCTGGCTCGAAACGCGGGTGCCCAGTTTACTGCTGCTGCGACCTTTGATCCCGTCCTTGCCGCCGATAGCTGGCAGAACAATTACCTGCACATCCCTACTATCTCAGCCTTGACCGAGGCTCAGCGGGCCGCTGTCTCTGGCTGCTATCTGGTTAAAGTGGACGTATCACCCGAACGCCTGGCCGGATTTAACAGACTGCTACCTGACCTGGCCTTCATTGCTACTGGCGACATTACCATGGATAATATTACCCCCTATGCCAAAGCCGGAGCAGTTGGCGTGGCCGCAGGCCGAACTTTGATCGCCGAACCCTACACCTCGATGGCAACCATTATTAGTACCGCCCGCGCCCTGCAACGCGCTTGGGCGCAGGCCCAATTCTATCGAGCTGGGGAGATGGATGTCTGATCCAGTTCGACCCCTGGCGGTTCTTTTCTATGCCGCCTCCCGTGCCGCCGACTGGCCGCCGCTCGACCTGCTGCACCTCAACGCCGTCGGCTATGCTGCTCTCAACCAGTCATTGACTCCGCTGCCGCTTAATTTGGCTCAAACCCGTGCTTCCGGTTGACACTGGCCCGATCCGGGTTTATCATCCAGCTCTCTACCGGAGCAAAAACTGATGCCCCGCAAAATTCTGCACCTTGATCTGGATGCCTTTTTCTGCGCGGTTGAAGAGCAGCGCGATCCCGGCCTGCGTGGTAAAGCCTTTGCCGTCGGCGGGCGGCCCGACCAGCGGGGAGTGGTCGCTTCCTGCTCCTATGCTACCCGTCGCTTTGGTATTCACTCGGCCATGCCAATGAGCCGGGCGGTCAAGCTCTGTCCCCAGCTCATCATCGTCTCCTCTCACTTCGACCTTTACCGGGTCGCTTCCCAGCAGGTGATGGCCCGGCTGCACCTACTCACGCCTCTGGTCGAACAGCTCTCGATTGACGAAGCTTTCCTCGATGTCTCCGACCTGCCCGAACCCGCCGCGGTACTGGCTCGCCGCTTGCAGGGGATGATCAATACCGAATTGCACCTGCCCTGCTCCCTCGGTGTCGCCACCAATAAACTGGTCGCCAAGATTGCCAATGATGCCGGCAAATCTGCCGCTCGTTCCGGCCAGCCGCCCAACGCCTTGCAGGTTGTACCGCCTGGCCAGGAAGCAGCTTTCCTGGCGCCCCTGCCGGTCGAGTCTTTGTGGGGAGTTGGCCCCAAGACCGCCGAGCGGCTGCACGGGCTGGGGCTGCGGACTATCGGCGACTTGGCCCGCTGGCCAGAAGCCGACCTGGTCCGCCGCTTCGGCCAGCCCGGCCACGATTTGGCCCGTCACGCTAAAGGTCTGGACGAGCGGCCGGTGGTGACCGAGCACGAGGCCAAATCCATCAGCCAGGAGATTACTTTCGTCAAAGATGTTACCGACGACCCCATTTTGCGGGAGACACTGCGCCAGCAGTCCGAGCAGGTGGGCTACCATCTGCGCGCAAAGGCTTGAACGGAACCACGGTTAGACTCAAATTGCGCTGGGCCGACTTCACCACCTTGACCCGACAGGTCACCTTGGAGCAGCCAACCAACCTGGACGACGACATCTACACCGCCGCGCTGCAACTGTTCGAGAAGCACTGGCCGCCGGGCAAGCGAGTACGGCTAATCGGGGTAGGAGTCAGTGGCCTGGAGACAGCGGCTTACCAGTTGGGCCTGTGGACTGATCCTGAGCAGGAGCAATCTCGTCGTTTACAGCCGGTTCTGGACGAACTGCGGGAACGCTTTGGCCGCCAGGCTATCCAACGCGGCAGCCAGTTGTTCAAAGATAAGTCGGAGGAAGCGTAACCGTTACAGATGATTGGAGCCTCTCCTGATCCCAGCCATCCCCGTCTTTCGCCGGCGATTTCAAAATTCTGATAGCAGGAGGGGATAACTGGCGATCCAACTCGATTCTGCCTGTTTCAAGCCGCCAAGTTGAAAAAGACCCAATAGCCCGGTTAAGAGCAGGTAGCCCCTTATCATCGGCGAAAGCGTCAGGCCAAGTTGGGGCATGGATCAAACCTACCAGGGATAGGCAAAAAGCCAGGAAGCTAAAGAACATAGCCTGGCGAAGCTGACCATCAATCAAAAAGTCAGGAGAGCCCCATAACAGGCCGATAATAATCGCTCCCTGCGAAAGTAACTCATCAAAGATTTTGTGGAATAGGCGTTGTGCGTGGCGCGCCTGGACCGCTGCACCTTTGATGATCTCGGATAGATGGGGCGGAAGGTTACCTGCTAAAACCCTATGAGTGAACCTTTTACTTTTACCGCTTATATACCGCCCCTGATGGATTTTACCCTGGCTAACGGCCTGCGGGTTATCCTGGCTGAAGACCATAACGTACCCCTAATAGCCACCAATGTTTTGTACCGCGTTGGCGCCGCTAACGACCCGGCCGGCCGTTCCGGTTTTGCTCACCTGCTGGAGCACTTGATGTCAACGGCGTTCACTCACGTCAAAGCCGGTGAATTCGACCGGCTGCTGGAAGCGGCCGGGGCCGAAAACAATGCCTACACCACGCTCGATTATACCGCTTACCAGATTATAGCCCCGGCCAACCAGCTGCCGCTGCTATTGTGGCTGGAATCCGAGCGGATGGGCTTCCCCAGGATCACCCGCTCGGCTTTTAAGGCCCAGCGGCGGGTCGTGATCGAGGAGCTGAAAGAGACGGTTACCAACTCGCCCTACGGAGCTTCCGATGAGCGTTTCGACAGTCTGGCCTTCCTGGGATACCCGCCTTACGAACGCCCGGTGATTGGCGCCGCCCAGGACCTGGCCGCAGCCAGCTTGGCTGAACTCCTGGACTTTCAGGCCCGCTATTACCGGCCCAACAACGCCACCCTGGTCATCGCCGGGGATCTGGACCCTGGATTAACCCAATCCCTGGTTCGGGCTTACTTTGGCGACCTTCCCGCCGGTCCGGCGGTGACGCCTATCCTGGCTTACTACCCGCCCCGTGCCCGGTTCCCAGCCACCCGGACCGACCCGGTCAGCGGCTGCCAGGTTGGTGCGGAAGAGGTCTGGATTGATCCACTGGTCGAACTACCCCGCTATGCGGCGACTGTAGCTGGGCCGCGGCGTGGGACAGCGGATTACTACGCCTTTGACCTGCTGGCGGACATCCTGGGCAGCGGCGACAGCAGCCGGACCGAACGGCATATCGTCCGGCCCGGCCTGGCGGCAGCCGTCTCGGTGAGCACCTCCAGCTATCTGGGCGCGAGCAGCCTGGATATCGTCGCGTACGCTCATGCTGGTGAGCCGGTCGAGCCGGTGAGCCAGGCACTCCGGGTCGAATTTGACCGGGTGATCGCTGCGGGTGTGACCGAGGCTGAATTGGCCCGGGTGAAAAAAAAGACCCTGGTGGATAGGCTGACCTCGTTTTGGAATTCGAGGGAGGACATGGCCGAACAACTGCAGGAGGCTGCCCTGGTCTTTGGTGATCCCAGGGCTGTGGCGGCGGAGCTGGCCATGTACGACGCCGTAACCATAGCTGATGTTCAGCGAGCGGCCCGGACTTACCTATGCAAGCTGCCGCTGAATGTCCTCATCACCACGCCGGCGGGGCAGGCGCGGCGCTACCAATATCCGGGCCGGTTCGTCGAGCCGGTCACGCCTCCGACAAGTCCAGTGTCTGACCTGCCAGGGGTGGATATTCAGCCGAGGGGCCAAACCCTGCCGGAAAGTACGATTGACCGGACCGTCCTTCCAGTAGCCCTACCCGTGGAGGTGAAGTTTACCCCGTCATTCGAAACGTTCAGGCTAGATAACGGGCTGAACATTATCCTGGTCGAACAGCACCGGCTCCCCACCCTTGACCTGAAACTCTACCTCAGCGGCTCTAACCCCGCCCTCCCGGTCGAAAAACAGGGGGTCGCCGACATGGTTGCCGACCTGCTGCCCCGAGGCACGGGCCGGTATTCCGCTGACGAAATCGCCGAACTGATAGAGTCTGCCGGCGGTGCGGTTGACGCCGCTGCTGCCCTGGAGTGGCTCACGGTGTCGGTGATCAGCCTATCTGCCGATAAGGACCTTGCTTTCGACCTGCTGGCGGAGATGACCCGCCAACCAACCTTTCCTTCGTCGGAACTGAACGTGCTCAAGGCCCAAATGCTAACTTTCCTGGCCCACGAGGCGGTCGAGCCGGACTACCTGGCTGACCGGCAGTTTTGCCGGGTCGCCTTTGGCCGGCACCCGTACGGTTTTAGTCCGCGCGCGGACACAGTGCAGCAGCTGACCCGCCAAGACGTGGTCGAATTCTACCGGGCTGTCGCCCGGCCGAACAATGCCCTGCTGACCATCGCCGGCGATATGACCGGAGGCGAAGCCCGCCTTCTGGCTGAACGCTTCCTGGGCGATTGGCTGTCCGGTGAGATCCCTGACTTTTTGAATTGCTCGGCAGCCGAAAGTGGCGATACCTCTGTGATTTACCTGGTTGACCGGCCCGACTCCAGCCAGGCGACCCTGCAAATTGGCAATTTGGCCCTCCATGCCCGCAGCCCGGACCGTTATGCTCTGGAAGTCGCGAATGCCATTCTGGGCGGTACCTTTGCTTCACGGCTGAATGTGAAGCTGCGTGAAGAATTGGGCGTTACCTATGGCATCGAGAGTAGTTTTGCCCAACCCCATGATACCGGTACCTTTCGGGTCTGTACGAGCGTTGACCCGGCCCGAGTCGCTGAAGCTATCACCGAAATCCTGGGTGAACTGCACAGAATTCGTACCCAGGCGGTGACAGCCGGGGAATTGGCTGCGGCCAAGGGCTATCTCACCGGCAGTTTTCTCCGCGATATAGAAACCCCGGCTGACCTGACCGGAGAACTAGCCAAGCGTTATCTGACCGGGGTCCCCCTGGGCGAGCTAACGAGCTACCTGGATCACCTGGAACAGGTGACTGAACTGGACACCCTGACCGCCGCCGCTCGCTACATTCAGGCCGACCAGCCTATTATTGTCGTCGTGGGTGACGCAGCCCAGTTGAAGCCTCAATTGGAACGGGAGCTAGGCCGGCCGGTCGAGATGGTGCGGGAGAGGTGAGTTCGGTCAAATCCCACCCTCAATTGTGGTTATCGACTCGATAGGGCGAGCACGGCTTGCAGGACAAACACAGCCAGCATGAGCACAGCTGCCATGCCGATGAACTGCCAACTTGTAACGCCCCAGGCTGCTAAGCCCCCTCCAAATAATGTAGGCGGCTAAACTACCGAAGATCAAATTACTGAAGTGGGTAATGTTTTGATAAGGGTTCAGACCCGATTATCTCTGACGGAAAATAACGGTCTTTACTATCTGAACACAACGGATGATGATACCTGGGCTGTCAAGTTCTAATCTGTTTCTTCCCTCTTGAACTGGGCCAAATGCCCCGTGGATTAGCTGCTAAGAAACAGTTGGTTGGAGGGGTACAAGCTCCAATCCAAGCAGTTTGGCTTTTCGTTAGGGCCGGCCGAGGTAAATTCTTTGATTCTCCGATGTCTATATCGGCTTGGACCAGATCCGAGAGAATGAACTATTTGGTGAGAAGGTGACAAATTTTAGCTTTTTACCAATTTCTTCTGGCAATTATTTGCCTCGGCGTAAACCAAGGGGTACAATAAAATAGCTGTGTGATGACTATGATTTCCACTCGATGCTGCTCGCCAAGCAATCCACTACTTAACCTCTGACATTTCTACTGGCCGGAAATAAAACACCCTTTATTTTGTTGCCTGAAGCGTACGCCATTTAGTCACCCCTTTTACCCCCATAACTTTAACCCGTTTCTTGTTACTTATGACCGCTAATGGAAGTAAGTCCTGGCTCACGTTGAACACATCTTAACCATTGGTAGCAGGACCGCCGGCTTCATCTGTCCCTGGCCTTGCACTTGTACGGTTTCTCAGCAGAAATCATTAGCGCAGCCGTCTTTTAGACTGAAATCAAAAAGTGAGCTACCCAGGGCTAAAGCGCCTGGGCTTCCGGTTTCACGCAACCCATTAGGTTGTCCACCGGCGTTATGCGTTCCCGGCGCTCCGCCGGTACGTGTCGTTCGATGTTCAGGGCTGCATTCAAATCTCTGTCGTGCAGGGTGTTGCAGCCTTCACAAATCCAGAAACGGTGATGCAGTTGCAGATCTTGATTGACCCACCCACAAACCCAACAGGTCTTGGAACTGGCAAAGAAGCGGTCGATCCGCTCGACTTGGCTACCGGCCCACTGGCCTTTGTACGACAGGAAGGTCCCAAACTGGCTCCAGCCGGAGTCGGAGATAGACTTGGCCAGGTGATGGTTCTTGAGCATCCCGCAAACATTGAGGTTTTCAATCTTGATGAGGCCGAACTGGTCGACAATCCGGCGGCTGGTCTGGTGCAGGAAGTCCTGGCGCTGGTTGGCCACCTTCTGATGCTGACGAGCCAGCCGCAGGCGGGCTTTCTCCCGCCCGTGACTACCTTTCTCGGTTCGGCTCAAAGCCCGCTGCAAGCGTTTCAGGCGGCGTTCGGACTTTCGGAGATACTGGGGATGCTCAATCTGTTCACCGCTGGACAGGACCGCAAACGTCTTCAGGCCCAGGTCAATGCCGACCGTGCCTGGTTTTTGGAGAGGCGCTTCAATCTCCAGCTCACATTGGATCGAGATGAAGTACTGACCGCTCTTGGTTTTTGTAACGGTGCAGGATCTCATCTTCCCTTCAATGGACCGGTGAAAGACCACTCGAACCGGGCCGACCTTGGGCAGAACAATGCGGCTGCCGCTCAGGGTAAACCGCTCCGGGTAGCGAATGGACTGCTCATCGTGCTTGCTTTTGAAACGGGGATAGCCCAGGGGCATGCCATCTTTACGAGGCTTTTGTCCTGGCTGAGGTTTGGGCAGCGTGCCTTCTCTGCTTTTTTTGAAGTAGTTGGTGTAAGCCCGGTCCAGATCGCGCAGCGCCTGTTGCAAGACCTGGCTGTCAGCCTCTTTGAGCCAGGGAACAAAGCGTTTGATGATAGTCAGCATATAGGCGGTGTCGTTGTAATTGATCCGCTTGCCGTGCTCGAAGAAGTGCGTCTTTCGCGCCGCCAGGCCGAAATTATACACGAACCGGGCGTGACCGAACTGGATCGCCAATGCCGCCTGTTGGGCCCGATTGGGGTAAATACGATATTTGAAGGCTTTCTGGATGAGCATACCCCAGATTTTAGCACAAGTGTTCTGTTTAATCAACTGTTTCACCTAGGCGGGACGGAGTCCCGCCTGGACTACCAAACTTTTTAGACAAAGGAATTTAGCCCCTTATATCCCACGATTGAACCCGTGGGTTTTACGGGGCGTTTAATAATTGGGGGTAGATTATGCTAGAACGGTTTCAGGCTCAATTACAAGAGTTTCGCCAGGACGATGAGGCTCGCTGGAAGTATGAGGCTGAGGAAATCCAACGCCAACTGCGAATTATGAAAGGTACCGGGCGGACTGATGAGCAGGTCAAAGCAGAACTCAAGCGGGCCGGTATTAACGTCAGCGCTCTGGAGGAGGAAGAGGCCAACGAAGCGCCGCAGCTTAAACGCGCTCACGAAGAAATTCGTCAGATCAAACCTCCCCCTTCCCGGCGGGGACGTAAAGAGCCGATCCTGATGCAACAAGTGGCGGCCCAGGCTGGCTCACACACCTGGCTCTTCCCGCCGGCGTGGGAAGGATGGGGAAACACGGAAACGTGCGGCTTCAACTTGGGTCTGGGGGAATTCAATTTTGAGAGTCATCAGACCGGCGAGGGCTGGGGCTGGGAGGCAACGGCTGGCTCACCCCAGTACTGTACCCTCTGGTTTTATTACTTTCCGCCCCGGGCCGGCGAGCTGTTAGTGGAACCGCATGTTGATTTTCAGGGAGATGTCGCCGTCAGTGCCCATGATCATTGGTACACCTCAACCCACGCCGAACTGCGGCTAAAACTGCACTTTGATCTCTTCCAACACTATTGGGATGGCGAGCAGGTGACGACCATTGTTGACGAGCACCGCCATGACTCCAGCACGGCCTATTGGGTGGACGACCATCGCATCGTGTCCAAGAGTTTGAGCGTCTCGGCCAATGACATCGTTTGGATCAAGCTGACCACTTCTTTTTATGTGAACGCCCATTCCAGTCATGCTCACGTAGATTGCAATTTCCGCACCGGCGCTGACCGACGTATTCGAGTCGAACACATCTGGGTTAATCTCGCTTAGTTATTGAATTCTTCTTTTGTTTAGTTTTTTCTCGATTCTTTCTTCTAATCCCCCTCCATTGGCGACATAAATTCAATAAGTGGCTCAATGAGCTACGGCGCCGCGATTAAACGGCTGCCTGAGTGGCAACTGAAGCCTGAGCCTTGTAACCATGCGGATTGCTCATGATTCTGTTAAAGATGTAAAAAAATTTTTTCAAGCGGAAGGTGGGTTGGCACCTTCCTCGCTACATATAATACAAGGAGGTGACAGATGAAGGCGATAGTGGTGACGGACCAGGCTGCGGGAACGGCCGGGATGAAGCTGGTGGAGCGGCCCGAACCACAGCTATCGATCAACGACGTTGTCGTTCAGGTTTATGCCTCGGGATTCGTTAACACTGAGCTGAGTTGGCCTTCGACCTGGACCGATCGCCTCGACCGTGACCGAACGCCCTCGATCCCCGGGCACGAGCTGGCCGGAGTGGTCACCGCCCTCGGTTATGGCACCACGGGGCTCTCGGTCGGACAGCGGGTGTTCGGCCTCACGGACTGGTATCGCGACGGCACCCTGGCCGAGTACGCGGCCGTCGAAGCACGCAACCTCGCGCCGCTGCCGGGCGACGTCGACTTCACGGTGGGCGCGAGCCTGCCGATCTCGGGCCTGACTGCGTGGCAGGGACTGTTCGAGCACGGCCGCCTTCGGGCAGGGCAGAGCGTCATCGCGCACGGCGCGGCCGGCGCAGTCGGGTCAATGGTGACGCAACTCGCACGATTGGCGGGCGCCTACGTCATCGGCACCGGACGCGCCGCCGATCGTCAGAAGGGGCTCGACTTCGGCGCGAACGAGTTCGTCGACCTCGACAACGAGGTCCTGGAAGACGTCGGCGGAGTCGATCTCGTGTTCGATCTCATCGGCGGCGACATCGGGAAGCGGTCCGCGCGCCTGGTTCGAGCCGGAGGAACGCTGGTGTCCATCGTCGGACCGGTCGAGGCGCGGCCCACCGACGGCTTGGCGGTCGACTTCGTCGTTGAATCCGATCGCGCCCAACTGAGCGAGATCGTTCAGCGAGTGCGGGACGGACGGCTGCGCACGAACATCGGCGCCGTCTCCACCCTCGACGATGCCGTCGCCGCCTTCAACTCGACCGAACGACGCCCGGGGAAGACGATCATCCGCGTTCATCCGTGAGGATACAGGGAAGGCGAGCGGCTCTGTTCCACCAGATGGATTGTCGCTGCCTTTCCCTCGGTCCTGGTCGCTCTGAAGGAACCCACTCCATGAGCACGCGCGAGCAACGCGGCTATCAGATGTTTCCGGTACTCGACGGCGCGAGGGTCGAGACGGCCCTGCGCTTCGCCAGCGGCCCGGAGCGGCATTTCGTGCTGGGCGAGATGCTCTATGACCACGGCCAGCAGGGCGCACCCGCCTGGCTCGTGTTGTTGGGCTCGGTCGACATAACCCGGCGCGATGGACTTGACCGTGAGGCGCCGGTCGTCACGTTCGGCCCGGGCCAGTTCACCAGCGAGGTCAACCAGTTCGCCGCCCGCCCAGCGATCACCCGCGCTCGCGCCGGGGATGCGCGGCCTTTCGACGCGGCGCACCTTCGAGCGCTGATGATAGGCTCGGCCGAGATCGGCGAGACGTTAATGCGCGCGCTGATCCTGCGCCGTGTCGAACTGATCGAGGAGGGCGCCGCCGGCACGATTATCATCGGAGCCCGGGACTCCTCCGCCGTCGTCCGACTGCAGAACTTCCTGGCGCGGTCGGGCTATCCCTACCAAGTTATCGACGCCCGCGGCGACGGTTAAGCGCACGACCTCGTCGAACGGTTCGGCGTGACGCCCGACGAACTGCCACTGGTGGTCTACCCGAATGGCTCCCTTCCGAACAAGCTCTGTATTCTCGAATTTTGACTCACCAGCGCCCTCAACTTAATCCCCAGGTCACTCTGCTTTGGCTTAGATCGCTATCGGTTATATAATGGCTTGAGTTAGCCGATATTACTGGTGATGTAATTTTATGCTTGAACCCAGACTGCTAGCCCGCCTCACCCAAAAGAAAACCCAACTCGACGCCCTGCGGCCCCTCCCCGCTGCCGCTGTAAACCGGCTGAATGAGCAGCTTACCCTCGAATGGATTTACAACTCCAATGCCATCGAGGGTAATACCCTGACCCTGCGCGAAACGCAGCTCATCCTTGAAACCGGTTTGACCATCGGCGGCAAGAGCCTGCGCGAGCACCTGGAGGTCATCAATCACCAACAGGCGATCGAGTACGTCGAAACCTTAGTCAACTCGCCGGACCTCATCACGCCCTTCCATCTCCGCCAAATTCACCGTTTGGTCCTTAGCCGGATTGATGATACCAACGCCGGTCAGTATCGGAACCTGCCGGTGAAGATCGCCGGCAGCAGCCACCAACCGCCTGACGCCTGGGCTATACCCCAGCTGATAGACGACTGGGGCAGCTGGCTGAACGGTCCGGCTCAAGGGCTCCATCCCATTGAACGAGCCGCCGTGGCCCACCATCGACTGGTGGCGATCCATCCCTTCCTGGATGGCAATGGCCGGACGGCCCGGCTGGTGATGAATTTGCTGCTGCTGCGCGATGGCTACCCCCCAACTGTCATCCTGCGCGCCAATCGCCGCCAGTATTATCGCGTTCTGGCCCAGGCCGATGCCGGTCATGAAGGACCGTTGGTCAACTTTATTGGCCGCGCCGTCGAGCGCAGCCTGACCCTGTACCTCGAAGCCTGCATCCCGGTCAGCACTCCGCCAGCCCGGGAAGTGGAATGGATTCCGCTGGGAGAAGCGGCCAAGGAAACACCCTATAGCCAGGAGTATCTGAGCTTGCTGGCCCGTACCGGCCGGTTGGAGGCCGTGAAACGAGGCCGGGTCTGGTACACGACCCGGCATGCCATAGCGGCCTATCAGGCCTCGCTGCATTCTCATTAAGCCGCTACTGTTGGTTCAAATGGAGCTTTAGTGCATATATTTAAGCGCCGTCTCCGACTTTTCCTACTCCTCCTGTTCGTGGCTGTCTTTCTGCTGACGTGCCGCGTCGAGCGCAAACTCTATGGCGTATGGGAGTTATCCCTGCCTGGCCTATCGGTCACAGCTCTGCGGGACACGTACACTGGACTGGTGCTGTGGATTTACACAGGTAATCAGTTCCGAGGTCAGTGGAAAGCGGGGCAGTGGTTGCCCGCTGGACCGGTGCCTTACCCGACCGCCACACCATACCCAACCAGCACTCCCTACCCCACCCCAACCCGGGGCCTGCCCCTGCAAGGGGCATAAAAAGGATAAGAGCCTATCCGAAAACCTCTGGTTGAGGTATAATCTTCTGTTTCTCAAAAATCAGAGAAACAGGAGCGAGAATAGGATGAACGTTGAAAAAGAAATAGATAGCCAGTGGCGTATCCCCGACGTCTTGTGGGCATTGATCGTGCCGTTGTTGCCGCCTGAGCCAGCCAAACCTAAAGGGGGACGCCCCCGGATAGACCCACGCCAGGCGATGGATGGCATCTTTTACCACTTGCGCACCGGCTGTCAATGGAAAGCCATTCCTCGGAGCTTGGTTGCTGGCAGCACGGCCCACGACTACTTCCAATTGTGGCAAGAAGCCGGTTTGTTTTATCGGCTGTGGCACGAAACTGAGCAGGTCGGCTGGCCGGGGATCTCCCTGGTGGGAGCGGAGGGGGCTGAGGCGGCCTGGGTCATTCTCCAGCACGCCATCGGCAGCTCGACCTTGCAGCGACAAGGTGTGCTGCTGTTAGCTGAGGCAATCGCCCGAGGGGAAATGGCCCCGCAGCACCTGGCCTACCTGGAAGATCGGATTTGCTTTTTCGAGCGCCGGCCGCAGCGATACGGCACCCAGTTTGATTGGGACGAGGACGGCCAGCTCAGTTCCTGGATGCTCGACGAGCCGGATGAGGTGGATCGGCGCCGGGCCGAAATGGGCTTCAGGCCGCTGGCCGAGCACGTCGAGAAGATGCGGCGCAGCCTTGAAGCAAGCGGTGAAAAGCCGCCCGCAGATTATGAGCAGCGCCAGGCCGCGATGCTGGCCTGGGCCAAATCCGTGGGCTGGCTGTAACAGAGGGCCAATGCGCTGTTTGACCCTGACCCAGTCCTGGGCGGCCCTGGTGACGCTTGGGGCCAAACAGATAGAGACGCGGAGCTGGTCCACCCGCTACCGAGGTCCGCTGGCCATCCACGCCGGGCAGGGGTATGGCCGCTGGTCCCGGTCCTACCTGACCGGCCTGTGCCAGAGCGAACCGTTTCGCCAGGTGCTCGACTGGGCCGGCTATTCTCATTTCGACGAGCTGTCGCGGGGGTGATTATTGCTGTGTGCCAGCTAACGGATGTTTGGCAGATTACCGAAACAAATGGGCCACCTGAGCCGGAACGCTCCTTTGGCGATTACACTCCAGGTCGGTGGGCCTGGCGTTTGGAACAGATCAGGCCTCTTGCTGCGCCAGTCCCGGCTACAGGAGCGTGGGGCCTATGGCCGGCTCCGGCTGACCTGATTTCTTTACTGGCGCCCGAAGCAGACCCAATTACCATGACCCAGAAGGCCAATGATCCGCACTGAATCAAAATAAGGATCAAAGTGGAATGACCATGGGAAAAGTAGTCTATCAATGGACATGACCCTGGATGGCGGCGTAGAAGACCCCAGAATCGGCCCTTCCATTTCTGGAATGGCGAACGCTACCAATACGTCCACAAGGTTGGTGCCTGGGAAGCAGAAGCATGATCTTTACCATTGACGAAAGACCATCAGACTCGCCTTTTGTCGAAAGGATCTGGCAAGCCCACAGTGAGCACGCTGGTCCTTTTAGCTCGATTGCTATGAGCCATTGGGAGATGGTCGTGACCAAATATCAGGACAAGACAACGCTAACGGTGCGGGGGCCAGAGACGAAAGCGACGCCGCTATACTGCCCGGCGGAGGGAGAGTGGCTTGGCATCCGCTTTAAGCTGGGCACCGTCATGCCTCATCTGCCCGCCAGCAACCTCGTGGATAGAGATGTAAACTTGCTTAATACGGTGGGTCAATCCTTCTGGTTACACGGCTCGGCCTGGCAATTTCCGGACTTTGAAAATGCAGATACCTTTGTAGATTGGCTCGTTCGTGACCGTCTGATTGTGCGTGATCCCATCGTCGAGGCGGCGTTACAGGGTCAACTGAAAGAGCTTTCCATCCGCACCGCCCGGCGTCATTTCCTGCGAACGACCGGGTTGACCCAAAGCGTCGTGCGTCAAATCGAACGCGCCCGCTACGCCACAGTCCTGTTACAGCAAGGCGTCTCCATCCTCGATACCGTTTTTGAGGCGGGCTATTACGACCAGCCGCATCTGACCCGCTCGCTAAAGTACTTCATCGGCCAGACCCCGGCTCAGCTCATGGATAGCAGCAGATCTGAGCAGTTGTCCTTTTTATACAAGACAGAGCCCCTTCGTTAAGTTATACTACCCCATATTGATGATGAACAACAAGGGGCGAACTCCCGTGAGAAAATTTATTACCAGGAGTATGTGACGCTGGATGGCGTCATGGAAGCGCCTGGCGGAGGACTCGCTCGGTCCTCGTGGGGGTTGGTCTTTTTTTATTCTCGAAAGAGTAAGGAGAAAAAGAAAATGAGAAAAATAATCGTTGAGGCTGAAGTATCGCTTGATGGGATAATGGGCGGTGGCCCGGATTTCTGGGGGCAGATCTTCAAATATCACAGCCCTGATGTTTCAGACTATCTAAATAATCTACTCTTGGCCCCGGATGCGCTGCTGCTGGGCCGGCTAACCTATGAGGGGTTTGCTGAGGTTTGGCCGTCTCGCGAGGGAAAAATGGCGGATAGAATAAACAATATGCCGAAGTATGTTGCTTCGAGAAGCTTGCAGGAACCGCTGGCCTGGAATGCATCGCTCATCAAGGGAGACCCCGCCCATGAGATTGGTAAGCTGAAGCAGGAGCCGGGCCAGGACCTGCTGCAATATGGGGTGGGTGAGCTGACCCACACGATGCTGAAGCATGATCTTGTCGATGAGCTGCGTCTCCTGGTGTTTCCATTTACATTTGGGCAAGGACCGCGCGTTTTTGAAAATATGGACATAAACTCGCTGAAACTACTGGACACCCAGACATTCAGCTCGGGCGTCATCGCTCTCCATTACCAGCCCCTGGGAAGTGGGGAAAGTAAGTAGGATAAGGATTTCATCGGGCACAGGCTATATTCATAGGCCGGCTAAAAAAGACGATGCAGCTTCGTTCCTTAGGTTATCGCACCGATCTGATCGTTCCGGCGTTTGAGGGAGAGATCCTGGACCGGGAGACGATCCCAACGCTTGAGCAATTACCCTTTTCAATCAGAAAAACACGCGGACCCCGGACTGGGTGGCCTGAGCCAGCAGCTCGTTGATGAGACTCCCCGATGCAGCTCGATTGAAATAAGCCACATCCGCGATGATAATCAACTTGCCCCGCGCCCGAGACAGGCTGACGTTGAGCAAATTTTTGGCCGAGGAAGAGGGGGACTGATCGGTTAGCAGCACGCCCGGGGGGAGCGGGGCGGTGTCAACGGTGTCCAAAATAACCAAGTCCCGTTCATTGCCTTGAAAGCGATGGACGGTGCGACATTCGACCTGACCGGCTTCCCGGGGAAAGCGATACAACTGCTGCCGGATCAGTCGGGATTGCGCCACATAGGGAGTGATGATGGCCACCGACTCGATCTCGGTCCGCACGGCTTCGACCGCTAACTCGACGCAGCGGTGGGCCGTTTTTTCGTTGAACCGAGAAAAGCCGCCCGGCTCGGTGGTGCAGGTCGTTTGGCCGGCGGTATCGAGGACGACCAGCGGCGCGCCGGGAAAGGGCGGCTTGCCGGCAATGACCTCATGCTGCGAGGTATTTTCGCCGTGGCGTAATTTGCCCTGGTAAAAGAGCCGGCTGACCAGGTCGCTGATGACCGGATGCATGCGGTATTGAATATCGAGCATCACCATGGTCTGGTCCGTCAATGACTTTTGATCTGCGACCTCGAAGATAGTCCGGCCCATAGCTCGATAGACATAGTCGTCGCGGGCTTGCACAATCGGCGGGAGCTGCTGGGGATCGCCGACGACAATGATTTTAGAGCGGGCCAGGGCGGCGCAGTAAAAGAGGGTGGGCAGGATGGCCATCCCGGCCTCTTCGACGATGACCGTATCAAAACGTTCGGCCTGGAGCAGGCTGCTCAGGTAGACGTTCGTCATCGTCGCCAGGATGACCTTAGCCTTTTGCACCACCGCTGTTTCCTGCTGGCGGAGTTCCTGGCTGAGCTGGGCTGTCTGCTGCCAGCATTGGTCCAGCAGGGTTTCGAGGCGCTGCCGCCGGCGCACTATCCTTGCTTGTTGCTGCCCGGTCGGTAGGCTCAAGAGGTGGTGAGCGAGCTTTGCTGAGAAGATCGAAGTTAAGTCCCGTACGGCCAACACCTCGGATTGCACTGGACGGAAGAGATCGAGTTGCAAGGGTTGAGTGTCGGTCTGAAGTCTTCCCAGGAGCAAATCGCACTGCTTGATCTGGCGCGCAACTTGCTGGCGGCGCTCGCGCAGGTATTCCAGGCGAGCCTGGGTTTCAGTGTTGAGCCGCTCGACCACCTCTTTCAAGCTCGCCCCAAACGTTTCCGCTCCAGTTTGACCCATTCTGATGATCTGGCCTCGCTCGAAATAAGTCTGGGCTTCAGGCAGGCGGTTCAGGTGGGTCAAAGCCTGATCAACGGCGGCATTGGTCGTCGAGGTAACCAGCAGGCGCTGCCCCTGGTTCAGCAGTTCCGTCACGATATGACCCAGAGTGGTTGTCTTGCCGGTCCCCGGCGGCCCCCAGACAAAGGCCAGGGTGCTGTCACTGCATAATCGCACCGCCTGCAATTGGCTATCATTCAGGCCCGGATGTGCAAGCTGCAACGGCTGCGGGTCTTGCCCCGGCTGGCCGTAACCGAAGAGCAGCAGGGCCTTATCCGGGGAGAAGGTGTCGGAGTTTAACAACGACTCCAGGGCCACCTGTAGCTTTTCGTACAAGAACCAGGGATAAATGACCAGGGTGTAGTCGTCGCCGCTGAGGCTGATGGGCCGGTCCGCCCGAACGGTCACTTCCTCCTGCCGGAGATCGGTGATTGTAATCAGGACTTCGCCGCCACTGTACCGGAGGGTACATTCCAACTGCGGCACGAGTTTATCGTTGGGCTGCACCACCTTGAAGCTATAGCTCCGGCCCGGTTCACTTTCAGCCAGATCGAGACTCCTGCCCTGCGTCAGCGGCACCTCGAACGGGCCTAACCGCTGGCGCATCGCCTCCATTTCCGCCCGGATCGCTTTTTGGAAACTGCTGATAAACCTTTCCAGCAGAGGTCGGATTTCCCCAGGAACCTGTCTCATCTGTCCTTACCGTCAGAGCGAACATTATTTCCAGAACAAATGAGCCAATTTTAACCGCAGATGACCGGGCGAGCAAAAATGTCGCCGGACGAGGGCAGAAGCATAAGGTGAGCAAGCGTGGTATAATTCTCGGATAACTATTCTGGTTTTGCCTCGTTAGGGGCAAAAAGGGGGTGTGATGAATTTACTCATTCTGGGCGGGACTATCTTTTTAGGCCGCCATCTCGTCGAAGCGGCGCTGCGGCACAACCATCAGGTGACGTTGTTTAATCGCGGCCGGCACCAACCGGACCTCTTTCCCGAGGTCGAGAAGTTACGCGGGGATCGGGATGGCGGGCTGGAGGTGCTGCGGGGCCGGCAATGGGACGCGGTCATTGATACCAGCGGCTATGTCCCGCGTTTGGTGCAAGCTTCAGCCGAGCTGTTGGCCGAGGCGGTGAGGCATTATACCTTCATTTCCAGTATTTCCGTCTATGCCGGGTTCAGTCCCGAAGGCAGCGATGAAAGCGCGCCACTGCAAACCTTAGCCAACCCTGCGATTGAGACCGTTACCCCGGAAACTTATGGCGGCTTGAAAGCCCGGTGCGAAGAAGCGGCTGAAGCGGTGATGCCCGGTCGAGTTCTCAATGTTCGGGCCGGGCTGCTGGTCGGCCCCTATGATCCGATCCCTCGCTTTGCCTACTGGCTTCGGCGAGTCAGTCAGGGGGGCGAAGTGCTGGCGCCGGGCCGGCCCGATCGGTTTATTCAATTGATTGACGCGCGGGACCTAGCCGAATGGATTCTCAAAATGGCTGAAGCCGACCTCATCGGCATCTATAATGTTACCGGTGCTCCGAACACGCTGACACTGGGGCAGTTGTTGGAGACGATCCGAACTGCGAGCAGCAGTGAGGCGACGCTGACCTGGGTAGAGGATGCCTTTTTGCTGGAGCAAGGCGTGCAGCCCTTCGATGGCCTGCCTTTCTGGGTGCCGGCTGAAATGGAGGGAGTCTTCCGGGTAAGCGTTGAGCGAGCCACTGCTGCCGGTCTGGCTTACCGGCCTATTGCCGAGACGGTTCGCGATACGCTTGCCTGGCTGGCAGCCACCCAGCCGCCTGATCGAACCAGTCCGATCGAGATCACGACCGGCTTAACCCTCGAACGGGAAGCGGCTTTGCTGCAAGCCTGGCGGCAAAGGTTAATAGAGGATTGAGCCAAGTGGACACATTGACAACCGAATTGGTTGCCGGGTCAATCAGCCGGTTGTCCCCTGAAATCAGAGAACTCATTAGTCAAGGTTATGGCCCTCGGCCTATAATGAGCCTAAATACTTATAGATGAGGCGTCACAGCTAATGATGAAAACCAGACTCCAGGCCGTTTTGTTTGACTACGACGGGACGATTGCCAATACCGATCTGATCCATCTGGATTGTTGGAACCACCTACTGGCCCAGTTCCAGATCAGGTTTGAGCCGGACTTTTACGTCCTGAACTGCGCCGGTGTGGCCACCGATCACATCACCCTGAGACTGGCCAGGGATTATCCCGCAGCCGGCCTATCGCCCACCCGCCTGGCCGCCGACAAAGATGCCCTGTATGAAGAGTGGATGAACCGGAAAAGCGTGCCGCTCATGCCCGGCGTGCCCGAAATGCTGACCTTCCTGTTGCAGCACGGTATCGCCGCTGCCATTGTCACCGGGGGACGTCTTGGGGCAATGACCCGCACCCTGGAAACACATGGTATCGCTCATCATTTTCGGACGGTCGTCACTCGTGAAGATGTCATCCATGCTAAACCATCCCCAGAAGGATATTTGCTGGGTTTGCAGCGTCTTCAGTTACCCGCTCATTCCGTTCTGGCCCTGGAAGATACAGCCAGCGGCGTGCTGGCCGCCAAAGCTGCGGGACTGATCACCTGTGCGCTGCCCCACGTTTTCACCCGTAATCACGATTTTTCGACTGCCAATGTGGTGTGCACAGATATGCATCAGGCGATCACCTGGATCGACGAACAATTTCTTGGGGGTAACGCAGAGCACTGATCCCCAAGAAAATACCTCTCACCTTTTCTTGGCGTTCAACTTCTTGGGGTATTGGGTAAACCGGGAAAGCTATTTTCAAAAACTGCGGTGAGGCTTAATTGGTTTCAAGCATAGTCGCTTCGTAGTGCCTGAACTCCGGTGGAACCTCAAGCAGGGGCATGAGTTCAGCCCCAATCCGGCTGACGGTGGTTGAGATCAGGTACTTTTCGAAATTCTCCTTTGTATCAAATTCACCATAGACAACATATCGCTGTGGAGAGTCAGGAACGCGATACCACTCGTTCTTGACACACCCCACCATTTGGCGAACTTCACCTTGGATCTCCCGCAGCAATTGCTCAAATTCGCTGGCCCTATGCTCTTTTGTCTTCACCGCTACATAGATTACAATCATTTCAGGTCTCCTTTGCCGATGAAATTTTATCCAGTATTAGATATACTAGATATATTATTTATAGAGTTAAATTCAAAAAAATTTATCCATTTAACTTGTTGAGTAAATCTTTGACAGTTAGTTCCTTCAATTTGTCCTTCATTGCCTCCTCTGCTGAAGTTAATAAATTTGAAATTTCTTGGTGGGCCCGGGTGGGCTTTTCTCCGGTAGCCCGGACGTGTAGATCAGATCGAAAAAGAGGACGTTCATTTTCGATGGCATTGAAAATATCGAGGATGGTGACCTCTGACGGGGGTACCGCCAGGCGAATGCCGCCCCTGGCTCCTTCCCGGGTTTCAATCAGACCGACCCGATTGAGACTTTGCAGAATTTTGACGGCAGTGGGACCGGCGATATTCAAGTCCTCAGACAATTGCTTGGTCGGCACAAAGTCATAGCTGCCTTGTTGCACTTTATCAGCCACATACAAAGCAGTCATGATTGCTTGCGAAAAGGCCAGAGAATAACTCATGAGATGATCCAAAACCGGCAAAACGAATAACTGCATATACAATATATTTAGTTCATAGATTTGTCAAGAGATTTTTTCATATTTTAAGTTAAAATCAGGCGTTGAAGATGCTTGAAAATAAGAAAAGTAGGAGAATCCGATGATGATTAGCCGAGTTTGGCACGGGTGGACGACACCCGAGAAGGCGGATGCTTATGAAGCCCTTCTCCAGAACGAAATCTTCACCGGCATCCAGAACCGGCAGATTGCCGGTTTTAGAGAAATTCAGCTCTTCCGGCGGAGTCTGGAGGCTGAAGTAGAATTCGTCACGATCATGTGGTTTGACTCCCTGGAGGCGGTGCGAGTCTTTACCGGGGAAGAGTATGAAGTGGCGGTGGTCCCGGCCAAAGCGCGGGAGTTGCTGTCACGATTTGACGAGCGTTCGCAGCATTACGAGGTGAAGGCGGACTTGAAGACCTGACCACACCGGCCAAACAGGCCGCCTGTCTTAAGAGCGATATGGACAAGCAAACGCAATTTATCCCCGCTCCCCTGGAACGGGTGGCCATTATCGGCACCAGTTGCTCCGGGAAGACCACTCTGGCGCGCACCCTGGCCGATTTCTGGCAAGTCCCCCACATCGAACTTGATGCGCTTCACTGGCAGCCGAATTGGACGCCCCGGCCCCTGGCCGAGTTCAGAGCGTTAACCGGGGCAGTCGTCGCCGCCGAACGATGGGTGCTGGATGGCAATTACCACCAGGTTAGAGATCTAGTTTGGGGACGGGCCACCACCTTGGTCTGGTTGAACTATCCCTTTCACCTGGTTTTTTGGCGCGCGCTGACCCGAACGACCCGGCGAGTGTTGTGGCAGGAGGAACTGTACAACGGCAATCGGGAAACCTTCCGGGAGGCCTTTCTGAGCCGGGAGTCGATTTTGTGGTGGGTCATCACCACATATCACCGCCGGCGGCGAGAATACCCGGCCCTGTTCACACAGCCCGCCTATGCTCATCTGCAGGTGATCGAGTTGCATGCACCGGCGGAGGTCAAGTGGCTGGTCCTTCAGCGATAATTGGTAGTTCCTTTGCCGTTACTTGGTCGAAACATCCGTTCTATTGAAGGTGAAGGAAGAGTGTGATAAGATAGGCAAGCTGCAAAATTCCCCCAGATTGTTATTGTCTCAGGAGTTAAGTGGAGGTATGAACCAGCCAACAGAGCCACGCTTAAGAAGCAAGGGAGCAATCCTGGTTCACGCTAATGGCCGTCCGGTCGCCTACTTCAACACGCCCTTGCCGGGTTTTCTGGGCTGGCTGCTGCACCTGGTAAAACAGATGTGGTATAAACGACCATAAATGATAAGCCATCCAACGGATGGCTTGTTTGTCTACGCCAATTCGAATTGATTGCCGCTCGAATAATTTAGCCAATCTCTTAAAAGCTGAACGGATAGCTGTGAAGAAATTGATAACCGTTTATTTGGATGAATCATTGTTAGGCCGCACAGAAGACACGTCGCAGATGTCTCAGCGCTCAGAAAAGTGTCAACGGACATTCGCTTGATGAAAGAGAGAGCACCATGGCCAAGTATCTGATCTCCTTCCCTAGCGCGGCGATGGTCGTGCCCGACGGCGAGTGGGAGGCCGTGAGCCGCGATGCGCATGCCGTGATCGACGAGGCGAAGGCCGCTGGCGTCTACGTCTTCGGCGGCGGTATCGACGAAAACGTACCGCCCGCGCTCGTCTCGGCCGACGGCGCGGTCGCCGAGGGCGCTATCCGTGGGCGCCCCCGCTCGACGGCGGCTTCACCATACTCGAACTGCCCTCGCGCGACGACGCCATCGCGTGGGCTGCGCGCATCGCTCAAGCCTGTCGCTGCGCCCAGGAGCTGCGCGTCTTCGGCTTCGACCCGCAGTCTTGAGGGCGGCACAGAAATCGCGCAGACAGTGCGGCCGAACAAGTCATTCAAGCCGAAGCCGCGCCGCGAAGCGGTTTCATTCCGGCGTTCGGCCGCAACATTCGACGGCGTCGGATCGCGCTGTCAACACAGAAGGAGATACCATGCCTCGTCAGATCGTGTTTACGTCCAAGGCGGCAAAGCCTCCTGCCACCTACAGTCAAGCGGTGAAGGCCGCAGGACTTGTCTTTGTCTCCGGCACCGCTCCCACTGATCCCGCCACTGATCAGATCAAGGGCACCACTATTCAGGAGCAGACCCATCAATGCCTGACCAACATTGCGGCCATCCTCGAGGAGGCTGGCAGTTCAATCGACAAAATCGTCAGCGTCACCGTTATTCTGGCAGACGAGGACGACTTTCCCGGCATGAACGAGGAGTGGCTCAGGTGGTTCCCCTCAAATCCGCCTGCTCGCCAGGGAGCAAAGTTACCCGCAAAGATTCCTGGGCTGAAGGTTTCGATCGCGGCGATTGCGGAGGCCTAACGCTTTGCTGACCTGAACACGCATGCTATGCTTGCGCTCACGGGGTAGTTGGAGTTGAACCGCGCAGGGTGATTCCAGTGTCGGTATGGTCGGCTCACCGTGTCGACAAGCGATCGACTGCTGTCGGCGGCCGAACAAGCCGTGGTAGCGGATGCCGCTTCGCGTCGAGTGAGATCGGCGCGATTTTGACAACTGGATTGGACCCCGATCTAGAACGGCGGGGCCGCTGAACGGCAGGCCGTCAGGTGGCTCATAAGCCCTTCGCGCGGTTGGTTGAAGGGATTTGGATTACAGGTACTACTCACCAAAGGAGGTTCCGTATGGCTCGCTTGATCTACTCGGCCATCTCGTCACTGGACGGCTACATCGAGGACAGGCATGGTCAGTTCGACTGGGCAGCCCCAGACGAGGAAGTACACCGATTTATCAACGACCTCGAACGGTCAGCCGGCACTCATCTGTATGGACGTCGCATGTATGAGACGCTGATGGTTTGGGAGACCGACCCCAACTTAGCGGCGGAGTCTCCCCTCCTGCGCGACTTCGCCGAGATCTGGCAAGTAGCCAATAAAATCGTGTACTCCAAGACATTGGAGACTGTATCCACTCGCAAAACGCAGCTTGAGCGAAGCTTCGATCCAGAAGCAATTCGGCAACTGAAACAGACTGTTGAACAGGATATTCTCATCGGTGGTCCTGAGCTTGCTGCCCACGCCTTTCGATCAGGATTGATCGATGAGTGGCATCTGTTTCTCATACCAATCATAGTGGGAGGCGGCAAACAAGCCCTTCCAGATAATGTTCGATTGGAGCTCGAGCTTTTGGATGAACGCCGCTTTGGTAGTGGCGTGGTTTTCCTCCGTTATCGAACAAACCAAGGAAGAGCCACCTAATACAGCATGCACTGGACGGCTGGGACTCAGCACGTTTTTAGGAGTTTGTTCTGAACTATTGCAGGTTCCCGTTTCCAAGCGTTTTTCTCCCCAGCCGCCGGTAACGCGAGCCGTTAGGTGGCTGCGCTACCAGTTCCGAACAACACATTCGCTTGACAACCATTTGACGCGCTCGTACATTGCTGCCTAACGTGAGATGTTAAGTTAAAATACCAGTAACGAAGAACTGTAGTGACCCCGCGAAACTTGGACACGAGAGAAAGGACAAATCATGAAACTGACGACCACCACGCAGGTCTCCGTTGACGGAGTGATGCAAGGGCCTGGCGTGAACCCGGTTGAGGGCGAGGGCGACGTATTCGAGCGGCGCGGATGGGCCCACTTCGACAACGAAGCCGGGATAGTCATGGGCGAGATATTCCAGCGCGCCGACGCATTCTTGTTCGGCCGGCTGACCTACGAGCACTTCGCCGACACTTGGGGAACGTGGGACGATCCGGGCGACAGCCCGATTTGGGCGGCGTTGAACACGAAGCCCAAGTACGTGGCATCGACCACTCTCACCAACCCGCGGTGGACGAATACGACCATCCTCTCCAGTGACGTCGCGGCCGCCGTCCGCGAGCTGAAAGCCAGACCGGGACGCGAGCTGCAGGTGCACGGCAGCGGTGCCTTGCTCCGGTGGTTGCTCGAAAACGACCTTGTCGACGAGATGACCCTGTTCACCTTCCCCGTGGTCGTCGGCCAAGGTACGCGGCTGTTCCCTGACACTGGCCGGGAATGGGTACTCGAACTGGTCGAATCGCGGGTGACCCCGAGCGGTGTGACTATCCAAGTCTACCGGCTCACCGGCCATCCGTAGCGTTGTTGCATCATTCGGAATTGGTCGTATACCGCGTTCTGGTGCCTTAAACACCACTACCTCACCCACCAGCGGCCCAACTCGGCATTGCAGCTGACCGCTTTGTCCCGTGGGTCTATTTTTTTATAAGGAAATGATTATGAGCCAAAATGCTCCGCAGCGTTTATATCTGATGCAAGTTGGGATTATGCCGGAATACCAGATTCCGATTGTTTGCTATCTGGTGCAGACGGATAATGGCAAGAATATCCTGATTGACAGTGGTCTACCGGAGATTATGCCTGAAGGAGAAACGGACTTCGAGAATGGGCAGGATGTTATCGAGCAGTTGGCGAACCTTGGCCTAAAACCGGACGATATTGATACCGTCATTTCGACCCATTATGATTTAGACCATGCCGGAAGACACGCGGCCTTCACAAAAGCACACTATGTTGTTCAGCGGGGGCATCATGTGGAGGCGGCGAGCAACCCACGTTTTGCTGCGACTCGACCCTACTGGGATCAGCCCATAGAACGCATTCGGCTGGTGGACGGGGACACGGAACTGCTGCCGGGGCTGGAGCTGCTTGAGACGAGCGGGCATGTACCGGGACATCAATCGGTGCTGGTGCGGCTGCCCAAAACGGGGGCGATTTTATTGCCGATTGACGCTGTCCCCTTTGGCGAGGGCTTTACCCGTGAGGAGCAGGACGACGGGAGCAACCCGGACGCCGAAGCGATCCGGGCCAGTACGATTAAACTGCTTGATCTGGTCGAACGGGAGCATATCGGGCTGGTGATTTTCGGTCATGACCAGGAGCAGTGGGAAACACTCAAAAAAGCGCCAGAGTTTTACGAGTAAAGCAGTGTTTAAAGTGAAAAGGTTAAAGAGAAAGCGACACGAAAATGTTGTACGCGCCATCCAACAAGCCATCAACGCCGACTTGACTACTACTGTGGTTAATGAAGATATCGCGCCCACAAAAACGCTTTTTATCGTTGCCCCCATTGCCTGCCCGTCAAGCGGGTTATGGCCAGGCCGTTGGGTCGGCGACACCCATTCCTTGATATTGAGACCTGGGCGTTGACACCACAGAACAGGGAGACTCAAATGAGAAAGCTCAAAATCATCGAACATATCTCGCTGGACGGGGTGATCCAGAACTCCGCCGATGACGGCGGTTTCCCCTATAGCGACTGGACCGCGCCCTATCGGACCCCTGCTGGCCGAGATGAAATCGTGGCCGCGCATGGCGCCAGCTTCGATCTGCTGCTGGGCCGTCGCACCTACGACATCTGGTCGGGCTTCTGGCCAACGGCACCGAGCAGTCCGATGGCGGACGGCCTCAATGCGGCAACAAAATATGTCGCGACCCACCATCCAGAAAGTCTTGAATGGGGCCCGTTCGAGGGCCTTGGACCGGACATCGTCGAGGATGTTCGCCGCATCAAGTCGCAGCACGGTCCGGACCTTATCCTCTCGGGTAGCTCCACGCTGACGTCGATGCTGCTGGAACAGGGGTTGGTAGATGAAGTCCTGCTGGTCGTCTATCCGGTCCTGTTGGGCACGGGGAAGCGCTTCTTTGCGGAGGGAACCCCGGCCCGCTCGTTCGAGTTGGTCAGCACGAAAGCAGCAAGAAGCCGCGAACAAAAAACTCATCCAGCGATTCTACGAGGAGGTATGGGGTAAGGGGAATCTGGCGGTGACGCGAGAGGCCTTCGACGTCAACTATATTCGCCATGATCTCCGTCCCACCACTGCAGCGCCGGGTCCGGAGGGTCAATCGAAAATTGCGCAGGATTTCCGCGTCGCATTTCCGGATCTCCAAATTAGGGTTGATTTGATCCTGGCCGAAGACGATCTGGTGACAGCACGCTAGACAATGGAGGGTACGAATCTGGGTCCGTGGGGCGGCAAGGAACCCACGGGAAAGCATGTTAGATTTTCGGGCGTGAACTTGTTTCGTTTCTCGAATGGCAAAGTGATTGAAATTTGGAATCACCGAGACGATCTTGGCTTGATGCAACAAGTTGGAACGCCCATCTATGCTGGTGCTGCGCCGCCGAGTGATAACCAGGACGCCTGACCCAGCGGGCACAGGACAGCGGGGACGCTGCATGTTTTTTGGAGCTTTTCCCGAACTGGGGTAACTATCTTTATTTATGAGGATTGAAGTCATCCAGTCAGAGCGGTACGATAATGATAGGTTGTCGCCGGAAGAAGGAGGCTTGATATGGCCGAGGTCCTGTTGTTCCATCACGCGCAGGGGCTTACGCCTGGCATCGTCTCGTTTGCGGAGCACTTGCGTCGGACGGGGCATACCGTCCACACGCCCGACCTGTTTGAAGGTCGCACATTTGACACCCTGGAGCAGGGCATGAGCTTTGTTGCGGAACGTGGATTTGGCGAACTGATTGAGCGGGGCGTGCAAACAGCGGCGGGGCTGCCAACCGAATTGGTCTACGCCGGTTTCTCTCTGGGTGAGGTCTGTGCCCAGAAGTTGGCTCAAACCAGAGCGGGAGCGCGCGGCGCGCTGCTCTTCTACGCCTGCGTCCCGGTTTCGGAGTTCGGGCCAGCTTGGCCGAAGGGGGTGCCGGTGCAAGTGCATGGGATGGACGCCGATCCGATCTTTGTCGGGGAGGGTGACATTGATGCCGCTCGGGCGCTTGTTGCCTCGACTGACGAGGCAGAATTGTTCCTGTACCCAGGCGATCAGCATTACTTTGCCGACAGTTCCCTGCCCTCATACGACGCGGAAGCGTCGGTACTCCTCCTGCAACGGGTGCTTGACTTTCTCGCTGCCCGCTAAGCAGGTGTCTTAGCCCGCTTGTAAACACGGGGTAATGCGCCTCAATATCCCTGCGGGCTAGGCAGAGCCGATGACTATTGATCGCCAACAGGGGGATGCATATTGAGTCATCACCATCAAAGGGAAGAGGTGGATACCCCTAAACGTCGAGGCCGGGGTTGGTTTTTCTGGCTGAGTCTGATGCTCGTTTTATGCCTGGGGTTAATACCGCTCGGGGCTATTTACGAGTCGGCGGCAGAAGCTGCTGATGTGCAGGCGTATCCGCCACCCGGTCAAATGGTAGACGTGGGCGGCTATCGTTTGCACCTCAACTGCACCGGCACGGGCAGTCCCGCCGAGGTGATCGATGCCGGCTTGGGCGATTGGTCCGCGTCGTGGAGTAGTTGGGTACAGCCAGAAGTAGCCAAGACTACCCAGGTCTGCACCTATGATTGAGCCGGCATGGGCTATAGTGAGGCCGGTCCGCTGCCACGGACGGCTGAGCAATTCGCGAAAGAACTGCATACCTTGCTTCAACACGTCGGTATTCCAGGGCCATATGTGCTGGTCGGACACTCAGTGGGCGGTTTATCGGTGCGGGTGTTTGTCCATGAGCATGCGCCGGACGTCGCCGGGGTGGTGCTGATCGAATCGATGAACCCGCGACAAGCCAAGCCAGTGGCTACGGACACGCCACCACCTGCGACCACGCACTCCAGTGGTTTTTTGATCCTCACGTTCCCGGCACGGATCGGATTGGTGCGGTTGTTCGCCGGGCCGCTCGGGCTCAAGTCAGGGTTGTCGCCGGAGGTACAACCAGCCTACGCTGCGTTTTCCGTGACCCCGCGCTCCTTCCAAACACAGCTGGACGAAGGCACGGGGATGCCGGAAAGTTTCATTCAGGCTGGTGCGGTCAAGAGCTTTGGCGATGTACCGTTGATCGTGCTATCGCGCGGCTTAGATCCGGATCAGGACTGGCAGGCGATGCAGACTGAACTACTCGAATTGTCCTCCCATAGCCAGCAATTGATTGCCGACCAGAGCGGCCACAATATCCAACTTGATCAACCGGATGCTGCTGTTGCCGCGATTGTGAAGATGGTCGAGCAGCTTCGCTTGCGGTAAGAAAGTAGCTCAAAGGTGAGATGGCGGGCAACAACAGCCTCAGTCGACTTGCTACCCAGCCGATTGTCAACCATAGCTTGCCAGCAAAGATCTTCGTCGCTCCGGCTTTCGGCGGGTTAGTCGTTAGCCAGCTTATGTTCCTGTGTTTGCGGCAGCAGGAGATATCACAGAACTTTTTCTCACTGATGAGGAGGCTCATGTCAACCATCCAACTCGGTTTTGTCTTACCCAGCGAAGGTCGAGACAAACAAAATCGGCCCACTCTGGTTGAAGATCTGAATAACGCCCTGGATCTAATCACCGGTCATTTTGATTCCGCCTGGATGGTGGATCACTTACAATTCGGTGATATTGATGTGCTGGAGGGGTTTACCGCCCTGACCTATCTGTCTGCGCTGCATCCACAGCTTAAATTCGGGAATGCGGTGTTATGCCAGTCGTTTCGCAACCCCGCCCTGCTGGCCAAAATGGCTGCTACGCTCCAATTTATGAGCTCTGGCCGTTTCATCCTGGGTCTGGGAGCAGGCTGGCACGAGGAAGAGTACCAAGCCTATGGCTACGAGTTTCCCCCCTCAGCCGTGCGGGTGGAGCAGTTAGAAGAAGCGATCCAGATCATTCAGAAAATGTGGCGTGAGGAGACGGCCACTTTTGCAGGTCAGCATTACCGGGTGATTGAAGCCCGGTGCGAACCGCGTCCGGTTCCGATCCCGCCGATCATGATTGGCGCCTTCAGTCCCAAGATGCTGCGACTGACCGCCAAATACGCCGATTGGTGGAATGTGTCATCAACCAGCCTGGCCGGGTACCAGCCAATGGTTGCAAGGCTGGAGCAATATTGCCTGGAGTTGGGCCGGGACCCGTCAAGCATAAGGAAGAGCTGGATTGGGGGATGTGCCTGTGCGCCGACCCAGGCAGAGGCGGCTGCCCTGGCCGCAGGTCGGTGGAGCGCCGACGATGAGGAGGATTTCGGTTTCGTCGGCACGCCGGAGCAACTGATCGAACAGATGCATCCCTTCATCGAACTTGGGGTAGATTATTTCATGTTCGACTGCGGGGGATTTCCCAAGCTAACCACGCTCGAAATACTGATCAATGAGGTCCTCCCTCTCCTAAGTGAATATAACGTGGAGAAATAGACATTGGTTAGACACCCCGATCATCTGGTCGAGGTTGTGAGAGGGACCTAGAGATTTAATGGTGCAACAACTTTCGCCGGAACGGCACAAACTGCTGTCTTTGCTCACGAATCGTCTGGCCGCCATCCCCGGCATCAGGGCCGTGGTGCTGGGAGGGTCGTACGCTCGCGGACGCGCCCAGGCCGGCTCGGACATTGACCTTGGCCTCCTCTATTCAGAAGCAGCCCCTTTCTCGGTCCAGACCGTCCGCGATTTAGCCAAGGAGATCAATGACACCGCAGAGCCAGTCGTCACGAGCTTTTACGAATGGGGGCCGTGGGTCAATGGCGGGGTCTGGCTGACCATCAGTGGCCAGCGGGTTGATCTCATCTATCGCAGCCTCGAACACTTGGAACGGGTTATCGCCGAGGCGGAAGCGGGTCGTTACGAGCTTGATTATGCCCAGCAGCCGCCCTTTGGTTTCTTCAGCACCACGTACCTGGGCGAGGTCGCCGTGTGCCTGCCGCTGTTCGACCCGGAGGCGCACGTCGCTCGGTTAAAGCGGCGGGTCGAGGTATATCCGGAGGCCCTGCGCCGGGCGGTGGTGCAGGACTACCTCTGGGCGGCTGAATTTGGCGTGGCGGCGTTTGCGTCCAAGTTCGCGGCTCGGGCCGACGTCTACGGGACGGGCGCTTGCCTGGCGCGGGCCATTCACCAGCTCGTGCTGGTGCTGTTTGCCTTGAACCGCCAGTATCTCATCAATGACAAGACCGCGTTAGCCGAGGTCGGAGCGTTCGAGCGTGCTCCGCGAGAATTCGGGACGCGCGTCCAGCAGCTACTCGGTCATTTGGGCCATTCCGAGGCGGAACTCCAGGCGGCAGTGGAGCGGGTCGGGCAGTTGATCGGGGAGGTGGTCGAACTGGCGGAGGGACTCTACCGGCCCCGTTTCCAACTGCCAAAATGAAGGCCGACAAGGAGATTATATGGGAAAAGTCATTATCGGTATGACCATGTCGCTGGATGGCTATGTCGAAGATCGCTCTGGTAGTGTCGGTGCGCTCTATCCTGATCTCGATACCCTGCGCGATACCGAACCCCTGTGTGAAGCTATTCAACACACCGGTGCGGTCGTGATGGGCTGGAAGGCGTTTGCCATGGCCAAAGACCCGGATTTCTACGCCGGGAATTATGAGTTTCAAGTGCCGATCTTCGTCCTGACCCACACGCCGCCGGACAAGCGGCCCAAAGAGACCGACCAGCTAACCTTCACCTTTGTGACTGACGGTATTGAAAGCGTCATCACGTAAGCCAAAGGGGCGGCAGGCGATAAAGATGTTACGGTGATCGGCGGCGCAAGGACCGTCCAGCAATGCCTCAGCGCCGGACTGACCGATGAGCTGCACCTTGACCTGATGCCGGTGCTGCTTGGCGGCGGGCTTCGGCTCTTTGAGGCGACTAGCCCTGAGCAAATCCGGCTGGAAAGACTGAAGGTGCTGGAACTTCCCGGCGGCAGAACCCATCTTCGCTTCGGCATTGTAAAATAAGAGGTGTTTGTATGGAAAGACCTAATGAATGACGAACAAAGATTTCTATGACAAATGCGCCCCCTTCTACCATCTCATTTATCAAGACTGGCATCAAAGCATCCAGCGACAAGCGGTCCAATTAAACACCCTGATCAAAGAACAGTGGGGTGATGACATTCAGACCATTTTAGATGTCGCTTGTGGCATCGGTACCCAAACCCTCGGGTTAGCCCAGCTCAATTATCACGTGGTGGCCTCTGATTTGTCTCCGGTCGCGGTCGCACGAGCCAAACAAGAAGCCCGGCAACGGCAGTTAGAGATACAATTCTCGGTGGCGGATATGCGCCAGGCCTATACCTATCATCAGAAACAGTTTGATCTGGTCATCGCCTGTGATAATGCTGTGCCTCATCTGCTGACCGATGAAGACATCCTGCACGCGTTTCAACAGTTCTACCACTGTACGCGACCGGGGGGTGGGGTCATCATCACCGTGCGGGATTATGACAAAGTAGAACGAAGTGGCGTGCATTTTGAACCGGAGGGGGTTCGGGTTGAGAACGGGCAGCGCTATATTCTCTTCCAGGTGTGGGAATTTGAGGGGGATATTTATGAGATTTCGCTCTACGTGGTTAAAGATGAGGGCGAACAGGACTGCCAGACCCAGGTGATGCGCGGTCACTACTATGCCATCGGCACAGACAAACTGATGAAATTGATGAAACAAGCGGGTTATGAACAGGTCAAGCGGCTGGACGGTGTTTTCTTTCAGCCGGTGATTATTGGCAAGAAGCTGCAGACATAAGTGATTTTAAATTTGGGGCTAAATTGATAGCAATATTTTGGCGGCAGTGCGTGAACCGCCCGCGTTAGATGGCTTCCCTAAGGATGGGCACTTCTTTTATAGACTTTAAGGATTATGGTTTCTGGGCGAGAGATCCCACTCTTGAAGTGTGGCTTTATTGGCTCGTTCAGGAAATTGATAAGTTAGACTCTCTCCCTGAATGGCTCAAAGAGGCGCGGGAGGAGTGGTACATCCAGGCAACGCTGGGCCTGGTCGGTTCGATCAATCCTCAATTCGATGATTATCTCTTGACCCAGGAGCGAGTGAACCTCGTCCTGTTGCTGTGCGAGCGGGTTCTACAGTGGTTGGAGGAGCAAGGGGAATATCTTTCCAAGGAATATCTGAATTCCCTTGGGGTAGGTGGGCCAGGGTCTGAGTGGACGGCCGATGTTGAGGTAGAACTGTTCGCCCAGCTTGGCCGTAAATTCGTTGAACTTTTAAGTGGTGAAGTGAGCACGGATGCGGTCACGTCACCTGTTTTCTAGCGGTAGAGGTTAACAAAGCGCTGGGGGAGACGCCATCTGCCGCTTAGCCCGGCTAGAAGCGCGAAAGGCCGCACCTGTGGCCTCTGGTCACGGGAAGACGGTCTCAAAAGGAAGAAAGGAGGAGGGTGTATGGCGATCAAATCGGGGTGGCAAGGCCGCGTCTTTGAGGAGTTCGAGCCGGGAGACATCTTCGAGCATCCCCTGGGCCGAACGATCACCCAGGCCGATAACATCTGGTTCACGCTGCTCACGGTCAACAACAATCCCATCCACTTCGACTCGGCCTACGCCGCGCACATCGAGTTCAAGCGGCCGCTCGTCGACTCGACCTTTACACTGGCCCTCGTAACCGGGCTGTCGGTGGCCGATGTCTCAATGAATGCCATCAACCTGGGCTGGGACGAAGTCCAGCTGTCAGCGCCGGTGTATGAAGGCGATACGCTGCATGCTGAGAGCGAGGTGGTTGAGACGAGGCCGTCGCGTTCGCGGTTCGGGATGGGCATTGTGAAGCTCCGAACGACGGGGTTCAACCAGGATGGGGTCACGGTGATCGAGTTCCTGCGAACGATTATGGTCTACCGGCGTGGTCACACCCCCGCCGGGTTCCGGCCGCGCCGGGTCGCCTGATCTTCCGAAACCGGCCCCTACTTTAAAGTTGAATGGAACGAAACTGGAAGCGGAGGAGGAAAAAATGATGACCCTCATTGATAATGAAATGTTATGGCGCCAGTTCGGAGCAGCCATAGATATGTTAGGCGATGTGCTGCGCGACTGCCCGGATAACCTATGGACAAAGAACCTGTGGGCAGAGCAGGAGATGGCCGCCGGTTCCTCGGCCTTCTGGTATCTGGGCTACCATACGCTCTTCTGGCTGGATCTGTACTTAACCGGGGCGGAAGAGGGTTTTGCTCCACCCGCGCCCTTTGACCTGATTGAGATGGACCCGGCCGGGGTTTTGCCGCGGACCTATACCCGCGCCGAACTGCTCGACTACCTGGACTACTGCCGCCGTAAGTGCCAGGAGACCATGGGCGGCTTGTCACCCGAACAGGCTTCCCGCTTGTGCCGGTTTCCCTGGGGAGAGCTGCCTTTTGCGGAGTTACAGTTGTATAATTTGCGGCATGTGCAGGAGCACGGGGCCCAACTGCGCCTGTTCCTGGGACAGCAGGCGGGAAAATCCGCCGGCTGGGTCTCCAGGGCTCGATGAAGATCGCCCTATAAAATCTCCTTCCTTTGATTGCGGGATTGTGGTTCTGCATATGGAAAAATATATTCAGCCAGGACACTCGAGTAGAAGGTTAAAACGAACGGATGAAGTCGAAGCACGGAAGAATGTTGATGAAGAAACTCTGGTCTAGAGTGAACTATTATGCGTAGACCGATATTTCAGCTTGATGCCTTTACCACGCGGCGGTTCGCCGGGAACCCTGCTGCGGTCATCGTGATGCCGAGCTTCCCGGAAGAGGCCGTCATGCAGGCCATCGCGGCCGAAAACAATTTGTCTGAAACGGCTTTTCTTGTTCCTGAAGGGGACGACTATCGCCTGCGCTGGTTTACGCCCGTGACCGAAGTGCCGCTGTGCGGTCATGCCACTCTGGCGAGCGCCGCGGTCGTGATGGAGCGGCTGGAACCGGGACGCAGCGGGGTGATCTTCCACTCGGCGAGCGGTCCGCTGGCGGTACAGCGAACTGGCCCGGGGTACGTTATGGATTTTCCGGCGCGGCCATCTGAGCCAGTCTCGTCACCGCCCGGCCTGGCGGAAGCGCTGGGCGTCGTTCCCGGCGAAGTGTTCGTCAATGCCTTCAACTACATGGCGCTGCTGGCGAGCGCGGACCTCATTCGTGCCTTGGCCCCGGAGATGGCGGCCATTGCCCGCCTGGATCGCAGCGGCTTAATCGTGACCGCGCCGGGTGACGGCGCCTACGACTTCGTCAGCCGCTACTTCGCCCCGGCGAAGGGCGTGCCCGAGGACCCCGTGACCGGCGGGGCGCACTGCATGTTGACCCCTTATTGGGCGAAACGGCTGGGCAAGCTGGAGCTGCGGGCCTTCCAGGCCTCATCACGGGGTGGAGAAATGGTCTGCCGATTGGTTGGAGAGCGGGTTCATCTGGAAGGCGCTTGTGTTTTCTACCTAGAAGGCGAAGTGGAATTCTGATGGGCCACGGTATTCTGGACACAGTGCACTACTCACCGGTATGGTTGAGAATGTGCTGCTGCATAAGCGTGCGGATGGTCGCTTGCTCGACACTCATCAGCAGGTGACCGCCGCGTTCGAAACTGACCAGTTTTGCTCCGGGAATGGTGGCCGCCGCAAACTCGGCATTGCGGTAGAGCTGCAGGGTGTCGTCCTTGGCGTGGAAGATTAAGGTCGGGGCCTGGATCGCGGCAATCCGCTCGTTCGGCATAACCGCCTTGTTGTCGAAAGCAGCCCCGGCGGAGCGCGGCGAAACCGGGTTCATCTCATCAATAATCCGGTCAACCAACTTCATCTGCTCAGGGGTCAGACCGGTAATGACCGCGTCGTTAGCCCCCATCAACTCCATGAGCTGCTTCCTGAACAACCGGGTGATGCCCCAGTAAAGCGGGTCATACTTAAAGATCGTCATCAGCATGGCGCCTTTCTGGTTCGCCTGGGCCTGGTTCTGGTCGGCTGACGAGGCCACCCCGCAAGAGATGAGGATCAGCGAGGAGACCCGTTCAGGGTGCAGTACGGCAAAAAGGAGCGCCGAAGGCCCGCCATGCGAGATAGCGACAATCGCCACTTTCTGGATTCCCAACTGGTCGAGCAAATAGGCGTAGGCCTGCGCCTGGTCGTCAAAGGTAGCGCCCTCGTGGAAGGTCGAGCGCAGATAGCCAAAGCGTGAAGGTGTAATCCAGTGGAATTGCTCCCCCAGCACCGCCTGCACCAGGAGTTCCCCCTGGTCGTAGCCGCCACCGCTCCCGTGGATGACCAGCACCGGCGGACCTGATCCGCCTGCGGTGTATTCGATATCGCCATAGGGTGAAGGGATGATGGTGCTCTTGCCCCGGACCCGGTCATAGGCTCGGCTCATATCCCAGAAATAGGCGGCTGCGGCCAGAATGACCGCCGCGATCAACCCTAACGCACTCCAGCGTAAAATCCTTCTGAACAATTTGCTCTCCTTGGGTGTTGAAATTTAGGGCCTCACCAGCTCTATCTCCTGGATCCTTTGCTGGGTATAACTTCGGATTCTCCTCGGTACCTGCAGGCGGTTATCGTGCTCATACAACTGTCTCACTTGATCGGCCTCAGGTACATCATCTCCCGTTAAGGCAGCAATCCGATCAAGCAGCGCCAGATCATCCGCAGTCCCTTCTTCATCCCGCTTGTCAATCACTCCCCATCCATCCCAGGGCAACAGTTCGACATGGTTGAGCGCCGCCACATCCCCAACCAAATCCCCTCGCACAAACCACAGCCCCTTCATGTCAAATATCCCGAATTGGTCGGCATCGGCTTGCCCGGTTCGGCATAACTGCCACGCTTTCCCGCCCACCAGAAATTGGTCACGTGGAACGTCCAGCGGATTGAACGCAATCCCTAATTTTCCGCATTGTAACTCGTCCAACTGGGCATCATTATTGGGCGGATGGAACTGGTCGGGAATTCTCAAGGTTTGGGTGTAGTTGCTGCCGGAATTCGGTGAGGGCGTACCGGTGAACTTCATCCAAATTCTTGGCGGCATCCTGGTTGAAGCCTGCAATCATCAGCCAGAGGCCCATCACTATTTCCTGTGGGGCCAACACCATTTGTAAATAAAACCCATAGCCGGTATCCATGTGGAAGAAATGCAACAGGGCATAAGCAAAATAGGGAACCACACCGATCAGTCCCCAGATGGTCAACCAACGGGGGATTAGCCGGGTGCGGTAGAAGGAGATGTATAAACACGTCGTCCCAGTGAGAAACATGAAGGTATGGACCGGGGACATGAGGTCCTGGAACTGATACAAGACATTGCCCACGGACTGCAAAGCAGCCGAATTTGTCCCGCTGGCACCATATTCGTTGCCGAGCGCGACGAGCGCCAAAATGCTGAGGGTTGCTAACAGATACCCGGTTCCCTCCAGCGCCCCCCGGAAAAGCAGCATGCCCAGCGCCAGTTCTTCGCTATCTTTTCTGAAGATCGGGTAGAGGAAAACCGTCATCGCCACCAGCGAAATCCCCATCATCAGGAAAAAAAATGCACCCCTGGTAAGCTGGGACGAATGGGCGGCCACGAGGTCCAGCATATCCACACCGGCAAGCGGTTTGCTGGTAACGAGCGAGGAAAGCACTTCACCGCCAACGATGGCCCCCGCAACCCCAAAGACCGTTCCCAGGACGTAGAGGGCGCCGGCCATTACGGCGTTCATTCTGTAAGTTTTCATTTCATTATTCACCATTTCTTTATTATTGATCGGGTTGAGCAGGTTTCCACCAGAATTTGAACAATTTCGTTACTTCCTTTACGAGCCATTTAGTGATATTTTTCACTAGATACTGTAGCAAAATAAAACTTATCTGTCATCAGCCAAATAATAGAGACCTACCTCAACAAAACGATGAGACCCGGACGGTCTTCCATTTGAAACATCTGTTCCATTGAAGCGGAAGGAAGCTTGTGATAAGATAGGCAAGCTGCAAAATCTCTGAACCTTGTCCTCCCCCAGGAATGATGCCCCCACGGAGCCACGCTTAAGAAGCAAAGAGGCGCTAGCAACGACAGGAGAATGATGATGCGGATACTGTTATCAACCATCGGCTCACGGGGCGATGTCCAACCGCTGGTGGTGCTGGGGCTGAAGGCTCTCGGCCAGGAAGTCCAGCTGTGCGCGCCGCCCGACTTCCGCGACTGGATCAAAAGCCTGGGAATGTCCGTCACGCCCATTGGACCTGAGCTGCGCTCGACGGGGAAAGCCAGTCTAGTGACAGCGCCACCCTCGCCAGAGCAGCGGCGGCAGATGATAGAAGGCGTAGTTGCCGCGCAATTCGAAACAATCATCCCGGTAGCTCAGGGCTGCGACCTCATTGTCGGCGCAACAGCGCTGCAGATCGCCACTCCCTCCATCGCCGAGAAGCTGGGTATCCCCTACGTCTTCGCCGCCTACTGCCCGGCCGTTCTACCATCGCCGCACCACGCGCCGCCTGTGCTGGGGATGCTGGGGGACAAGCCGGCGCCCGCCATGACCGATTACAGCGTGCTCTGGGCCCAGGATGCGCAGCGCTGGAACGACCACTGGAGTTCCGTGCTTAACGCGCAGCGGGCAAAACTCGGCCTGGCCCCGGTTAGCGACGTGCGCCGCCACATCTTCACCGAGCAGCCTTGGCTGGCGGCCGACCCGATCCTGGCCCCCTGGCCCGATCCCGCGGACCCGGCTGTGTTTCAGACCGGCGCCTGGATCCTGCCGGATGATCGCCCGCTCTCCCCTGAGGTGGAGGCGTTCCTGGAGGCCGGCGAGCCGCCCGTCTACTTCGGCTTCGGCAGCATGCGCGCACCAACAGACCTGAGTCAAGTGATGGTTCAAACGGCCCGCGCGCTCGGGCGCCGGGCGATCATCTCCCGGAGCTGGGCCGACCTGGCCCTCGTGGACAACGAACCTGACGGCCTGGCCATTGGCGAGGTCAACCAGCAGGCACTGTTCAAACGGGTGGCTGCTGTCGTCCATCACTGCGGCGCGGGAACCACCACCGCCGCCGCGCTGGCCGGCGCTCCCCAGGTCATCATCCCTCAGATGTACGATCAACACTACTGGGCCTGCCGCATCCAGCACCTCGGCCTTGGCACTGCGCACGCCCCAGGCACCCCGACCCCCACCTCGCTGACGAGCGCGCTCGAGCACGCCCTCCAGCCCGACGTGACGGCCCGTGCCCACGCCATCGCTACCAAAATGCGCAGAGACGGCGCACAAGTTGCTGTGCAGCGCTTGATAACCATCTACCCACCGAATTCCTTCTGAAGTCGGTTCTGAGATGTTCGTATTCTTTGCTGGACGAGCCGGAGCCATTCCCGCACGTCTTTAGATAAGAGAGATCCAATTGGAAATGCAGGATGATGACCTCAGCCGGTTTGAAGCAGAGGGGTCCGCTCCACTGCCGGTCACCGATGAGCAAGGCTATGTCGAAAATGAAGGTGCTCGCATCTGGTATGCCAGTTACGGCTCCGGCCCGCCTGTGATCCTCTTGCACGGCGGCCTCGGCCACAGCGGCAATTGGGGCTATCAGGTTCCGGCGCTGACCAGCGCCGGCTATCGGGTCGTCGTGATGGATAGCCGGGGGCATGGCCGCAGCACGCGCGACGCCCGGCATTACAGCTATGAACTGATGGCCTCCGATGTTTCAAGCGTGATGCGGGCATTGCAACTAGCCAGGGTCAGCCTGGTGGGCTGGAGCGATGGGGCATGCACCGCGTTAGTGCTGGCCTCAAAAAACCCGGCTCAAGTGGCCGGTGTATTCTTCTTTGGCTGCAATATGGACCCGAGCGGCGCTAAGGAATTTGTCTTCACCCCGATTATCGGACGATGCCTCAACCGGCACAAGCAAGACTACGCCCATCTCTCGGTCACACCGGATGACTTCGATGATTTTTCCGAGGCTGTCGGCCTGATGCAAAGAACCCAGCCCAACTACTCAAGACAGGAGTTGGCCGCGATCCGCGTACCCGTGACAATCGTCCACAGCGAGGGGGATGAATTCATCCAGCGCGACCACGCCGAATATCTGGCTCAGAGCATCCCTGACGCTGAATTTGTCCTTTTACGCGGCGTAAGCCATTTCGCGCCGCTGCAAAGGCCGGAGCCATTCCAATCGTGCCATCCTGACCTTTCTCGGCGCGGTTCTCCCGTGAAGCAAGATGGGGGTGAATGGGTCGTTGTCTGTGGTTAGCGTAGCCCAACACCTCCGTGCAAACGACTTACTTCGCGGCGCTCGTGAGCATCTGACCCTATCGTTGGGCGGCCCATCGGTGTCCGCGGAAATAAGCGGTCAGGTACAAATCAGGCTACTCATCTTTTTGTGTGCCGATCCGCCGATACAGTTCCTCGGTAACTACTCACCTTCCCTAACCTCAATAATCTCATCAGCGACGCCGCCATGCGCCTCACGATGGACAGCCTCAGCCGCTTCTCTGCTCGGGGCATCGCACAGACAGAAGACGGTACCTGTACTTTCGTCGTACCAATATTTCAGGTACTTTACTCCGTACTTTCCCTGAATCTCGAGATCTTTCAGATGGGCCGCTGTGACCGCGGCAGTGGTTAATCCTTTCACGTTTTTGTGAATATCCATATAAAGTGGCATCTTAGACTCCTTCATGTGTCTCTAGTCTATATATCACATCGCGATTAGTGGCAATTTGCTACAGTTACCTGGATGAATTGCGCTCTAATTGAGGGCGATTAGGCAGGAATGTTTACCCGCCGGGTGATCTGTCCGTTGCTCTCCCAATAGGTGATCTTGTTGGCAATCAAGGGGTCATCCTGGGCGGGTTGAATATTACCACTGGTATCCACGGCACGGGCCGTGACAGTGTGTTCACCGGGTACCGGATCGGCCCAGTTAAAGGTCCAGAAAATCCAGGCATCTTCAGACTGTTGGCTGCGATCCAGTTGGACGCGCTGCCAGGATCCCTCATCGATCTTTACCTCCACCGAGCTAATTGGCGCTCCCCAGGCGGCCCCTTCAATCCGGTATTTGTCCCCATTACGGATCACTCGCGCCGGCGCCGACTTGAGCAGCGCTCGCCCTACCAAAGACTCGGTCCAGATTGGCTCGGCCTCGGTCCCTGTTTGGCGAACGGTGACGTAGTCGCGGGCCATAAAGCGATTGGCCAGGCGGGTATTCCAAATCTCGATCCGTTGCAGCCATTTGACATTGGCAATGCCGTACCAGCCCGGCGCAATCAGCCGCAGCGGCGCTCCGTTCCGGGCCGGCAGCGGTTCGCCATTCATCTCGTAACAAAGCAGATTATTGGGCTGCATCGCATCAGCCAGAGACATACTGCGGGCAAAAGGCTCGATAATCTTGGTCTCACGTACGGTCTCTTCGCCCTTGTCGATGCCAATAAAGACCACTTCGCTGCCATCCTCCAACACGCCCGTTTCTTCTAACAGGGGTGCGAGGGGGGTCCCGGCCCACCTGGCATTGCCGATACCGCCTTTAAAGAAGGGCAGGCCAGAATTGCCCGAACATTCAATCGTAAAGGTCACTTCCTGGCGGGGCCGAGCCTGGAGATCAACTAGGGTCAAGCTGAGCGGCTGCTTCACTCGGCCGGCAATACTCAGCCGCCATTGGCTGGGGACAATTTCGGGCCATTCATAGTGAGCAATGCCAAAGAACTGCTCGTTGGGGGTGATCCAGGAGTCGAGCTCTTCCCAGACAAGCTGGTTGTCAATGACCTTGGGCACGGGATTCTCCTCGGGTTGGTCCAGCCAGGGAAGGACTTCGTCGCTCGGCTGTAAGGGTGCGGCAGCGGCGAAGCCGGTATTGAACAGAGCCATCATCGCCAGGGTAGCACTGCCGGCGACGAGCAGTTCTCGCCGGGATATAGTAGAATTTTGCATTATGTTCTCCTTTTATAGACTACTTATGGTTAGTAATGGTCGAGCATGTAGTTCGGCCTCTAGACAGTCCAGGAAGCGGGCAACGGCCGGGAATAGTTTGGCCATATGCCTTTGTCTCATCTTTTTGTCGAACCAGGTCACTTGTTCAGCCCACAAAGTTGCTAATTCCATGGGATCGGGACGCTTCATATCTGCCAGGCAATCGATCAGGTATGAGGTGACCTGGTGGGTCAGAAAGGGCTCGTTGAAAAAGTAGTCGACCCATTCCCAATGATAAGGAGCCCAAGTGCTGTAGGCCCGCTTCAGCCCAATTTGAACAGTCCGGCATTGCAAGCGTCGTTTCACTCGAACAGACAGATTCTCTAGCACACTTCTCCATAATTGCTCGACTCTATTACTAATCATCGTCTCTCCCTTTTTAGTTTGATTATTACTATGTTTTAACGGATGTCCTTATTAAAGCAGAAAAACAGTTCTGGCAGGTATGTTTTTGTGGTACAATGAACCATACAAAAGTGGTACACCAGGATAGGAGGGGGAAATGGAGGGGATTATTTCGTTTGGTTACTGGGTCCGGCGACAGCGCAAAGCGTTGGACCTTACCCAGGCCGTCCTAGCCCGCCGGGTCGGCTGCTCCCTGGTCACCATTCAAAAAATCGAGCAAGATGAACGACGGCCCTCTCGGCAAATTGCCGAACTGCTGGCTAACCAGCTCTTCATCCCGGAGGCAGACCGGGACCACTTCCTCGGTATGGCTCGTGGCGAATTTGTTGCTGCCCCGAACTCTCGATTGAACGCTCTGCCAGCCCCGCCTTTTTTACGAGCGCGTGACCAACCTCAGGTCAGAGAAGAAGCTCGCTTTGTGGCCCGGCAGCAGGAATTGGCCCAACTGAATACGTTTTTAGAATTAGCCCTGGCTGGCCAGGGCCGGGTGATCTTCGTATTGGGGGAAGCGGGCCGGGGTAAGACAGCTTTGGTCCAGGAATTCACCCGGCGCGCTCAAGAGGCTCAACTCGACATGGTGGTTGCTACCGGCAACTGCAATGCTTATTCCGGGATCGGCGATCCTTACCTACCCTTCCGGGAGATTTTAGGATTGCTGACTGGGGAGATTGAAGCCCGGTGGAGAGCCGGGGCGTTGAATGCTGCTCAGGCGGAGCGCTTGTGGCAACTGCTCCCGACCGCGGTGCAGATTATAACCAGCACCGGTCCTGATTTGCTGGATACCTTCATCCCGCTTCCGGCGTTGGTTAGCCGGGCGAAGGCGGCCGCGTCCGGCGGTACTGGCTGGCTAACCCGTTTGGAGGCAGTGGTGGCTACTAAAGCGGCCGGTCAAGAGCCGGGGAGCGTAAAACAAAACGACCTGTTTGAGCAGTATGTCAAAGTGCTGCTCGCACTGGCTCGGCAGCGACCCGTACTATTGGTATTAGATGATCTCCAGTGGGCAGATACCGGCTCGATCAGTTTACTCTTTCACCTGGGGCGACGGCTTGCCGGTAGCCGGCTGCTGGTCGTCGGCATCTACCGGCCGGCTGAAGTCGCTCTAGGCCGGGAGGGGGAGCGGCATCCCCTGGAACCGGTCGTCCACGAGTTGCAGCGACACTATGGTGACATCCAGGTAGATGTGAGCCAGGCTGAGGGTCGGCAGTTCGTCCAGGCTTTATTGGCCACAGAGTCAAACAGGCTCAGCGAAGCCTTTCAGGAGGCGCTCTATCAACATACCCAAGGGCACGCCCTGTTCACCGTCGAAATGCTGCGGGGCCTCCAGGAGCGAGGCGACTTGGTGCGGGACGAAACCGGTCGGTGGGTGGAGGGACCACACCTCGACTGGGAGACTCTGCCAGCGCGGGTGGAAGGGGTGATCGCTGAGCGCATCGGCCGCCTACCGCCGAAGCTGCAAGAAGCAATCAAGGTGGCCAGTGTGGAGGGGGAGGTATTTACGGCGGAAGTGCTGGCCCGGGTGCAGCAAGACGACGAACGAGAGATGGTCCGGCAGTTAAGCGGTGAGTTGGACCAGCGCCACCGGTTGGTACTGGGACAGGGTAGCCGGCGGTTGGAGTCTGGCGGGCGGCAATCCCACTACCGGTTCCGGCATATTCTGTTCCAGCGTTATTTGTACCAAAAGTTGGATGAAGCGGAGCGGGGCTATCTCCATGAGGCGGTGGGGAATGAGTTGGAACGGCTGTATGGTGAGCAAACCGAAGAAATCGCCGTAGCCTTGGCCCGGCACTTTGAGCAGGCTGGGTCGCCGACCAAAGCCATTAGCTATCTCCATCAGGCCGGGGATCGGGCAGTGCGGCTGTCGGCCAACGAGGAGGCACTGGCACTCTTTAGCAAGGGGCTAGCCCTTCTACGAACCCTACCGGAGACACGGGAACGTTATCAACAAGAACTGACGCTCCAAATCGCTCAGTTCGCCCCCTTGTATGCCATCAAAGGCTATGCCAGCTCGGAGGTGGGCAACGCCTATAACCAAGCACTGGCGCTGTGTCAGCGGCTTGGAGATACACCCTGGCTCTTCATCGTGCTGTATGGCTTATGGGGGTATAACTTGGTGCGGCTGGATTTGCAGCAGGCTCGCGACTTGGCGCAGCAGTGCCTGACCCTGGCCGAGAACAGCCAGGATAATGATCTTTTGCTGGAAGGCAGGCGGATAGTAGGTGAGACTGCCTATCAGCGAGGTGAGCTGGTGCTGGCCCAACAGTATCTTGAACAGAGTCTAGCGCTTTACGATCCTCAGCAGCACCACGCCCACGCTACGCTTTATGGGCAGGACCCGGGCGTCGCCATCTTATCCACGGGTTCCTGGACTCTGTGGCATCTTGGTTATCACAATCAGGCATTGCAGTGGAGCCAGGCGGCCCTGACCCTGGCCCAGGAGTGGCCCCATCCCTTTAGTCTGGCTTTTGCCCTGAAGTTTGCCGACCTGCTCCATCAGTTCCGGGGGGAGGTCCAGATCGCCCAAGCGCGAGCCGAGGCCGCCATTACCCTTTCGACGGAGCAAGGGTTTGTCACGTGGTTGAGAAGGACGAATGTCTTACAAGGTTCACTACGAGCCGAGCAGGGAGAAGTAGAAGAGGGGATTGCGCAAATGCGCTCAGGTCTGATCGCTTACCGGGCCACAGGGGAAGAGTTGTTTACACCGTATTTTCTGGCCCTGCTGGCCAAAGCGTATGGGCAAGCCGGGCAGGTTGAGGCTGCCCTCGAGGTGCTGGGCGATGCATGGGCGGCAGTGGAGAAACTGGGCGGGTATATTTGGGAGGCAGAGCTGTATCGGCTAAAGGGGGAGATACTGCTAACTGGGTTGCCTGAAAGCGGTGGGCAGCGGGATGAAGGAGCAGCCGAAGCTTGTTTTCTCCAGGCCCTAGCCATTGCCCGGCAACAGCAAGCCAGATCGCTCGAGCTGCGGACGGTAATGAGCCTGGCCCGGCTGTGGCGCTCCCAGGGGTTGCCGGGGAAGCAAGCAGAAGCCCACCGGATGTTGGCCGAGATTTATGGCTGGTTCACCGAGGGGTTTGAGACAGCGGACTTGCGGGAAGCGAAGTTATTGCTTGAGGAACTGGGCTAATTCCATTCCAAAGAGGGAGCCAAGACTTTCTGCCATATCCGCAGTCATATGGCTACGATTCGCAAAAATGGACAACGAGTGTTAAAGCCTGGCGCTTGGCTTTGCCTGGTTCGTCCTACTATCCTTCTATTCTTCAATCCCAGACTGTTTTCAGCCTGAGCATTTACCTTTCTGGAACCATCCACTCCCACGCTTAAGCAGTGAAGTTTTTTGATATTCTCCATAGGACACCTCTGTCTTTAGCGATTGAAGATGACAAAAACACCCTGGTAGACGATAAACGCCAGGACCCCGATGAGAATGGCCGGCCCGCTCCGAATTCGCTGGGCCGCGCCGATCCCTTTGGGAAAAAGAAGCAGGAACAAGATGAAGTACAGCCCATACAGGAGCCACAGGATCGTTCGCCAAATCGTCGGCGAGTTAAGCGCGACCTCGTATTCTCTCAAATTGATCGCCCCGATGGCGCCCAGAAAAGTATCCGGCAAATCGTGTAAGAGCGAGGCCAGTGAGGCAATGCTAATCGCAAACCCTAGAACACTCAGGTTATCTTCAAAGCTGCCTTTGCCCGAGAAGGGACGGCTGAGAAGCTGAGCGACCCCGGCTGCTAAAATCCAGCCCGCAAACATGCTCGGAGCCAGAAAGAAGCGGTTGTACCAATAATAATCCTCGGCCGGAATGGCCAGCCAGGGCGTAAACGATGACGGTGCGCCACCGCCGATGGTGAGAAAGACATACACCAGGGTATAGAGAACGATGCTGATCAAAATCGCCAGCAGCCCGAATCTAAGCCGGCGGCTGTCTGACACCAGCAGGTCGAACGTCCGGCGGGGGCGGATGATAAGGCTGAAGTAATAATCTCTGAATGATTTCATTCCGATCTCCAATTCTTTAGGGGGTTTAACTGTTTGCGGTAAGGGGGTCATTATTGCCTGTTCCGTTTCATTTCGGTCTGAACGCTACCCCGTGCAAGGTGCGCGCTAACTCAAGGAACTCCTCATAGGTAGAGTCCCATTTCCAGCCGGGGATGCGGCAGATCATCCGGCTGAAAAGCGGGCGCTTCCGGCGATACTCGATAAAGGTCGTGGTAATCTCTTCTGGCGAGAGAGCACGCTGTGCCGGGACATACCGAACCGATCCAATCTCGACTTGCAGGGCGGGCGCGGCTTGAATGTTGTAATACCAGTCACTTCCCGGCCAGGCGGACACGGCGTAGACTTCTTTGGTCTTCTCGTCGAACCGCAGGACGGCCAGAATGGTTCGGCGCACCTTCCCGCTGCGGCGGCCAATATGGGCGATCTGCATGAAGCGCTGACCCAATAACCAGCCCAGGCGAAGCCGGTAAAGGAATGCCGGCAGCTTGAAGATTGGGACCATGAGCGAAGGGGCTTTTTCGTTCTTCTTGCCGGGTTTGGTTTGCGGCAGATCATTTACCGACGGGTTTTGTTGTGACATCTCATCCCTTCTTTCTAAATGCACTATCTTAATTATCATTTGGAGCGAGCTTTTGAGGGTGGTGACACAATATTGTGTCTAGGCGCTCGTTTTATGTGATATTTTTCACTAATTACTGTAACAAAATAGGGGTGATCTGTCATCAGCTAAATAATAGAAACTAGGCTCAACAAAACGATGACTGATCAATTTTTTGTCTGCGAAATATCTTGACGAACTGAACAGTTGTGCTGGTATGTTATAATAGATACCGGTTGTAGGGTAGGGGTAAGTTCGTAGCTGGGCTAAGCCGGAAGAGACTGAATTCTAGGTCTGACCCCTCTACCCCTTTTTCGCAAGTGAGAGTTTGAACGATATCATAGGTCACTGAACCTGGATTAACAAGGCTAAACGAGCACTTGCGCCAAAACTATCATGTGGAGATGCAGTACCTGACACAATGTTTAGTTGGAGGTTGACTTTACTCGGCTTTTTACCTACGCTACCCCCGCTAAACCGGTTAGATCCCAGGTGAGGACCTGGCGCAGCAGCCGCTCCTGTTCAATCGCGCCATAGCGACCGATAGCCAGAGCCAGCTCAACAATCGCCGGATCAGGATGGTTGGTAAAGGAGGACACTTCGACAGGTTCACCGACCACACCAGGATGGGGCACAATCACCACATCCGGCAAGCGACGCCGGAAGGCGGACGCGATTCGCAAGCCTCCTATATCCCAGTCTACCCATAACACGCTTGGCCGGGGACTTAGCTTCACCACCAATTCGATTAAAGCGTGTTTAACCATCCCATCTGTGCAGCAAACCAGGCAGTTATGCCTGGCCGGATAATCTTGCCGGCCCAAAGCCAGTAAAACCGCCCGGTTCTCGACCAACAACAACCAGGTTGCCGGTGTGGCAACTTGCTTCGTTAGGGCAATATCAATATTGGACAGGGCGGGGAAGCGACCGGGGAGCGGCGAGCCATTCGCTAGGCAGATGGTACCGGCCAGGGGCACATGGTACAGGGTTTCCTCGGTCAGGATGCTGCAATCGGCCAGGCTCAAGCCCAGATTAGCCTGGGTAATTTCTTCAAAGAAAGTTTGCCACCCCTGTAACTGCTTGGAACCGCCAATCTCTGGAAAAAGTTCAGCCGCCAGTTCTTTCCATTCAAGTGATTGACCGGCTGGCAGCTCGCCCAGGCGAGCCAAAAAACGGAGCGTTGTTTCGTAGCGAGGGTGGTCCGGTCCAACCGCCGGACCCGTCAGACGCGATAAAGCCGGGGACTGGCCGGCTTGCAAAGCACTCAACTGAGCGGTTAGTAAATCAGCCAGAACGGGCTGAGTGACAGCCGGCAGGAGTGCGTCCACCAGAGCGGCCAAACGACGCATTTCTGCGTCGGGAGAACCAAACAACTGCTCGCAAATTGCCCGGCCCGCCGGGGTTAGCGCCAGCCGGATCCTGGTTGCGCCTCCGGCTTTGAACTGGCTTTCCCGAATCACAAGCCCCAGCCGAATCAAATCGTCCAGTAAGAGGGATAAGTCGGTAAAGGGAGACAGGTCGGCGGTGCGGAGACGGCGGGCTACGGTAGCCTGCTCGCGTTGGCTGTCCAGAGGCAAGTCGCGCAGCGCGTGCAGGGCAGTACGGTGGGGCGGCATAAGCTGCCCCATGACCTGTTTAAGGGCTGGAGGAGCGGCTGCCGTTTCGCTCATTGATAAGCGGGTGGTCGTGCGGGCCGTCCGGCGGTAGATGGTGGTATAAATAAGTCCGCCCCGGGTCTCCGTCGTGGTAAACGTCGTCATTTACGGCTCGATAATCTCGACTTCGCCCCGTTCCTTGAAGCGAATGGGTTTACAATAACAGCGGCCCCGGTGGGTCTTGGTGACGCCCAGGACAAAGTTAAAGCCTTCGGTGAATTCCCGCGAGCGAACCTTGGGTGTGAAAAAGAGGACTTTTTGATCGGGCAGATGCTCGGCCAGGAGCCGCAGTACCACGCCGACATTAATATCATCGAGGTTTTGATCAAGCTCATCGAAGACGTAAAACGGCCGGGGGAACTCTTTCAGAATAGCCAGGGCTAAGGCAAAGCCAATCGCCGCCCGCTCCCCCGATGACTTCGAGTCAATCGTAACCGGTGTGGGCGATACTCGCTCCGGCTCGACGGAAACGAGCACGTCCAGGTCAAAGCGGGTGCCGCCGCGCGGCTGGCGTTCAATCACGCCGTACCAGCCAAATGCTTCCAGGTAAGTCTGGAAGCGCTGGTTGATACGACGAAAATAAGCATTGACCATCTGCTCAAAATCACGCCGGGTTTGCTCCTCCTGGCTTTCCCAATAAGCCACCACGTCATTAGCTTCGTCCATAACCCGGCGGCGGGCCTGGGCTTCGGTCAGGGCCGTTTCGTACATCTCGACGGCATCCTGGGGCACGTCACGCAGAGCTTCGGCGGCCCGCTCGTGGACCTCGGCCTCATTTTTCCAGACGGCCAGTTGAGCTTCGCTGACCTCGGTCAGGTCAGGGAATGTTTCGACCAGCCGGGTTAATAGTTCGGCTGGGGAGTCTGGCTTTACCGTTTCCCCGGCCAGGCGCTGCTCCATTTCAGTAAAAAACGGCTGGCCAAGGGTTTGAAAAGCCTCGATTTGAGCCGCCAGGTTACTCAAACGCTCGACCAGCCGATCCACCTCGGCCTGCTGGCGGGCAGTCCGGCCGCGAATATTTTGCAGGTGGGCTTCGCCAATGGCCTGGGCGTTCGTCAGTTCGCGGATACGGTCAGCCAGCCCCTCCTGCTGCTGGCGAGCGCCATCTCGCTCGCGCCGGGCTTCATTCCGGGCAGTACGGGCTGCCTCTAACTGCTGGATTAGATCGGTCAGAGCCTCGTATTCGGCCCAGCGCTGGAGGATGGCCGTAAATTCAGCCTGACGACTCTCCAGCCGGCCAAGCGCCTGTTGAAGTTCAGCTCGCCGGGTGTCCAAAATCGTTAACTGCTCGTTCGCCGCTACCTGTTCCGCCGCCAGCTCGGCGTAATGAGTCTGAGCCGTTTCAACCTGCCGCCGGTACTCCGGAATACGAGCATATTCCTGCCAGCGCTGCCAGGCCAGGTCCAGCTGCTCCCGCTGCTGGCGCAGTTGGTCCCGTTCTTGTTGGACGGCCTGGCGGGTCAAGCGAACTTCGGCCAGTTCCCGCTCCTGTCTGCTCACCGCCTGTTCATAACCGAGCCGGCCAATCGCATACTCGTCGGTGGCAGTAAAGCGCACGCCAAAGTGATCGAGAAAGTAATGATCCTGGGTGATGATCGCCGCGCTGCCATTCAATGCCAGATCGGGCTGCCAGCCCGCCTCCGGTCGAATGCTCCGCAAAAGAGCTGCCGCGAGTTCACGGGCAAAGGGCGGAGCATCATCGCGAAGCTGGACATAGGGTAATAACGTCCGGCTGTCATCGCCAAACTCTTCTTTCTCACCAGTCCGGCGATCTTCCAACCGGATGGTATAATCGGCATAAGGGTGGAGCAGTCCATCGGGGGTGAGAATGGCTCCTCGCAGCGGCCGGAGCGCGGCTTCAACAAAATCACGATGAGCCGGGTCGGCCACTTCCAGAACCTCGGCCAGGGCGACCGCCTGAGGGTACTTCGCCAGGGCATCGTAGACAGCCTGGGGCAGGTTGACCTGATGCTGGCGCAGCCGGGCCAGTTCCGCTTCCCGGCGGCCGAACTCGTCGGCCAGAGCCACCTGCTGCTGGCCCAGCCGGTCCCAGCGCAATTCGAGCGCCTCCCGCTCGGCCGCTACCTGAGCTTGAGCTGGCAAGTTGGCTACGGCTGCTTCGCGCCGGGCAATCTCGGCCTGGCCCTGCTCAATCTCCCGACCCACTGCACCGAGCTGCTGGCTCACCTGGGTGCGCCGGCTTGTCTCCGCCCCGTGACGGGCCGACAGATCGCGCTGTTCTGCCCTCAGAGCCGCCATTTCAACGTTGAGCTGGTCCAGGTCGGCCTGGGTTTGCTCGCGCGGGGGGAGACGCTGCGGCAGGTCGGCCAAGCCCTGGGTTTCCTGATCCAGGCGAGTCACCTCGGCCTCAAAGCGACGGTAGCGCTGGTTATGCGCGGTCAGGGTTGCCTCCAGCGCCTCAACCTGGGCCTGGAGGAGCTGCTGTTCCCGTTCCCGTTCGGCCTGCTCTGCTTCCAGCCGGGCTTGCTCCGCCTGAATAGCGGACAATTCAGTAGTGGCCGCTTGCTGGGCGCGGGTCTGGATGGCCTGTTCCTGCCGCAGGCTCACAATCCGGCGGGCAGTTTGGACTGCCCCGTGCTGGTAATAGTCGGTCCACAGCCGAGCCGCTTCGGTACGATGGTAGGCTCGTTCCTCAAACTGCTCTTTCAGCCGCCGGCGGCGGGCCAGAATCTCCTCGGCCTGCTGCAGTACCCGCAGGGCTTCGGCCTGGTGGCGGTGAGCGTCTTTGCGCTGGTCAATGGCTTCCTCCCACTTACGCTCCAGGTCTTCGACCCCCAGGATTTCCTTGATTTCCTCGTAGCGACGGTGCGGGGTGGTGTCAATGTAGCGGGTAATCTGGCCCTGGGTGACAAACATCATGGCGTCTTCGGTGGAAATAAACAGCGGATCGCGGCCCAGAATTTCTCGCAGGTCGCCAATCCGCGGAATCTCCTGGCGGATGTCTTCTTTGATAAAATAATGGGTGCGAAACACACGGTTGTACTGGAGGCCAAATTCAACCCCCAGGGTCATTTTGGCCGGCCAATCGGCTTTGTAAAAACGACCTTCGGGGTTCACAATGTCTAGCTCAATCCGGGCCGTCCGGCTGACCTGGTTTTCGCTGCCATATGGCAGGTAGTTCTGGGCCAGCCGTTCAACCTCGTGCCCCAGGACCAGTTTCAGGCACATGACTACGGTGGACTTCCCACTGCCATTAATCCCAAAAATCAATACCCGGCCATCATTACCGGTCCCCAGCGGAATTGTTTCATTGCGAAAACCACGCACACCCTGAACACGCAGCGTAATTGGAATCATCAGTTTGCTCGCCTCTTTCAATCAAACATGGCTAACTTCGCTGCCGAACCTCGGCTCTCGTTAAAGTCCGAGGTAGGCTGTTCTTCTTCATCTATCGCCTGATTGGCCTCAGGCGCAGGTAAGCCAAAAAACTCGGCCACTTCGGCCTGGCTGACATCCCGACCCTGGCTGTCTTTGACCACCTGCTGCAGGAAATTGAGGCCCATACAGTGCCGGCCTAACGCAGTGAGGCTGTACGTCGTTTGTCCTTCGGCTTCTTCATGGATTAACCAACCGAGCCGTTCCAGTTCGGTCATATAGCGTTTAATGCGTGAGCTGGCCTGCTTGTGGAACTGAAACCGCTCGACCAGGTGGGCGTGGTCTACCGGCAGCCCGTGCTGGGCCTGGAACTTCCAGGCATAAAGGGCCAGGGCCAGCGCCCCATTGGAAATGGGCAGACTTTCGGACACGGGAAAGTCGGCGGCGCTGATCACGGCATAGGTCAACTGCTCGTCGCTCACCAGAGTAAAAATCTGGCTGTAGCCGCGTTCCTCGAGGTAGGTCTGAAAATCGGCCAGATCGCCCACCATCTGGCGCAGGCGCTCGGTGCGCATACCGTACCGCTGACTGCTGCCGATCAATAGCAGCTTTATAGCCCGTTCAAAGCGGGGATTCCCTTTCATCCTTGACCTCCTTCAGCCGTTCCAGCGTGCCATCTTCATAGATAATAATCCGTTCATCTTCATACAAACAGCCCTCCGGCTGAAAATTCATTACACCCACCTGTTCCTGGTGACCAATGGCCATCAGACCACATAACCGCTCGTAGTTGTCATCCCAGGTTTGCAGCACGGTAGAGAGTCTTTCCGGTAGGGGTACGGCGGCCAAGGCAGGTAACTGGTTCAGGATACCCTTGTCCAGCGAAATAAAGAACTCCAGCGGCTCTTCACCCTCGACTTCTTCGCCCGGCATTTCGCCCGGCTCAAGAGCCACGAACAGATCACCCAGCACTTCGGCGACGGCGCCCCGGGCAAAGGGCTGGCCGGGCGCGACGGGCAGTTGCAGGGGTAGCCACACATCGCCGGTGGCCCGGCTGGCCGCCACGAGGGCATCCCCTTCCAGATGGGTGACGAGGTAGTCGTAAAAGGCCGCGTCAGACAGGATGGAAGCCGCGGCCCGGGTTTGCTGGGCGGCCACGGCAAACAGGTCCTTCAGCGCCTCAAATACCACCCCAAAGGCCGTCATCCGCACGTCAATGGCCCGGCGATGCACTTCGGCGTGGAGTTGGCCGGCCTTGAGGCGCAAATCAATATCGCTAATGAGCTGTTCATAGCGCGCCCGTAGTGCCTGCAGCCGTTCGGGAGCGGTGCCGCGCAGGATATAGTCGTGCCGTTTCTTTTGAAAATCGGCAATATTTTCCCGTAAAAAGAAGATGGAGCGGGAAAGGGCATCGGTCTTAAAACCGAGGTCATCATACGCCGCGATCTTCTCCATCTCGCGTTGGGCCAGGTAGAGGTTTTGCTGCACAAAATCACGGGTATGGAAGGCAAACCAATCCTGAACAATGCGGAACAGATCGCCCAGAATCCGAACTCCTTTATCGGTCAGTTTGACACTACCTTCTGTGGTCACCCAGTTGGGGGTCTGAGCCGCCCGGATGACCCCGACCGGATCAACCAGCGGCGCCCGGCCGTACTTGGCCTGAAAACGGTAATGGAGGCCATCAATTTCAATGATGCCTCGACCGTAGACGAGCCGTTCCTCTTCAATCAGTTGCAGCAAGCGCAGACTGTCGGCTAACGCCTCCAAACCGCCCCGTTGAGCTTGCGATTGATAGTGAAGGAAATTGCCCAGGGTAGCCAAATCCGACATCAGCCGGTCCAGATGGGCCGGCCGGGCTTCGCTAAAGAAATCTACGACCTCCCCTTGTTCCAGAGAGCGATAGGATGGGGTGGTTGGAGTGGATTCAGCCGGAGAATTGGTATCGTTATGTTCCAATGGGTCCAATTTTAACCCTCCTCGGCTAAATTGTATGATTCTAGCACGGGTTGGAAAGGACAACAAGTGTAGCTGATGGGCAGCACTTTTTATCAAAATCAAAAACTATCAAGATCAAAGTGGTTATTGGAGATCCTTTCCAAGAAATAGCTCGGCGGAAAAACAGGACGCCAGAACGTGTTCTGTGATGGTTGATGATGAATAGGTGGTAGGCTATGTGGTAGTAGATACTCCTTTTTTGAGCAGGGCTTTATTTTGGTGTTGTACATCCATCCGGATTATCGCCGGTGGGGCGCAGGCTTACGGCTGATGCAACATCTGGAAACGGTCTTCCAGACGGAGAAGCTGTTTACCTCGACCCATCTCTCCAATCTGCCGATGCCATCGTTGTTAGTCAGATTAGGCTATCTCCTCAGCGGCGTCATTCATTATCCGGATGAGGGCGACCCGGAACCGGTTTACGTCAACTATCTTCCCCAAAGGTGAGCTTCACCAAGTCAGGGCTGGGTTCAAACTGATGCCAAAATTTGTCACCTATCTATACCCTCACACCTGCCTCACCGCCAAACCTGGTACCCGGGCATGTTCTTCGGTTACGCTTTTCCTCACTACAGGCAGATTCGGGAGGCGCTGGTAGAAGCCCTGGGTCAGTACCCCGTTTTGCCGGTCAGACAGGCGGCTTACGAAGAATATGGTCGCGTCCACACCGAGGATTACTTGCACCAGCTGGCGCTGATGGCCGCCGGACAGCCGGTCAGCCCACTGCTCAGGTTGAGCCTGGAATGCAGCAGCTACGAGTTCTGCCTGCCTGGTTATCAGTATGGCGTGGGTGGCATGTTCGAGGCTGTCGAGCAGATGAAACGGGGGAACCTGGAGCGAGCTTTTTGCTTCTGCCTGGGTGGTCATCACGCCTACCGGGATTGGGAACACAGCTACTGCTCGCTATGCCCAGGAACTTGGCTTAGCCAGGGTGCTGATCATTGACTGGGACATCCATTTTGCCCATGATGACACCGTCTACTGTCTCAGCATCTATAGTGTGGCTGATCTGTATATGGCCAAAGTCTCCAGCCTGCGAGCCGGAACGACCGAAGGCGGGCAGCAGGTGGGCCACGGCAATATCCCCTTGCTGCACGATGTTTTCGACAATGCCTTCTTTGCCGAGATGAACCTGCCTGGTGAATTCTATAGAGCGGCGCAGAGTCTTGAGGTGTTTCAGCAAGTCCTGGAAGAGCTGCCCTTCAGCCCTGACCTGATCTTGCTCTTTGCCGGTTGTGACTCTCACAAAGATGATTGTGGCGGAGGGATCACTAACTGGACGGAACCGGAATTTGAAGTTCTGACCCGCTCTGTACTGGACCTGGCGCGTCGAGCCGGTTGCCCGGTCTTATCCGTCCAGGGTGGTGGCTACAAATTGCCGGTGACTGTTGCAACGACCATCAGGCACGTAAAGGTCCTGGCTCAAACCGACTAGCCAGGGCATTCCGGCGAGGGCAGGCTCCCCTTAGTCTGTCTCTTCGGCGCGGACAAGCTGCACTTTTGCGCCGCTCGGCACGGCGCGAAACTGAGTAGCATCCCCCAAGACACGCCCCAGGATATTGACCGGGCTGTAAGCGGCCGGCTTCTCGTCGGTACTGACCGGCGTTGGGCCAAAGAAGATGCAGAAGGCGTGGCCCAGCGGCCAGTAACCTAATTCACCCACCTCGACTTCAGCCCGTGCGCCCGGTTCCTGGCCAACATGGACGGGGATCTCGAAGTAGATTTCATCGCCCCAGATATTGGCCTGCTCTTCAAGCGGCAGCGCCGCCCAGATTTGTTGAGCCGTGGGGCCTGTCATTCAACTCAGCAGGGAGAGAAACATCTCCAGTTGTTATCACTATTCTATTCATCAACTCTCCATTGATTGACTGAGGGGTGGATCTCCGGCACATAGCCGGTGGCCAAGGTCTTGACCACTGAAGGTGGGGTCAGGACATTGACTACTGTACCACCGGGTTTGCATTGAATTTCGACATAACCAGCGGGCGACCAGCGCAGCAGGCTCTTCTCCCATACCAGGAATGCGGCGGCGTCGAGAGAAATAAATGTCCCATTGGGTAGAGCGGCCAGAGGAGCCTGATACACCCGCTTTTCGCGGCGCTCGGTCAGGCGTTCTCGGTGCAGGATCGCATCAATGGCAGCTATGGGCGGATTGGCCTGCTGGATCAAATCGGCATTTGCTTGTAGCCACAAGGATTTGAAATGAGTATAGGCAGGTCGGCGACATTCGGCGCAAGGCCGATGACCGGCCGCCAAAGCGATGGCCTCGTCCAGGAAGAAGAGTGGGGTGTAGTGGCCGGGAGCCATCATCTGTAAAGGCTGTCGTCCCGGTCTGAGGGTCAGGGAACAGATAATCCAGGCTTTGGTGGTCCACCCCCGTTTGAGTTGGCCGCTTGTATTGTGCAGGATGCCGCGATTGCCCATCATTGTGCCACGTTGCGGCACCGCGATGATCTGTCCAAAGGGAGTGACCCGATTTTGGTAGGGCATCTTCTCCTCACTCTCAAAGAAAACGGGCCAGATTAAAGGCGCTCAGGTCAAGCTCAACCGGCTGGCCGAGCATCCAGTCGGCCACCACTTTCCCGGTATAAGGGCCAAGATGCAAGCCGGTCGCGCCGTGACCGGCAGCCAGATAGAGCTGGTCTACGCCTGGCACCGGTCCAATGAGGGGCAGGCCATCGGGCGTGACCGGGCGCAAGCCTACCCGGACTTCCACCAATTCGGCCTGGCTCAAGCCGGGCGCGACCCGCAGCGCCTCGTGCAAGACCTCATAAAGGCCACTCACGGTAGGGTGAGCCTTGAAGCCGACCCCGCTCTCGTGAGTAGCCCCGGCCACCACCCGGCCATCGGGCCAGGGCACCAGATAATGCCCTCGAAAGGCGCTGACGATGGGCCAGGCGCCAGTCTCCGTATCCGGCAGCTTCAAGTGAATGAGCTGGCCTCGCTGTGGCTCAACCAGGAGCGGCAGCCCTAATTGGGCGGCAAAGGTCGCCGACCAGGCGCCTCCGGCAATAGCCACCCGGTCTGCCGGGAAAGTATCGCCGCCCGCTACGACCCCCTGGATGCGGCCAGCCGTGATGACCAATTGCTCTACACCAACTGGCTGCACCTGGAGGCCTGCTTGTTCTGCCGCCCGGCGCATGGCCTGGGTCAGCCGCCGACCGTCCACCCGGCCCGCCTGCTCAAAGTAGATCGCGCCTCGTACCGGGGCCAGCGCCGGAAATAGTTCAGCCGCTTCTCCCGGAGAGAGCAGTCGGGCTTTTCCCAGAGGAGGCTGCCGGCGCTGCTGGGCCAGGATAAGCTCGCGCACCCGTTCAAAAGGCACTACTTCATCCTCGCTGACGGCCACGAGCAGTTCCCCACAGCGAGCAAAGCCGGTATCGCCGTTTAGCCCGGCGGGCAACTGTGCCACTAGTTGGGGATAGTAAGCCAGGGCTGCTCTGGCCAAAGCAGCGTAGGGGTCGGTCTCGAGGCCGAGTTCAGACGAAAGAATACCAGCCCCAGCCGCGGTCGCTCGGCCGGGGTCCTGGCGATCAAACAAGGTGGTTTTCACGCCCTGGCGAACCAGGTGGAAGGCAATGGAGATGCCCACGATCCCACCACCGATGACAATAGCCTCGTTCATCAACTAATCTCATCAAGGCAGTTGAGGGACATTACCGGAATTTAGCCTCTTCGGTTTCAGCGGGACCAGCGCTCGTAAAGCGGTTGCAGTTCGGGAAAAGGGCTGTGAGGTTCAGCCTGATACCAGTAAGCGACCGAGGCAATATCGTCTGTCAGTGGCTGGAAGGTGCCGTCCGGCCACCAGCCCAAGGCCTGGATGGTCACTTTCAAATCCTGCCGGAAGCGGATCGGGTCCGGGATGTGCCAGCGGTAGAGACTGTGGCGGGGTACCTCGCCCGGTTCCTGGCGGTACAGCGGGTAGCCCAGAAACGGGGTCGAGTAGGTCTCCCCACCAAAACACCAGGCCCCACCCACATAATCCTCGGTGCCCGTGCCACAGATGGTCGGGTAGTCATGGTCGCCGTCCAGATAGAATTTGATCTCCCCCTCGCCCCACCAGCCGTTGGATAGTTGGGTCCAGGCCAGGAAGGTGCCGACATAATGGCCCTGGCCGTGGATGTGATCCAGGACAGTATGTTCCGGCTGCTCGCGGCGGGTCAGGGAGCGGCGCCACTGGGCGTGGAAGGTGGCCGCCTGGGCGGGCAGGTCGGTCAGGGTATAGGTAATCTGGTAGAAAAAATCCTCGATAGGCTGAGAGCGCTGGTTATCAATGGTGATTCGGGCGCGGCGGTGGAAGGGCATCGGCCAGTAACAGTTGAAGCCGCCGCTGGGATTGACCACCACCGGCAGCGAGTTGACCCGGTACCGCAAACCGTGACCGTTGCAGAAGAAATCGCCCAGGGGGACTTCGAGGGACGGGATCGGCTCGTCATCCCAATAAGCCCGCAGGACCGTTTCGCGGTAGGCTTTGGGGTCCACCGTGATCCAGATGTGCTGAATTTGGCCGGGGCCGGCAATATCGGCCAGGGTCGTAAGACCGGGCGGCAGGGTAATGCAGGGTCGCACTTTCCAGCCCTGGCCCAGCCGCCGAGCCGGGTTACCCTCATCCGGTACGGCTCTGGTCCCGCCGCCTTTTTCGCCGGTAGGGTTCTCGGCCGAGATAGAGCGGGTTTCAGCCCTGGATAATAGCGGCAGGCTGCCCAGGGTGAAGGCGCTGAAAAGATCCATCGTTACCTCCTTGCTCAAAATTCTGCTTGCATCCGCGTAAGGCTATTAATCTCCTAACAGCAAGAAAGACTGCACCTGCTGCCAGATCAAGGGAAGCTGGTCGTTGAGTTGATGATCGGAGTCCACCTAATCTCATTATAGGCGATTGCACGATTGAATGGCAGAGGCAAAGGTACTGGCCTTTCTGCCTCACCGTACCAAACTGGAAAAGAGGAAATGGCGTCGATTCGTTCCTTTTTCGGCTTTACCTTAACCTTACGATTACTGAGCAGGCAACTACAAATCGCATTTCCTTCCTCAAATCCTCTTTTAAGGAGAGGTCGGGGTTTTATTTCAGAATCACAGGCAGATATACTTTGCAGAGGTATGCCTCTCGTAGAGGATCAATGCAGGAGGCCGCAAAGTATACCCACGCTGTCGGAGAAACCCCAGGCATAGTAGTGTTCCAGGGGGGTAATGAGCCACCATACCAATGATCTGCTGCACCAGGAAAGGCTCCCGCGTAGGCTTTGTTAGGTTGTCTTTGGAGTGGATAAATCTGACGCATAACGAAGTCGGCATCTTTGATACCAGCGACCGCTGCCTGACCCGTAAATTCAATTGCTACAGTAAATGGTCCAGCGATGTCTCCATATCCAAGAATAGTTCCACTAAACGAGCTTGTCCGCAGCACCGTCGCCGAATAGCCCTGCGAGTCTAACGCTTCCTGTGTCTTCCCTAACGAGCGAAGGAGTGTCACCCCCCAGCTTCCGCTGACATCCATTGCAGTCGCGGCGTCGGTAGAACCAACTCCTGGTTTCATTCGCCGCTGTACCGGATCCCAACCAAACTGAAAAATGGCGTTGCCCAGTTGGGCTGCCTCTTGTTGCTTCCCTGATGCGAGCAGTCCAAAATATGCTGAAATATTGCCTTCTATCCCAAGGGAAATCAAAACCGGATATCCAGGATTACGACCAAACTGTCCAATCACCCATCCTGCCCCTCGGTTTAGAGCATCACTAAGTGCTACTGGATCATCGTACAAACCGCTTCGTTGCAGCTTACTTAAAGCAATAAGTACCCAACCGACATTGCCGACCCATTCACAAGCATCAATGTTGTTGGCAACTAAATTCCCTCCCACCGACATCATTGCCTCGTTTCCATCGCAAGGTTGAGGTGTTGGGAGAGGGTGGTATGGTGGCTGTAAAGTCTGGTCGTAGGAGGTATACCAAGCCCCAGCATTGGTCTTTCCCATAGGAATCTGGAGACTTAGGAGTTTACGCGCCAGATTGCGGGCCGCATCACGGTATGCGATACTGCCAGTCTGTTCGTACTCGTAAATAAATACCAGCAACGCCTCGGCCTGAACGTAGGTATTGTAATTGGGGGTCGGTTCGGAAAACCAAGATGGAACCAAACCGGTGGTAGGATCAGACGAACTGATCCTGGTGTGTATGGCAGTCGCGGCTGCCTCCGCTACGACTCGGTTCAGTTCTACACTCTCAAAACCAGTTTCAACCAGGCGATTAGGCGTCCCAGGCTTCAGGTTGACTAACCCAAACTCATCCAAATACAAGGTGCCCACGTGTTCGTTTGGTGTCGGAACACCAGGCACATCAGGAACCTCGCAATCGGTAGAACACCGGACAACAGCGATCTCGAAGCGGGAAATGGTTGCCAGGTTGATTGTGCCGACGTTGGTAAGTTCGCGAAGATCAATATAGATGGGCCGCCAAACAGGCAGATCGGTCATACTTTTTAAAGTAATGGCATACAGCTGGTGGCCATCCCAAAGTTTTATCTCGACATTTTCGTGGCTATTTACGTTAGAACCGCGAAGAGCTAAACGAATGTGGGTGAATTGGGTCAGGTCCGTGACCGGTATCGTTCGCTGGAGAACAATCCAGCTTTCACCATTCGAATTTGCATTGGTGAGGTCATAACCAAAGGCAAGCGCCTGGCCGTGACAACCGGACACAATGCTCAAAGTCGGGTCGGGTATCGATGGGTCAGCCTTAAAGACAGGAGTGAAAACTGTTGTTGAACCGAAATCTTCCAAAATCTTGTCCCCCCTTCCATCACCACACGCATTCGGTGAAAAGGAAGCGGAAAATACAATAACGGGTACGAAGATCAGTCCCGTGAGACAGGTCATTACCAAGACACGACAGAGACGTCTAACATTAGATGACCACTGTTTCATAATTGCCACCTTCGTTTGAGTTAAACTTGTGTAACGCGGGAAACAGACAGTATTTTGACCTAGTTGGTGAGCATTTAAATCGTATAAGGCCGTCCAGGACCTCCGGCTCTCACCAAGCCCGAAGCCGAGCCGCTCGCCTAGCCCTCTCATTATTTAGTAATGAGGGGCAAGTAGAGTTTCCTTGTCTCTGTAAAAACAACAAACGTTTTAGAAGCACAAGTAACATTATTAATGCGCGCTGCAGCTGTGTAGACACCACTAGGCAAAACACCCACTTCAATGGTATGTCCCCAGCTTGACACCATAGAAGCGCACGCACCTATAGTAATTGGACGTGTAAAATCCAGTCTTATCTCACTATTGGTCATTTGATAGGATGAAAATTGCGGCACGCAAGTATCGGGCCATTCCCCACCTGCCCTAACTTGGATGGTATCAGTTATTGTAGGTACAGCAGGGTTAATGCTAATTCCACAAGTATAGTTGGCTGTGATAACGGTTTTTGGATAATGAGCAGAAATATCACTATCTGGCCTGATTGATTTGGCTTGAGTTGCTATCAACGTCAAGCCTAGAACTGAACTTAAAATAATCACTGACCGGCGTTTTTTGACTGGAGTTTTCATCAGTAATGAGGTCAAACAATTGCAGAAGAGAGAATACCTGTGCCTGACTTTAATTGACAGCTCATAACCATCACTTGTAAATGCTCGGTAAATACAATTCTGCGAGTGATATTTTTCTCCAACCTAAAGCTGTGCAAATATAAAGGAGAGGACTAGCAGAATTCACTTTCATTCGACCAACTTCAGCAATCTCCTAGCATCTTCAATACCCAATAAAATGCTAGGATCAGTATTCTGACCGCTTAATTGTCTTTGAATTCTTTCCAGCGCCTCACTTGCATTAGGTCCCCCAATCCTCCCTATCGCTACCACCAATCGGTAACCGACATCTGGATTTTGTGATCCAAATAGTTGGGCTTCTAATAGGCGAATGGCTTCCGATTTACCAAGTTGTCCCAGCATTTGAGCGGCTTGAATATGGTCTATATCGATTCGGGACTCAAATCTATCCAAAAGTGGCCCCGCCAGACGAGGAAAATAATCACTGTACTTTTCGGGATTAATTATCCGTATATGCTGAATTAATTTTGGTAAAAGGTTATGAAGTTGGCAGTATTCGATTAACAGGTGCCTGCGTGTACTATTTTTCATGCCCTCGCTGAATTCTGTGTATACTTTGGGAAAGTAATCATGACAAAGATCAATTAAATCACTCTCACTAAGAGCCATTACAAGTAATTCTCGTATTGTGGCAGTATCGAACATGCCCTCCAGTTGTGCATCTGCAGCATTCTCAACTGGAGAAGGGCTTGAGGGTTGCTGACCTTCAGCATCAGCGAAGTAATTACCTGTCGTTTTGAACGAAGTTATCATTTCATCGAAGATAGATGTCCTCCTTACGAACGGGGAGGTATCGGGTTGCGGTGCTATATCGAACTGAAGCGCTGTGGTCAAAAACCCTTCTACAGGGGTAGGAAAAGCGCTAACTTGTACTTTGATCTCATACTTACCCGCTTGATTAGCATATAATGTGATTGGTATTAACTTCACCGAGTTGGCTTGAAGAGGAGATATATCTATCTTCTCAGGACGTATCTCAATGTCAGGTGGGGTAGTGAATCTAATTACAACGCGGTCGTGGCTTATTAAGGCACTATCATTACCGATAACAAGGGTCAACCCATTGTTACCGACAAGCATTTCTTGTTTCTCCTCAATTTTAATATATAAGGAATGCCTGGTCGCCATTAGTCTCGGCCTTTCCTTCAAGTAGTTTCTGTTTACACACAATTAATTTTTCTACTGCATTTAGCTGGCATTTTCCTCTAATATCGTAAGCAACCGCCATTTATCAACCCACTTATATCCGGGTATCTGTACCGTTGGTAACTGTGGGTATCTTCGTAATTCCCAAAGTTGAGCTAGTTTTGGTGGTAAATTAGGCCCTGTAACTGGGGTACTGAAAATGTAACCTCGTCTGGACGTATTATGGCCATTTAAGATGACAGCTACTTGGTCTGCACCAAGAACTGCTTCAAGATCCTTTTCAAAATGCTCTTCTAGCTGCCAGCCCAAAATACGCCGACCAAGATAGTCAACTTGCCGTCCTTTATAAGCCGCAATCCTAATAATATCTACAAATTTTTTGTGTTCCTTCTTCAATCGCTTAGGTGTTTCGGGGTCACCTACTTCTATATTGGCGCGCAAACTCAATTCAAAGACCAAGTTTCCCTCACAATTAGGCCGATTAAATAAAGGCCCTTCCCCTGTGATTACCAGATGTAGATTGGCCGGGTGTAGAGTGTCCAGATAATATTTGCCGGTGATTTCCCAGTAGCGGGTTTGATAACTTCCCATGTCAGTCTCTTTTAACGGGCCCCGTGTTTCTGTCACCTGCTTAATAAAGACTTTTTCGGAAGTAAGAGCCTCAATCAGGACATTAATTACCTCGTGATTAGGCATAACCATTAGCTTCTCTTTGCTACTCATCTCAGCTGGTTCATCAACCTTTGAAAACAAATTTGATTCAGTCTGTACTTGTTGAGATAAGAGATAATTGGTGTTAAGGCAGAATTTTCCTTCAATTGCCGTGCTATGCTTTACAATCGGGGTTAACTGCTCCTGCTCTTTACCATTATCATCATTTATCGAACTTCGCAGGCCGTTTGCCAGGCGAATAAAAGGCTTGCCTTGGGCTGTAACATCTTGAGCAACGTGCATTTGAGAAATTGTCCAGTTGTCAATGATAATACTATACTCTCCATTGAATGGTATTTTTTTTCCAAGAGCTTGCTGAAACTCGATGAAAACAGAAAATACTGGAGGAACATCAATGGTCTTATTCCGCCAAGTTACTGTTCGGGATTGCCGATCAAAATGACCTGAAGTATTCTCTACCTCGCAATCGGTTGGAATATGTAAGGTTAGAGACTTGAGAATTGGCCTACCCTTCAATCCTTGTTTCCCTTTTCTCTCTTTTGCTCGATTGCTTTGTGGATACTCGACTATCAGCTCAATTGGTGCTTCCACTATTATCCGCAAGCGGCGATTACCGTTTTCCAGTCTTGGTTTAATTGATAGAGGAAATTCTTTATCATATGGAGGCCCTATCTTTAATGCGTCCGTTTGAATCCAGTATGGTTCGGCCAACTCAAAAATTTTTCCTTCACGGCAGCGGGTTTTGAAGGTTTCGGGATCAACTTTTGTAGTAAGAATTAACACATTATTTTTGCGATGCCCTACCGGTCTAATAAACTCAACATTTTTGAGAGTTTCAAGGACAACAAATCCGGCGTGGAATTGAAGGGGATTATCGCTTGAGGCACCTTTAGACAGTAATGCGCTTTCGTATCGCAGCAGGTCATCAGGAGTCACTTTCATTGTAACTTGTATCACCCCCCTGGCTGCCGGATTCAGATTGAGATACTGAGCACCGGTGATATTAAAATCAGCTTGTACCTGTTCCTTCAACTCCACACTGATTTTGGCAAACAGAGGCAGTCCGAATGGATAGGTTAGACTTTTGGGTAGATAGTAGTCTAATACCAACTTGCTTAACCAGATGCCAATAAATATACCTATGCCATAGAGTCCAATATATCTGGGCGTTTCAATCACTTGAAACCAATTGAGCCTCAGCCAGACTCCGACCAGAATAACGAAAGCAACCGTTGAAGCAGCTAAAATCCAAATTAGCGAAGTTAATTGATCGTGATGAAAAAATTCGGGCGAATGAGCTGCCTGTTTTAGTTGGCTTTTTAAAGGCTTCAAATAAGTAAAGACAGTGTCGGTGAAAAATCTACTCGAACTCTTCTTACTGCATCTTTTACAGAGAAATCTTCCTGTATGGTGGCAAATCGAATCAACATCATACCCATAACAATGATAGCACTTAACTGTGCACCAATTACTTGGTCCTAGAATTCCAGATACTGTAAGCGTTGCCGGTTTATCGAGGGTTTTGGATGCTTGCTCGTCTGCCGAATGACCATTGCTTGTTGGTAACTTGGTTAATCCTCCCACAATTCACCTCTCTTGACCGTATTTTCATGCCACTTGGAAACGAATGGCATTGAAGCGTTCTTTGAGTAGTTGTTGCAGACGATTCAATAACACGGACAATTCTTGAAGCGACTCCCCCCTTATGGCTCCGATAATGGTGATACGCATTTTACCTGTCTGGACGGACATCCGATCAAGACGGCTATATTCTGTCCGTTCTCGGCGAATGGTAATAAGCTGTCCGACAACATGGAGTGTGACCTCTAATAAACCGGGGCAGCGAGCCTTGATCAAATACTCATGATCTATAATATCTCGTGTTGAGTCTGCTTTAAAAGAAATCCTCCATTCTTTCTGGGCAAGATTTATCCGTTCTATTGTGACATTTTCAAGACCCAAGTCGGCTAACATACTCTGAATATCCTTTAAACGATCACGGTCAAGCAGAATTCCATCAAATTCAAGTTGTCGCTTGGTTGTCGCCCATTTACGTTGAAAAATTGGTTTAAGCATAACACTAAAATTCAGAATCACTTTACTTGTTTTCTCTATAACAGGTATTCCTCCCTGGGGATGGGGACGCTGTATCCCTAAAGTATCAAAATAATTTACTTCAAGTCCTGAGAGAACTCGCCCTTTAAGCTCAAGATGAACTTGTCCCGTAATTTCCTTTTGTCGATATAACTCCACTGGCCGATTTATCAAGAGGGGTAGACTTACCCGGAATCTATGATCAGGCAATTGCTTAAACTGGATTTCCTCCGACCACTCTATAACTTGTTGTTGCGAATCAAAGCGTACCCCCACTGACTCACGCGCATCGAAATTAGGCCATTTAATACAAGCAAAGGAAATAACAGGCGGGATAATCACGAGAGGATGGTCTATCAAACAACGTTCCTTGATGAATTCATAACTTTCATTTATATCCAGCTCTTTTATGATACCCTCTTCCCATCTATAGACAATGCCAGCGACACTATAGACCTTGGCATTAGCGCGTTGAACATAGATGAGGAGTTCACCCCGTTTCCCGGTTGCAAATCTGATAACCCGTTCATCCCACCAATCAAAACGAGGTTGGCAGCGTGATAAAGCCTTATGGACTAAATCAACAATGATCTTTTCATCGTGCTCCGGCTGGAGGCTTAGGCTTATCTTTCCCCCCATACCATTAGCAAAAGCCGTGAGTGTTTTAGCTAGTTGTTCAGTATCCTCTACTTTAACAACAATTTCGGTCTGGGTATCGTTAGACTGAACATGGCTTTTAATATACAAGTGACTTTCGCGATAGTCAGATGAGCCTTTTGACAGCATCGGCACTGGAACAACTATCAGTTCCTCGTACTCGTGTTCGTACGGCATAAAAATGGGCACAAATGAGGGGTAGAAAAAAACAGCTTTTAACAAACATTTTTTCAGTTCCTCAAAATCATCCGGCTTATCCAATTTAATCAGCAAATAGCCTCCTCGTTTAGCCAGAGACTTAAGCACCCAAGCCAATTTTTCCACACTACAAAGTCCCTTCATGCAATGAATCTGTTCCTTAAGAGGGTGCTCTTCATCATCATCTACTTTTTCCTGGACTTTATCTTCTTCATCCTCTTTTTGGCCTGCTCCCCATTTTGATTTTTTCCCTGTTTCCCACCACTCTTTGATAATCTTTCGAGGAATTTTACCATCGACTTCAACCTGAGGTGGGCCGCCGTCAACTTCTAAATCTATTTTCAATTGTAGAACTTCATCATGCTTGGCGTATAACTCCTCAAAGCGACCGCTACTGACCAGTTCTGACCCCAACCAGTAATCTCTATAGTCCGAGCCTTCATCGGTCAAGCTCACATCTCCTAAACGAACAGACGGTGCTTCAACTTTCTGTAAGGAATATTTGAAACACAATTCATATTTTTGGCTTTGGGCTAACTTTTGTTCCAAATTATCAATGGGAATTTCCAAGTTGATTGGCTTATTTTCCGGCCAATTTTCTTCAAAATTTGGATGTTGATATCCCTGTAAAGTTAAGTAACCTACCCAAGCCATTTGATGAGCCCTACTATACTTCTCTGCATCACTCATAGCTGCGAGACCAAAGGATCTTCTATCGTCCCAACTTCCCAATAAAGTTTTCTCAATTCGCCTCCAGAGCCGGAGTAATTTGAGCCCTCTAACCAACCAGGCCAGAAACCTCGGACTGTAGAAGTCTTGGATCTCCCCGCTAAAATGTTCAAAAGATTTCCAATCGTCAAATAACTCCTTTTTGGCAAGATGCAGCCTTCGTCTCCAATCCTGACCTTCGCCATCATACAAAAATTCAACCTTAATTTCGCCACTGGCTTCTTTAAAAGATACGGAGGTATCATCACGTATATCAGCTTGGTAAGAATAAGTTTCTGCGACAGATATTTTGTTAGCTTTAGCTCTTACAAAAACTGTTGGCTTATCCATCATCATAACGATAACCCTAAATTGAGCCTTCCCCCTTGATTTATAGATACGAATGAAGGGGGAAGGAGCTATTACTCCAAGGTCTAGCCTACTTTCTCCTCAAGTAGGTTTTTCGTGGGCAGCCAGTCATCTGTTTTAACTCTGGCTAACAGGCTTGCTAACACCCTGTTTGCTATTTGAGAATTTAGCATTAATATCAGGCGTAATCTGAATAACCGTTGGGTCTTCATTGAGCGCTTCTGACAAGTTTTGCTCTAGAGTCTCGGGGTCAGCCTTATCTCTTACATTATCAAGCGCTTTTGACAGGACTTTCTTTAAAGCTTCCGCGTTAGCTTCACCTTGGGCCTTATCGAGCGCCTCGGACAAAAGTTGCTCTAACATTTCGGGGTTTGCTTCATTTCTCGTACTATCAAGCGCCTCCAACAAAAGATGGTTCAAAGTCTTATTACTTTTTACCATCTCAAGCGCCTCGAATAAAAGTTGCTCTAATGTCTCTGGGTTCGCTTCGCTCTGCACATTCTTAAGCGCTTCCGACAAAAGTTGTTCTAGAGGCTCCGCGTTAGCTGCCTGCTGCGTCTCATCAAGGGCTTCGGTCAAAAGTTGCTTCAATATCTCTGGGCTAGCTTTGCTTTTTACATTCTTAAGCGCCTCCGATAAAAGTTGTTCCAACGTCTTATGTCTGACATCTTCAAGTGCTTGCAACAGTGATTGCTCTAAGGATATATCTGTAGGCTTACCAATTGTTTCATCCGTTTGAACAACTCGCCCCCAAATGGTTTGGGTAGCTCCCCCAATTTTGACGTTAACACTGAAAATCACCTCAGGCTTTTCAACAACGATCGAGTCCCAATTGACAGTAACATGGGAATAATTGGCAAATTCAGTTTGGAGATCGTAAGGGGGGTTATTAAAAGGCGGTTTAGCACCCCCGGCGACGGCTCGAGCCAGGCGTACGGCTACTACTTTTACTTCGGCTTTAGCTCGGGACCATGGTTGCGATATGACAGGTTGAGGTTTCTTGCGGCCGTCTAGCAAAGCGCCAAGACTACCTGCTTCATCTACAGACAAGGCTTGCAGCTTACGATCGTAGACCTCGAAACTCAGTTCACCAGGCTCCTCTATCACTAAAGCTTTTGGCCTGATTACAACATGAGCTATCCCTTGACTGTTTAATAAATCAGAGACTTTGGCCGTATGGGCCGCTCCAATGATCATAGCAATGGGCGCGTCTGGATGTTTATCGAGCAACATCAGGGTGTTATTCACCATTGTATCGCTGCGCTGGGAAGCGATCTCAAAGAAGTGTTTATAATCCTGAAAGCTTGCCTGTAACTCTGCATCTACATTTGCGCCTACTTCAGTAGCTTTGGCCTCGATCTCATCCAATGTTTTTATCAGATCTTCTATAGGAACAACTGAGGCGCCCTCGGTGAGTTGTTTATACCGGCTCTGAGTCCATTCATCTGTGCTAATAGCAAACTCAATGGCCTCCAAGATCTTTTCCGCTTCAAGGAGCCCATTGATTTTAGTGGCCTCATCATCGGTTAGAGATGGCAGTGCAGTATAAAACAGGTATAACGTTGGGGCTGAACCGGCATTTTCTCCCATTTCAACGGCGTATTCCTCTGCGACTTCTATGCCTTGAACAGTGACATTGGGAAAGGCCATCGCCATAAACTCGGCGCCACTAATTTCTCCCTCCCTGAGTGTCTGGACGGCGATGTCTGCGACAGTATCACTATCGGCCAACTGGTGATACCCTGAAGCATCCAGGGAGCCATCTTTGGCCAAGGCGCCTTCCAGGGCTATGTATCTCATCCCATAATCCTCATACAGGCGCAGCAGCATGATGGCGATTTCGAGTTGACCGGCCCGAGAGTCATGTCGTTCTTCAAAAACGATCACTTTCTTAGGGGAAGCACTATCTCCTACTACACTGACCTCTCCCAAATCACCCTCAAGAATGGCTTCGGCAATCTTGGTTATCTCACCTTCCGCCCCCTGGATTATTTTGCCGGTTTGGTTAGCAGTGAGTAGCGAAACAGATGTATCTGAGGGGTTACGAGCTCCGATGACTCCGCCCAGAAGCAAGAGCCAGATCAAAGCTACGAATAGCCAGTTGAACCTTAAACGATTAAATAGTGTTCTCATTTCATAACCTCCCTTAAAGAGTGACTATGTTTAGATAATTGGTGATCTAAAACAGAGTTGCGCCTGGGGACCCTGTTTTAGTTTTAGCCAGTCTCTGGGCATCTTCAACACCCAATAAGGTGAAAGGATCAGTCTCCTGGCTAAGTAACTGTTGTTCAATTTCAGTTAACGCTTCTTCTGCATCAGGTCCTCCAATCTGGCCAATTGCTATGGCCAGCCAGTAACCGACATCTGGGTTTTGTTGCTTAAGCAATTGAGTCTTTAGTAGGGGAATGGCTCCCGGTTCACCCAATTCTCCCAATGTTTTTGCGACCTGGATATGGTCTTCATTTTTTTTAGACTCAAACTTACTTAAGAGTGGTTTCACCAGACGAGGAAAATATTCGTGATATTTTTCAGAATTAATTGTTCGGATATAACTTACTAACTGCCGCAGTTGATTATGACGTTCGCAATAGTCAATTAAGAGCCGTCTCCGCATCCTGTTGCCCATTTCCGGGCTAAACTCTTTATGAACTTCTAGGAAATAATTTTGGCATAAGTCAATTAAATCATGGCTGTCCAATGCGACAGCTAATAATTCTCGTATCCCAGCGATATCAAATATCTTCTCCGCTTGCAGTCCTGAAGAACTTTCGATCATATTCGTTTGCCTCGCGGTGCCCGCGACAGAGTGGATCGGTTGTTCCTCCATCCCCCTCACTACTACTGCCGCTCCTAAGAAAGCGACCTGCTTGGACAATGGAGCGGGCGCTTCAGCCATTCGGTCCAGATTCCCGAACTTTAACGCCCCTAGTAGATACAAAACCAGCCCTTGATAATACTCCGTCCAATCGTCCGAGTTAAAAAAGTACCTACTAGCCGCCTTGCGGATACCAACTAACATGGTAAAAGGCTTGACCAACGTGAGATGAGGCAGTTCGGGTGAGGCAGCTTGCGATGGATTACGTATGAACCGATGCAACTCCTCATAAAACGGACGAATGATGCCTGCTCCCAGATTGGCTTTGGCCAGAAGCTCCGGAATCAGCTTGGTCACAATTTCGGTCTCCAAGCGTAGAAAATCGTGCAGGACGTGGTCTTCGCGAGCAGCGGCGAAATCAATGAGGTTGATCTCACGGATGGCCGGATCAACCAGAACATTCTCCATATTCAAATCGCCGTGAATTGTGCCCACCCGTACGTGGGGCAATTGAATTAAGATGTTGGGTAATTTGAGCAGAGGATTGGGCAACTTTGTCCCATCAGGCAAGGTTAATGTTTCATACATCGGATTGAAACCTGCTCCCAAAGCACGCATTGCCTCCGCTTCCAAACGTTCCTGGCGTGTTTCTAGCACAATCCCTTCAATTGATTTGACAAGTTGATCAGCCCGAAACGATGCTAACCCTTCTACGGATTTTAGCCGTAGGCTGTAAGAAGCCGGCGGGTCGTTTGGTGAAGTTGGTACATTAAGCGTCACTGTACCATCAACCAGGTCAACTTTAGTCACAACAAAACCTTCCAGATGCACATAGTCTCCTTGTTTGAGAGGAGCATCCGGTAAAGCTTGTGGCGTTAACATCACAGGTTTCGTCCTTGCAGGGACTGCACCGGGTTGAATAAGCACGTTCAGCGGCAGCAGCGAATCATAACTTGCCTGGAGGGAGAAGGAGGCGTGAACCCGATTAAATTGTAGCAACGACTCAATGGCTTTCAGTAACCGTTTTTCGACTACAAAACGAATATCCTCGACCATAGCTGTCCGGCAATAGTCTCTCAGACTTTGAAAGGCAAAAGTGCCGCCCCCTACTAGTGGGTAGCGCAAGCCAGCCCAATCGCTATCTGATGGTGAAACAGGTGTGTCACGCATACCAACTGCGTTAGGCAGACGGTCCTGAATAAAATCCTGATAAACTTGCCACTCTTTTTTAATCAAGCTGACCGAGGCTACTTTGACGACTGCCGGCAATTCAGGCCGGCCCTCATTGCGAATAGGTCGCAACAGAAAAACTCGCCCTCCACTAAAACCGCCGCCGAATTCCTTTTCGACGATGACTCGCCGGTAACCAGCGAACATCTGCTTCAAGATAGTTTCTGAGACGGGAGGTAGCGATAACCTGTTTGGATTGACAATATGAGGTTCTCTTCCAGGTAAGGTGCGTGGGATGGCTGTATCTTCTTGATTTTCTGAATAGGATTTAGCGGGGGTTGGGATAGGGACTGACTCTTTTACCGGTCCACTCAACAGAGGTGGATCAGAAGAAGGAAAGTGGTAAGGTTTGTGTTGTTCGTACTTTTCTGGATTTAGACTTTTAGCCAGATTGAGGAGGGATTCAAGCAGTACCTTTCGCTCACTATGTTCGAGCAGGTGGTCAATAATTCTGGCTTTACCAGTATCTCGGGCTAACTGCTCATAAACAGGTCTAAAGTCAGGCAGGTCATAACAGAGACGGCGCAGTTCTTCGTCGGTGAACCCCTCAGTCAGCAAAGCGCGGATGTTCTGGAGAAAATAATCTCGACTCATGGACTTCCTTGTCCTTGATAATTTTGATTGAAGATTTTAACGGCTGGAAGGAGATAGTTTGAATGTATCAAGAAGCTATTGTTAAATCCAGTAACAAATGTCATCATTAAACGGGATAAATAGCACATCTTAAATGTTCCTGATACTTAGCAAAAAGTATAACACGAAAAATAAGCCAAAATCATTTCAGTTTCATGCCAATATTATTCGTTTTGCAATATTTTGTACTATCTAAATGTGACTTCAACCATAGTTTGGCCGGCGCGGCCAAACTATGCTTTGAATCTGCCCCAGCCAAACTATGCTTTGAGAAAGTCGGGGCAGATTTTTAGAGCCACCAGGCATAGGTTGGAGCAATTGAACTCGGCCAGCGCCTTCTTTCAGTAGAATTCCCTTTAAAGTAACCCAATTGGTTCACAGATGGTCATCTGAACTGGTAGTGGTTGTCATCAAGAACATCAATGCTGAGATCAGGTTATAACGGACTATCGGCCAAACTATGCTTGTAATCTGCCTCCCAACTAGGGCAACTTACCTCCATTATTACCCGGAATCCGGCCAAACTATGCTTGTATGTCCCGGCCAAACTATGCTTGAAGTGACACTAAAAATCATTATCGAATTCAATTCCAAACATCCGGTCAAACTGCATAATTCGCAGCACCTGTCTCAAATGAGTGCTCGGATTGTGCAGAATAATGGGGATATTTCGTCCTGCCAGTTGTCGGTGCATCTGGCGTAGGAACTCCAACCCTCGCGAATCGAAGTCTCCAGTTGTAGTTAAATCAACGATCAGTTTGCCTACTTCACTCTGCTCCAGAATCTTCAAAATGGCTGGGATTTTAGTATCCGTTATTTGGAGAAAAACTCCTTGATCAATAGTGCCAAAGAATTCCAGCAGCCAAATCTTGTTGGTATCTCGGGTTAGCCTCATTACTAGCCGCTCCTTGCTCACAAAAACGCCTCTCAGATAGCGAGGATAGAACCATGAAGCATTTATGGATTATCAGCCCTGGCTATCATCCTCAACTCTTCTACATCTGCCTCTTCAAGTGCTTGCCCCAGCATTTTTTCTAAATCCGACTGGCGAACGCGCCATCCCCGCCCCGCCTTAAAAGCTACAAGTTTCCCTTCATTACACCACCGCCACACCGTACTGCGGCTGACTTTTAAGTAATCCGCGACCTCTTGAACGGTAAAAATTTCCCTCATAATAGTTACCCCCTTTAGCTGGTAGGGCCTTGGGCTGGGGTCTCACCCGACGAGAATGACTGGCGAATTTGGCAAAAAGAAGGCATAATGGAAGACAAGTTCTAGTTTAGAGGTATTGGCTTATGCGTATCTGTATAAACCTATACCATCTGATGCAACAACATCATATCAAATAAACCCTCCTCATCCCAGATACAAAAGCCATGCAGTAGTTATGCAGTTCTCGTGAGGATATTCGTGAGTCTGGAAATATTCGGCCAAAAATTGCGAGAATTGAGAAAAAGCAGTGGGCTAACCCAGGACGGCCTCGCTCGACAGTTACCTACCACTGCCGAGATGATCTCAATCTGGGAACGGGCCTATCAACACCGGGGACGGAGATGGGTACCAGATCGGGCGTCGGCCTTGCGTCTGGTTGAGATCTTCGCTGATCAGCTCACCGCTAAGGAGGCCCAGCAGTGGCTCTCACTCCTGGGCTACAAACTCGGCCAGGCCGAGTTGCAACGACTTTTTCCCGGTGAGGACGTCCTGACTTCCTCTTCGACCAGTCCTTCAGCCAACTCTCAAGCTATCCTAAAACGATTGGCCGCATTGCCGGACCAACGGCTTTTCGGCGTAAGCCAGGCTCAGCAACAACTTCATCTGCTTCTCAAACAAACCGGCGCCCCGTGGTTGATTTCGATTGATGGGATTGGGGGAATCGGTAAAACCAGCCTCGCAGCGGCTGTAACCCGAGAGATTATGCCAACGGGCCGGTTCGAGGATATAGTCTGGGTCAGCGCCAAGCAAGAAGAGTTTTTGCCCCAAATCGGGCTAGAATTCACTTCCCACCCCGCTTTGGATCCCAATACGTTAACCAATTCGCTGCTGGAACAGCTCGACCCTAACCTCTCTCTGGCTCGCCCGGCCGAGGAAAAGAAGCTCCTCTTGACCCATTTACTCAAAGAACGGCCGTATCTCATTGTGGTGGACAATCTCGAAACGGTGGCCGACTATCAAACCCTCCTCCCTTTCCTCCGCCAACTGGCTAATCCTACTAAATTCCTGCTAACCAGCCGTCACAGCTTACACGCCTATCTTGAGGTCTTTTGTCTTACCCTGAAGGAACTCACCCAGGTAGATGCCCTAGACCTGCTTCAATACGAAGCTGAAATTCGCGGGGTTACGGCATTGGCTAATGCTTCTGAGACTCATCTGAGTGATATTTATAACGTCACCGGCGGCAATCCCCTAGCCCTAAAGTTGGTGGTAGGGCAGCTCTCTGTTTTGCCTTTATCCCAGGTATTAGAAAGCCTTAAGCAAGCCCAGGGCAAACCCATTGACGACCTTTATACCTACATCTACTGGCAAGCCTGGCAGGGCCTGGATAAACCCAGCCAGGAGGTTTTGTTGGTTATGCCCCTGGCTCAAGGGGGAACTTTTGACCAGCTCGTCGCGGTGAGTGAACTTGAAAAAGACGAACTCAATCACGCGCTGAAGCAGTTGGTTAAACTTTCCCTGGTCGAAGTGGGCGGCGATCTTGACCAACGGCGTTATCGGATTCACCGGCTAACGGAGACGTTTTTACTCCACGAGGTTACTAAATGGCAGTTTCTGTCTTAGCCGACAACCAGGGCCATGCCGACTTTTTTCGCCGTCGCATCCTTCTCAATGCCCAATATTGGCACACTTACGTCAGCGAAAAAGCAACTGATATTTCCGCTCTGGATATTGAACGCGAGCTGATTATCAAAGCTATCGCCTTTGCTTTAGAGCTCAGAGAAGCCTGGCCTATTGTCTACAGTCTCCTGGTTACTTATGCTCCCTATATGGAGCGACGTGGTCATTGGGAAACCTGGCACCAACTATTAAATCGAGCCGTTAAAATAGCCCAACAGCTTGAGGATGTAACCGGCGTTATTACCCTATCGGCGCTGCTGGCTCGATTGTTGCAACGCCAAAGCCAGCTTGATCGGGCGGTCGAACACTATCGTCGAGTGATCCGCTGGGCACGTCAAAGTAAAAATCGGTACGAGGAGGCCCGCGCCTGTACTAACTTGGGTTACCTTTACATCGAAGATGGACATTGGTACCGAGCCGAGGTTTTGTGTTGTTATGCTCTCGCTATTTTTGAGGCGATTAATAACCATCATGGTCTGGCCCACACTAACAATCACCTGGGTCTTCTATATACTCGGAAACGTGCCTGGGAGAGAGCCAAGCCCCATCTTGAACAAGCCTGCCAATTGTGGCAGGGGATGGAGGACCAGCACGGTTTAATGCGTGGTTTAATCAACCAGGGACTGCTTCACAATGATATGGAGCAGTATGACGAGGCGCTCTCATTTTTAGAGAATGCGTTACAGTTGGCTAAGTTAACTGGAGAAGAAGCCGAGATTGGCAAGATTCACTTAAATATGGGAATTGCTTATGGGCAAAAAAGTGAACTGCCACAAGCAGAAACTTCAATTTGGCAGGCAGAAGCTATCTTCCGGCGCTTCTCTAACTCATTGGACTTGGCTTTGACCTGGACTAATTTAGGCATAATTTATATTGAGCAAAAGAAATGGAAGGAAGCCGGGACATACTTGGAAAAAGCTTTGACCACCTGCCGCCATCTAAAAATCGAGTATGGTGAAATTGATGCCTTGCAAGGACTGGTGGAGTATGAATTAGCCAGAGGCAATCAACAACAAGCTCTGGGGCATTTAAAGGAATTGGAACGTCTCGTTCAACCTCAGGAATGGCAGGTACGGCACCGCCGGTTACAAGCATTTCTCCTGAAGTATCGCCGCAACCTGCCAGAGTTTCAGCTCGACAGGTTGCGGCACATGGGATTACTTATTGACTAGCAGCCACCCCCAGAACCGCTGCCAGTTGGGCAAGCATGGGCCGGTGAAGTAAGTGAAAAACCGAGTGAGTCAGCGACGATGCCTGACACACCAGCCACTGCCGCAAACAAGGCTAAGGCGGTTACGACGGCAATAAGTCGTTTCTTTAGCATCTCAGATGAACCTCCTTTCCACAGGGTTAGGAGGGCCATTGAGACGAGGATATCCCCGGTTGAGCAGGCGCAGGTGCGGGCACTCAACCTACTCGCGAGTTATCTGTGGCCCAATTTAGTAAGGGATACTCGGCCAAAGTATCCTGCCGACACACCTACAACATATCAGAAAACAAAGTCAGAGTCCTTTAGCCAATCTCAGGCAATTCTAAGGACTCGTTTAATTGGCTTTTTGTGCTGAAAAATGACGGGACCGATTTATAGAGCAAGGGTAAAATAAAGCCGTGTCAGAACAGAAAGATGAGCTGAAACTCGTTCGTTCATGGACAGCCTATCCTCCCACCTATCGGGCGAGGGAGATGGATATGCTTGCCGGCTGGATTGCCGCCGGAGAGAGCGGCTCGGTGGTAGGCTTGCCCGGCAGTGGTCGCTCAAATTTACTCGGCTTTTTGTGCCACCAGCCTGAAGTTGTTTGTGCGTATCTTCCTATTCGAGCCGGGTCGTTAGCCTTGATCCCCGTTGATATTAACAATTTACCGGCTAACAATCTCTCGACCCTTTATCGGGTCATTATTCGTTCTTTCTACTGGGTTCGCGACCAGTTTAGTGAGCCTTTACAACAAAAAATAAGCGACATCTACCAGGAAACACGATTTGAACGGGATCCATTTGTCACCCAGAGCTCGTTGCAAGAGCTGCTGTTTCTCTGTCGAGACCACCATGTCCGCGTCGTCCTGGTTCTGAATCGCTTTGATAGTTTCTGCCAGATGGCCACTCCGCATATGGTCAACACCTTACGGGGATTGCGGGATGATTTCAAAGATACGCTTAGCTACATTGCCGGGATGACCCAGGAAGTCGCTTACCTGCCCGATCCCACCGTTCTTGGGGAAATGTACGAACTTCTGGATAACTATGTGTGTTGGGTGGGGGCCATGAATGAAGAGGATACCCGTAATCTTATTGCCCGAGCCACTCATCCTGCCCCAACAGCACCGACTGATACTGACATAAACACCATGTTAAGGCTGACCGGAGGATTTCCCTCGTTATTGCGAGCCACCTGTCATTGGTGGCTTATTACCAAGAATAAACCAGATCATCCAGATTGGGCGGGGATGTTACTTGGCGAACGCAGTATTCAACATCGATTAGCACAGATTTGGCACGGCTTGACTCAAGAGGAACAGTTTACTCTCTCTGAACTGCAGAAATTGCAAACTACCGCTGCCAGGGGCAAAACTGGGAGAAACTCTGAAACTAAGCCGAAAAACTTTGATAAGAAATATCGAGATTTCGTTCAAGAACATCAGGGGATTTTAGTTCGTCTCAAAGCAAAGGGGACTTGTACTCAAACAGAAACTCATTGGTGGATCGCTGATTTGTTGGCTGCTTATGTGACTAAAGTTGAGGGGAGGGGTCGGGGCCGAATTTGGCTGGATGAAAAAACGGGCGAGATCTATCAAGGCCCTACACTATTGAGCGATTTGACTGCTCTCGAAAAGTCCGTTTTATCGTTTCTGATCAAACATCCCCGGCTGAGTCACACCAAAACAGACTTGATCATCAACACCTGGCCCGATGAGCTTCGGCAGCAGGGGGTTGCTGACAGCAGCCTTTATCAAGTCATCTTAACACTCCGTAAGGCGATTGAGCCTAATCCAAGCGAGCCCTCTTATCTCATTACCTGGCGAGGGAAGCCAGAGGGAGGATATCAATTCTTTCCCGAAGGCCGGCCAAGGTAATTTCAGTAACTTCCTCGTCCCCAGGGTTGTCCTGCCACAGACGGATCAGACCAATAGAAATCGGCAATAATTTAAAAAATTGGTCGTGATTTTTTTCCTGATGTGCCGGTTTTAAGGCTACAATCAACCCACTCTTTAGTTCAAGTTTCCTGGTGCCGTTTGACCAGCTCGATTCGAGTGGGACGACTGAGTTTATAATCCCGGCTTGGTGGATTCGTCAGTTGGGCCCACTCATTCCGGCCATAATAACCCTTTTTGTAAACTGCTACCCGGGCGTCAAATTCGATCATATCGCCGACTGTCAACGGGCCCAAGGCCTCAAATCCTTTTGTATAGTTGAACCACAGGTGATCGGCCACTTCCTGGCCAGATTCGACCTCCTTAATATGGGTTAGTAGCAAGGTGCGCGTCTCATGAAGACCGAAAAATTTCTTTCCTTCTCGGCTAAAGACGCCGCGGAAGCGAGTACGAATGTTGTCCATTTTTTTGAGCTTGGTTCTCATATGGGGTAGTACCTCCTTGATAGATTCAAGCAGTCCACAAAAGGGTGAGCCCTTTTCGGGGTGTCCTAGCTAAATTACAATCCAAGTTTTTTTGAATTCCCTCCCCGCCGGCTTTTGCGGTCCTGAATTTTGATTTTAACCTTTGGATAAACCTCTTCTTTTGTTCAGGTTTATCTTAATTCTTTCTTCTTGCCCCCCTCCCTTGATGACAAAAATTTAAGAAGTGGCTCGATGAGTTGCAGCGCTGCGATCAAACTGCTATCTGAGTGGCAACTGAGTCCTGAGCCCTGTAACCCTGTGGATCGCCCATGATTCCGTTAAAGCGGTAAAAAAATTTTGGGTGAGCGGTTAGGGCAGGGGATTGCGATCCCATGATTCCAATCCATAGGACTTAGCCCTGAGTGTCCCGCCAGGATTGCGATCTCATGATTCCAATCGGCCGGGTTCATCGTTGCACTCCGGCAAATAACTCCTGATTGGGCTGATAAGCACCCCACAGGCGGCGGCTGTGGTGGCAGCGGCAGGAGCAGCCGGCGGCGCAGCCACTGCGGCAGGTCGGGCAGTTAGCCGGCTGCAGATCATAGTCGGGCAGCAGGCGGACCAGGCTGCGGGCATCGGTCAACCCCTCCCAGCGGGCCAGGTCAATATTCTGGTAGTGACCGTACCGCTCCAGCCACTGAGCGTGGCGAATCTGATCGATTTCGTTCAGCCGGCTGACCTGGTAGGGGGTCAATAAGGGCAGGCTGCGCCAGACCTGAAGCCAGATTTCATGAGAGCGGGGCTTACCTGGTGGCGGCTTGACAATGTCGAGAGCAATCAGTCCTTCCTGGCAGAGCACCTCGAGCAAACCGGTCTGCCAGTGGAGACAGCGAATGGTCTCGTTAGCCGTTTGATGCCACTTGGCCGGTTGGTAGCGACCACAGCAGGCGGGCAGGGGGGCGCCGCTGACCTTCTTGGCTTGCTCGTTGAACCAGCAGGAGCGGGGACCGCCGCTGACGGTGATGACCGAGGTCGTGCCGACAACGCGGGCCAGAGCACGCAGGCTGTACTTCTTGGGTGGGGTCCAGAAAGTGAAGTTAGGATCGTGGATGTTGCGTTTGTCGTCGCTGAGGATGCGGCACCACAGATCGAAGGCTTTGGGCTTGATCCCGTTGAGGTAGAGCATCCAGAATTGGAAAGCGTAGTCGGGGATCTGGGTATAGCCGGAGGAGCGGCCTTTTTCGAACCAGAGGCTCTGGAAATCGACTTCCCGGGCAAAGCGAGCAGAGGGAGAAGGAGCCGGAGAGGCGACGGTGGGTGTTGGGGACGGTTCGGGCGGCAGTGAGGAAGAATCTAAATCGCTTTCGCCGGGGGAGGGTGGCGTAGGGGCCAGCACGAACTGGAGCTCGACCTCGTGACCGATGACAGTGGCCAGGGCTTTGAGGATCATCGGCTTAAGGCGGTGCTCCAACCAATCCCGGCTGGTCGGGGTGGGGACCTGGATGCAGTAGGTGTCCTTGAGCAGAGGTAGTAACTTTGTATCTCGAATCAGGCTGTCATAGGTGGCCCGGGTCAGCTGGCGTTGGAGGAGGAGCTGGGTCTGGCTCCAGATGTGGGTAGTGGCTCGCTGCTCGTCGGTCCCTGGAGTTATTCCTTTGTCGCCTTCGAGGAGGGTCAGGGCTGGCTGGCCGCTACTGTATAAAGGATCCATGGGCTTTGGCTCTACCCGGCTGACGAGCCGCGGAAAAGAATCCGATTGGGGTCTATTCTCTTGGGGGTTGGTATTCATCTTACCCTCCGTCATAAATTGTCTACCGGCATCCCTATCGGTACTTCGTCTATAATTTCAAACGTAACTCCCCTCTCGACGTCGGCATAAAGCTCGTCCCGGCACATCTGACAGCGGAGGAGGATGATTAACTCACCCTTCTCGATGAGGGCGAACTGATAACGGGCCTGACGGCGGCAGCGACTCAAGCGGCCGGTGGGGCCTGAATGGTAATGGCTGCACCGAGGGCTTTTGGATTGGATGGTCTTGCTCGAGGCGGTGCCGGACGACAAAGTAGTATCAATTGGCATATCGCCTTCCTCCAGAACTGGTCCTACATAAGGCTTTAAAGCGCAGAGAATATCTGTCTCGTTTCTTGGGATCAAATTTTTCCTCCGGGTGCACCGTGCACGTGCACGCATCTAAGCGATTTTAGCCTTCGTGGACACCCGGTGCACGGTGCACGGGTCCAAACTTCCGCAAAATTTCGTCAATCTGTGGGTAGAGCTTGCTGGATTTGTAGCCCCAGACCTCATGGCAGATGGCGCTGTGGGACCAGCCAGCGGCGGCCAGTTCCAGGATCCGGCGCTCCTGGGCGCCGGGCGTCACGGCTGGCGCTGAGAGCGGCACCGTACCGGGCCTGAGCAGGGAGCGGACTTCCCGCTTGTCGATATAGGGTGTCTGGACGATCACCGGCGGCTGTTTGGGCAGCTCGATGACCGCCCGGCCGGGCGGGAAGGTCGTCGCTTCGATGGCGTCCATCAGCAGCCGGGCCTGGTACTTGTCGTTGGCGTGGAGCTGGACCTTGCTGCTGAACTGCTGGCGGTGGTCGGTGTCAATGGTCGTGCCCTTGGCCGAGGTCAGGCACAGCACCTGGTAGATGCCGAATTTGCGCAGCTCCCAGGCCTGGCGTTTGAGTTCGGCGCTGATCTCTCGGTCGCTGGTCAGGAGGGCCGAGGCTTCGTCCACGGCGACGATGACCGGCGGCAGCGGGGCGTCGGCCAGACGGTTATATTCCAGCAAATTGTCGGCGTCGCAGCGGGCAAATAATTCGGAGCGGGACCGGGTGGCCTCGTCGTAGACCTCGCGCAAGGCGCTCAGGATCTCGCCCGGCTGGCGGAGGAGGGGGTAACGCAGGCGGTCGCAGCCCTTGAAGGCAGCCAGGCCGTGTTCTTGCTGGTCGATGAGGATGAACTCGACCGGGTCGGGGCAGGTGGCGAGTTGGGTCAGGATTGAGGCCACAAAGACCGATTTGCCCCAGCCGCTGGAGGCGGCGACGAGGGTGTGAAACAGGTCGTGGAGGGAGATGGTTAGCCGTTCCAACTGGCCGGCTTCCGTCAGCCGGACGCCGAGGACCAGGTTGTGCATATCACCGCGTAGACTTGTAGGCAGTAGGTCGAGCAGGCGGATTATACCCGGCAGCTCGGCCTGACCGGATGCCAGCACCGGCTCGCCAGCGGGAAACGGTTCAGGGGCCGGGTGGTGCCGGCTGCTGTTGCCGTGCAGGAGGTGATAGGCGGCCCAGCGCTGGTTCTCGGCGAAGGCCGGTTCGACCTCCAGGCCATTGACCCGGCCGGGAGCCAGGTGCAGGGGGCGGGTGACGGAGGTGGGTTCGACCTCGGTCAGGTAAACCTGGTCGCCGGCATTAGCCACGGTGATGATCAGGTTCGCCTCGCGTTCGGCCTTGCGGTTCTCGATCCGCTGCCCTTCGGTCAAGAGCTGCGCCTGCTGCAGCTGCTGGTCGGCCAGGCGCAGCCGGACCAGGGCCAACTTGACACTGACGACCAGGGTCAGGAGCAGACGGAGCAGTAAAACACCCACCGCTGCCCACAAGACCACGCTGACGGCCAGGGCTACCTGTTTCGGCATCACCTGGAGGGTGTAACAAGCCAAAAGGCCCAGCAGGGCTATGGCGCCGATGAGCTGGGCCAGCTGCCGCTGCCCGAAGGGGAGGCGAGCGTCTAAATCAGGTGAGACGTTGATGGCACTGGATGTCTGAGGAGCGGTTTTTCTAGCCATAGCCGTACACCTCCCCCGGCCAGAGCTGTCGCCATACGTTTCGCCAAAGCACGTCGAACTGCGCTGGCCCCCATTCACAGAACCAGTAGCGGAGGCTGTCGCCCCAGAAGCGAAAGACATCCAGCCAGATGGCGGTCAGAATGGCGGCGACCAGGAGCCAGTCGCGCTTGACCGATAGTGAAAGCAGGGGATAGGCGGCGGCCACGCTCGCGCCGCTGCGCGGTTCGACCATCAGGAGGATAAACTCAATCTCCTGCCGGAATGAGCGCCGGTGCCTCATTCCGGGCTTCCTCATTGACCTACGCTGCCTCTGTCTCATTCAATCACCTTGGTGTGATGGCCGTTGTTGTTTGTGGCGCTCATTGGCGCCAACTGCTGCTTGAGCCGCCGCCCCAGGCTCTCGGAGCGGCCCAGCAGCCGGCCCAGTTCGGAGCCGGAAATAGCGGACCGTTGCGCCAGAATCTGTCGGGCTCGCTCGATAATCGCTTCGGAGGGCTGCGCGGGAGCGTCAGGATCAAGCAGACCTTCCCGGCGCTTTTCCCGCCGCAGGTTCGCCAGTTCCGCCTGGAGTGCGTCGCGTTTAGCAGTCAGGTCAGCCGTCTGGCGCTCCAGCTCGCTCAATGTAGCAGCAGTCTTGGTTTTGACCCGCATCAGCTCTGCCGCTGCCTGGCTCAGTTGTTCGTGCAGGGTAGTGAGGCCGGTGATAACGCTGATCCGCTCCAGGACCCGGCGCAACAACCGGACTAGCAGGTGCAGGGCGAAAGCGGCGGCGATCGGTGGCAGGACGCCGACTACGCCCGCGACAACCGCTGGGGCGAGGGGATGAAGGGCCAGCAGGTTGGCAAGACCGGCGTGAACCGCGTTGAAAATGACCGAGAGCAGGGTGAAGGCGATGACAAGGTTCCAGGCATAACCGTCGCGCTCCTTGCGGATCTCGGCCCACAGGACATTGAGACTGGCCACTACGGCCAGGGCGTCGAGGGTCAGCGGCCAGAGCCAGGTTAAGCCGGGGTGGATGGAGCCGGCTCTGGTGGCAAGATCAAGCAGGGCTTGGTAAGAAAGGACAATGCCGGCCAGGGTGACGAACAGCACGCCGGCAGCAGCGGCGGCAGTGGTTAGGGCATCAATAATGTTATCAGGGGTGACCCAGTGGGCTAGGCTCGAATTCTTTATTGGCCGGATATTCATTATTCATTCTCCGATAACTACGGCGTTGTTGGCTCAAGAGAGTGGGATTGTGATATAGTGGTGTTAGATATTGCAGCAGTTCTTTACTCTGTGGTATTTAGGGCCAGGTGATGTCATCCCACGCTTTCCAAGCTGATAGCTATCCACATCGGACGGCCACTCTTATTTTGTGACCTGTTGAGGCGTAGTCTGGGTTTTGGTCAGATCTTCCTGCCAAGCTCGCTCTAAAAGTAGAGAGCTATAGTTAGATAAGCTGCGATTTTCGGCTTTGGCCTGATCTTTCAACCAGGCCTTCAGTTTTTCCGGCACGACAATATGAATGATTACTTTGCCATCTGCTACCATAAGATACTCTTTTCTATAGATAACTTTTATGTAGCTTTGGACAATAATATATCACTCCTCCCTACTCTTGTCAAGAGTTAATAATCAATTAGCTATAGAAAAACACAGAATTATCAAAAAGTTGTAAAATCTTTTCTGATGACAACTTTCGCTGAATGGATAGAGGACAGTCTAAAAAGCAGAAGCTGGAAACCTGCCGACTTGGCTCGGGCTGCCGGTGTACCTGATGCAACTTTAAGCAATGTGCTTAATGGAAAACGCAAGCCAGGCCCTGATCTATGTCTAGCCATTGCTACGGCTCTGGGTGAGCCGCCTGAAAAAGTCTTTCGGCTGGCTGGTCTACTGCCTGCACTGCCGGACGACGATGGGGAGGTACAGGAGGCCGTAGATATTATCAAAAATTTACCCCCGGTTAAGCGGAAACAAGCACTTGACTTTCTACGCTACCTCTACAAGTTGAAGAGTTGAAAATACTAAATTCCCCGGTATCAGCGCATAGTTAACTCTCTATCTTCGGCCCCTTGGATTTATTACGCAGTGGCAGATTACATGACCCATGGCTCGGTTCAATAGCTTTAGATTATCCTCTCCTGTTTGTTGTCATTTTTTAACTGCAAGTCGAAAACTGCCCAAGTAGTGTAATTCAATCAAAAGGAACTTACTTCTTCTTTTTTGCCCATTGTTTTGCACATAATTTTGTGCTATAGTTTGTGTAAGAAATGGAGGTGTACAATGACTGTTACCATTGGCAAAGAGCGGGTAACCCGGCTAACCGAACTGCGGCGGAATGCCAAAGCCCTCATAAATCAACTTAAGGGTGCCAGAACACCCCAGGAATCTAGAGTTGTCTTAACGACGCATGGGGAGCCAGTTGCTGTGTTGCAAGAATATAAGGCCTACCAGCAGTTACTGGAATTGTTGGAGTCTACCCAGCGCAGCCTCCAGATCGCCGAAACCCGCGAAAGGCTGCAACAGATGAACGCCGGCACAATGAAAACAGTGCCATTGGATCAAGTCATTGACCGGCGAACCTCGACCCCAACCGATTAACCCTAAAATATTAGCCCCCTCGAAGTTGCCCTCAATGCCCACCATACGGGCACTCAGAGGAAGTCACAGGCCTTGCACATCATGTACCAGATTGAATTATCTGAAGCTGCTCTGGATGACCTGAACGATTTTAGCCCAACCGAAGTTGAGGAGATTTATTCTTTTCTGCTATCTCTGGCCGATAATCCCAAGCCGGCTGGAATCCGAACTCTCTCTTTGCCCGAAGCCGCCAGTGGCATAGCTTACCTATACGCGACAACCCTCAACAGTATTTATTACGAGATTTTTGATGGGGACAACCTGGTGAGGATAGTGGCTATCTTCAAGAAAATTAGCCTGAATTAGATAACTTCTTAAGAACGTCTGTTTCTTGGCAACAAACCCTTAAAGAGCAGGTGCTTTCCGGGGCAAAAATAAATCTCCCAGAGGGTGATGGACTTCTGATTAGATATTTCTAGTTGTTGCTTGACAGTTATTACCGATCCGCCCTATTATGATAATGTCTCCCAAAACCCGATTTGTCTGATTTTTCCTATGTGTGGCTGAAGAGGAAGTAGTGGGTTAGATACCCGATCTCTTTGCCACACCTGTTGTACCTAAGGCGAATGAGGCGATAGTGGAACCAGTTCGTCCGAATAGTAGAGAGGAGGCCAAAATCTTTTTTGATCAAACTCTTGCTACTTCATTTCAGGAACTCTTGTCCCGGTTTTAAAACCAGGCGAAATTGCTGTTATAGTCTATATACATAAAACTACTGATAGTTGGGAAACGATGCTGAATGGAATTATCGAAGCCGGATTGGTCGTCACTGCTTCTTGACCCTTCCACACGGAAATGAAAGTACGCCTATGTAGTAGGGACTCCGCCGCTCTCGCATCCTCCACCTACATGGCCCGCCGCAAAATGGAGCGAGAACCGCTCGGTTTCTGGAACGAGTTGCAGCCCAAAATTCGGGTGTGGGTCGAGGAGAAGTTGGGCCAGTTCTGGCGAGAGGGTATCGCTGGGGCGACTTCTTCATCTCAGCTATTGGTCCCGGTATGGAGGAGTTCTCCTGCTACCAGCGGGTCGAAACCTATACCGGCGACTCGGTCGGCGTGGATACGCTGCTGACCTTCATCCGCCAGGTTTCGACCGATTTCCTGGTCAACCATCTACTCAAAAATGTCAGCCGCGAGTCCATTGACAAAGAGGCTCGATTCTACCTGACTTACCGCTGGACCTTTCTGGAAAACAACGTTCCCTTTGACGACGCCCGTAAAATCGCCAGCGCCGAAGGGGTGGATTTGGAGCAGCTATGAGGCAGAGGCGGCTTCGTCAAAAAGAACGGAGCCGATATTGAAGTATTGGGACCACACAAGCGCGGCGAGGTTGAGGAAGTAGAGAATATGGTGGACACCCTGCACCGGACCTCCGAACTGTGGGAAAGAGGCCTCAAAACCGAACTGATCCAACTCTTAGCCGAAACCGGCTACGGACAGAGCGGAGCCTTTTGGCAATTCGGTCAGGCGGTGGCCGAGTGTCTGCTGGAAGGCAGCAAAGAGAAACAACTGCTCGAAGGTCTACTGGTCGGTAAAGAAACGTACATTCACCGCAGTGCCGAGGCGGTCGAGGCGGGTCGCAAGCCAAAGGTGGTTCAGGGTAGATTGGATCTCTAAACAAAGCCGGTTTCTAACAAGCATAGGCAAGTCAGATGGATTTCAGCGACATCCTAAATGGTATCTTAGTTCTACTGGCAGGGGGAATCCTGGGTGGTATCGGTACTTATTTCATCAAACCAGAACTTGATGCCTGGCTGGAAAAACGTAAAAAGCGTCGCGAAATCCGGGAAGCAGATCGCCAGAGAGAAGAAGAGGCGGCTAAAGAGCGTCAGGAGGCCGACCGGTATGCCTTAGAATATCGGGATAAGCTGGTCCACGAATTACGTAATCTACGTATCCTCGATATGGTCCGCCCTCTGGATTTAGAGCATACCTACGTTCGCCTAAGCGTCCAGGAGGAACGGCCCAAAAGCTACGCGGATGCTGAAGAAATGGCTGCACTGGCTAAAGGCGATCCTAATTTACTATTTGAACTAGCACAAGACAAGCTGGCCCAGGAAAAAGTCAAGTCCCTCTCCCCGGAAGAAGCCCTTAAGAAATACCGCTATCTCGTTGTCCTGGGAGACCCAGGGGCCGGTAAAACAACGATGCTCAAATATCTGTGCCTGCTTTCTGCCCAGGATAAGCTGAGTGGATTACCCGATTTACCCATCTATGTGATCCTGAATCGTTATGCCAAGATGCCAGACGCCAATTTATTTGACTTCATTGTAGCTGAAATGTCTGAAAGATATGGTTTTCGCCAACCTCATCACTACTTGGAAAGCCGTATGAATGAAGGCTCGGTTTTGTTATTGCTAGATGGTTTAGACGAGGTCACAGTCGGTAGTCTGGAGGAAGTCGAGACTGTCTATCGCCATACCGTTACCGAAATTAATCACTTAGCGACACGTTATCCAAAATGCCCCATTGTGGTTACTTCGCGTCGGGCGGGTTGGAAAGGACTTTTAGCTGCTACTTTTATGATTATGGGGGTGCTTGATTTTACCTGGGAGGATATACAGCACTTTATCAATAACTGGTTCGGTGAAGGTTCGGATCGCGCTCGAGCCTTACAGAATAGACTCTCCCGTCAGATACGAATGCAAGCTCTAGCGGCCAATCCCTTGCTTCTATCTCTTATTGCCCTTGTTTTTGAGCAAGACCTTGAATTGCCTGAACGACGAGCCAAACTCTATGAACGCTGTGTCCACGTACTCTTAACAGAATGGGATGCCCACCGAGGTATCAAACGGGCCAGTCAATTTACGGCTGATCGCAAACGGGATCTGCTGGAGGACATTGCCCTGCACTTTCACCGTCAAGGCTTGCGCTATTTTCCAAAGGATGACCTACTAAGCGTTATTGCCACTTACCTACCTACTGTAGATATTCCGCCTGAACAGGCTGAAATCGTACTCGATGAAATCAGCGCCCAACATGCGCTGCTCAAAGAGCAGGCAGCCGACTGGTATGGTTTCTTACATCTCACTTTGCAGGAGTATTTCACTGCGGTTAGATTAGACCGAGGTAGCCAGATAGACTTGGCTCTAGCCAGCATGCATAATTCTTGGTGGGAAGAGGTACTCCTGTTACTGGCAGGGATGCTCAAAGATGCCACCCCCCTCCTTGAGGCCATTCTATCTGAGCAAGACGACATCTTCTTCAGCAACCTACTATTGGCGGGTCGTTGTCTGGCCGGTACACCCCGGATTGGTCGGGTAGTCCTGCGTGAACAAATCATCAATAAACTGAAATCTCTTATAGAAGACGAGCAAAAACATTGGCTGCCCAGAACTCATGGTGTAAGGACGCTGAGGGAGGCGGAGGGTGAGAAAAGCTCTGCCTACTTGCTCAATCTACTTCGCAATCAAAAAATACACTGGCAAGTACGCACGGCGGCGGTTGATGCTCTCAAAGGCGCAAGTGATAAATCTATTGTTCACCATTTACTCGACCTTTTACCCAACGAGCAAATTGAAGTAATCGTTCGTGAGAGGATTGTAGGTCTGTTGACTAATTTCTCTGGCGTGTCAACAACACCTCACCTGCTTTCGCTCATTTCAAATCAAGAAATTAACCCGCAAGTGCGAGCAGAGATTACCAGAATGTTGGGGTTGTCAGGTGATAGGAGCCTTATCCCAAGCTTGTTAGGAATGCTTTCAGATGAGGAACTCGTTAAAAATATTGGCTGGCAAATCAGTCGTGCTTTAGGAGATTTACGGGCTTTTTCAAATCCTAAAGATTTACGAAAGCTTATTGGCAATGAAAAAATCGCTCGGGTGACTCGGTGGGCGCTTTCAAAAGCGGTTGATAATCTTGATCAAGCCTCGTATTCAGAAGTTATCAATTGGATAACGGATGAGCGCCTCGATAAGGAAATTCGCTGGAATCTTGCTCGCTGGTTGGGACGCCTAAACTTAAATAATGAAACCGTTAAGGATTTGCAAAGGCTCTATTTGGAAGAGTCACTGCATCTATCTATCCGAGCTTGTATTGGCATCGCTTTACTTCAATTGGGTAACAGGCAGTTAGTAGACGACTTGAAGTTATACCTTGGCCATTCAGAAGTAGACCCTTATGTAAAAAAGAAGATCGCCGAAGCCTTGGTTGATTGGGGTGTGAAAGATATTGCTCCACAACTTATGCGTATATTACGAGAGGATTTTCCACTCGAGTCATCCTTTGTCCGATTAAAAATGGCTGATCTTTTGGCTAATCTAGGAGACTCGACAATTGCGAACGATCTCTTAGATTTTGTTCAGGATGAACAAGTTAAGCCGCACATCCGAGCAAGAGCTGCTGATGCTTTGAGCGCCCTTGACCTGGATGGTTTGGTGAATGACCTCCGAACTCTCGTGACTGATAAGAATATTGACAAGATAGTACGCAGCAGGGCAACTCATTGTTTAATCCAGGATAAAGATGGTGTTGCTCGTCTGATAGAGCTACTCTCTGAGGAAGATATTAAAGAAGAGGTGTACGTAGCCCTAAATACTGCCGCTCGACAGTCGGGTGTACGTGTTTTTGCCAATGCTAAGGGAAATTATAACCTCTTACCCATTCAGCAGGAGGCTGTATAAGCGTCGTTGAAAAGATCAGACTCCACACCGGCGGCAAAGATATAGAGATTCATAGTAGCATCGAGGCAACAAAGCCAAGGGTGGAGCAAGAACGCTTGTTTGATTAGATTTTTGATCTTGATCAACCTGTGCGCCTTTGAAAAGTATCTTTTAGATCTCTTTTTTGGTGATTTCTGTCACTTTTGATTTTCAGCGGTATGAAATATTCTAGCAATGAGGAGAAATAAAAATGCCATACACAGCAGAAATTAGCCGAGCTAATCCTACTTGTTTTTTGTTTCTCATTGATCAATCGGGTTCAATGAGTGATCCAATTAGCAGCGGCGAAGGAGGGGAGAGTAAAGCCGATATAACCGCCGCAGCAATCAACCGTCTTCTCTCCGAATTGGTCATCAAATGCTCCAAAGATATGGAGATCAGACGGTATTTCCAAGTTGGGGTAATCGGTTACGGGGGTACCGTGGGTCCGGCCTTAGGGGGCAATCTAGCGAGCCAGGAGCTGGTTTGGATTGACGACATTTATAGTAACCCGGCTCGAGTAGAGGAACGCACCAAAAAAGTTCCCGATGGAGCTGGGGGATTAGTTGACACTGTAATTAAGTTCCCAGTTTGGTTCGATCCGGTGACAGATAACGGCACACCGATGACGCAAGCTTTCACACAGGCTCAGGCGGTTCTACGGAATTGGGTCGCGCAGCATCCCTCATCATTTCCACCTATTGTCATCAATATTACTGATGGTGAATCAACCGATGGCGATCCTTCTGGAACCGCTGAAACGTTAAAAACGTTGACAACCGACGATGGCAACCTTTTAATTTTCAATGTGCATCTGTCATCCACTCGTGCTGCTCCGATTAAGTTCCCTGATTCTGAAGAAGGATTGCCGGATCAATATGCTCGTCTGTTGTTTCGTATGTCGTCTCAACTCCCCGATTTTATGAGACAAGTTGCTCAGGAATTTGGATTTAACCCTTCAAGCAACAGTCGAGGATTTATTTTTAATGCCGGCATTGAAGAGGTTATCAGTTTTCTGAACATTGGGACCCGGCCGAGTAATTTGCGTTAATAAGGAATTCACGCATCTCTGTTTAGCCATTTCTACTTTATGAGACTTCCAAATTCAAGCGATTACCATCAGGCTATTCAAAATCCTGGAATAGTTCTCCAGGAGCCTGAGCTAAAAAAATGTCAAGTAAAGACCGATCCTATGGGGATGCCTGTAGTAAGTTCGGGCGGATTCGCGCTAACTTACTGCCTGATTGCTCCAAATGGAAATCGGTGGGCCGTGCGTTGCTTTCACCGACACGTACCTGATCGCCAACGTCGCTACGAGGAAATCTCTCGGTTTCTTCAGAACCATCCTAACCCAATTTTTACCCGGGTTAGCTATATCAATGATGGCATCTTAGTTAATGGCCAAAAATACCCCATCATCAAAATGCCCTGGATAGAGGGTCAAACGCTCTCAAAATTTATTGAAAGCAATATTACGGGTAACCGCTTGGCCATAAACCACCTGCCCGGCCAATTCAAACAATTGGTTGAAACTTTGGAAGGCATGGGCGTTGCACACGGCGATCTACAGCACGGCAACATTATGGTGAACCAGGGCAAGTTAGTTCTGGTTGACTATGATGGGCTATATGTGCCTGCGCTGAAAAATTATAGCAGTGCTGAATTTGGCCATGTCAACTATCAACATCCGGCTCGTCAAAATGAATTTGACCCACTCTTGGACCGCTTTTCATCTATCGTTATTTACTTGGCGCTGAATGCCCTGGTAAAAAACTCCAATCTTTGGCAGAAATACAGCACGGGTGAAAATCTTCTTTTTAAGCAGGAAGATTTTCGGTCGCCGGATACTTCCCCGCTATTACACGAGCTGGAGAAAATCTCCGATCTCACCTCATGGGTTCGCAACTTCCGAGTTCTTTGCCAGTATGATTTAAACCGGATACCAAGATTAGTTGATTTTCTCCAAGGTCAAGTCCCTACCGGAACCGTAAAGGTTTCGGCGCCAACGGCTTATCGTAGCCAATACCGTGTCATCGCCGCCACGGATCGAAGGACACTGCTGGCCAATATAGGCGAACGGGTAACTGTAGTGGGATGTATTACCAACTATAGAAATCGCCGAAAAAGTAATGATCTACCCGATGTCTTTCTGAATTTTGGTGACTGGAAGACAGGGTGTTTAACTCTTGTGATCTGGAGTGAGACGCTGCAACTATTTGCAGCGCAGCGAAAGAATCCTACAAATTATAAAAATAAATGGGTCAGCGTAACGGGACTTCTTGTCGAGTATCCTTCTCGAGGAACCATAAAACGGCCGCAGATTGTTATCGAGATGCCCTCGGAAATCGAGATACTATATGGCGATGAACCAGAGGCGCAGCAACGATTACAGGCTCAAGGTGGTAACGCAACGGTGTTGTCTAAAGGTCCATCTGCTCCATCGTCCTATAAGGACAGTACCGCCTCAAGTATCTCCGATTTGTATAAAGATTGGCCGGCAGGCTCCAAACCGACGAAACCTCAAAGCCGTAAACCTGTGCCACCCTCAAAGGCACCACCCTCAACTACTAAAAAGCCCAGTAGTGCGAGTTTATTTCAACCTCGTCTGAATGTTCCTACAAAGGTCATTGATTTTGGAAAAATCCAGGCCGGACAAGAGCAAAGCCAATTCCTTGAAGTAACAAATACGGGGAGTGGCCCATTGCACGTAATGGTAAATACAGCTGTCCAGTGGCTAACTGTTACTCCTATGCAGCTTATCTGTGTGGCTGGTGAGACTAAAAGAATCACAGTTTCATTCAAAAACAATTTCAACCCAGATCAGTTATTCGACTTAATACGCAAGGATGCCTCAGAGTTATCTGCTTCAAAGAAGCAAGCTAATCCTACAGTAAATGAGTTTGTAATTCCAAGCGCCATAACGTTAGTATCTATTGGAGGCTCGGAGTCAATCGGTGTAAGTGTAAAGCTCCCAAGCTCTCCTGCGCTAGCACCTGCGCCGGCAAGTATTAAACAAATGTGGATTGATTTCTCTAAAGGATTAAAGCAAATACTGAAAAAGTGAGCCTTCCCCTGATGTGTAAATAGGAGTCAGGGGAGTACAGCTCGGCCAAAGGTAGAAGTAGAGGAATTTTGTGTAGTTGTAAATCCCTGGGTGCCTACATTGACTTTAGGGAAAACTAAAGAGTTCCTTTAGTACCTCTATTTTATGATTTTTGTCACTTCAAATCCTTTTAAAATTAAGGTATTGTTAAGAAGGATGTATTAGTTTCCTAAAGTGACAATAAGGAGAAATCAAAATGTCATATTCAGCAGAAATTAGCCGAGCCAATCCCGGTTGTTTCTTATTCCTTATAGATCAGTCAGGCTCGATGAGCAGCCCATTTGGCAATAGTGAAACCGGTAGCAGCAAAGCCGAGGCATTAGCAAGAGCAATTAATCGCCTTATGTCTGAGATTGTTATTAAATGCTCCAAGGATATGGAAATCAGGCGATATTTTCAGGTAGGCGTCATCGGCTATGGTAATGGCGTTGGGCCGGTATTGGGAGGTAACTTGGTTGGACATACTCTCGTCTGGGTTGACCAGATTTATGAAAACCCGGTACGAGTTGAGTCGATAACTAAGAAAGTTCCTGATGGAGCTGGAGGATTGGTAGACTCTACAATTAAATTCCCAGTTTGGTTTGATCCGGTAGCCAGCGGTGGAACTCCAATGAATGCAGCTTTATCACTGGCGCTGATAACCCTACAAAGCTGGGTAGTTCAGCATCCTTCCTCTTTCCCCCCCATTGTCATTAACATTACTGATGGTGAGTCGACCGATGGGGATCCCTCGTCGTCGGCTGCCGCTTTAAGAACACTGGAAACAAATGACGGGAACCTGTTGCTGCTCAACCTGCACCTTTCGTCAACTCATGGGACGCCCATTCTCTTTCCAGATAACGAACAAGGATTACCCGACCAGTACGCCCGCCAACTCTTCCGCATGTCTAGCCAACTACCTGACTTTATGCAGCAGGTGGCCAGGGAGTTTGGCTACAACACCTCTGCGAATAGCTGGGGCTTTGCTTTCAATGCCGAAGAAGTGGAAATGATCAGCTTTCTTAATATTGGTACCCGTCCTAGCAACATGCGTTAATTCACCTATGCAGATTAACCTTCAATCGTTTTCACTTCAAAAAGCTGGCAATCGGCCAGAAGAATATGAAGATGCCTTCTTTCCTAAACGGCGAGGGGTGTTTGACCAACCGGCATTCCGATTTGCCATCGCAGATGGAGCCACGGAAAGCTCATTTGCAGGTTTATGGGCATATAATTTAGTTATTTCTTATTGCTGTGGCCCTATAACGGTACTCAATTTTCAGTCCAGGGTTGAAAAACGTGGGCGAAAGTGGACGCAGGAAGTAATGGCGAAGCCCTTGCCCTGGTTCGCTTTGGAAAAAGTCCAGTATGGAGCTTTTGCCGCTCTACTGGGATTATCCCTGACCACCAACGGTACGGAAAGCTTCACTGGTCATTGGACTGCCTTCGCCGCCGGTGATAGCTGCCTGTTTCACGTTCGTCATCCTGAACTCCTGGTTTGTTTTCCAATAGAGCGAGCAGATCAATTTAATAATCACCCAGTCCTACTCTCCACTAATCCTCTCAAAAATCAACTTCTCAGCGAGGTTGCTGATAAACTGGAGTGGCGGGGTCAGTGGCAGGTAGGAGATCAATTTCTATTGATGACCGACGCCCTGGCACAATGGTTTATGGTCCAGGTAGAACAGGGAGAGCAACCCTGGCTAACTCTGAAAGAAGTAGCCAGCCACTCACAGCTGTTGTCAGGTGCCTTTAACACCTGGATTACCGACCTGCGGACCTCGAAAAATATCCGTAATGATGACGTAACCTTATTGATGATTGATATAACCGGGGCTTGATGAAACTACCAAACCTGACCGATTATCAGCAAGCTATTCAGGACTCTGGCCTGGCATTTCAAGACCCTGAACTAAAAAAATATCAGGCAAAAACCGATCACTTTGGCATGCCGAGACCAATTTCTGGCGGTTTCGCCCTTACCTTTTCAGCGTCCGGCACGTCTGACTGTTCTTAAAGGCACAGGGGCGAGTTTCGGCAGATTACTATAACGGACCTCAAGGAGGTGCTGCGCCTGGATCTTTACCCGGTATCTCTGTCGGGCCGGAAGGCGCGAGTGATTGAAGCCTTATCCGAGGTGGAGGAAGAGACGGTGCTCCAATGCATTACCCATCTGAGCACCAATCCCGTGCTGCGCCTGCGCGATACGGCCCTGTTTATCACCGCCCTGGAAACAACCCTGCAGGGCGATGGCTTGAACAGCATGCGCCTTGAGAATTTTACGAATTAGCCCGGGTATATGGACCTGTCGGGTGCGGATCAAACGCAGCAGTGTCAAAGATGGAAACAGCCTGGATCGGTTGGCGGACGATCAGGTCGAGTGGCGGGACTGGTATATGTCTCCCCGGGCGATGGCGGCCATTGGCGACTATTTACAGGCTACGGACCGAATCTGGCAGTCCCAGGGACCGGTGTGGTTAACCGCCAACCGGGGTCCTTTGACCTATGATGCGCAGAAAGATGTGATCCGTCACTGGCTGAAAGTGGCCAGCTGTAAATTCATTCGGCCGCACGTGTTGCGGCATACCAGCATTGATCGCCTACTGAATAAGTATCGGCTGCCGATCCCCATCGTGCAAGCTATCAGTCAACATGCCAATGCCCAGATTCTACTGTAGGTCTATGGCAAGCCCTCCAAGAGCGAGGCCTTCAGGCAAGTGAGCCAACTCTTTCCGGCTGGGGCGAAAGAATAAGCCAGCCTGGAAAAGGTCATCATTTCGACCGGGGCTAAACTCAATGCCCTCAGCGCCGAGATTAGCCAGGGGGCCCAGGAGAGACGCTCCTTCACCGAGGAGGATGTGGCAGATTTGTGGGTTAAGTTGTCCCGGCGTCTGGGACGGTTAGCCGAATTTGCGGGCTACCGCGCAACTGCTGCCCAGGTGCTGCTCTCCCTGGAAGATTATATCCAGCTCGATTTAGTCTTACAGTCGCTGGATCTGTCGGTGGCGCAAATTCTGGGCTGTGAACCCAGACCACAGCGCCCGTTGATCATTAATCCCGTAGGCCGTCAGCCAAAAATTCTGTTGAGAGAGTAGAGGGGATAACCTGCCTTTAGGAAATCAGGCTGTCAAGCTGCCTTCGCTACAAACTTCATTCTGCCGTCTTTTATGAGGTGGTGTCCTGCTGTCCGCAACTTGAGCAGCCGAGGGAGGCATAAATTGTTAGGTTTTTCCCATTTATGTGAGGTTTTTGGCAAGACATGTCCGCTTTCCTCTGGAAATTTGTCCTCTTTTCTCCTGTCGAGTGGACATGCATGTCCGCTATGATGAATCATGATGAATCATGATGATGTAGGACATGCTAAGAAGAGGACAACTTTGCGTTAGATGATAATAAGCTGCTTCACCCGGCTTCAGCAATCTCGCCAATCTGATCGGCTTTACTAAAAAGAAATCCGCCGCGGCCATTGGCCACCCTTGCCAATGAATTTGCCAGATGGTAGCCTCGATCCAACTGCAAGACCACCTGATGCTAACTTGTGCAGCGAGGTCTTACGAGTTGTGGAGGCCCTGCCCGGTAATGGCAAAGAGACGATCAAGGCTTGCCTAAAGGACAGGGCGATTGAAAGGGTAATCGCAGAAGCCCGTCAGGGTGGCGATTTGGCCCGTTGGGAGACCGCTGGCTGGCTTAGGAAAGATATTGTGGAGATGCTCGCTCGTCAGGTGAGCGATCAGGTCGTGCCGGCCAAACTGCACAGTGGTTACCAAAACTCCACTGATCAGGGAGGCAACCGGATGTCATACCTAACAATAGTAGCAAAACCAGGTTCAAACGAAACTGCCGAGGCTCCACTACTCTGGCGGTTTCTCTTGAACAATTGTTTTTTTCATAATCGCCAACCCGAGTCCAAATTGACACCTAAGATCCTTGGCACCATGAGAGAGTGGGGCAGAACCTACTCTTGCCTCACAGCTTGTCGGGAAGAGACTTCGTAAGTTTCTGGCAGTGTCTCTGTCAGCAAGATTACCCTAATTATGAGGCCGATGTGGATGAATGACTAAGGTGGACCGACTTTGTGCCGCTTTTTTAATTTAGAACAAGCGCGGACGAGAGGAAACGATGCTTAAAACTACTACTCCGCCAATAATCATCCCCAACAGAAAGACGACTAAGTACAGTAGGAATTCAACCATAGTTTATTATCCTCCTTACTTTGGTCGTAAAACTTTGTTAATAAAATCTTGCTCTAACTTTACCAGAACCGTGCGGGGGTTGTCGTTGCGAAGTGGTGGAAATAGTACACTTTATTGGCTGATTTCAGTTCAAAACCTCGCAAGGCTTAAAAATGAAGAGGCCGGTTGGTCGACTCTTTTTAACTCTTTAGTCTCTCCAACCGGCCTTTTTTCAACTCTAGGCGAATTTTGTTTCTGATGCTGAGGATGGCATCTGTTGAGACATCTATGGAATCCCCTGGCATAATAAGCTATCACTAAGACCCTACTCTCTTTCACAATCACCTCCAAGTCAAACATTTGAAACTAAACAGCCTGTGCTGATGGGCCTATATGACTGAGAGTAGAGGACGGGCCAGCGATAATTCTTTGAAGCTCCCGAATATGATGATTACTCTCAACTTCGACGCTGGCTTTAGTAAGATTGGGCAAAATTTGTTCTAGCTGGGCGACAATATGGTTAAAGTCCCTACCGACGACTTCAGCCGCAACTATGGGATTGCCACGTACCATCCGAGTAACAGAGCAACCCAACTCATAAACAAGAATTACCGGTATATTATGTTGCTTGGCAATTTCTATTTCCTGCCCAACACCCAACGCAGGTACACCTACATAGGCTATCACTAATTCAGCGCTGACGACATTGGTTCTATCTAGATCGTAAATGGCTTGTGGCGAGATTTCAGGATGTAAAATAGGATCGGAATGTTGGTGCGGAATGTACGGCTGCATATTCAATCGCGAGCAAACTACCCCGATTTGCTCATAAAAAGCCTTTAACATATCTCCATTGGGTAGGTTGGTTAGGGGACCAGAGATATACACTTTTTTCATGGCAGCACTCCTTATATAATCAGTGTGGTAATTTGATATCTGGTAGCTAGAATATCACCTTTATCATGAAAATTCAAGTACTTGTCTGGATAAATTCAGTTTTAGTAAATAATTTTTAACTAAAATAATTCTAGCAGGCTAATTTTATCTGATGGAAATGTAATAAATATTGACTTTTCTATAGCTATTCTTTATAATTTTTCCAGTGGAGAGAATTATGATAAAACAACCACCTAAACTTGTCGCTCACTATCCAACTAATGATTTATCAAATCAAGATGGTGATCCCCCCCCCTTTAATTTTGCCGTTATTCAACGTATTGTTCAGGCGCAGTGTGAAAATTTAAGGGATGACATTCTGCTCGGGTTGAGTGAACTCGCAGAAGAGATTGGGGTAAAATCAGATGAGCTGCTTTATTGGGAAAAATCGGATATTTTGCAGCCTATATTGGTTAATAAGGGTGAGCGACCAGTTCGAAAGTATCCCTTAACTGAGATTAAAAAAGCCCATATTGCCCATGAACTGCAAAAATTAGGTTGGCATCCAAAAAAGATAGCCGGGGCTATTGCCGTTTGGAAAGAACAAGAGATTGGCTCACCTGCAGCTTCTGCAGAATTGTCCCAAACAGGGCGAGCACGAATGTTGCTCATGGCCCGATTACTGGCTCTAGTAGCCCAACTCGCTGGTGGGCTGAAATTCCCTCCTCGAGATTGCATTCTTTTGGCTCGTCAGCTAACCCACTCGAATGAATTTCCAAGCCAGGAAGTGCAGACAACGGAAAAAGATGAAACGCAAGTTGTAGCCTTACTAGATCAAAAGAACTTAATTGCAGGTATATCTTCTGAAAAAGGTGAAGTACATCTTTATTTTCGAGACAGAGAGAGACTTAGAGAAAAAGCTCGTGGTTGTACTTATATCGCAGTTCAGTTGTGCGGAAATTCAATTGACGAGGCATTTGAGATTATCTACGGCTTTAAAGCTGCGAATGGTGACGGGCAAGCTTTACAACTTCGCCGAAATTTAGTTTCTGACCGTATTCAAGATGTTGTTTCTACCAACCAACGTAGATTTCTGCTCCGGCTCTTACACTTTTTATGCGTCACTACTCTGAATTTGGAGGCTAAACTTGCGGCTCTATCCCTTGAGGATCTCGATATTGTTCATACACTGATAAATAGTGTGCCGTTGGTTGCCCCACATAAATGGGATTTTGCCAGTTTCCTAATACCGGTCAATTCTGCTAATATGAAAGTATTGGCCGCCAGTAGAGATCATCCCCAACGTCTCAAAGAACAACTATATTCTATTGGCACTGTCGAAGGTCAAAAATCTTCAGTGCCGGGTTGGACTTATACACACCGAGATTATATTTTAATCGAGAATATAGGCTCTAATGATTTGCGCTTGCCAGACCAAAATCCGGAGGGGTTAAGAGCATTGGCGGTTATCCCGGCAGTGATCTCGGACAGGATTGAAGGTGTGCTTTTAGTGGGAAGCCAAAGAAAGCTGCCAGAAAATCAACCTTATTTTGATCAAGATGAAGTCAAGATGCTTTACATCCTGGCTCGTACTATCGCTGAAGGTCAAGCACGCGAGCGCCTCACCCAGACTGACGATAATTCTTTGATTATTCCCGACCTCATCATATCAGAGCAAGGCGAAACTGAGCTACATCAAGCTCTTAGAAATATAGCTGATACGATAGTTCCCCTGACGAGAGCAGGAGCTGGCATGGATAACTCCGTCATCCTGTTTTCGGTAAGATTGGAGGGGTATGGCCGACTTTTCGCCTCGAATAAAGAAGCTAGCGAATGGTTTACTCACCAAGTCCAGCGTATATTGCACGATCAGCTTGAGCATGTAATTGAGGACAACTGGCAGTCGCCCCTGCCCTCGCGAGTATTTACTTTGGCCAGCGATCAGTTTGTCGGCCTGATTGGTCGTACCAAAGAAGATGTGCGCCAGTTGCGTCAAGTGATGGGTGAGCGATTAGACACTTTGAGTCCGCTTATTTCATCTGGCTTGCTTAATGTAACCATTCACGTTTGGTCAGTCCACTTTACTTACAACGATTTAGCTCAACGTTTTCAGATGGATAAGCCAACTAAAGAGAGTTTAGATAAGCTGGCCACACATCTCCTGGAACGAACTAAAGGTGCTCTTAAAATTGTGGCTAACGTTAAGCGAGGCGATATTTACATGCGCTCCCAAGATTATAAAGCAGCTCTGGCTGAGTATGATATTGCCGAAAGGAATGATCCCAACAATCCCTACGTCCTACGCCATCAGTGTGAATGTTTGACCGAAATGGGCTTGTATGAGGAGGCAGTTAAGTATGGGGAACGAGCGGTTGAGGAGGATCCAGAATATGCTGGTTCATACCGGCGGTTGGCTGATGCATTTGTAGAATTGAGGGACTTCGATAACGCCCTAAAGAACTATCGTCAGGCTATTCGACACGCGGAGAGTGACCCTGAGGCCTACTTACGTTTGGCTCAAGCCCTTATCTTGCGAGGTGAACCCGATGATTTGGGAGTCATTATTGATACGTTAAATCAAGCCATGGGGTATGATAGGCCTGACAATCATACCCGAGCTAAGTATCGGCGTTACCAAGGAGACGCCAGTTTACGCTACAGAGCGTATCGTCAGGCCGTCACTTGGTATGAGCAGGCATTGCGCTTTGATCCTGAAAATGAAGAATTACGCTGGGCGCTTAAATCTGCCCGGCATGGCTTTAATATAATCAGCAACAGATTGAGTAGTCAGCCCTAAGGTAGATTACCATGCTCTTTAAAGAATTTGCCGTGCAACTCCTGAGCCAAGGTGAACAGCGGGATACCTTTATTGAACTTTTCAAGGAAATTTTTCCGTGGTCTAAGTCAGCTACTTTTAGTAATGAGGTTACAGCTGAAAGCAACTTAAGCGAACTAGTAGCATCTATTTACCTGTGTCAGGGCCGTTTCGGTGCAACTTATCGAAAACGTCGTCCAGGTAAGTTGAACAAAGAGAAGGCGTTGGATCAATTTCAGCAGATCAGTACTATTCCTAAGCAAAGATATTTGGCTGAAGTTTACAATACCTTAAAAAATGCAGCACCCTGGATAGAACTGTGGTTAGATGACAAAGGAAGCATGCCAGAGCAGGTAAAAGAATTAGTTACAGAAATGGCCAGTCAGGAAGAACGAGAGTTTCTAGGTAGAGTTCTGACCGGACCTTGGTATGAAGATGAATGGTTGCTAGCTTTTCTGGCTCAGTACGCTTCAATTTCCGGGGTTGACCGAAAAACTTGTCAGAAAAGGATTGAACGTGTTTACCGAACTACTTTATCAGATTTAGGATACATTGCTGGTCTACTATGGAAAGATCCCAAAAATGGGTTTTGGAATGTTGAAGAGAGCGTACCTCTGCCTGGGCTTCCATTAAAACTTGAAAAGATTGGGCGACTAGACACCCCCGATTTAGCTTGGCCTCTTACCGGACCATGTTATGTACAACCAAAGTATGATGGCTGGCAGATTCAAATTCATAAAGATGGGGAGAATGTTTGGCTATTTGGGCGTGATCAAGAGGATTTGACTGGACAATTTCCTGATATTGTGGAAGCCTGCCGTATTCAACTCTCTCCTGAAAGTGTCATTTTGGACGGTGAGATAATTGGCTTTGACCATAAGAATGAATTATTGCCTCTTGAGCAAGTCTTAGCCGCTTCCAAACGTAAAGTTGCTGTCTTTGATGTCCTGTTGCTGGATGGGCAAGATTATCGAGGACTAAACTATGGTAGACGACGAGCCAAATTGAAGGGATTACTGCCTATTGGAGAAACTGCAACAATTTTTGCGGTTGAAGAAGATGTGGCTAAGAGTCCTGACGAGCTAACCAAAATTTATAATAAGTGGATTGAGGACAAACGATTTGAAGGGGTTATCGTCAAGCGGCCAGATAGAGAATATACTACCACTGGACCAAATGACGGTAAATGGAAAATCAAGAACTATATCTCCCTCGATCTGGTTGTCGTAGGCTACCGACTCTCCCGTACAGGTTTACCAATGTTGTTTGTTGGAGCCTGGGATGAAAACCGCAAAAATCTTATTACGATTAGTAATGAGGTTTCTGGTGTAAAGTTACCACGTAAACTTGCAAGTAAGCTCTTGGACGAACTAAAAGAAATGGAAGTTAAGGACAAACCCTCTCACGTTATTTCTGATGTCGCTCCTATGAAATGGGTGATGCCTGAATTAGTTGTCGAAGTATATATAAATGGTCGACGAGTAAGGGATAAGAGATTTGTCCACGCTGATTACTCTAAATTACCCGATTTTGCTGGTATGAGAACATTTCGCAAACGTCCTGATAATGTAGCAGAAGACGCAGATACCTTGACAGAATTTTTTAATTTACCCCTAGCTCCAGGCGAAGTCTAATTATGTTGCTCACACAACACGTCATTGATCAAAGTAAGGTTTGTCTGGTTGACCTTTGTGAAAAGCAAAAACCACACGAATCTGCTTTGTAGCCCCAGTAATTAACTTGGGTAGTCTATCATCTGAAAAAAACTTTGCCTCCTCAATTTCATGATGAAACACATTTAATTCTCCACCAACTTTTTGACACTCAAATAACAAGGTGTAACTGGTGATACTGGTTTCAAAAGGGTGAAGGCGAGAGTCGAATACACCTAGTAAGTGGCGAGCCTTTACAATCAAACCTGTTTCTTCCAAGACTTCCCGTTGGGCGTTTTCAGCAGGTGACCAACGCTCCTCAGCCCATCCACCAGGAAGTGACCAGGATTTCGAGTGATTGCCCTTTACAAGTAGAATCCGATCGTTTTCATCAAATACGGCTGCAGCTACACTCACTTTTGGAGTTATGTAACCCACTACACCTGTATGGGTTTCTCGACGTAAAGTCTGCGCCAGTTTTTGTGCAAATTTAGCATCGAATTGAAGGTTGTCATTTACGCTAGCAAGGATTTCAGTTGCTACATCTAGCAAATCTTCGTAGCGCAATTTATCGTTGTAATCGGTAGTAAAACTCAAGCCTGTCTGCGCAATTGCTTTAATCGTATTACCCCAGTGTAACAAGCGTACAGCTATAGCTTCAGTTTTTGACACAACGCACACTCCAACATTATTAAATTTAGCGAATCCGATAAGCTAATTTGGGCGTAGTAGAGAAGAGATAATATTCAACTAGCTGATTTTTATCATTATGCCTGGCTTGCTCGACCAGGTTGATAAAATGATTCATGGCTACCTCCTCGTTCGTATCCCGCCGGAGGTGATTCTGACCGAGCTGATTCTCAAGAACTTGGGAATGAGTGCCCCTTGTGGAACAAATCGGGAGCCAAGTCTACTGAGTTGTTTAACCTATTTAACGTTAAAACGCGTGGCATAACGTAATGCAGCCCCAATGTATTTGCAGTAATAGCCTCGTTGGCATTCTTTCCAGAGCCGATGCTTGGTGAAAGACCAGGCATTGTATTTATAAAACCAGTCTTCCAGTTGAACCATTAAGTTTCCTTTTTGCTTACCGAAGTCAATTCTGTCGAAACAAGGGTCAAGTTATTGTCTAGTTGAGTGGCCCAGGTTTTCATTTGAGCCAGCGGAATTTCCCAATCAAGCAACGGCGGAACAATGTCCCCAAGCTCAAACTCTTCGTCAAGATCGCGGGCGTAATATATTCCTGACCTGGTGGCAACATCGTAGAACAACGTCCTGCGACTATTATTGTGATCGGGGCAAGCAATGCGATAATAATCGCGATTTTCAAACCGCATCCAAGCGTGCAGCAGAGCGATAGCTGTATTTTTATCCGGTAAGATATCCTGTGTTTGAAGGACCAGGCAAATAGCGAGAGATTTATCTTTTTCTTTGAAGGAAGCGCGCTTGACGTAAACGTCCTTAAAGTCACAACTGTGACGTGGGTAGCCAAACTCGGTTTCGAGTCGGCGCAGAAAATGGTGGTGTGTCTCACATTTTGCCAGTGTCTCTAACCACTCGACAATCTTGTTTGGGCGCGGTGGCTCATAGAGAGTGAGACTTCCCATGATCCGCCACGTTTCTTCCACAGTTTTTGGGGTCATCGCAAGGGGTCGTTGGCGGAGCACAGTATGCCAGAAATCCTGGAGCATAGCAAAACGCTGTTCATCCCAGTATTCTTCTTCTTCATAGACAACGTGAGCACTGTGAGCCAAAGCAGCTAGCAATTCGGCCTCGGTGTGATGTTCCTGTAACAACTGAAAAGCCTGATCCTGCTCAGCTTTGGTTAGACCCTGGAAATATCCGGCCTGGTCACTATTTCCCCAGAAAAAGGTCCAGGTTGACAGCAACGAGTCGACCACGAAATCGGGCTCGACCCACTCCTTGCTAAATAAACGCCATAAAAGATAACTGAAGATGATGTAATTCTGGGTCATGACTTCATAGCCGGCCAATTCCTGAAAGTCAGGACTGCGAATGCCGCGCAGATAGCGACCGATAAAATTTTTGAGAATGCGCTGTAACCGTTGTGCGGCGCTCCAGCGGCGGCGGAGCTGTTCTGCTTCTTCCAGTTCTCGATCTTCTTCGGTCTGAGCCTCACTCATTTCTGGGGCAGTCATGATTTCGCGGGGTAATTCAGTGACCTCAGCAGGATCGAGTAGACCGTTAAAGTGGTCGGTAATGGCGCTGAGAATAATCCGTAGGCGCGACCGGAGATAAGGTTGACCGCCTGTCCCCCGGCTAAGATACTGGGCAATTTTTGGATGACGGCGCAGTAGCTCATAATCAATATTGGCATAACTAAGATGAAGCCCTTCATCGTCGTCAGTGTCCGAGCTGGTTGGGAGAGAACGTCCGGCCACCTGCCACACACTGCGGCGATCAATCATCAACGCTGCATCCAGCTCGCCCAATAACTGTTCAAACTCCTCATCCTCCAAATCGAGATCGCCCAGGCGACTGGTAATTTCCCCACCGTCTGGCGCTACCTCGATCACTCTATCCAGAGCGCTCCGATTGCAGATAAAGATTGGATTGGAAACTAAAGCGTCGTCCCCGTGACCCCAGCGGAGTCTTACCGGCACAGCTCGGTCCAGAGCGACACTAGCCTCGGTAGGCAGTTTGAGTTCCAGCTTGCCGCTAGCCCGGTGATGTCCCTCTAGGGTAAAGGTTTGGCTGCCAATAACTAATACCGCATCCTGTAAATTAGGCAGATTGCCTTGAAAGGTAAGGGTGAGACTATCACTTTGCCATTCCCCACTAGTTAGGCGCCACGGATGCGCTAAAGATTGAGGAGGCGCGTCGGGGGGAGTATAGACCAGGTGCAGCGTGTGGAGCGGCGCTGCCGCGGCTTCAATGGCAAGATGTTGAAACAAGTCATCAAAACTATCCGGTGGGCCGGTCAGGAGGTTAGCTAATTCAAGATTACCCTGAGAGCCAGAGCGCAGCATAGCTACCTGGGATAGATTGGGTGATCCCTGTAGACAAATGGCCCGCTTGGATAGTTTTAGCAGATATAACTTGGCGTGAACATACGCGGTATAGCCCGCCGGTTGAAAAGCTCGAACCCGACAGCCTCGGTATTGGTCGAGAATACCTTGCAATGCTGGGGGATCGAGCGAGGTATACCCCGGCTGTATTAACAGGGTAGTTTGTTTAGGTTTTAGGGTGATGAGCAGTTGTTTCAGGGCCAGGGCTTCTGGATCATAAAAAGGCGATAAAATCCACAGCTCCTGCACAGGGTTGCTGCCCACCACCTGTTGGAGTTGGCTCAAAAAACTCTGGTCAAAGTTGTGGCGCACCGGCTGCCATGGGCTCGTCGAAGAATGGTACAGCCATGGTGTTTGTTCCAACAGATAGTTGAGGCGTTTCCTGGCTGAGGCGCTGTTGATATAGCCGAGACTCAACAATCTTTCAATCAGCTCTCGAACGGTCAGAAAGGCATTGAGTGTCTCCGCCTGGTCCGTTTCCTTTGCCTGGTACTCATATCGGGTAAACAATTCTCCGCCGGAGGCATAACCCTGCTGGCTCAGATTGCCGCTGCCAACCAGCAACCGTCCTTGTTCGGCGTTGGTCAGCAGAACCAGCTTGGCGTGCGCCGCATGAGAGGTAAAAATCCCTTCGGCTACATATTGCTGGTTGAGGTGGCGAACGATGCCCCCCTGGGTGTAATTGAGGCAGGCTTCGAGGTAGCGCTGACCATCAGCCAGGATAATGTTATTCCGACAGCGGGCGTTGAACTGCCGCGACAAAGCGTTCTCAAAGAAGGGAATGTCAGCTCCGTAAGTCAGGATCAAAGCGTGTTCCCAGGGACCAGCGAGTTGTTCAGGCAGTTTTAGCTCTTTCATGCCAAATCTCCCGTAGCCAGTAATCGCTCGCCATCAGGAGTCAACGGATGATGGGGCTGGCGCAGGTCTCCACACAATCCCAACTCATGGATGGTGGTGCTCAAGGCATCGAAGCGAGAGTCCATAAAGTCGAGTGAATTTTGTAGCTTGTAGAAGAGCAAACGATTGCCTTCTCGCCGGAAACGAAACGTGTTGTCGGGTAGCTTACCATTGGCGATGAGTTGGTGCTGCAAGATAATGTAATCCGCGTAGAGCCAACGTGCGACTTCACCGATCGTTACTCCACCTGCTTTAATCTGGCGATCAAGCGTTCGCAAGAAACCATTCAAACTGAGCCGGCCATCAGCACCCATACGGGAGATGGCCCATTCTGGTTGCCGCCGTAGCTCAGGCTGACGGAAGCGCAGGTAGATCAAGGCAAGCATGGCGACCATACCGGCGACAATTACAGGATTTTGTGGTTCTTGCCAGGGGAGCCAGAGTAGGGATGACTCGTGGATGAGGCCGTCCAGGGTACAGGCAGCATCAAAGGTGGTTCCATGAGCGCCGACCAATCGCTGCAGCCACTCTAACAATTCTTGAAAACTAGAAGCTGAGCTTAGACGCGGCTGGGGGATTTCAAGCCAACGGGCCAGCGCTTTGAAGTCAAGCGCAGTTTCAAGGTGCTGCCAGAATTGGGGTAGGGGAATGGAGCGCAAGTCTCCATTTTGGCTTAATCCCCAATCACATAAATAACCCCATAAAGCATTCAAAGCAAAGGCGTAATACTCACGAGCCTGGTAGAGTCGCCACCGGCGGTAGGTGTCCAGGACGGCTTCCTGGGGTTGGTAGGCAGCACCTTCTGCGGTGGCTTGGCTATAAAGCAACAACCGAAACGCGTTCTGATCCAGACTATACCCTTGGGTCTGGTTGGCGATATCTAATAGCAAGCGAAAGGTAGCCCGTCGCGCCTCAACGTTAGGGCCGTGTCGCAAGAAAACGTCCAGGAGCAAAGGACGATCCGGTGCGCCAGACTTTTGCAGTTGGCACAGACAGGCGCGATGGATGTACTCACGGATGGCGGCGATGGGTACCTGAGTTTGATCTTGATCGAAGTAGTCTCGATAATAGGTGGTGTTTTGAATAGCGCGACGAAAGGCCGCCGCTACTTGTTTGCCCAATTCGGTCGGGACGTCAATGGGATAGGGAAAGCCCGGCCCGCCTGGATAAATCAGCTCCATTTCCGCCATAACCGAACGGTAGTACAGGCCGTAACCGCCCAGCGGACTCTCAATGTAGGGAAAACTGGTGTCGTAGTGGCTCTGTTCTTGTGCCGCCAGCGAGGCTGTTTTCTGCGCGCCCACGATTTTGCCCATTTCGCCATGTTCCGGCTGCTCACAAAGATTGGCCCCGACGGAGAAGATAAATTCACGAGGGCGGTAAAACTTCTTCCAGGCTGCTTCATTGCGCGGCCGCTCTCGCCCCCAGAATTCGTCTAGTAGGAAGATGTAGAAACTGTGATAACGGGGGTGATGGGTCAAGACATTGATGCCAGGCGATAATGAAGGCAGTATCTGATCGGAGGAGACACTGCCCAGCCCGAGGTGATCCCGCCCGACTTTGGCCGTGTACATTTTGGCGATCCATTGGGGCTGAACTATAACCGACATTTTCCTCGGAAGTCTAAACCGGTTCTATTGCTAAAGTGAGTAGGCTATTGGCTGAGTCATGGTTGATTGCAGCAACCGTGACGTCAATCTGATCCGGAGCTGACCAAATTTTTGGTATCCCGTTGGGTGCCTCGAAAGTCCCTAGCGAGTCTCCCCACAAGGTGTAAAGGGTGAAGTGACTATTTCCAAGATCGGATCGTGCCCGCAAAACAAGCGTGTCACCTTCCTGTAAATCATCAAGGGCCTGACCAAGCAGTTGAATTGACACTGTTTGTGATGTGCGTCGCCTCCCTGTCATTTGGGCCAGGCTGCTAGCCTCCTGCTGGGCTTTGGCAATTGTTTCTATTTCCTCATCAGTGAATCCCATAACAGCCAATTCTTGTTCAGTTAATCGGACAAACCAGATAAGAAGTTCTTCCGGTTCCATAGCCTCATCAAGACATTGTTCGGCCATCTTGAGCGCAATTTTTCTCGAATTGAGTCCAAAGGCCAGCAGGGAACTGGCAGCCGGGCTATGCACGCCATACTTCAGCAGCGCCGCAAAGTAACTAACAACACGTGGGATTTCCTCATCGGTTTCTGTGACAAATTCCTGCAAATAAGCCACAAGAGCATTGAGGCCCCAAGGCGCTCGATAACCAAACAAATCGTCAATCAATACGCTTATATCAGCCGGACTATCAATTGATTGTTTCACAGCCCGCTCATGAGCCATCTCCTGAGCGGTATAGCCTTGTAACCATAATTTGAGGACAACTCTCCACAGCATTTGCCACTCATCTAGTTGCTGCCAGGTTTCTAGCCCTAACAAATCAGCTAATTTTCGCCACCCGTTTTTTAATTCCGTCGGGAGAGAGGAAGCATCAGGTCTTAACTGGTCAAGTTCAAACAAAAATTCCAGGAGGGATATCAGGTACTCGCATCGTATATCCGGATTCCAATCATAATAATCTTGCGCCGCCAAGATTTGGTTCAACAGATTGTCTCTGTGGTCGTCAACACGCTCACAATCGGATATGGGAAAACCAAGGCGGTAAAATCGATGTCGCTGTCTGCGGGTAGGAAACCGCCGACGAATTGACTCTAATCTGGCATACAGTAAGTCGCGAGCTAATTCCGCGGTCAATTCTCCTTGCGGCTGCGCCTCAAGTTGAAGGATTAACAGGGATCGCTGCATCAGGTTTTGAAGATCATCCGGGGTGATCTCTTCATTGACCTGTTCTTCTGTGAGAGCAATCAATTGGCTATCAAGGAAATCGAGCCAGGCCAAAGTCCCTTTACGATTTTCCGGTGGTATCCAATCTATATTATTTTCCGCTAACAGTTGGCACAGCACGGCTACGTTTACGACGGGATGGGTATGCCGCCACTGCTGTATAATGTAGTATAAAAGTTGGCGTAGAGCGCTTAACAATTTATGAATTTGATACCCCTCAACCATCTTTTGGCGAAATTGCGTATCCTGAGCGCGCTGCCATGCATCTTCGGTCAAATCCACGGCAAAGAGGATTTGACCCTCATTTTCTTTCATACCACGTCCGGCTCGTCCACAAATATTCCAGAAATCAAGAGGGCTGATGGGCTTGTTATGATCAAGCATTAAACTGTGAACAATAACGGTTCGGATGGGTAAGTTAACCCCTTGAGCTAAAGTAGTGGTTGCTACTACCAGCCTGACGACCTGATGTCGAATCAGTTGTTCAAGCTTGATACGGAGTTTTTGGGGTAGTTTGCTATGATGCACTACGAAACCGGCTTTAAGGAATTTAACGATCTCTGCATCACTCCCCATTGTTTCTTCAGCGATAGTAAGGCATTCGTCATATAACGCTCGCCCCTCAGGAGCGATAGGTAAATTAAATTCCTCCCCGTTGCGCTTTGCTACTATCTTCTTGATCTTCAAAGCTTTCAGGAGTCTTTGGCCAAAGGGTTCAACTGATCGTCGCTGCGCGATGAAGACCAGAGTCATGTCTTGCTGGGCAAAGCGCAGCGCCGCATCGGCAACAACCTCTGGCATATCATTGGGAAAGGGATTCTGTCGGCGCGTTCCCCGAAGCTGTTCACCTCTTAAAGGCTGTATAAATGACGAAACGAAACACTCATGTTCGAGGCGCCTGTACCCCAAATGGGTATAGTCAATCCTAGCGAAACGACCGTTCCAACTCAATTCGCCCAACATCAGTCGGGAGGGTCGCCATTCCGACTCGATGAAATTATCGGGACTACCTGTGATCCAGGACGCAAATTGGTCTATGTTAGGCAAGACAGCCGACAAGAAAAAGAAACGAACGCTCTGGTTAGCATATCGAATAATCAAACGATGCAGGAAGAACTCGAAACGTATACCTCGCTCCGTTGGACTGATAATATGCCCCTCGTCAATGATGACGAGACGAACTTGATCGGCGAGGTCCGGATTGTAGCGTAAAAATGCGTCTATCTTCTCTGGGGTAGCGATAATAATACGGGTTCGGTCCATCAACATCCGCTCTATGGGGCTGAGTTCAAAGCCGCCATACAATTCGGAGACGCGTACCCCTAACGGATGAAAGCTCTGGCGCAGGCTGGCCTCAATTTCGACGGCTAAAGAGCGGAACGGCGCTATGTAGATACACTTGGTTTGAGAGTCGTCTTGGTAGTCCAACAAAAAGCGTAAGATGACCAACTCGGCCACGCGAGTCTTCCCCGCGCTGGTTGGCATCTTCAAGCAATAACTCCGCCGTTCGACTTCATTGACTTGGGGTAGGGCGGCTGTCTGTGATCGCCATAATTCTACCACCCGAGGATGACGCCGGTAGCCGGCGCGGATATATGGATCTACCAGGTTTCCCTCAGGATCATCCCCTTGCAAAGGGCCCAATTGTGTCCAGAGTGAGTTGGTATCGAACTCGTCAAATAGGTATCTGGCGCAGTAAAAGAGCCACCACCAGCTTACAAACTTGACCTTCTCGGTCAGCTCAATCCCTTCGTCCAGAATCCCTCTAGCTCGATCAAGAAGTGAACGTCGTCCGGTCTTGGGAAACTCGACGAAATAAGAGAAGGCTCTGGCAATTGAAGCTCGCAAGATGCGATCTAAGGCTTCATCTTCGGTGATTGCCCCCTGATGAAGGGCGGCTGCAACCACTGCATCAGTGTAGCTGTCATCATCGAGCACTTGATAGATCAAATCTCGGAGTCCGGCCAAATTTTTGAGGAAGAGCCGATGCAACAACCCCAGTTCCTGGGGTAAATCTTCACTTTCTAAGTCTTTCGCGAGAACATAAGCGCGGGCATAATGCCCGGCAATGTAGTAACCTAAAGCGGCGTTGACCAGTTGGTCGATCCGTTCTACTGGCGCTTGAGTGTCTACAGCTTCTGAGTAAAGAAATTCAAGAATCTCTGCGCCTTGTTTGATGAGTTCATCACCATCCGGGCGAAAATCGGGTAGTTCGCGGAGTTGTAAACCCTGCCAGAAAAGCAGATGAGCCGTATAAAGGAGATTCTCGTCCAAGGTAGGGGTATAATTGGGCCACTGGACCGGATCGACCCCAAGTCGTTGCAGTACAGCTCGAGAATGAGCCTGAGCCGCAAAGTTACGGAATCGTCCCTCAGTAGTCAATTGACGCATCGCCGCCAGGATTCGTTCAGCCTGTTCATGCTCCATCGAGCACTACCTCATAGTCAAAGAGTGCCTGGACAAAAGCATTCAGCTCGGGAATACAAACGTTAATAGCCAGAAGATCGTTAATGACGTCCAGTTGTGCTTGGACAGCGCCAAATGGATCTCGTGGATTATTGCCCGTTACCAAGAATAGCAGGGTGCGCCGCGTCGGCTGATAAGGAGCAAACTTGTGCAAAAAGGCCAAGACTTGATCGGCCTCGTCGTGTCGATTTTCCTTGCGTAAGATGGTGACAATAAAAGGGATGGATTTTGGTCGTGGCCGGTGTCCACACTGAAGTTGGTCATAAGCTTCAGTAATCACTTGAGCAGCAAACGTATTTCGCACCTTGACCTCTGCTATTAATATTTCCCGACCTTTACCATCAGGGTCGCCAAACTTGAAGGCCAGGACATCATCTCCTTTCATAGCGGACTCAGGATTGGGGTTATAGCGAAGCCGGTAGACCGGGATTTGATAACCCTCAGCCTGGCGCAGATATTCCGAAGCCAGAATTTCCCCAAAATTTCCCTTGCGAGTTTTGGGTGTCCGGGGCCGTTTATCCAGGACTTTTATGGTTTCAGTGTAGCCGAGCGCAGCCAGATTATCGTGTAATTCTTCAGGGTCGTTGTGATGAATGAAAACCGTCTCAGCTAGGGGCTTAAAGACGAAGTTTCGGCTATTGGCGACCTCCGCTAATGGAATGTGCTGGAACTTCGTGTATGTTGGCAAGGAAGGCTGTCGAGTCAGCCAGGTCTGAATGAATTTATTATCAGCTCGAGGTTCATCTGCGTTCATGAGAGTTACCTATTGTTGTTAAGAGTGATGGGTTGGGTAAGGTACGGTAAATTCTCCACACCCTATGATTTCCTTAACTCTTACTGCCCTTCCTCCGCAAACCGCATCCCGGCAAGCAGACGTTCCTCGCCGGGAGAAAGCAATATCGGGTAGTGATAACTACCACCATCCTCAAATAAACGCTCCTTGTACCCAACCAACCCCAGATCAACTAATTCATCCAGATAGGCACGGACGCCCTGATCTTTATTGGGGATAAACTCCAGCGCACCAAAGTAGGGACAGCTTTCAGCCTGAGCAATGCGTCGGGCGCGTTTGACTGGATCGGTTTCGTTTTTGCCAATCATGTGGCCGTTGCCGGTCAGGACATAGCTCAGTCTGTGGGGGCCGTAAGGAGCACGGTGGGGTTGCTCGGCCAGGGATTGGTTCCAGTGAATGGATTGTAGCAAAATGTAACGGACATCCATAACCTCCTCTACGGCGGCAAAATCAACCGGGGTGATGTTCTGCCAGGGGACGCTCAGGTTGGGGTCGCACAGGTTGCAACATTCGCTTTTCAAAGTCGTTGGTTTGGTCGCGCCGAAGTAGGCTAAAGCGGCTTGCCGGTAACAGTCACCTGCGCCCAGGCTTTGGGCATAGCGTCTCATTTGGGCCAGGCGCTGCACCATCTCCTGCCGAATCTGTCCGGCGTCGTAGGTCGTCGCATCGAAGCCAGTGCCATCCCACAGTTTGGGCTGGGGTTGCAAAACAAAACCTCGTTCAAAAGGCCGATAAATGATGAACTCTTCCCCGGCCAAACGGTAGAGGAGTTCGTCAAGTAGTTGCGGAGTTAGACCAATCTGCTGACTGGCTTCAATTACGTCGAGCGGATGGGCGGCTCGTTCGGTCAGGTTGGCTACGGTAGCCAGGGCAGCAAATTGGGTAGCCAGCTCCGGCTCATTGTGAGCGCGCAGGTGAGCGCTAATCTCTGCCGCCGAGACCAGCAGGCGGGTGCTGGCTTGCACGGTCACATCGTCCAACCGTTGGACAAAACCGGCGCTCTCAATCAGATGGAGATACAACCCCAACCGCTCGCCCTCTTCTCCCAGCAGATCAATTAACGGCTTGGGGTTGAGGGTTATAGCCTTTAAGTCCCCCTGAGTCGGAGCCTGGCGGCGGATGAAGTCCAGCACGGCTTCGACCATGAAATCCTCAGGGATGGCCCGATCAATGAAATAGTGTTGGATTCTCAGGTCTGAGGGGTGATAAAGCAGAATAGCGTAGGAAGTTTGGCCATCGCGCCCGGCCCGGCCGGCTTCCTGATAGTAATCTTCCAGGCTGCCCGGTATCTGATAGTGGATGACGTAGCGCACGTTCTCTTTGTCAATGCCCATGCCAAAAGCTTTGGTGGCGACGATGATGTTCACATCCCCATCCATAAAAAGCTCCTGGACCGCCGTGCGCCCGGCTTCATCCAAACGCCCGTGGTAACAGCGAACAACAAAACCGGCAGTGTCTAAACGACGAGCCAGCCGTTCCGCCTCCCGTACGGTACTACAGTAAATAATCACGGCTTCATTGTCCCGATCCGCCGCTCGCAAAATTTTGGTCAGGGTGATGAACTTGTCCCGGCGTGACTGAATTCGTTCGCCGGCGCTGCGCCCGTTGTAGATGATAAAGCGCAATTCGGGGCGATTGGGATTGCGGCTGATGACCTGGTCAACCGCCAGACCAAGCTTTTCGATGATAGAGCGCTGCATATCCGGTGTTGCCGTCGCAGTGAAGGCGGCTACACTGGGACGCTGGCCAGTTTCAGGACGGGGCCTGATGGCGGCCAGAATTTTGGGAATGTGCAGGAAATCGGGGCGGAAGCTTTGACCCCAGGTGTGGACGCAGTGGGCTTCATCCACGACTACTTGCACGATATTTTTGGCGTGGCGCAAGGCATCTTTCAGGCGCGGGTCGCGGATGCGTTCCGGGGAGATGTAAACCAGCCGGGTATCGCCCGTTCGGATTTTACGAAAGACAACTTCCTGGTCGTCGGCAGTTTGGCCGCTGTAAATGTAATCGGCCAGAGTGATGCCGCGGCTGTGGAGTTGGTCTACCTGGTCTTTCATCAGGGCTTTGAGCGGGCTGAAGACGAGCGTGGTTCCCTGGCGAAGTAAGGCCGGCAACTGGAAGGTGAGCGACTTGCCGGAGCCGGTGGGCAGAACCGCCAGCACATCACGCCCCTGCAAAATCTGGCGGATGATCTCGGCCTGTTTCTCACGGAAGCCGGTGATGTTTTCAAAGACTTCGCGCAGGGCCTGCAAGACTCGCTCCATCCACAGTTCGATCTGGTCGGCCGAAATGAGATCAGGCACGCCTAAGGCAGCCAGCCGCCGCTCCAGATCCAACAAAACCCCGGCTGATAGGTTGGCCAGAAAATCAGCTTTTGCTTCCAGGTCAATCTGATAAGCCTGGCGCACAGCCGGATCAGGAATTTGTTCGGCTAAAGTATTGACGTGAGCGGCGATCCGTTCATAAAAAGCCCGGCGGTCACGTTCGGTGGCGGCATCCATAAAGACAGGGCTAGGCAAGGCGGCGCGCATATCGGCGTAGTACGATTTGCGGGTCACTCGCTTGTCCATTAGCAGTACAGCACCCAGGTCGGTTTCCCGGCGCAGCAGCCGGCCAAAGCCCTGCTTGAAGTGGATAAAAGTCAGCGGCAGCAAGTAATCAAAAAATTCGTTGCCTCCTTGGGCGCTAATCTGGGCGGCCCTGGCCTGAATGATCGGTTCGGTCAGCAGGGGGAAGGGTAATTTTTCCATAATGACATAGGTCAACGTTTCACCGGGCGCATCGAAGCCTTCCCAGAAACTGCGCAGTCCTAGCAGGACACTCTCGATTCTGGCTCTAAATTCTTCGGCCAGGGCGCGGCGAGAGCGCTCCTCACCTTGATAATCCACCGGAATACTCAAATCACCCAACCGCGGCTCAAGAAGATGGTAGGCTTCGTTCATGCGCTGGCGAGCCGTGTAGAGCGCCAGTCCTTTACCGTCAGTAAACTCGAAGAAGCAGGCCAGTTCTCGGGCCGTCTCCTCAGCAAATTTGCTAATGTCCTGAGGGCGCGCGTCGTAGCGCAGATAGCGAGGGATGCCAAAGATAGCCCGTTCGTAGAGCAGCGTAGGTGGCAGAGCAATCGCGCCGCTGTTGGTCAAAAAATCGACCAGACCCAGGCGCTCAATGAAAAAGCCAAAATTATCGTCGCGAGTCGTGCGCAAGGTGGCCGAGGTGAAGATGATGCTGGCGCGTCGGATCGGATCCTCCGTAGAGTGGATAGTCTGATCTGCCCCTTCATCCGGCGTCGCTTCAGGGGGAGGGAGATGGTAGAGTTGCCGCTGTAAGAAACGATCCACCCGAACCGGGGCGGATTTGAGCGCCCAGTAGACAGGTTGATTGGAGCCATTGTCCTCACTTTCGGCTTCGACCTCCAGCCAGTTGACCATCACCCGGCTGTCGTAACCAACCCGCAGGATGTCGGTCAGCAGGGCCGGTTCGCTGTCCGGCAGGTGGATATCGAGCCGGTTCAATAAATAATCCATCTCACGCAGCGTGGGATCGTGAAATTTTTGAGGCAGGGGATGGTCTACCAGGTAAGCCCGCAGGCGGTTGAGGGTCTCGTACAATGGGCCTAGGCTGTTCAATAGAGATCGTTTGGCCTCTTCAACCGGCTGCCATAACCGGGGTGTCTCTTTGCGAGGATTAGCCTGGAGAGCTAATTTGGCTCCGTACTTTTGGTGAATTTTGGCCTTGCGTGCCTTGAGATAATTACGCAGGTGTCCCCCAAACTCGCCGACCAGGTGAGAAGCGTGGGCCACTTCTTGAAAGTTGGCACTCAGCAAGCGTTGGCCCTCGGCGTCGCTGACCAGATGGGCGCGCAAGCGAACCAGGAGACCGCGCCCGGTGCGCGGGTCGTGCAACCGGCCCAACACATAGGCCAGGGTATCCAACGACACCTGGCGGGTGAGGACATTGGTAGCCACATCTTCCAGGTTGTGAGCTTCATCCACAACCAGGTGCTCAAAACGCAGAACGTGCTGCCACTTCTTGGCCAGGAGTAGGGCATGGTTGACCACCACAATATCGGCTCGAGCGGCCTGTTCGTAGGCGCGGCGAAAGAAGCAGCCAGAAGAGCCGGGACAGGTGGCCTGATTACAGCGCTCCCACTCAACCTGCACTTCCCGCCGAAGCATTTGGAAGGAAGGAAAAGTTGCCTGGAACCAGTAGGAAAGTTCGTCCAACGCGCCGGTTTGGGTCACACTGAGCCAGCTTAACAGGTGGAGCAACCCTAGTCGTTGTTCAGTATCTTCGGCCTCGCCGCTTTGGGCCAACTCTTCGATGAGGAGGTCCAGCCGCTCCAGGCAAAGGTAATTCTCCATGCCTTTGATCGGTTGAACGTTGAAAGTTATTCCCAGGTTTTGCTGCAAATTCTCCAGGTCGTCCATCAACTGATCTTGCAGATTGCGGGTGTTGGTGGAAATGACTACAGGCTGGCCGACGCTGCGGGCGCGTAAGATAGCGGGAACCAGATAAGCATAGGTTTTACCGGTTCCGGTGGGCGCTTCGATAATCAGAAAGTGGTCTTGTTGAAAAGCCTCAGCTACGTGACGAACCATTTCGGTTTGGGAAAGGCGTTCTGGATAGTTCTTGGCCGCCAGGAGTTGATGAAAATATGTTTGGACGGTTTCAGTCGAGAAGCGCCGGGCAGGATGGTCAGCCGCAAGGGGAAGAACTGAATGGCTTCGCCCCAAATTGAGCAGGGTGTACGGGGCGGGCAACACACCAGTTGAACCGGTCTCAGGTTCCCAACCCAGCCACCGCGCCAGATCGGGTAACGAGTGCCCCACCCAGCCAGCCAGGGGTTGCAACTGATCTTGCAGCCGCTGTTGCAGTTCTCGGAAAACAACGGCCAGAACCAGCACATCCACAATCGCATTATGGAATTTGTCCCAGCTAAAGTCCGTGTGGCTGGCCTGGGCCAGGGCCTCAATTTCCTGGCCGAGTGGCGTTCCCTGCCGGATGCCCAGGTGAGCGGCCAGATCTTCCAACTTGTGACTGGGAAGTAAGGGGTAGGCCAGGCAGGCCATTTCCATTGTGTCCAACAAGCGTCCCGATTCAATCGCCAGGCCCAAGTGGGTCTGAAAGGCAGCGTTAAGAAAACTATAATCAAAGCGGGCATTATGGGCGATGAGGGGCAGATCGCCCGCCCAGCCCCGGAAATCTTCTAGTACCTCGGGCAAGGGCGCGGCACTGGGTAAGACCAGTCGCCCCGTGCTATCGCGCGTCAAATTTAGTTTAAGCTGCAAAGTATAGGGCAGGCGGATATAGCCAGGATCCACATAGCGATTAAAAATCGGATGCCTCGGGTCGGGGACGCCGGCGATGATTTTGAGGGCAGAGAGTTGCAAAATGTGAGCGCTGGCCGGGTTAATGCCGGTGGTCTCCAGATCAAAAACGATATAATCATTGGCGATGGGGCGGGTCTGAGACCCATCCCTTTGGACGAAAGGTGGATGAGCCAGGGTTGGCGGGACAGTGGCCCGAGGCCGTTTGCTGGCTTGAGGGGCAGGCTTTAACAAAACCTGTTCAGCCTGGCGCAGACGACGCAAGGTGTAACGTCCCTGTGGGTCAGGCCCATCGAAATCGGGGTGGTTCAGGATTTCGAGGATATTGGCTTCCGACAGGCGAAAGCTGCGCAGTTCGCGTCGGAGTTGGGGCACACTTAGCCCTTCTTTATGCTGGTGCAATAGGTCGCGCACAGCCCGTCCTGCCGGACTGTCAGGGGTGAAAAGAGTCATGATTTATCCATCGGCGCACAGATGACTCGAAATAACTCTAACGTCCACAAACGCTCGGCTACATCTCTCGCAACGATTTCTTCCGGCTCACACAACACGTGGTAGGTTTCTGGATCATAGGCGGCATAGCGAGCCGTGGCCGGACCAGGGGGAGGCCCGGCCAACACCCAGCGAGGCCGTTGCCCAGGATCGGCGTTAGCGAACAGATGGGGCTGGTCACGCAGAGCCAGGTAAAGGCCGAAGAGGCCGGGGTCGCCTGGAGAACCAGGAGGCGCGATCCGGGGCAGTAGGGCTTCGGTTGGCTGCGGTTCTTCCAGGTTCAACATGGCCCAGGCCAGGGAATAGAGTTGGATAGAAGAGGGTAATGCGGCCAGACGGCGCAGAAACCAGCGTCCATTCAGCAGCACAAAGCGCTGATCGGCCCGAAAGGCATCGAGCAATTGACTGGTAACTCTTTGACCGTGTTGTAATAATATACTCTCGATTTGACCCTCAAGTTCTGAAGTTTGACCTTGAGCCATAACAGCCTCTCGCACTGTATCTCGCCACTCGCGCGCCTGATCACTATCAGGGGCGGCTCGCTCATACGTCACTATTGTTTGTATACTATCCAACACAATCTTAACATCTTCTAATCCAATTGCTATGACTTCACCCCCGAATGCTTGATAAACGTCCCGGCGAAGCGGCCGAGCTACTATAACATGATCGCCTATTTGCCATTCACCGGCCGGGTCCCAAAGACGCACTGAGCTACTCTTGGAAATTCTCTGGGTACCCCAGGCGGCAGGACTGACATCTTCGCCAAAAATCAGGCGGCCCCGGATGATGCGCCTGGCTAAAGTGGTCAAATCCTGAGCCTGGCCGGTTTCCGAAATGTAATTTTCAAGGCGACTCAAGTCAGCCTGGGTGATGATAAATTCGGTCTGCCAATAGGTATTGCTATAGACGTCGGCCATAAATTTGGTCCATTTTCGTTAGGTGGAATGCTCCCTGTATTCTTGGAAGTAAGCGCGGCCCGCCTCAGTAATTTCCCAGATGCCAGGTGAGGAGTCAGCCGCCAACAAGCCTTTATCTTTCATCTTTTGGCGGGCCCATTGGGCTGTATTCCGCCAGCGGACTTGACGGCCACTCTTAATTGTCTGCCGATCGACTTCATTTAATTGAGCTGTCATACGCTGGCCAATCAGGTCTAAAACCTCGTTGGCGGAACCTCGGCCATTCAACTCAACCAGGACCGCCAGAATTGGCAGGTAGAAAGCTTCTTCAGCGGTTCTTATCCCTCGCCCCAGCCGTTTGGAACGGGGTTTACGAGGGGAGGACAGTAAGGGAGCGGGTTTCTCTGTTTTCATTATGGGCTGTTGGGCCTGTAAATCACTGATAAATCGTTCGCGTCCCTGTTCATTTACATAGCGCCAAAACTTCCATCCATTGACGTGGGTCTGGGTAATGGCCTGAGCCGCCCCACTCGGACTGGCAAATCCCTGACCATTGTAAATGACCCGATGATCAGGCAAGAAGGTGGCTTCGAAACGTCGGCGTTTGTACACAGCAAAAATAGGCCGATCAATGGTCTCTGCCGTAGATTGGGTAGTGATCGAAGTGGTAGAAGGCTTTACTTCCGTTGCCTTACTCATTGGGCCTGGCGACCTAGGTTTAGCAGCAGCCTCTTCCTGGGTTTGAGCGGTCGGATGCTTTTTGCCGAATAGCCACTGCCACGGATCAACATTGAGACCACTCGTTGCTTCAGTTATTTGCTTGCCAACCCGGTTCACAGCCTCAGCTACAGCCTCGGGGCCGCCGGTTTCATGCAAGGCAGTTAGGACTCTGTTGTAACCTTCTGACAAAATATCGCCATAACCTACCGGCTGACCTTGTGGCTCGGCGCTGGTAGAAGCTGCTCGTTCGCCAACCACGTCCAGCCACATCTCTTGTAGGGTTTGGAGTTGATTACGAATGGCGACCAGATTTCTTTGGCGCTCAACTTCAAGTTCAACCGCATCAAAGTCACCCTGTTGGGCAGCAGTGTTGCTTCGTTTTAGACTCTCCTGGAACGCAGTTTCGATCGCGGCTAATAATGTTGCAAAGGCAGTTTGGATTGTCACAGTAGAGTTCCCTCATTAGAGATAATAGCTTAGGACGTACCTAAGTTGTCGTCCTCAAATTCGAGCCAATTTTCCCAAAAAGCAGAAAATTCCAAAAATGAAATAGGCCGGAAGTGTGCCAGTTCATTTCGGATATTACGGCCAGTTATCACTAGAGGACGTTCTTTCCGGAGTTTATCCCGATAAGGTGAATTGATTACGGCTTGTAACAAGTGACCCCATTGCGTGGCCAGAGGGTTTTTTTTGACCCTCTCAAGTTCTTGATCATCTTTTGGTTTGGCCCATTTTAATGGCCAACCTTTCCCATAACGTCGAGTCAGATAATCACACAAATTTAAGCGAACATTGTCAAGTAAAGGCAGTAGCAAACCTGCCTGTCCCCGCCACATTTTCTGTTCGACTTCCTTGCGCTGCCCCAAGAGAACCAAAGCTGCTGTATGAATTTCTAGGCCATGTTCTGGGGTATAAATTAGCGCTCCAAAATCCCAAAAGCAGCGCCAGGCCTCCGGTGGGCTGAAATATCCAAAACCATTCATTTTGGGTGGAGCCTGTTTCTTTAGCAATTTCGTCCACCGTTCGCTATGCCGTTTCCACCCCTTCGCTAAAGCAAATTCCTGTAAGCTATCAACAAGAACGTCAAGAGGCTGCGTGACCTTATCCCACAGATATTCAAGGAGTTCAACATCATTGCCTGTCAAAGAGGGTAAAAGATGTTCTCGCCAAATCGTCTCCAAGGTATATTCTGGAGCTTGCAGGCGGCAAAGAAGCTGCATTTCAAGAGATGAGGGTATACTCCACCACCAACGCACTGAGAGGGCCACATCTGATTTTGGTAAATTTCCGGTTAGAACAGTTGCTGGTGAACAAAGACACACCCTACGAGCAACAGGATGTACCTGGGTGTCACGAATACGCTTACTCTGTTGCGCCCAATTCTCTAGGAGGCGGAACCAGGTTTGAGAATCTACTGTAGACAACTTTTCAATATCGTTAAGTAAAATAACTTCTGGACATCTTTCGTGAAGTAATAGCGCCTCAAGCGTTTGGGGTACCGGATCAAGGCGAAGGAAATCAGACAGTTGAGCAATGGCGCCGTCATATTTCAAAGGAAGTTCACCTAAACTAATTTCCTCAAGCCATAAGTTCCTGCGATTCACTCCTAAAGAGATAGCACTACGTATATCAGCCAAGGATTGAGTTTCAGGAGTGATGAGTAAGACACTGCGACCGAGATACATCTCTTCGATGAGTTGATTAATTAACTGAGATGCACTGGGTGCATCAAGTACTTGGGATTTCATTGATTATCGAAAGCGAGTCTGGAGATTGGTTCGGCAATTACATCTTCACCCCGTCGCTCAATCAGCCCCATATGCTCCAAAAAATCAAGCGCCGACTTACAAATCTCATTTCCTAAAGAGGCATCATCTTTCAACATTTCAGGGATAAGGTCAATTGGCACTGGACCATCTTCCTGGCAAATAAAACGAAATACGGACATTGCCGGAAGAGTAGAAAACTTACCAAAACGTTCGGCAAAACCTTGTCGGAGTGTTGGGTCTCCGCCAGAAAGGGCTGCTAAAAACAGATCAGTCTGTGGCTGAGGATCGGTCTGTCCAGCACATTGTTTGATGAATTCGTCAAGTAACCAGTGCCAACCACCCGTAGCTTTGAGTACTGCTTGGCAGGATTCCTCAGAAGACAACATTTCCGGTTGATGTTGTCTTAAGCGTTGGCGCACTCCGGTTAAATTCCAGCGACTTAGGGCGATAACTGCATCCAAGCGATTTTCCAAGTCAGTTCGCTTGTCTTCTGGTAATTGTAACCATTCCCAGGTCGAGGCCGGATCGAAAGCAAAGATAACCCGCAACCATTGATCACGGCGATGCTTGAAGCGATGGCATATTTTTAGAGCCACCTCAACCTGTTCGTTTAGTTCGGCGGTTGTTCCTCGTAGGCTATGATAAACAATTAAACGCTCGAAGTTTTTGTGACTCTCGATAAACTTTTCAAACCAGGTTTCAAGTGTTCTACCCCGGCTAGAGAGATGGTCAATCGACTCCCAATGCGCCTTTTGACCGATTAATTCTTCAGGAACAAAACGTTTTGTGGCTTCTCGCAGATAGTTCAATCCCAGAGCATCCGATCCAAAGACTAAGCCGACCCCAAAATTGTGAGGATTGAGGAGGCGTTCCTGAGCATATGTGAGTGGACTATAACGATTTACGGTTGAGTCTAGTAAGGCGTGATGGCTGTCTGCATCGAACTCGATTTCTGGCGGTTTGGCTGTTACCTCTTCCAGGTTTTGCCAAATCTCTTCCTCAGTACCCATCAAACGTACCAAATTGGGGCTGCGTAGGCGATATCCACCTTCAGTATGAGTTAACACGCCCAACCCACACATTTCTTCCAGGTAGCCTTTGAATTGGTGACTTTTTATCTGACTAAACCCATCAGCCCACCAGCCCTCGGCCAACTTATATAAGGCTTGTTGATTGTACATCTGAGAGAAACTATCACGAGCTTTCAACTGATCCACAATCATGGCCAAGGCAATTACTTTATATCGGTCATCAAGAGCAAGTGTCCATTCAAAACGGGTCCGAATTTCGTTCCGTACCTCGGATTGACGGTAAACATTTTCGATAGCTGTTTCGTCTATAGAATAAGGCGGCAGTCCTCGTACCTTTTGTTTGTATAAATATTGGACGAGTTTGTGGCAAAACAGTTGAATTAAGCCTGGGTGATAGTTAGTGTAAGAGAGAATACGCAAAACTAACAATCTATCTGAAAACCGAAATCCTAAGGCAGCCATTCGCTTCTGGACCAAATCGAGTGCAGCATCAGGCTCAAGCGGTCCCACTATCAAAGGTGTGCCCATATGAGCTAAAGGTTGATTGCTAATTCCTTGAAATCTCTGGACGTTGTGTAAACCGGCAAAAATAACTTTAAAACGCCGCTGAGTCGCATCCATTAGTGCTTTTAGCTGGCTGACAATTTGAAAGTTGCGTTGAGCATCAACATCAAGAAATTTATCAGCTTCGTCAAGCAGAATGAGCAGGCGCCGGTGGGGATTGGCGGTCATGATTTTGAGAATTTCCTCGCGCAGCCTTTCTGGACGTTCAGAGGTCTTTCGATCAATTAAGCCTAAATTTACCAAGCCATCACGTAATCGTCGCCATAAGTCATCCGGGTCTTGGCCGGCAGTTGGATCACCTAGCAATTTGATTTCTTCCAGTAAGACATACTGCTGACGTTCAGGGGCATGAAATTCTCGAAAGACCTGGCGCAACAATGCCGATTTTCCCAACTGTCGTCCCCCATAGATAATGCAGGGGCCCGATGGTTGCTGTAAAGCCCTCACCATCTCGCGTCGGCCAAAGAACATTTCGGGGGGTACAGTTCCGGCAGCGAATGGGCTGTAGGGATTGGCTATGGTAAACGGTAAGGCACATTCGAGAAAAGCGCCTAAACGGGCTTCGTACTCACGAGCCAACAGTAAAAGTAAAGCTTCATCAAGCACGGCAATGGTTAGGGGCTGATCTCCCCGGCAGAAATTGGTCAAGTCTTCCCGTTGCCGTAGATTTAAGCGACCAAAATAAAAGACTACAGTAGCATAATTTTGGACGTTTAGACTTTGCAGAACTGCTCCGATTGTATCAAATCCTAACCGATCCCAAATACAAACGATGTGAAATCGGCCTTCCTGTTCCGAGCCAAATTGCGGCACCGGCGCAAGCCCAGCCGCCGAAATATTTGCTTGCCAGTAAGAAGCATCACTATCAAGTTGCCGTTCTAAACGTACGGAACGACCAATTGAGCCGAGAAACCGAAAACCTAAATACCGTAACAGAGTGGCAATATCCTTAGCCTGATTTTCCGGTGTAAAAATTTGTTGCCGCGACTTTAATTGTCGCCAGGCCTCAATTGCCTCCGCAACTTCCTGGAGACGTGACGTAGGTAAATTGCCTAAATTCAACTCCCGAAAGCTCTTTCTATTGGGGATTTCTCGAGCAATTCGTGCTAATGGGAAATCAGGCGATTCTAGAAATCTTAAAAGACCTGGCAGTTCGGTTACAAACTCCTTTAAGTTATCTCGTTGAATGGGTGACTCACGAAACAAAGTTAGATCAACCGCACTACCTCCACCAGCACTATTCTTCAGTTGAGCCAGATATTCATCTACTACACGGACAGCACGATTTTCTATAGCCCGTTCAACTGTGGTTACAATTGCTTTGACTTGATCGGGCTGCGCCATTGTCCGTGCCAATTGTTCCTTGAGGTCAGACCAAATTTCATGTTGCTTTTTAATACGAATATCACGAGCAACCTGTAATTTATTACAAACGTCTTGAAGTTGATGGCGAGCTGCTCCGATATTCTCGAGGGTTGGGGCTACTTTCTTTATGCTTTCAACCTGAGCCGACAGTTCAGACCTATCTTCAGCATAAATGACCCCATCCACCAAAGCTTGTTCGATTTCGTCATTTGTTTGAGCAATCAGGCGATCCAAACGCTGACGGGAGCTACCTCGTCGTTCTCGATATTGCTGGTTAAGTTCGGCCTCTCGTCCTGGATCGGTAATGATTTCTAGCAACGTTTTTACAAAACGATAATCTTCATGATCGAACCAATCGAGTAGGATCTGCTCAATTGTCTGTTCTTTATCTAATGTTGCTCCTAAACGAGCGGCCAGATGTGTCAACTCTATCTCAGTTGGTAATCCATTGTCATCAAGTTGGCACCCAGGCAGCCATAACAAGCGGTAGGTCAGGGATTGGTATAAATCACCCTTCAAGGGTGGATAAAGAGGTTCAGCTACAATTGATGTACTACCACTCTCCATATGCAGTAAACGATGTAACTGTTCAAAGGTGATTTGGAGCTGGTATGTCGCTGCCGCCAAATCAGTTCGTTCATTAGAAGTTGACATTTCACTCAAGTCAGCCTCAGCAGCCGGAAAATGATCCTTCAAAAGGCGCACGAAATCCTGTACTTCACGGGTTAGCCAGTTACCCTTTTCCTGGAGTTGTCTCTCTCGCCGGATAGGCCGACACCATTGATCGGCCAATTGACAGGCTTCGGCCACCCGCCTGATGATCTGTTCGCGTGCGGTGGCTTCTATGGGGGAGAGACGGCGTCCAATTAATTCGTGGTCAATCTCCTGTATGCGGTTGATAACAAACGAACGATCATTCCATTTCTGAATATTCTCCCAAACTTCTGTAACTTTGGTGCGATCATCATTTGCCACGGGGTCGAGAAATTCAAGTAAGGAATTGGTTCTATTTTTGGCAAGGTAACGCCAAACAAAAGTGGCACGGGCGTAACTGGTCAGGCGCTCCGGAGCCTCAGCCACCCACTTTCGCGCTTCTTGAACCAACTCCTTTAACTCGGCCTCCCGTTCTTCCTGGGTTAGCGCATTTTCGAGTACTTCGGGGTAAACCAACAAGCCACGATTGGCAAACTCGGAGACAATCCCTACAAAGGCATTCAAGCCTGGAAATGGCCGAATCCACTCCGCCTTGGCAATCCCATTAATCCAGCCAGCCATATTACTCTCCGGGATAATCAACGCCGGGTAAAGGGCGGCAGCTAGCCCCAAGATTTGATGTGACAAGATGGGGTCTAATTCGTGGTCGTACGGAATACGAGCTAAAGCTTCGAGTATCAGGGTATTTTCCTTTTCCAGCCAGCGTGCCCCTTGCAGTGCCGCTAAGAGCCATGAGGGGACTAATACTTCTACTGCTCTGGTTTCAAGCGATCGGGTGAACCAGTAGGCTCCTGCCACATCATTTGACAGCAAGAGCTGCCACAAGAAATCAGCTTGCACTGATGGTTGGTCAACGGAGATGTCTGGCTCAACTTCCGATCCTGGCATAAGTGGTGGGGTTTCGACCACCTCTGTTCCTGGTATTGTAGGGTCTATAAAAACAACATCGTTATCTTCCGGGGTAAATTCCACCGGTTCTTCAGTTGGCACCAAATCTAAATCTTCAGCCGTGATTGTGTCGTCAAATGTTTCACTATTTGTAAGTGATGAGTCTGGTACAGCAGCAGCACCATCAAGCAAGGGTTGGTCTATGCCATCAGATTTGTCAAACTTTGATGGGTCAGGGTTGCTATCATTGGGCCAAGTATCGGTATCACCTGGAGGTGGGATAAATTCTTGGACCTCACGATCGCTAAGGCCAGGCTCATCTTCGATAGTTTCAGCCTCTTCTCCCCTATCAGCATCGGCATCCAGGATTACTTCAAGTTCAGGAAATGACGTCTCTAAGGGGACGGAGGATAATATCGCCGGTTCATCTTCAGAAGGTGAGCTGTCTTCTGCTGCTGCTGTGTTTTCAGCGGCACTTTCACGGACTTGATTTCCAACCGGGGGTAAGTCTGGCGCGAAAATGGCCTGAAGCTGTTGGTAGATTTTAATGGCATAGTCGCTGAGGGTCATTAATTTTTGGTGCCAACTCTGTTTTTCACTTAACCGAGTGGGCGGTTGTTGCTCCAATACTTTATAGTCTGTAAAGGTTTGCCGAAGTTCAATGATCTTTTCAGTCGCTATAATTACCTGGTCCGCTGGACACAGATCGGCTTGCCAATCACTGCATCCTGCAAATTCTTCGATAAAGTCAGGCTGATCGGCTAAAACTTCACACAACTCATCTAATGCTTCCTGTAAACGAATGAGTCCTTGGCGTTCCTGATTTTTATACTCAGCTAGAGTTTGTAGTTCACTGATAAAGTCGTCAATAGTGGCCCATACCGGTGAATTAGCCGGTAATGGCCGAAGTTTTTCCAGCCAATCAGTCCAAATATGATGCGATTGAGTTTGTTCGATGTGGGACATGTCCTCATTTTCCTCCTGGTCTGAGTGTTCAGGGATGTATAAAGATCCGCGTAGGCAGATATACATCAACAAAAAGTCATCCTGGCTATCGTCAGGATATTGCTGGCGAAAGATCTCTAAGTGTGAGTTGGTCTCTGAGAAAGAATGATAATGGATAAAATGTTTACTTAGTGGTCCCAGCGGATTCAGTTCAATCCCTGTTTTGGAAAAAAAGTCGCGCATCCGGGCTGCTAATTCATAGTTGGCTGCAACCCAGAGGGTTAAGATAGCGGCGACTACTTCATTGGACCTCTGAAAACCTTTGACGGCTTGTGGTAAAAGTTGAGACAACTTGGCTTTAGTAGGGTGCATATCAAAGCCGCGAACTAACACTACCTGCCGTAATGCCTTATCCAAGAGTGTGGCGTTGCCTTTGCCGGCTTTCAGGTACTCCAGCGCCTGGCGAACTACTTTTTCCCGGTAGTCATCACTCATGGGTTGGTTAACCGTTATCAAGGGCAATGATGTAATTTCTTGTGTCATACTGGTTTCTCCGTAGTTCAAGCTAGGATGATCGTCTAGTTCTGGCGCCCAATCAGGTTCATCGGCCAAGGAATTATTTTCTCCTCAAGTATCCGGCCCTTTATTCCCTTCCATCACCGCAATCTCCTCCTCGGTCAAGCCATACAACTGGTAGACAATCTGGTCAATCAGCCAATCCGTGCGCTGCAAACGGCGCATGAGGGGAGCGAGAGGATGGTGATAGTTCTGATAAACGGCGACCAGGTTGCTCATATTGTCCACCTGGCCCAGGTTTTGGCGCAGCAGCCACATCCATTGGGCCTGATTGAGCCGCCAGAAATCATCCAGATCAAGTGTTTCACCGGCCAGCCCTTGTAATTGGGCCTGGGCCAACTTGATAGCGGTCTGATATTCGGCCAGTTTTTGAGGATAATTTTTGACTTCGGGGGCGGGAGGCTTTTTGGGGGTGTAGAGCCGATTGAGTTTGCCCAGTTGCTTTTCGTTCAAATAACCGGCCAGGTCTAGCCGAAAGCCCGACAGGTGGCCCTGCTTTTGCTTGTTCAACTCGATCATCTGCCCGGCCAGGTGAGCCAGGAGATCATGCACCACATCGGTTTGCTCATTGGGAGCAACGGCGAGCCGGGCGGCGATGAAGGCGCTGACGGGAGAGCCGGTGTAGGCAGCCTGGTTGAGGGGCTGATGACCAGCAATGAAGGTCTCGGCCAGGCGCTGCGCTTCGGCGGCCAGCCGCGTTCGCTCATCGGGTGGGGTGGTGAAGAAAATAGTGCGGATAGGTAAAGGTTCGAGATACTGGGAAAAAATTCGGACGTATCCGCCACGCATAAAAGTATTGAGCTGTTTTAAAGCGAAGTCACCAAAATTACTATTCAGAATGGCAAGTACATAATTCATCGAGTAAGGAAATTGAGCGCTTAAAGTAATGCCATATCCTGTAACAAAGGCTATACTTCCGTCTCCGTCCAGTGCATATGTAGCCCTACTGACAATATCACGAGAAAGTATTTTTGGTTCTCGAATAACTTCTAGGTTTTTAGGGTAGATGAAGCCATGCCATTCATTAGTACCTGCTAGTTTACTGCGTTCTCTAAGTTTTAAGGCATTCTCATTAGCAGCGAAATAACTGTAGGTCTCCGGATATCTAAATCGTAATTCGTCTAATGGAATAAGGCGAGCGCCATCTTCTACAATCTCATAGGGTATGAGCACAATTTTAGTGCCCGGTAAAACTTCATAATGTCCAATTTGGTCCCCACCTACGAAATTAATACAAAGCTCTTTTTCCACTCTTACTCGTTTATTCAGCGAAGCCGAGAAGCCTTCGATCAAATCACCTATTGCGATTGCATCTTCAAGAACATAAACTTCGTTTGCACTTGTACGAATTCCTTGAAACAACCGAGCAGATACCTCCTGAAGTTTATTGCTAACTTGAGATACTTTTCCCAAAATTTTACTAACGGCTGGGGTAGTAAAGGTCCAGGGTTCATTTGTTAAATTCTCCAAGAAAATGTCAATAAATGATAAATCCCCAGATACAATTTGTGTTGGATCTTCCAGGGCTAAATAACTGGCAGTTTCTCTCTTGGTGCCACTTAAAAAAAGCAGACAAGTATACGTAGTTGCCTGTTCGAAAACTTGACCATAAGTAAAATCTATAAGTGTGTGTAACGATTTCCGACTCGCAATAATTTTGCGGAATGGCTCTCCGTAAGTAGCTGTCATAAACTTGTTAGGTAGGATTAAACCAGACATACCATTAGAGTTTATCAAAAACTGAGACCGCTCCGCCATTAACATGTATATATCGTATGACCCCGAAGCAGAATTATAGGTCTGAGAAAAATAATGTACTGCTGCTGGGTCCGCCTGTTGCATTGTTTGAACCCGAACATACGGTGGATTCCCAACCACCGCATCAAAGCCGGGATTTTCGGCCCAATCGCGGCGGCGCAAATCCACAAAGATTTCGGGGAACTCCAAATCCCAGTGAAAAAAACGCTTGTCGTGCCACAGGTCACGGCTCTGCCGGATGGCGACCTGGTAGGTATCGGCCACCTGCTGCTGACCGCGCAGGGCGGGCAGCACGTCGGCGCCGTACAGGGTCAAAAAGTTGTTGGCCTCTTTGTTGCCAAAATATTGGCTGACCCACAGATCAAGCACCTGCTTGTAGGGAGTCAGTTCCTTCTGGAACTGGTCGAACACCTCGGCACTGTGGTGGACGTCGGCCAGAGTAGCGTCGGACTGCTCGGCCACTTCGGTCATCAGGCTGGTCAAATCGAGCAGTCCGGCAAAGGGGCCGGCAAAGAGACCAAATTGCACCGCTTGACCTCGTTCATGTTGTTTGATGGCCTGCTCCACCGTGCGCACGTCGCTGCCGATGAGCGAGTTGCCCCAGCGCAGGTGGTGATCCAAAAAGCTGAGCGGCGCGCCGACGGTGAAGGAGTGCAGCCACAGGCTCAGCTTGGCCAATTCAACGGCCATCGGGTTCAGGTCTACGCCATAGATGCAGCGTTTCATCACCAGCCGGGTCAGCAGGGCAGTGTCGTCCAGCCGGGCCGGGTCAACGCCGATGCCCTGGCGCTCCATCTCGGCCAGGATGTCCTGCCTTACCCGCTCAATCAACTGCTGGATGGGGTTCCACTCCCAGGGCACGTCGGGTTGGGCGTCGTGGTAGGTCTGCAGGCGCTGGATAATCCCGTCGGTCAGGTGATCCACCGCATTGACCAGGAAATGACCCGATCCCATCGCCGGATCCAGAGTTTTAATTCCCAAAAAGGCTTCGCGGGCGTCGCGCTCGGCCTGCTCCAGTTGGCCGCGCAGCAAGCGATTGGCGCTCGGGTCGGCGGTATGGGCCAACTGCCGGCGCAGGTCGCCGCAGCGGTCCATAGCCGCCTGGAATTGGCCGTCCCGCTCGGCCAAAATCGGCTCCAGTGTATGCTGGACAATATACTCGACGATGTAATCGGGGGTGTAGTACGAGCCACTGGCTTTGCGCTCGCCTTTGTCGTTGATCAGTTCGACCTGGCCGCCGGCTGCGTCTACCACTCGCAGCTTGTTCTCCAGCAGCCCTTCGTAAATCGCTCCCAGGTTGCGCACGCTGATGTAGGCGTAGTCCACCGGCTGGCCGGCGTCGCGCACCAGGATGTCTGCGGCGCGAGCCACGGCCCGGTCGCTGAGTTTGTGCTGGGTCAGAAATTGGTTTTCCGAGGTGGCCGGGTTGAACAGGCCGCCGTTGTAGCGGGGGATGCCCAGACTGGGGTCGCCCTGGTCAATCCGGCGGAAGAGGGCCAGCAGGGCGTCGTACTTGTCGGTGGCGTGGGTGGCCGTGCTGAGGGGCAGGCTGCGATCAAGCTGCTCGGCGGCCCAGCGGGCCAGTTCAGTCAGGCTTTTTTGACGATAGCCGGGGTTGGTTAATGGCAGCAGGTTGCGGGCCTCGGCATAGAGTAGAAAAAGCAGCTTGTAAAGCAGGCTCAGGCTGGCCTGATAAATCTGGCGCAGACTCTCCTCGGTCTCGGCCTGCTGGCCCATTTGCTGGTAGCGGTAGGTCACAAAGCCGCCGGCAATTTCGGGCATAACCTCGTCAAAAACCAGTTCCTTGAGCTTGTCGCTGATCTGGCGGGCGTAGGTGGCCGAGCCTTCGTGGACGCGCTGGACAAAGGATTTGCCCTGGGCGTCGGGGGTAAAAGCGGCGCGACGGAAGAAGAGCCAGAAGCGTTTGAACTGTTCGACGGCTTCCGCCGGGGTAGCCGTAAAAATATCGGCTAGATTGATCTCGTAAAACTCGCTGGCCGTGCTGCTGACCTCGCGGCTGTAAAGCCGCCAGACCTGCCCGTTGGTCAGTATCCCCCAGGAGACGCGGGTGCCAACCAGGTAGCTGACCATCTGATGGCTGGGGTTGGCCCCGACTTTCCAGGCGTCGCGGCCGCTGCTTTCTTTCTGGCTGAGCGGCCGGCCCCAATATTTGGCCTCGCCGATGACGAGGGTGCGGCTGTAAAACGCGTCATCGTGGCCCTGGTGGGGGTAGGCCGCATCCCGGTCGGCGTCCGTAGCAAAGAGGGCATAGTCGGGCCGGGTAATCTGCCCCTTCTTGTTAGACTTGGCCTGGACAATGTAGGACCAGCCCAGAGCGGCCAGCACAGGCTTGACGAACTCCTCTTCGGTCTGAGCCTCGTTCCAGGCCGCGCCGTATTGGCTGGCCTTCTCCCACAACGCCTGAATCACGACAAAGACCGGCTGGGGGTCTTCGCCCCACTCCGGGTGATCGGCCAGGCGGGTTTCCAGGTAATAGGGTGAAAAAAGAGTTTTTGTCTGCATTTCCTCTCGCTTGGATGAAGCTAGGACTGATTTTGTCCAGGCTCGCTCAGTTGGGCCAATTTTCTGGGGGATCGAGGCCGGAGGAGAACCAGGCAGGGTAATTATTTTTACAGGTGGAGCCTCGACGGTTACGGGCGGCTCAGGCTCAAGCTCTGTTTCTGGGCCAGGCTCCTCAGAGGGTGGTGAGATCGGTGGGAGGGGCGGCTGGGTGGGGGATGAGGGCGGAGTCACCTCTGGTGTTGGTTCGCTCGATAGGGTCGCCTCCACGGGAGACAGTTTCAGCCGTCCCTGTGTGTCCCAATTAATTACGCCACAAAACTCGGCAATCCGCAACAAGCCGGGCAGGCGATGCTCGGCCGTCACTTTGGTCATCTCGGGGCAGAAGTCGGCAAATTGGATGTACAGATCTCGCGGCTGAAGCGGCAATTTTAAGGAACGGAGATAGGTCAACAAGGCATGCAAGGAAGGTGAGTTTAGCAAGGTCCGACGCAGCAAATGGTAAAGTTCTACATCTTGTACCACAAGCTGACTTCTAATCTGCTGCACCGTAGCGCTGTCTTCGTCTTCAGAAAACTCGCCGAAGTTGAGCAGTCGGGGGTAGAATGTCGCGCCAGCCGGAGTAAGCTGGAGGGTTTTGCCGGTTTCTTCGGCCGGTTCAACGAGACCTAAGCCGACCATCGCATAAACCGTCCACTGATCCAGGTTATCAGGAGCGCGGGGGCCGCGCAGGGTCGTAGTGTAAGTCCCCTCTTTGATACGGCGAATGTAGTTGAGAACCCGACCTAACGGGCTAGGCCCGGCAAAGAGATATTTGATTTCCAGCGTAGCCAGGTCCGCCCAGGTGAGCAATGGCTTATCGTCCTGCGGGGGGAGCGGCTCCGGTTTAATGGGTGGTTTGACCGGACCTTCCTTATCTCGAAAACTATAGCCCCGTTCTGGCTCGAAACGATAATAACCATCTCCCACGGGGACAAAGCAATTGCGCCGCAACTCGCGCTGGATGGCCTGCTGAGAGCCCATGCGGTAGCCGAAGAAGGTTGCTTCCCAGAGTTTTCGCCAGTGAACCGGTTCGCCAGGCTGGGCCAGTTTGGGGAAAACGTGGATCACCAAAATATCAAAGAAAGACAATCCTAACTTTGTTGCCTCATGCCAGAGAGCTTTTAGATCATTCAGGCGGGTTTCGGAGATGATATAGTCAGGGGCATGTTCGTACTGAACTGGAATAACAACGGTTTCGATGCACAATTGGCCCTGTTCATCAATCTCAGCGAACTTGCAAGGTACCTCAACAGGCTGGGGCAGGAGTCTTGGGTAAATATCATATTCGCTGTCATTGCGGCGATGAACATAGAGATAGCAGCCAGGCAGAATACCTTGACTGCCCAGAAAGTCACACAAGGTCTGGCCGCCAATAACCACGCCCTGCCGATAATCAATTATTACCTCAAAGCGGCCTTCAATATTGTCGGGTCGCTGGTAAATGAACCAGGCCAGCTCGATTTCGTTGTGGCTGGGAGGGATCACCCGCCGCAGGCCAGCCTTTTTGAGCGGCAAAAATCCTTCGATCCAATGCTGGCCCAGGAGCTTGACTTTGACTTCGGGCCAGGCCACCCTTCGCCAATGATAGAGGTCTTGCCAGGGATCACCATTATCTGAACTTGTCACATCGGCCGCATCATTCTCTTCCAATGACCGAATCAGAACTTGTTCCTCTTCAAGTTGGACGCCGACTTCAATCTCAGTTGCCACTTCAGCTCGCACTCGGGATTGGATACGCGGCACCAGGGGCTGGCGGCGGATGCGGTAATCAGGCAGATGCTCCGTCAAAACCCAACCACCGGCGCGTTGATAACAAAAGTCGCTGTGCCGGGCTAGAGCGCAACTGAGGCTGAAAGTAGCCAGTTGCAGTTGTGCGCTATCTGCTGCGGAGACTACCCACAACAATTGAGCCAGGTCTGCGGCAGGCGTAGGGACAAGCCTACTCACCTGAATGCCCTGCTCGCGCAGTAGTTCCCGGACCATAGAGATATCATTGTCAACAGCGGTGTAAGGCAATTTTTCGGCCAGCCACCACTCATCGTCAAAGCTTACCAGACGGTTATCCGCCTGAAGCGCCTGAGTAACCAGGTGATGCAAGTGGAGACCAGTATCACTCTGCAAGAGTTCGCGAGCTTGCTCTTCAAGCTCCACCTCGTCTAGGTTGGAAGAAGGTATCTCCTCGGATATCGCCGGAGCAAGGCCGGCTGCTAGACGCGGCAGATGCGCCTCTGCAAAAGCAATAATTTGAAATTGACCTTGAGTAGGGTTTTGACCCAGGCTAATTCGCGCCACGCGGGCGACCTGCCCATCGGGGAGCTGGACGGATTGGCCAACAGTGTAGGTCAACTTCGGGTCGTAAGGGACAGGTTTGGGACCCATCGCCCCGTGACTCCGAAGGTGCATCTTGGCAAACGCCACAACCAGCTTACCCAATGGCACCGGCTCAGTGGCATGGGTCAGGAGGTCTAATAAGGGTTCTAGAGCGACATCGGCAACAGTGAGGTCGCGCCAATTGAGATTCATCAGCGATATCTCGGTGAGTCTATACGGATTGGTAGTTGAATATGCTGTCACCGGGCGAACTGCGTCGCTGTTTCCTCCCTAAACAACAAACGCCGCCCATTTGACCGGGCGGCGTAGATATGCTAATATTCCAGCCTCAATTAAGGTGCGACCGGGTCCACCCGCCTGGTCCAAACGTCTACAGAAACCTCCTCGCTTCCCTCGGGGAGGTTTTCATTTCGTTTAGTATATCACATAACATAACCCCCGGTCAATGACCTATCACACCCAGTATAGCACAAAAATCGGCTCGTAACATTCCAATTTAATTCGGAAAAATTCGGATTGCAATATTTCGCGGGAGCATGACAGGCTGACGGCTCACCCTTCAAGCTTCGCGCCCCATCTGTGCTTTTAAGATGCGCAGCACAGGGATGGTTTCACTGTTGTCGTAAGATTTCAGCCTTTTGGATCATCTGGCAGGATATCAAACAATTATTCATTCAAGGGTAAACGCAAATCGATAAGTTGGATTATCAAACCAATAGAGGTGTATTCGCCCACATGCCTGAAGCCTCTGTCCAATTAAAACGGCGAGGGCTGAAGGGATACGAGCAAACAGGTGAATATCTGTCACCCCTGCTGCATTTAAGTGCCTAATAAGCTGTCCGACTTGTTTGGCATAAGACACTGCGTGACCTTCATCAATGTTGATAATATGCTTCCCATCATCACCTAGATACAGTTGTAGCCATGCATCTGCGACCAATCCAGACTCTTTCACAAAAGCCTCAACCGACTTGTGGATATCCACATATGAGGTTAGCTCAACGATGGCCGAATGACTGCTACCTGTCGGCTGTTTGACCCATTTTGGAAGATATGTAACCTCAGCCGCATCCCCATCGGATAACCAAAACTGCTGCTTGAAATCACTGACACCCGTTTTGCGCGCCCAAACGCCAACCCGAGCCACTCTAAGGTTAAAGAAAAAACCCAAAGCAAAAGCAGCGGGTAAGGGAAGTTGGCTATTAATCTGCACTCTGACTCTGTCGCTTAGACTTGCAATCTGGCTCCGAACACTCTTGAGTGCCGGAATAAAATGGTCTTCCCATTCTTGTGGGGTTGGAAAGTGGTCTATGCCTAATTTCGCCCGCCAATCTAAATCTAATAAAGCGGAACTGGGCCTGGTTTCTAGGGTTCGGGCTGAAATCTCTAATGTGGTTAAGCTGCCGCGCCTGGTATGACCATAAGCAAAGATTGACTTGAAAATCCGATCTGAAATCTCGTTTATGGATAAATCGTTTGAGAAAAGTTGAACTCTCGAAGAGTCGCCATTGAGTAACTCAAAAGTTTCCAGAAACTGCTTGACCAGATGGGGCGGCAATACTACAAAAATTGGGCAGGCTAGTTCAATGTGCTGTTCGTGAGTGCGCAAAGCGGTGACAAATTTCAGGAGAGTTGAGTCAGTTGACTCAGAAAGAGGCAGGTTATAATAACTTACCAGGCCGTCTGGTAGAACTTCACTCAGGTGAAGTGAGGAGCCTGCTGCTGCATCTTGCTTTAAGATACGTATACCCCTAAACCGGAGCCGTTCTTCCAGTGGAGTGTTTGCGCTTGAAGAAACTGGCTTAAGGCTGATGAGTTGCAAGGGGGTGTCTACTAATCTTTCGACGGCGGGAAGGGTGGTAAGATTAGCAAAATAATCGCTGTAATACTTTACGATTAACTTGGGATAGGTGGCAAGCCTCTCCGTAATATTATCCCAAAACCAGATGGCAACCCTAAAACCATTGTGGCGACTCTCTCGATCATTTATCTCATCAACGATAAGTTGGACGGCTGAGTCGCGGGGTGTATTGGTAACGATGAGTAAAGTATCCAGAGGGTGCGGAAACTGTTTGGCCTCACCAACCTCTGCTTCGATTTCCTTCTGGGTAAGACTTTCATCTGTCGTTCGTAATTTGCATTGGGCGGCCCGATATTTTCCACCCAAGCCAACCGGCCGCCCATACACATCCACGCCGTATTGCTTTTGCCCTTTGCGTCCAAATTTCTCGATATGAGGGTCACCCCATTCCAGGGCACAAATATCCCGCACCAACGACTCAAACATGTCTGGGTTGGTCAAGCGGGCGAAATTTGTGTCTAACCGTGTTGGCATGGCTCTTGGTACAAGATTAGGTTGGAACCACTATATCTAACCTTATACTACCTCAACTTGCTGACCTCTGGAAATTGATCGTGTGAGGATGGACCGAGCCACTTGCCGGTATCAAGCCACAGTTCATAGTAGTAAAGCCATGATGCTGTCCAGGGGACAATGGTTTCAGCAATGAGTTGATCTGGTCGCCACCACCATTCTTTGGGCCAGTAGAGGCATAAACTTCCATCCCTATATAGATGAGGTGCGCCGGGCACTAAAGGAGGCCACATCACCCTCACGTCTGGTGGCTTGCCATGCCTATATTCAATTTTGATCCGATAGGCAGGCGAGGTTGGCCGAGGTTGCAGGGTACCAATCCATAGCCCTCGCCCATTCTGCCGGCGGTAGGTAAAATTCGGAAAGCGGTGCTGGATATGGAGTCCCTGTACGCCGAAATCAACAGCGCGTGGGCGGATAAAGTTTCGCCTACCCTTATTCCTGCCCATGAAAGGTGGTTTGCCTGGTCGGAGTATAAATGCCGGATTGCGGTTGAGTTAGGGTAATCAAGCCTGATCCGGTGACAAAGGCTTTGCCGGGCATGCCTGCTCCAGCCAAATTAGCCGCAGCTTCTTCAACCTCTGCCGGAAAATATTCCTCCCCGAATATTTTCTGCCACCAACTTATCGCCGTTTCCCGGTCTGTACTTTCCAAAGCCTTGGTGGCCCAGCGGCATCCCTCGTCGAGCCGCCGCATAAAGGTCTCAAAGTGGGTCCGGCTCCAATTCCAGGAAATGTTATGGCCCAGTAGTGGATCAGCAATGTTGGGAGTTGCTGTGTCACTGGTATAAAGTAGATGGTCATACTGAAGATAAATGGCCTCAAGGAGATCGCGGAAGAGCACGGCCAACGGCTGTGACATATCCAGCCCGTCTGTTTTGCATATGTGGTGAATCAGAAGGGCGCCAAGCCAATAACTCTTGGGCTTTCGAGATTTCATCTGGTAATTACGAAAATGCTTTAACAATTTGCCCAGCGGCCTGACCTTATCACCGTTGGCGTCATTCAACTGCTGGATGAGCTTGATGAATCCGACCGGATGTGATTTAATCCACTCGTTAAAACCTCGATCTGGCACGTAAATTGCTTCTTCAAAGCCATTGGGCGCAATGCAGGGTACAATATCCAGGTGAAAATCACGCCCTATGAAGTATATATGTACGGAGCGCCGCGCTCGCTCGATGTCAATGCCGGCCCAGCCCTCGTAACCCAAAGCGTCCGGCAGATCATCGAGTGCTCGTTTCAGGTCTCGGATCAGTTGTTTGGCCTCAGGCTCATTCGCTTCTGGATCACCCGGTACTCTGACCAAAAAGTCAACATCCTTAACATCGCCGACTGATAAATCCTGGGCATAAGAGCCAACTAAGCGAGAGTGGGGCGCTATCGTGGCGAAATCACTGTGCTCTTCAAGGTAAGCACGAACCAAAGGTGGCAGCTCCGTTGCTGCTTTAAGTCGCTCTTCAGGTGGACGTATTTTTTTTAGTAATTCCCCGAAGTGGGTACCCAACGTGAACATTTGTAACTCCTTCTCAAAAGTATATTGGCTGAAATTCCCCAGTGGTCAACTTGAAACTTGCCGTTCCGTTGCACAAGTTGTACACTGTTTGAAGGATTATACGCATTAAAGCGTAGATGTCCAATTTACTATTCACTGTTGCAATGATGAAACAGTTTTAGAGGAGGAAATAATGAGTAGCTACTTGGCTGTAGATAGGCTCGCAGCTTTAGTAAAAGCAAAGCGAGGTGATAAAGGTTTAAGAAAAACTGCTAAAGAGATTGGAGAGATTAGTCCCTCAACTTTATCACGGATAGAACAGGGCAAAATGCCTGATTTGGATACTTTTATCCGTCTATGCAATTGGCTAGGAGTAGCCCCTAACCAGTTTTTTGAAGGCAGCAGGAACCAAGAGTTATCACCAGATCAATCTAATATTCCCCCAATTGCGCCAGGTATGAGTACACCGGAAATCGTTGAAGTCCACCTTCGCGCTGATAAAGAACTTGACCCAGAGACGGCTGAGGCTCTCGCTAATATGGTAAAGGCAGCCTATCAGGCTATAAAAGCGGGCAAGCTGGGACGCAAACGTCAGGAGTAAGCTTAACCTGTGCAACGTGGTTTCAAGGCATGGTGTGAAAAACAAGCCCTTCAGTGGAGAAAAGAACTGGACCTTTCCGTCCATGCTTGTCTCCCAGCGAGGAAATTAGCCGATCATCTTGAGATTGATGTCATTAGGCCTCAGGATATTCCTGATATTACCCAAAAAGATATCGAACGTTTAATCCATTTAGATCCGACAAGTTGGTCTGCCGCTACGGTGAGCACAGTTGGATGTACAATAATTATTTTTAACCCACGCCATTCAACGGTAAGACAAGAAGCCGATATTATGCATGAACTTGCCCATATTATTCGTGGCCATAAACCTATTGGATTCAATTACATACAAGGGTTTCCATTTCCGCTCCGCCAGTATCGAAAAGAAGATGAAGAAGAAGCTCAATGGTTAGGAGGATGCCTACAAATACCTCGAGATGGTTTAAAGTGGGTGCTTGACCGTGGAATGACAGAGGATGAAATAGTCATTCATTTTGTTGCCAGCTCTGAAATGGTACGATATCGTCGAAACAAAACAGGTATTGACATTCAACGCCTGCATAGTCAACGTAATTCACTTCGATTCCGTAAAGCCAATAAGTAGATTCAGTAGATCGCAGATACTCAGTTAACATCAGGGGATCAATAACAGTGATCCTCTATAAATAGCTTTTGATGGCATAAGCCAAGAAGTGAGCCATACGCGCCAAGACCGTGTAATTGACTTTTGTTGTATACAACAGCGGAGCAGAACGTAGATCAAAACAAGAAGATTCTAAACAAATTCCCGTGTTTGTGCAGTATTTTGCAAAAGACGGCCAGACCAAGAGTAGACACAAACACTTCAAACGTCAATAAGCCAAGTTCGTTGTTTTTGGCTTCCACGTATGATATACTTGGGAAACGAAAATACCCCTCGCTCGTATTGAGGGGTATCGGTTTCACAATTTAACCAGGTCAACGCTTCCCGGCCACTATTTTAGTTCACTCTTCATACCTCAACTACGCGGCTCGGTCAAATAGCCGCGTTTTTTATTTTTCCATCATCTTTCTAGACCCGTCCAGAGGGAGCATTGATCTCGGTGAAGCAATTGCCGTCCATAAAACCTGATAGAGGATCAGGAGGTTAATAATGAGAACATTGATGAGTCGCGCTCTGGACCTGGTTCAAAGGCGGGGGGTTCAATATGCCGATATCCGGGTGGTAGATACCCAGACCGAGCGTCTTCTGGTCAAGAACGGGGTGGTCGAGGCGCTCGACACCTTTGAGTCTATCGGTTTTGGGGTGCGGGTGTTGGCCGACGGGGCCTGGGGTTTTGCCGCCAGCCGGGACTTAACCGCTGAGGAAATTGACCGGGTCACGGCACAGGCATGGCAGATTGCTAAGGCCTCAGCCTTAGTAGCCGATGGGCGAGTCGATCTTGGCCCTCCCGTAACCAGCCAGGGGGTCTATTCCACCCCGGTCAAGATTGATCCTTTCAACATCTCGCTTGAGGACAAACTAAGCGTCCTGCTGGCCGCCGATGCCGCCATGGCCCGCGTCGCAGGCCTACGAGTCCGCCAGGGCAACCTGGTGTTCATTCGCGAGCACAAGTGGTTTGCCAACACCGAGGGCGCTTTCACCGAGCAAACCATTATCGAAACCGGCGGCGGCCTGGTGGCTACGGCAGTTGGCGAAGGGGAAGTCCAGACCCGCTCCTATCCCACTTCGATGGGCCGCCAGCAAGTCACCGCTGGCTGGGAGATGGTCCAGCAGTGGGATCTGCCGGGTCAGGCCGAGCGCGTGGCCAGTGAAGCGGTGGCTCTCCTTACGGCCGATCCCTGCCCCAGTGATACGGTCACGACGGTCATTCTGGACGGCGACCAGGTGGCCTTGCAGGTGCATGAGTCCTGCGGTCATCCTATCGAACTCGACCGGGTCTTCGGGACCGAGGCTGCCTACGCTGGCACCTCTTTCCTGACCCCGGAGAAACTGAATACTTTTCGTTACGGCTCAGAGAAGGTCAATCTCACTGCCGACAGCCTGCGTCCGCTGGGGCTGGGCACGTTTGGCTGGGATGACGAGGGCGTGCCGGCGCAAGCAACGCCCATTGTCAAAGACGGTCTGTTCGTCGGCTACTTGATGTCGCGGGAGACGGCCACTCAGTTGGGCCAGGTTTCGAACGGTTGTATGCGGGCGTCGGGTTGGAATCGCATCCCCCTGATCCGAATGACCAATGTTAGCCTGGAGCCGGGCGAATGGGCGCTGGAGGATTTAATGGCTGATACCGATACAGGTATCTATATGGAGACCAACCGCTCCTGGTCCATTGACGATAAGCGCTATAATTTCCAGTTTGGCACCGAGATCGGCTACGAGATCAAAAATGGCCGGCTGGGCCGCATGCTGCGCAACTGCACCTATACCGGGATTACCCCGGAGTTCTGGAACAGTTGCGACGCCGTATGCAATGAGCAGCACTGGACGATGTGGGGCACGCCCAACTGCGGCAAAGGTCAGCCGAGCCAAATCGCGCACACCGGCCACGGCGCCGCTCCCGCCCGCTTTCGGAATGTACGCATCGGGGTGTTCAAATAGACTGCCACAGTGAGGAAAGATGATGTTTGGACAACAAGCCGCCCAGGAGTTGACGCAAGCTGTGCTGCGCCACAGCCAGAACGATCCGGCCGAAGTGTTGCTCTTCTTTGATGAGCAGGCCCTGACCCGCTTCGCCAATAACGTGATCCATCAAAATGTGGCCGAAACCAATGCAACCGTCATCCTACGCCTGTTCCGCGGTCAACGGATCGGCACGGCCACCACCAACCGGCTGGATGAAACGGCGCTAGCGCAACTGGTGGCCCGCGCTCGGCATAATGCCGAGGCCCGCCCGCCCGACCCGGATTACCCTGGCCTACCTGAACCGAGTTCATATCCCACCGTGACCGCATTTGACCCCTCCACCGCCGACTACTCCCCGGAAGCGCGAGCCACAGCCGTGGGCTATGTCTGTCGTCTGGCGGCGGAGAAGAAGCTCAACGCCTCGGGCGCCTTCTCGACCGGGACCCACGATATCGTCATTGCCAATTCCCGAGGGGTTTCGGCTTATCACACCAGCACCCAGGCCGATTTCCAGACGGTGGTAATGGCTGAAGACGCTTCTGGCCACGCCCACAGTTCCGGCTGGCGTGTGGCAGACATCCCGGTTGAGGCGCTGGGCCGGGCAGCCATCCAGAAAGCCGAACAAGGCCGCCACCCTCGTCCGCTCGACCCTGGCGAATATACGGTGGTGCTGGATCCCTACGCCACTGCCGATTTACTAGGGATGCTGAACTTTTATGGCATGAGCGGCCAGACCGTGCTGGAAGGACGCTCCTGGATGAATGACCGCTTAGGCCAATCAGTGATGAGCCAGCAGGTCAATATCTGGGATGACGGTCTGGACGCCCAGGGCGCGCCGATGCCGTTCGATTTCGAGGGCGTCCCTAAACGGCGGGTGGATATTGTCCGCAATGGGGTCGTCATCAGTCCCGTCTACGACCGCCTGACCGCCCACAAAGCCGGGCAGACCGGTACTGGCCACGCGCTGCCTCCTACGATGCGTTCAATGGGACCCCTTGCCACCCACCTGTTTATGGCCCCCGGCCCAGCCAGTATCGAGGCTTTGATCCAGTCAACCGAGCGCGGTCTCTACATCACCCGCTTCTGGTATACCCGCCTGGTCCATCCGCGTGATTGTGTCGTCACCGGCATGACTCGCGATGGCGTCTTTATGATTGAAGGTGGAAGGCTCACTCAGCCGATGAAAAACTTGCGTTTCACCCAATCCTATGTGGAAGCGCTGGCCAACGTGGAAGCTATTGGCAGCGAGACGCGCCTGCTGATCGGTGAATTTGGCGGCTTTGCCACCCGGGCGCCGGCATTAAAGATCAACCACTTCAAGTTCACCGGTTCAACAGTTTGAGACGCCCCGGTTGATCAACTCGACTATCCGTGTTTGGCTTAGGTCGTCGAAGGAGTGGCTCAGGTAATCTGTGAGCCAGCATACATGGAGAACCGCTATTTTCCGGTTATAAAGTTTTTTTTAGCCGAGGAGGCCCTGGCTCGAGAAATCGAAGCAGCTTACGGGCTGTCCTCGGTGCGCTGTCAACTGATCGCCGCGTTTATGCGCGATGTTTATCTGGTAACGGCCAACGAACAACGCTGTATCTTATTCATCTACCGTTACAATCAGCGCACGATTGACGAAATCAAGTCGGAGTGGCAGTTTGTGGCCTACCTGAAAGCCAACGGTGTATCCGTGGCTCCGGCGATTGTCACCAAGAGCGGCGAATATGTCTTGACCTTTCCGGCGCCAGAAGGAACTCGCTATGGGGTCTTAACCACCTTTGCGGCCGGCAAACATTTACGGCAGCGATCCAGTGTGGAAGCGGTGAGGACGTATGGCCGGCTAATTGGGCAAATCCACACTTTGGCCGATGAAGCGCCTTTTGCCCTGATTCGACCGGTGAATGAGGTGGCGCTCATCGTCAATCAGGCTGTAGCTGCTTTTGCAGCCGCCGTGCCTGAACGTCCAGAAGATCTGGCTTATCTGCGAGAATGTGCCGGCCTGCTTCTACCCAAGTTCAACGGACTCCCCCAGCGAGCACCTTACTACGGCTTGATCCACGGCGATGTGATTCGAGCCAACGCCCAGGTAGCTGATGACGGGACGGTCACGGTCTTGGATTTTGACCTGTGCGGACCGGGTTGGCGCGCGTATGACATCGCCAGCTATCTGGCGGTTATTCGCGGTTTACCGGATGAGGTAGAATTGGCTGATGCTTTTATAAATGGCTACGAACAAGTGCGCCCCATCACTTCAGTGGAACGAGAGACGCTGCCAGCGTTTGAAGCTGTCCGCGTGATTTTTTCCATCGGTGTGCCGGCGCTGAATGTGTCTCATTGGGGCAGCGCCTATCTGCATACCTTTTTAGATCAATCTCTGGAGCAGCTCAGAGAGCAGATGAAAAGAATTGGTCAACTCTAAAAAAGCGGTTAGCGACTCAAGGAGACAAGGTGGCTCCAATCGAAGCAAAAGATCACGAGACGTTCCTTCCTCTCATCGCTGCAGCCGAACGGCTTTTGTCGAACAGGTTTAGCTGCCCCATTCGGTTAGGAAGCGTCGAACGCTTATCCGAGGCAGGTAGAAGAAACTTATTGCTCCGCTGCGCCATTGTTGAGGTCACTGACCCTATACCGTCCGGCATTATCCTCAAGAAGGTTGAAACCGAAGCCTATGATCCCAATGACCCTGAATCCTGGGACAGCCAACGTTTTTTCAGCGACTGGGCGGGCGCGGAATTCTTGAGCCTCATCTCCGGCGAGGCCCGGCATAGTCCGCGTTTTTATGGCGGGGATCGAAGGTTGGGCTTTATCCTCCTGGAAGATATGGGCCGCCAGCACCACAGCCTGGTTGAACCCCTGTTGCAAGAAGACGCAGCCAGGGCTGAGAAGGCGTTGCTCACCTTTGTCACCCGCCTGGGCCAGATGCACGCTGATAGTTTGGGCCAAGCGACCTTGTTCGAGCAGATTCTTCAAGCCCTTAGCCCGACATCCATATCACCGGCGCGCGCTGCCAATAGCATACGGCAGCAGCTTGCGCCCCTGCAAACTACACTCGAAAGCCTGGTAGCGGTAGAGTCTCAGTTCGAACGAGACCTGGAAGCTGTTATTACGGCCATCGCTGATCCTGGACCATTTCTTACCTACATCCACGGCGATCCCTGTCCGGATAATGTATTTTACACCGGTCACTCCCTACGCTTGATTGACTTTGAGTTTGGGCGATGGGGGCATGCCTTGCTCGATGCCGTCTATGGCCGCATGATGTTCCCGACCTGCTGGTGTGCGAATCGTCTGCCTGAGGCCCTGGTGGCCCAGATGGAACGAACCTACCGGGCCGAACTGGCTCAAGCTTGCCCGGCTGCCCAGGACGACCACCTTTTTGAAACTGCTCTCGTGGCAGCTTGCGCCTTCTGGCTGCTCAACGCTTTGAATGGACACTTAAAGGGGGCTTTGGCCGAAGACCGCCGCTGGGGCATTAGCACCATCCGCCCGCGCATCCTGGCTCGACTGCAAAGCTTCATCGCCGCCTCCGAGCAGTTTAATCACCTTCCTGGCCTGCGAGGGACAGCTAACCGTCTACTGGCAATCTTGCAGAAGCGCTGGCCTGACACCACCCCTTTACCGTTATACCCTGTCTTCCGTTGATGAGTCACATTGAGCTACTCACCCAATTGGCGCAGCGCCAGGATGAGGCAATAATGAATATTCGAGAATACAACCGACAAGCCTGGGACAAAGAGGTGGAGCAGCAAAATGAGTGGACGGTGCCAGTCAGTTCAGAAGTGATTGCCGCTGCCCGTCAAGGCCAGTGGGCGATCGTCTTGACTGAAACCAGGTTGGTCCCCAGAGAATGGTTTCCTGACTTGACCGGCCAGGATGTCCTATGCCTGGCTTCGGGGGGAGGACAACAGGGACCGATTCTGGCTGCAGCCGGGGCCAAAGTGACCGTCCTGGATAACTCCCCCCAGCAACTCAGGCAGGACCGTTATGTGACCGAGCGCGACGGATTGGCGTTAATGACGGTCGAAGGGGATATGGCTGATCTGTCAATGTTTTCGGCTGAGAGCTTCGACCTGGTCTTCCACCCTGCTTCCAATGTATTCGTGCCCAAGGTTCGGCCGGTCTGGCGGGAAGCGTACCGCGTTTTACGTCCGGGGGGCGTGCTCCTGGCCGGGTTCCTCAATCCGGTGATGTTCATCTTTGACTACGAACTTTCCGAACGAGGCGTATTGCAGGTCAGGCATGCGCTGCCTTATTCAGATCTGACAAGTTTGAGCGAGGCGAAAAGACAGCAATTGCTGGCTAAAGGCGAGCCGCTCACGTTTGGGCATACGTTAGAAGACCAGATAGGCGGGCAACTCGAAGCCGGATTTATGATCACCGGGTTCTATGAAGACCGGCACCGAGCAGAAGAGATTGCCAGGTACACCGCTACCTACATAGCCACACGAGCGATTCGACCAGTCCTTTGAATGGCCCACGGCGTTCAATCTGGCGAGACCTTCAAGGATCAAGGCCGCTCACCCTGTGCGTGGACGGGATACCCTCTCGTCCCTGCGCTCGCATCGCGGGCAGGGCAACACAAATAAGATGGCTTCAATCGTTAGCGCATCCTTGACACAAGATAAACTTCACAATAATAATCTCTTCGCCGAAGAGGATGCCTCATTGTTTCGCACCCTGTTGCGCGGTGAGTTTTTCATCACCGGCTTCACCAACAAAGCCCTCCAGCCCTTGCTCCCCGATAAAAACTCGGCTCAAATCACCCGCCTGCTGGCCCGGCTGCGGATCCACCATCTGATCAAGAAGGTTGGCCAGCGTTACAAATACTATTTGACCGACTTTGGCCGCCAGGTCGTCACCATGGCCCTGAAACTCCGGGAGATGGTGGTTATCCCTGGCTTGGCGAGTAACGCCCAAGCCTAGGCTTAATATCCTTGCTCTGTGGGCAAGCATCTCATTGTTTAGGCACTAATGTTAACTGGAGTTAATTCACTCCCAATCATTCAAAGCATAAGCATCATGGCTCATCCTCCTCGTCTTCGACCCAATCGTACTGTGCCGGCGCTCGACCCTGACTTTCCAACACCACCGCCTGACTAATTTGAGGATCAGCCGGTTCGATTCGTTCCAGTTGCACCTCAAATTCCCAATTATCAATATAATCAAACAGAAAAATCATCGTCGCCTCTAACCGGAGAGAGATATCGCCCACTCGAACCTCATGGGTATAAGGACCTTCGTCCGACTCGGGATGATGGACTTCCATCAGACTGCCAAAACGGTTCGGATACTTAAAGGTGTAGAGATGTTCCGGGTCAGCGAAGTCAAAAGCCTTGAGAATAGCCAGCCTCAGCTCATCCAGGGTAAACGCCGCCGGAACAGCGATTCGTCGCCAAGCTCGACCCAATGACACCTTGAACACAAACTGCCCTTCCCGAAATCCAATCTCCGGGAAAGCCAGGTTATTTTGCCACTGGGGCACATACCGCTGAAAAATTGGCTGCAAGCGGCCAGGGACAAAATCAGCTTCAGTGGGGTCGCGGAAATAATCAAAGTCCTGCTCATAGTGCTCAACGAGCAGATACAGCACCGCCTCGCCTAGAGGCGTACGGTAAAGCCGGCCAACCCGCCAGCCGCCCCCCGGTTCGGGCGGCAGGTGCTGGATGACCATCAAGCCGAACAGCTCTAACAAGGCCAGGTTATACGGGCCGGGGGTGTAACGCAAGGAAGCTTCCGCCCGGGTATCCCCGGCAATCGGCCGGCCCTCGGGTGGAATTTGTTCAAACAAGGAAGCCCAACTATGGATGCGGCGCGTCATCCACCCCAGGGAGCTGCGTTCGCCGAGAATTTCCGGGTTTCCCCGTATCAGCCAGCTTTCCAGCAAGGTAAAGTATTTTTCGATGGGGTTCAGACCGGTCCACGACTGCAGGGCGGGTAGGTCTAAGTGGATGGTGGGTTTGGAACCGGTCTGATCAATGTAAACTAACCCGCTGGCCCGTGCGAGCAGATACAGACCATTAATGGAAGGATAAGATATTTGTTGGGGGCGCTTAAGATCGAGCTGGATAGGCCGAGTTAAGCGAGTGTTCAAGTCAGGCAGACGTCGTAGCGGTAGCAGGTGGTACTGGCCACTGACTGTCATTCCCTCGGTACTGATAAAATCCAGCAGAACCTCAAAATCTCGGACTACACTGCCGGCGCTATCGTCGCTCCGCAGTTCTTCCTTGAAGATCTCTTGCAGTGTCGCCTTAGGGATAGGCTTAACCAATTGCCTCATCAACTTTTCCTTCACTCGGCCGGGTCTCAGCCAGGGCAGTACGCAGCCGCTGCCGCATCTCCTGCATCGCCGCGTCACTCTCGTACGACTGCCGCGGCCAGAAGAATCCCTTCAGTCCATCCTTTTTTCGACGTGGCACCACGTGAATATGCAGATGCGGTACGCTCTGGCTGACCCGATTGTTCATCGCCACAAACGTGCCCTCCGCCGCCAACCCTTTCTCTACCGCCCTGGCCAACCGTTGAGCCTGGCCAAACAGCGGTCCGATTAAGTCAGCCGGCAAGTCTACCAGGGTCGGATAATGTACCTTCGGCACTAACAAGCAGTGGCCGGGAAACAAAGGCCGGCGATCCAGAAACGCCAATGACAATTCGTCTTCCCAGACAATATAGGCAGGTACTTCGCCCTGGATGATCTGGCAAAATGCACAATCTGCAACAGAACCAGGCATCTTCCTCTTATTCTCCTCTCTCAACCGACTCATTGTAGCACAAAGGAATCGGGATTTACGACACAGATTAATTGGGAACGAATCGAGTTATGATGACCGGACCAACAGGGAATGCCCGGGTTCAATTGAATACCTTTGGCCCTCAATACCCCAAACAAGCCGTGCTGTCCATAATATTAACGATCCCTTTGTCCTAAACCATTTTCCTCTATTCATTGTTAGTTTTCATTACCCGTAAGTGCGAGGGACGGGATCTATCTAAAACATCGATTCAAATTTGCTTGCTGTTGTCTCGGTGTGATGAAAAATATAGCCACCTATCTTAGGTGGCTGTATTTTCGGTGGTCATCTGCCACGCATGTCAATAAAGTGGGTCGGACCGGGGTCAATCCAATGGGTTAGAAGTAGATTATTGCTAATCCTCAATGTATTTAAGCACATCAGTAAGTTGTGTCTTGTGACCATAGCGACGTAACTGAGTAATTATGCTGTTGAGTAAGTCCAGGTCAACCCGTTGGTGGTTATCCCGTGAAAGGAAATTGTACATAGTTTGACGGGTAACACCGGCTGCCTCTGCCATAGCTGCTGGGGTGGGTATAGGTTTACGTTGCATGACTGGCTTGGTGCTCTCTTCTTTTTCCAGTTTTTCAAGGTATTCTTTTACTGTTACTCGAACAGTCATATTATCTCCGTTTGGGGATACTGTTTATGGTGAGTTTACTTTAGTGAAATGTCAATGTGGAATTATAAAAACTGTCAAATTAGAATTGACATACTGTAAAAACTGAATTATAATGTATCACCAAATCAGTAAGCAGACTGCCATTAAGACGCGATTCAAACGACGTCCTCACTCAATAGGTACATAAGAGGTACTTATGCAAACTAATTCTATTATAACACAAAACCACCGGATTAGTACAGCTATTGTATCCATTGGTCACGCCGCCCAAGCCCCCTTGGGTGCAGGTCTCGCCACGTTCCACCGCTCTCAAGATTGCCAGCTCTGCAATGTCCAAAGCCTCGAACAAAGAAAGTCTAAACGCCAAAGTAGCAGGCGCAGTCACAAAATCAGCAAAAATACCATCCATGCCAACACCGTTCTAAGCGAAGCCAGCTTCATTAGCGCCGAAAAGCAGGTCATCAAGAGCACCAAAACTGCCGTCGAACCGGGCAGCCTAGTCAACCGCACGGCTAAAGATACCGGATCGCCCTCGATTCTGTTCAACTCTACCAATCAATTTCGCGACGTGCTGGAGGTGACCAATGTTTAGCCAATGTGATGCCTGGCCTACCGCTCCCAGTTCCCGCCTGGAGCAATGCTCTCACCCTGCCCAATACAGCCTTACTATTGAAGCCTACGGTGAGGTTTATATTGTTTATCGTTGCCAGCCCTGCCGGGATGAATTGGTAACAAAAGCGGAAAGCGATGGGATTGAAATTCTGGACGAGACGCCATTACCTCTGTGCGACCTCGTAATCACCCGGAAAAGGTAAAGTCTCGACCTTTGCTTACATAAGAGAGCAAAGGAAACTCACTGGTTCGGCAGTGAATCCTCTGTAGAGAAATTCAATGGTGCTCGTCCGGAGAACTAAATTGCTAAAACTTAGAACAGGCAAGGATTCTTTGGGAGTAGGAAGTTGCATTGAAGTGGGAGAGCTAAATACACGAGATAACTGAAAAGGTTAAATCGTCATAAATGTAATAAATATATAACCTCACACCTTAATTTTGTACAAAATAGGGTGTGTTCTATTGTTCAGTGCAAAATAGCAGGACTTCTATTCACCAAATTTACGTCAGTACAATCTATCGATGCAATTCACTGGCAATTGATAGAGGAAATCTCGAAATAAGCAGACGACCCATTTGGTCACAAAACCTAATATTTGCTCGTTTGAGAGGGTCATTTAGGCTGTTTTAGCTTATACAAAGGCATTTTGTCGTATCACCGAAACCAAAATCTACCCTCACCCGGATGTTATTTTGCTAAAACAAGGGGCAAGGAGTGAACGAGAAATTAAACAGCTAAAGACTTCCCCTAATGGCTCAAAATGCTCAGTTAATTGGCAAAAATATCCTGTTATTGGCGAAATTCTCTCGCCATTTCACCGCGACCCTGCTCCTACCGCTCTAGTTGGAGCGATTTTAAAAATAGAACCAGGGTGATTTTGCACATCTAAAATAGAACTGGCCTTATTTTGCAGGTTCAGAATAGAACCGGGGTTATTTTGCACAAAATCAAGGTCACAGGGTTCTCGAGGCATTGATGGCACTTGATCAAAAAACACAAATCCTAACCAGTTGGTGCGCGACTTCACATGAAGTAGCTGACATTGTCTTTCCGGGGCTGATCGTAAGCAACCCAGAAACAGATGATGATATCTGGCGCGATCTGCTTGAAACGATAGCTGCGCCACGATTGATGCGGATGTTATCAATGGTGCGTTCGGGGCGTTTGCGTGGCTTAACACCCACAAGGCTAGACATGAGCTGCTTAACCTTTGATAACAGCCAGGTTCGTTGGGATGGTCAACCTATTGGGAAGCGGTACACCTACTATAAAACGGTACTTCCCTACGAAGCCCAGGCTCGTGTGGCGTATGACATTTTTCTTGATCGCTTCATTAACTTTATTGGAAAGCAATATAAAGCTGTTGTACTACAACAGAGCGATTTGGCTTTGGAACTGTTTGTGCCTGGCCAAGGGTTTGAATTGGAAAGTGTTTGGCTGGCTTTTGTAAAAGCTGCTTTTTCAACCGAGGCTCTCAAATGGTATTTTGCTCCTCTGGTCAATACAATCAAGATGACGGAGCATGGATTCAGCGCGCTAGGGGTGCCCATTGTTAGTAAAGAGCAAGCTAAATTTTTGGCTGCATTTTACCTGGTAAATTTAAGAAGTCTCCAAAAAGGCGATGCCAAACGTCAAAGAGAAATAAGGGAAGAGCAACAGAAATTATCCCAAGCCTTTGACAAAGAGCGAGAACCAATTGAGAAGAAAATAGCCAAAATCGAAAGTGAATTGTACTCTCGACTAGCGCGCTATGAATCCCTCTACCAACGCGTTGAACAGCTGAGAGAAAAATATCCTCGTTGGATGCATGAGGTCGACTTCATCGCCAATTCAGCCTTTACCCCTATCGCCGGCTTGCAAATCGCAAAGGCAACAGCAAAAATTGCCAAGTGTATCGCTCAATTAGAGGAGCTTGTTAATCCCAACTTATATCAAATCCCACCGCTGCTAACCTCAGAAATGGTCCAAGGTGTGGTTCGAAGAGGAGGCGATAATAACAGCAAGATTTGCTATAGCTGCGGGCGAAAATTAGACAAGAAAGAGCCAGTTTATTCAGTTAGTAAATTCATTTTTCAAAGTCCGGCGCAGCGCTTGCAATCAGGTGGCAGTCGAACCCAGCCTAACGTGTGTGGAGTTTGCGCCGCAATCTCCTTTGTATCGCCTATTAAATTGGGGGGAGGGCGAGTGATTGTGCGGTTGAGAGAATCCGTCCAAGGTAACGAGGGACGCAAAAAAAGAGTAGAGCCCGGCCAGGAAAGATACTTAGTTGACGAACAGTTACGTATGCTGGTCTTGGGCGAAATGAATTTGGTAGCCGGTAAGTACGTGATTTTAAAAGCCGATGAGAAAATTACAGATGATCTTGTTTCCGACCAGCTGGGTGGGTTGCAGTATGCCCTTTACAAGGTAAGCACCTTGTTTGAGCCAGAGGTATTTGAATCGTATGAAGTGGAAGCGTTCATTGACACGGAAGTTACGTTACCGAGCCGTCACTTGGTGTGGCTCAATTGGTTAAACATCGTCTTTGAGTTTCGGAACTGTTTTGATCGTGCCTTGGTGCAGCAGGGTAATAAGTCTCAATTTGCGGATTTGGGGCGGGCCATTCGCTATGTGCAAAAAGAAGAAGTGGTATTTGCCATTTATGAATTATTAAAAGCGGGACTGATTAACTTACCTCCTGGCGTGGTCAGAGCTAACCAACTAGAACAACTACGAAAGGAGCATGTAAGGTGGCTAAAAATGGATGGTAAAAACCAGGCACAATTTTATGAAGATGTTGCTGCTATGACCGGCCTACTTTACGCCTTTTGCAGCTTTGTGCGGGGTGAAGTAAAGAAGGCAGGCGGCAACGAGCGCATTGAAGTGAGCAAGGTCATCGAACGCAGCAATGATCCGCATGGCTTTGATTATACCGTTGCCAACAGTACGCGCCGGGAATTGGCAACCCTGTATCGTCGGTCGGATATGTATTTTAGTTATGACCAGCTCAAATTTCTGTTGGCTACAATAGGGGTTGACGTTAGCCAGCGTGAGGCAGTAGATGAAAAAGAGCAACTGACGTTACGGTTGTACTTTGATGATCTCGTCAATGCCTACACTTACTTATTTAAGGAACGTTACAAGACTACCAAAGAGCAACGCGACTTTACTTACGCCTTGAAGTTGAGCCTATATGCTCGTTTTCCTGAGCTAATTACATCCGATAAGGGAAAAGGGAAGTAATCATGGCTGCTATTCAGACTAATACAGGCTTACCCCAGTCCAGAGGGCGCCGCTGGCATTTCGATATTTATGCTATTCTGGAAGGGGCACAGGAACTTTTCTTCGGTCACGAAACGCAGGTTAACGTGAATCTGGTCGAGATTGTCAATATTGATAAGGGCGACCCCGATGATGAAGGACAGGTGATTGAAAAGTGTTATCTTTCTCCAACTAAGCGAAGGGGAGTTGAAAGACGAACCCTCATCTGGTCGCCGCTGGCCGATGGACGTTTACTGGGCGATAAATTGGGTTGCGGCATTCCCCACACGTGTGCCCAGCCTCACTGTCCAATTTGTGCCGCGTATGGCGGTATGATAACTAGCGAGGTCGAAGTCGGTGACGTTGTACCCAATGATGGCAATGGCAAGCGCAAAGCCGTTACTTACATTGGCCGGCTGGTCCACGGCGGCGGTGTAGCCGTGCAAGCAATTGAGCCAAGTGAGAAACAACGAGCCGCATACCCCTCGATATTTCACAAAGAACTCGCCGCCGCGCCGACGCCAACTCCTTTCAAGAAGCAGTACAACGAACCGGCACTGCTTTACCCGGTCTACAATCACGTCATGAGTATGAGTGAAGCCGAGTTCGCAGCTGTCGCTTACGCGTTTCTGGAGTCATTGTCCCGACTGGGGGCGGGTAACCCCAAGGGGTTACGCTTGTACGAGACTGAGCTACTTGGTAAGCAGCAGCCCCTCCTTGTTTTTGACCAGTATTTAGCCCCTTGGGGTAAGCGTCCAATTGTCTCACCGGCCTTGACCAGTAAAAATGAGGCGATTGAGCAGTTCTGTTCAGCCACTCTCAGGGTGCATGGTCAGACCATTGATCAAGACAGCTATACCCAGGCTGATGGACTCTTTAAACGCTGGCTAGGCGAGGCTGCATTGACCGAACTACAAAACTATGCGCTGGCTTTTACGATCAAGAATTTAACTTAAAGGAGTTGGTTATGTACGGCCTTTGGCTAGACATTCACCCTACTGCTGGCTTAACCTTTCGGCGGATGCCCAGCGGGAACTTGCATATTAGTACCTATCCATTCGTACCCCCCACCACCTTATCAGGTTGGCTGCGTCGCCTGTTATTGTTGAGTGCTGGCCATTATCCTGAAATTGCAATCAAAAAGCCGTGCTACTTTGCTCTATCACCTGATTATCATGTTTTAGGAGCGTATCCTGCTCCCGACCCGCGTCGTAGTTACCGAATCCATATCACCCAACGCCATGGAGTGCGCTTTGTCAACCATAACACCTTTTCACGAGTAGTTCGCCAGGCTAATATCAAGGAGGTTTATCAACTGCATAGTTGGGAGTATCTGCTTACTAAGCAACTGCGCGGCTATGTGTTACATGAAGAGGCCAAAGCGTTGGAACTATTATGCCAGGTTAAGAACTACGGCTGCAAATTGGGTAAGGAGGGCTTCGCCTACCTGGAAAATGTGTCAGATATTAGGATGCTGGAGAAGGTCAAAGTCAAAGCTAAACCGGACGTGTTGGTACCTGGACATGATCTGATCGGTCAGCCGGCTGACATTTATACCTTGTATCGTTATCAGTTCAAAAGATCTCGTACCTTAAAGACTGATTTACACAAGCCTCAATCTAGCAAGATCGCCGGCTTTGTGCCTCTACAAGCCGGCTGGCCGGCTGAGGCCCTAGAGCTCGACTACTACACCGATGGCGAGGTTTACCTGCCAGCATCTTGGACAGAGGTTCTCAATGCGTAATCAAACTCGCATTGATGTGGGTCGTATTAGCTTCCAGGAAGACTGTTGGCTAGTGCAGCCTCTGGTGAACCACGTAGAGAATGTCATCAAACTCACCCAATGGTGGGACAATGATCGTGCTTTTCTGGGTAGCTTACTTAACCTAAACCAGACTCGTCAAAGAGTTATCCAAGCGGCTGAAATTCACGATGTAGCCAAACCGGCTAAGTTTCGATTGGGATATGAGCAAAATCGATTCACCAAGAACTGGGCCTGGACCTATTCCTTCGCCAGACACCGCTTTGAGGCGTTTCATACCGACCCCTATGTTCAAGCGTTGGCTCAACTACATCACGAATACTCGGTGGCAGGTATTATGAAAAATGTCGCCCAACTCAAACTTCATTCAGCTACCAAAGGATTTGCTAGTAATCTACCACTGGATCTGTACACCCTGGAAATGTGTGATCAAATAGAGGCTACCGTAGCGTGCACAATTTTGGGTGATGAGGACCCTGAAGCACGAGTCTTTATGGATTTTCAGTTTAATCCAAAGCCTATCGCTGACTTTACCTATCAACTAGATCCATTTGTTTTCTCACAGGAGCCGATTTGGTTCGGTGTGGAGTATATCGAATTGGCTCCGCCGTTTGAGCTGCGTCAGACGGTAGAGCAGGCTAAAGATGATGACAACCGACAAGCTGCGCTGCACGACATACAGGACTGGCTCTTGCAGCAACTTCATGGTACCCCGCCGCCTCCCGTTCAACGGAAAGAGGTCACCTTATGCTCATGGACATAACTCAAGCTTATCAACAGATGGTTGGATTTAACATCCCCAACCCAATGCAAGGCCAAGTTTGGGATTACATCCACAATAATCAGATATGGGGCGTTGGCCTGTTGCTTAAAGCGCCGACAGGCAGTGGCAAGACCGAGGCTGTAAGTATTCCTGCCCTGGCCTCCGATGGGTTAAACAAGCGCCGCTTAGTTATGGTCTATCCCACGCGCAGTTTGGTAGATGACCAGATTAAGCGGTTTCGGCAGATGATATTAGCGCGGTCGAAACAAACCAAACAATCATTGACTTTAGTCGTGGATACAGGCGTACAGTCAATCCGGTATTGTTGGCGAAACGGTGAATTATTGCCTCCGTCTGGTAACATGCGTCGCCATCTTTATCAGGGTGATGTAATTATCACCACGCTGGACAAATTTTTATACCGTTTCTTCGGTTTTGGCGAACCGGGCAAATCTTATATCTATCCCTTGCGAATACACTATGGGGTCAAGAAAATGCTTGTCTGTTTTGACGAAGCTCACGCTTACGATGATGTGGCCTTCACTAATTTCACCCGGCTAGTCAAAACGATGTATGAAAAAGGGCTGGATGTTGCTTTGATGACAGCGACAATGCCCGAAACTTTGGAAGATGAATTTAACTTCTTGGACAAGCTAGATTTTACTACAGGACCAAATCGACAAAGCCTGACAGCATTTACTCGCCATCACTTTCCAGGACGGCAATATCCCGAAAAGAAACTCATCTATATTCCTGCTTCGATTAAGCCTCAAGAAGATGAGCCAACCCAAGACGATGATCGGTGTTACTCAGAGGAAGTCGTGCCTCTCGCGCAGGAAGCAATATCGCCGGCTATCATCGAGATAATTAACCAGGCTAAAAAGTATTACGACTCCGGCAAACGTGTAATCGTTACGGTTGAACGGGTCAAAGATGCGGTTGAAGTTTACAAACAACTTAGCCTAACTTTGCCTCAAGGCGAGGTTTGGCTCTATCACGGTCGTCTAACTAGCGATTGGCGAAGAGCGGTTTACCGAGAAATTTCGCGGAGGGATGACAAGAATGAAGGTTACGTAGTAATCAGTACGAGCGCCATTGAAGTTGGCTGCGATTTGAATGCTCATGTCCTCATTACCCAACTTTGCGATCCCGAGCGGCTCATCCAACGGGCCGGTCGCTGCAATCGTAAGCACGAGCTAGCGGATGCAGAAATTATCGTTGTTGGTGATACCATTCCAAGGTGGTTGACCAGCTTTACCAGCACAAAAGATTTGGATAATTACATTAAGGAACTCAAAAAACAACATGGACGCAATTTGGACGTTGAAGCACTAATCCACTGCATCCGTACCCAAACTAACCCCGATTACCGCATTGAAATGATGTTCTCCATGCTTTATGAGTATGTTTATGAAGCCAAGTTGGAAAACAAGCCCTTACATGATAAAGGCTTGTTATTCACTCGAAGTTGGGAACCGACGATTACTCTGTGTACGGGTGAAGATTCGAAGGGCCGTCTGCTCAACGCCATTGAAGTACCGATAAGTCGGTGTGTGGCGCGAAAAGACGAGACTATTTCCGAGAAATTTAGGCTGCAAAAATATAGTTTCAATTGGCGCGACCGTAAACCCGAATGGGATGTTGTTGGTTCGTGGGAATGCGCTTATGCTGTTGATTTAGTAGCAGTTCAGCAGGATTCGTATAGTGATTTTGATATAAAAATTGGCTATGTTGATTTGCCAATACTGTTCAATCAAAGCTACCTGAGTGGCTATCGGCGAGTTTTGATGAGAGAGGATGATAATGGTACCAGCCGGGTCTGGTATCTTGATAAAGCGAGAGGAAATATAGAGTCAATGTTAGTTGAAGAACTGTTGACCGAGAACGATGCGGAAGACAATATATCAGTGACTGATGAATAAGTTGTCTGTGCTCTCTGGGAGTTCTTCAATTTGTCCCAAATATGAGCATGATGTAATAACCCTGTGATGAGAAAGAGTAGGGCGGTAGATTAACTGGTCTGCAAAAGCAATGTTATGACCAGATCAGAAGGAGGCGAAAACTGTGTCGTTACTCAATCCTATTCTCTATTCAACTGTCGTCAAATTTGTTGCGGCGAATGGTGGACTCATTCCCGCAACCCAAGGCCGATTGGCACACGCAGCGTTTCTTGATCTTATTAGAGCAGTGGATCCATTGTTGGCCGAGAGGCTACATACAAAAAATCAGCGCAGGCCATTCACAGTATCGCCGTTGCAAGGACTAGGCCCGGCGCGGGAAGGGCAGATCAAGGTTAAGTCGGGGCAGAAGGTGTGGCTGCGTTTCACTTTGCTGGGGAGTGAGTTATTTACTACCTTTACGCGCTTCCTCTTGCCTTCTTCTTTCAATGGGGGCGCAAGTGGAGTTGATATTCGCCTAGGTGACCTTAAGTTCGCGATCAGCGAAGTGTTGACTACGCCGGGCAGCCATACATGGGCAGGTTACACCAGCTTGAGTGAGTTATGCCAGCGTTGGCAAAAGGAGTCATTAGCTGAGTCAACTTATCAAATTAGCCTTGAGTTGGCCAGTCCGACAGTGTTTAGCCAGAGCAGCCGGAATGATCTAGGTAAGCGTATGAATCCCTTTCCCTCTCCGGCGATGCTTTTTGGGAGTCTGGCAGCGGCCTGGAATGAACACTTGCCTGTAGGGCTCGATAAACACGCGATTCGAGCGTACGCGGAGGAAACGGTGGCGGTGGGCCTGTATCAGTTGGAATCACGTATGTTCCGTTATTGGGGCCAGCCGCAAATTGGTGCAACGGGAGTGATCACTTATTTGCTTAAGGATCAGCAAAACCAGGAATTGGGGCGCACACTTAATCTGCTGGCTGACTTTGCCTTTTACAGTGGCGTGGGCTACAAGACGACGATGGGGATGGGGCAGGTGCGTCGGGTGAGGAAGGGAGAATCGTAAACGGGAAGTAGGACGGGTTATGCTCTACCCTCCACATCCTAAAAAGAGGAAAGGCCACGACTCAAAATTGATAGAGGAGTTGAAACAAAAAGTCTATGACCAAACTGATGCTAAACTAATAAGGAGAGAGTGTTTCGAGAAATCTCGATTAAGAGATTGAAATGCGCCTCCTCCTCGTCAGTCGGAAATCCGTGTCCAATGGGATCGTCCTAGAGAATCTCGATCAAGAGATGAAATTGACTGTAAGAGAAGCCGAGAAGATTCAAGATGACATTGCCATTTCAAGAACTCGGTTGAGTAGGAGAGGATTACCAAAGTTGTAAAGAGAAATAACACAAAACAAAAAGGAAAATTGTCGGGCAAAGCGGGACCGTATAGGGATAGCAAGAGGACCCACCGAAGATGGCTTGGGATAGAGCAAGACAAGCTACTGGCCTGTATAGTGGCGACGAGCTGATTAGGTTCAGCGCGGGTGGCCTCAAGTATGGCTAATAGTTCTTCGCCCGAACGACGCGCTGGTGTAGCAGGTAGTAACTAATACTCCAGCTCTAGTTCTCGAATAGATTGGCAAAAATTCATCAGAGCCTCACCTAGGGCTGGCGGAAGAGAGGCCAGGTTTGTCAAGAACGGTGGTACAATTCTGTTTCACCATTGACAGTGGGCGGCTACAAGCTTGGCCGCTCAGTTATCGCGGGAGGCCGAAAACAAGGCTGCTTTCGCCTTTCAAGTAGGTTATTGCAGGTAAAAGATGCCTGTGAAATGGCTGGATTTTGATTAGAAAAGCCCTTTGAGACCCTTGGTCCTATTCGAATTGTCTACAGTGCCCTAGTACACGACCGACCTACCTTTATAGTCAATCTTCATCAACGAATTGTTCAGTGATACGAGAAAGAGAGGCGTCAGACAATGTGCCTGACTGTCAGCCCATTGTTAATCAGCGGGGAGTCATGATATACTAAAAAGTAAAAAACCTCCGTGGGCGGAGGTTAGGGGTTTTATGGATCAGTCCCACCTGACGCTGCCGGCTGGTTTTTTCAGTTGGTAGCTCCATTGTATTTAAACTGCCCTGCTCGGTCAAAGTGAGAGAGTGTTTTTTGTTTGTCAAAGGAGCTGGCCGTGTCCAAATTCGACGTTTTTCTGAGCCACAACAGTGTAGACAAACCCTGGGTCATCAAACTCAAAGACGATTTGAAGTGTTACGGTCTGTCCATCTGGCTGGACCAAGACGAAATTCGCCCCGGTGACCTTTTTGCGAAGGCGTTGGAACAAGGTTTAGCAAACAGCCGGGCCATGGCTTTGGTCATTTCACCTGAAGCGATGGCCTCCGGCTGGGTGGAAGAGGAGTATTACCGTACTCTGTCGCTGACCAAGAATAAGGCCGCGCCCATACAATTAATCCCGGTGCTACTGCGAGTGGCGGAAGTTCCTCCTTTTATCCAGAGCCGCGATTGGGTGGATTTTCGGGATGAAATCGCCTATGCCGAGAAGGTGTGGGAATTGGTCTGGGGCATCACTGGTCAGAAACCGCCCCAGGTACTTAATTTACCTCCCCCTATAGTCTCTCCCTTGCTAAAACCCAATGAAGATCGGCTGGTACAACCAGAGTTAACAGAAGAAAAGGAGCGACCTATGTCTCAAGAGTCTCAAACTGGCGGCGTCACCTCCGCCGCTGGCAAAGTAGGGGTGACCGGCAAAATTGTCACTGGCATTGACATCGAGGGTACGACCAGCGATTCTGTGCTTAAAACCGCCCTAGAAACTATGCAGCGGCTGCGCACCGGTAGTGTGAGTGGTTACCATGGTGTCGAAGCGACAGAGATTGTTACTGGCTTTCGTTATTTCAATCCCCAGGTTCCCGACAAAAAGAGCTTTTTGACCGAATTGATGACCCTGCGCCAAGACCTGGCCAATCTGATCGCTGATCCCAATAGTCCGACTGAAGTGAAAGCTGCCTTGGAGGCGCTAGATGAGGCCGCTACCGAAACCCAAAAAGAGCAACCTCTGGCCAGAAAGATTGTTAATCGCCTACGTGAAACGGTTGAATTTATCAGTGATGCCGGCAGAGCCCTGGAAGCTGCCGGTAAGGCTGGGCCGCTCATCCTGCAAGCCCTGGCAATTGCCAGCGGCCTCTACCAGGCGGCCCAGACCTTGTTTTAGTGAATGGCATCTACGCCAATGACAAGTTGCGCGAGATGCAACCCGCTTCACGGAGTAGCTTATGACCAATCCCATTTTACCCGGCTACCTGGCTAACCTGGGCAGCGACTTAACCGGCAGTGTCCTAGGCGTGCTGGGTCGAAAAGCCAAGGAATTTGCTCAGGGCACCCCACGCTACCAGGCTTTGAAGCGTTGCTACACTGCCGCCGAGGCTGTGCTCCTGCCGCTCGACGATCCCTTGGCCGATACCTACCAGCCCCACCTAGCCGAGTTCCTGGCCGACCGGGTCGTGGCCTCGGAATTCTCTAAGCTGACCAAGGGTCGCTCGCCCGACCTGGAGACGATTGGCGAGGCATGGGCCGAGTTTGCCATCGAACGTGATCTACCGGTCCTAGACTTGACCGACCGGCTGAAAGCGGCGGCCAAAGCCTTTCTGGAGGTGGCTGAGCAGGAGCCGGAACTTCAGGGGGCCATCCAAACCGCCCAACTCCGTGACCTGCTGGGGGCGGTGGAGCGTCTGCCTAAGCGGCTGGAGGCGCTGGTGCAGCGAGTGGTGGAGGCCAGCCGACCCACGAGCAGCGATGTCACCGTGTCTGGCGACCTGACCGTCTACGGCGATATCGTCACAGGTGTTCAACTTATTAACCAATCGCCCCCACCCCCCCCGCCCGATCCTTGCGAGAGTCTAGGTCGACGTTACTTGCAAGCACTGGCTGAGCAGGTAACAGAACTACCGCTGGCTGCCCTCGGTAAAGAAGGCGCGGCGGCCAAACCCGTCACGCTTGAGCAGGTTTACATCAACCTCAACATTACTCGCTTGGTTGAGTTGAACGAAGCAAAAAAAAAGGTAGCGTCATTCCGTAATGAAGATAAGAAGCCGATTGCCGCCTTGGACGCTGCAGCCCAACATAAATGGCTGGTCTTGTTGGGCGATCCTGGCAGCGGCAAAAGTGTCTTTGTTAACTACCTGGCTTACCTACTGACTCAGGCTCATCTCAATGGAGTCACGTTGCCCCCGGCCTGGTCGGGTCCAGCTCCCTGGCCAGTACGCCTCATTCTACGTGAGGTAGCCGCTCGGCTCGACCCCGCCGACCTGACCCCACTGACCTCTAATCAGCAGGACCACTACTTACTTAACTTGGCCCACGATTACCTACGGCAGCAGTTTAACAATCTAACCTTATCAACTGCTGAAGCGGACGTCTGGATCGGTTGCCTGGGTTATCACCTCTGCTTGTTAATTTTTGATGGTCTGGATGAAGTGCCGCTGGAGCATTTGCCTGGAGTGCGCCGTCTGATTGAACTACTCATCCGCCGCTATAAGGGACGGGCCATTGTCACTTGCCGCATTCGCTCTTACGAGGGCGAAACCAGACTCCCCGGTTTTGAGAGCGAAACCCTGTCTCCCTTTACCGCCGACCAGCGCGACCATTTCATTGAGCTGTGGTATCACACTCGACCTGCCCTGACCGAATCCGAGCGGCACAAGCGCAGCATTGACCTGCGCCAGGCAGTGCGTAATCTGCCCACCGACCTGATCTCTAACCCTCTGCTGTTAACCACCTTGGCCCTCATCCACACCACTGGCACCGAACTGCCCAAACGACGGGCCGAACTTTACAAGCGTGGCGTCGAGGTGTTGCTGCATCACTGGCAGAAACCCCGCTGGCGGCAAGCCTCGCTGCTGCAACAGTTGGGGATTGAACCCGACCGGTTGTTGGAAGCTTTGCGAGAGCTGGCCTACCAGGCTCATCAGGTAGCGACCCTCGGTAGCCACGCTGATCTGAATTACGACCAGGTAGTTGGCGAACTTGATCGTAAAATCTTCCACAATGCGGAAAAAGCTAAGCAATTCTTGGCCTATGTAGACCTACAGGCCGGATTACTGGTGGGCGAGGGCGGCAGCCGCGAGAAACCACCGACTTATCGGTTTGCTCATCGCACCTTTCAGGAATACCTCGCCGGCTGCTACCTGGCAGCTAAGCGCGAGGGCCTGGCCCGGGCTATCACGCCCCTGCTGGCTGAAGGTGAACGCTGGTATCTAGCCGCTCAACTGGCTGCCGAAGAAATGTTGTTTAACAACGTCCAGCCAGGACCGGTTCTGGATTTGCTTTATATGCTCTGCCCGCCCTCACCCCAAAGTGAAGCAGGCTGGCGGGGAGTGGTCTGGGCTGGAACGCTAGCCGTTACGACCGGACCAGAACGTATCCGGCAGGATAAAACACCGGATAGTGCCCCGGGCCAGCAATTTCTGAAAAGGCTGATCCCTCACCTGGAAACAATCGTTGGCCAAGGTATGCTGACTGTGGCCGAACGAGCTGATGCTGGCAACGCCCTGGCCATCCTTAACGGCGATGCCCGCCCCGGCATCGGCCTCTTCTCCCCTCTAGAAGGAGGGGGAATGGGGGCTAAAGTGGAGATCCCTCAGATCCAACTTTGTTATATTCCTCCGGGTCCCTTCTGGCTGGGCAGCTGCCAAGGTGAGGATGATTTAGCAAGTGAGGACGAATACGGAAACGATAAACCTTATGACTTGGCCTATCCCTACTGGCTGTGCCGTTACCCTGTCACACAGATGCAGTATGAGGTGTTTGTGCGGGCTACCGGTCACCGTGTCCCTTTTGGCGATAGAGAATGGGCCCAGCCCTACACCTGGCAAAACGACATGCCGCTGCCCCAGCGACGCAACCAGCCAATCGTGCTGGTAAGTTGGCGTGATGCCCTATCTTACTGTACCTGGTTAGCTAAACAATTGGCCGGGATATTGCCAGTGGGTTATACCGTGCGCCTGCCTACCGAAGCCGAATGGGAAAAAGCTGCTCGCGGTGGCCTGGAAATACCACTTGAACCTCACTTTTTTACGGTAGAGGCCAATAGTGAGTTAAGACCAGTAGAGGTGAGTGATCGTTCATCTCTTCTGAAACCCAATCCTCATCCCAAACGGCGCTGGCCTTGGGGTGAGTGGGCCGAGGATAGCCCCCAGCGCCATGCCAACACCGTTCATAACCTGTGGGAGCAACCTATAGCCGTGGGTAGTTTTCCCGCAGGAACATCGCCCTACGCCTGCCTGGATATGGTGGGCAGCGTGTGGGAGTGGACTTTGAGTAAATGGCAGGACTATCCTTATCAGGATGACGACCGGAACGATTTAGATGGGGATAAATTGCGCATCGTACGTGGCGGCTCATGGAGATTGGATCATAGGCTCACGCGCGTGTCCTACCGCAACGCTGGTTACCCAGACAACTTCTACTACGACTTCGGCTTTCGGGTAAGTGTAGCCCCTATCTTGTCTTAGGTTGCTGATTTCTGGCTGTTGCTCTCTGGTTTCTCTTTTTCTGTTTCCTGTAAGGGCGTGGAGGACTTCCCCCAAATCGATATGGTACGTTAGCGCCCAACTTTGAATCAGGTAATAACGGTTTAGGGGGAATTTTTGAATGGCGAATGATAACAGATAAGTCCACGCTGAACGATTCAAGTTTTGCGCATCACGTCTCGCAGAAGTGAGCTATGTTTGAAAACTTCTCGGCCAACCGGGTCAGCGACTTAACTAGCGGCGCACGGTCGCGCTGGACAAGCGCCTGCGCGAGACCATCGAGGGCACGCCGCACTACTAGATTCTTAAATGAACCTATGCCATGGGATTAACTCTTACAGACCAGATGCTTTGACGCTGGTTATCAAGTATTCGAGCGCGGAGTACAGATTTATCTTCAATTTGTCAGGGGATATGGCTTTGACCCCCCAGCTTGGCCATCGCCAGAATAGCCCATGCTGGAAAATTCACTCAAGGCAGCGGAAATTAAGGTAACTCTGAAACTTCTCACGCCGAAATCTCGGTCCTCTCGTCGGAGCCGGCCATAACGACGGGGTGAATGGAGGAACAAGGATAATTCTCATCAGGAATGCTTTAATAAATCAATAACACAAATAACAAAAAGCCCCGACTGATTCAAGGCCTTCTGATACACTCCATCTAAAAAGTTTAGACAAATTCCACAATACCTTCCCTATACATCACACCGATGAAATCGAGAAATGGTTGGCCATGTTTTATTCCCAAATCTTTCAAAGAGATTGTGCCGTCTAACGAGGTAATTAAAGTATCTCGCCATTCGGAAGCAACTTCGCTTACAAAATCGTCCCTGGTGAACGATTGTGTAGCCATAGGGTGAAGGTAATCCGGCAAAATCAAAAAATCCGTCTTACTTTCTGACAGAATCGGTCCACTCATCAGCGCGTCGTAGCTTCTTTGATTAAGCATCGCCTCAGCCCTGCAGCCACCACCACAAATAGATAGAGCAGAACAATCTTTACAACCCATCAACGGCAGATTGCGCCAGTAATCAAGTTGATTAGAAGACATAATTTGCTCTACCGAGTCGTAACGCAAATTACCCAGAATCATGGGAGTATGGTTACAAGGTTTGACATTACCCCAAGGGGCTATAGTAATGAACGACTCACCTGCTCCACAGCCGGTGGACGAAGTGGGATGGAAGCATTGTGGAACGGTGACGCTCAATTTCACAAGCGCCCCTTGCACACGCATAGCCTCAATATCGATGAGCGCCTGTTTGAGTTGGGTGGGTGTAGGGGCACAATCATCTTGGGGCAAACCAATATAACGGTTAAAGACAACGTGTCGAACTCCTAACTCTTGGCCCAATTGATAAACAGCCTGACTCTGGGCATAGCTGTAGCGAGTGATAATCGTACTGAGAGTGACAGGAATACCTGCCTGGGTCGCCAATTTGATATTTTCAATGGTTTCCTCAAAAGAGCCGGTAACGAGGGTAAAGGCTTCATGAGTAGGAGCATTCTGACCATGCAACGAAACGAGCAATCCCTTCAATTGTTCAGTTTGCTGGAGTGACCCTATAGTGGCTTCAGGATTGGGCCAGCGGGCGTTAGTGAAGAGGGTAAAACCGAGTTGATACTCATCGAGTAACTGGGTAAACTCGGTGAAATGTTTATAGAGGGTCGGTTCACCACCAGTGATGCTCAAACGGCTAACGTGTGGTGAAAGTTTGTGAATAATTTTGCGCCACTCTGTTAGAGAGAGTGACACCGTAGGGATGTTCATTTTGCGGGTGGGTTTGTCGCTGATGAAGACATTGCTACAACCGAGACATCGGTTATTGCAGACGGGAGTCAATTCAATGTAGGCAGTAAGTTGATGAAAGTTAGAATTTTGGTTTAGTGAAGAATGCTGACGACAATCACAGTCACAATCAGAGTCATTGCCCTCAAAATTTTCATTCCTGGAGAAAGTTAGTAACATTGTCAACATTGACCCGACTTAAGAGTTTGGTTTATTAAAAACGAATCTATCCCGAATGAGCTTGAAAAGCAAAACGGCCAATAAGTCGGTCAATCCAGCTAATCATTTGTGGACCATGCCTCCCTAAATTTCTCTTGAGCCAATTTGTCTTTAAACTAAGACATAAATTTAAGGAAGTTTCTGGAGGTATTGTTTGTAATTTCTTTTCAAGATTTTCTCGTTCTCGCTTAATGCTATACATTCCATACCCTCCGTGTCGAGCAACCATAGCCAAGCCTTCAGCATAGTAATCAGCAGCTTCGGCATATCGCTGTTGTTCAAAGGCAATATCAGCCAAGATGCGGCGCATGCGCCCATAATATAACGGAAAATAATAACGGCCTTCATATTCCTGTTTAAGTTGATCGGCGTATTGTGGAATGTTTTCGTAAATTCCTTCATCATAGTCAAACTCGGCCCAACCTAACAAACTATCAATTTGATATTGAACATCATTGAGCTTTTTTGCTAGTTCAAAAGCTTCTGCGTTTGTTTGACGAGCCTGAGATTTTTCGCCAAGCCACCAATAGATATTGCTAATTTGGTTTAAGGCCCGAGGCAAATATTCATTTTGATATTCTCTGGCTATAGCAACACTCTTTTCCAAAGAATCCCTAGCTTTGTTAAGGAAAACTTTTTCTCCTGTCTCATCACTCTTAAGCCACTGAGCTACACCTAAATGAAGATATGCTTCGGAACGAAACTGATGTTTTACGGGACTCAGCGTATCTAGTGCTTGCTCTAGATCAGAAATAGCCTTGTCATATAGGCTACCCATCCAATGAACTGCTCCCCGTAAGACTTTGCCGTGAGCAGCTTGTTGAGAATCGTCTAATTTTTCCCAGGTTTCTATAGATTCATCGCAATATTGAAGGCCGGCTTCATATTGTCCAATTAAACCATAGATGTACCCTAATTCATATAAACTTTTAGCAAATCGGTCCTGATATTTGGTCAGATTATACTTCATTGCCCATTCGTACGCTTTCTTAAAATGTTCAATAGCTTCATCAAAATTGCCTAAATTCTGCTCAACCTGACCGATATTTAATTCTTCCAAAGAAAGGCGTTCAGTTAGTTGCAAATCTTCACTCAACTTTAACGCCGTACGATAAGCCGTGCTGGCTTTCTTCAGCTCCCCTAATTTTTCTAAAGTGCCACCAAGAGCATTATAAATATAAACAGCTTTTTGAGAGTCTTGGCCATGGATTCTTAATAGCTTCTCTAGCTCTTGTTCACTCTTTCCAAAGTAAAGATTATCTTTTAGTGAGCGTGCCTCCATTAACCTAAGACTAAATTTTTGTTCTAGATTAAGAAAATTCTCTGCTGAACGAAGTGCGCCTAAAATCATATTAGCATAGCGGATTTCATACGTTTCTCTGGCTTTTTGGAATTCTTGTTGGGCTTCGGCAAATTTTGGATTGTCTAAAAGCTTAAAATCCTCATCAAAATGCCGAGCTAAATAAATTTCATGATAGAAACGGTCCGCTTGGGCCTGTTCCTCAGCGCGTTTATCATCTACTTTTTTGGCTGTTGAAATTTGTTCATCGTAGAATGCTAACATTTTTTTGCTTGCGTCTTGACACCATTCATCCCAAGTAAAATTGTCAGCTTGGAAGACGTGTTCATGAAATAGACGACGCAACTCATCCTGAAACCAGTAGCGAGGTCTTTCATCTTCCTTAATTTCTTTAACGAACGAGAGTTGGCTTAATTCCTTTAAGATTGTTTCTGGGTCATCAACATTCTTAGGGAAAAGGAAGTTGATTAATTGAGTATCGAAAGGGCGAGGAATATGAGCCATCGCCCCAATGATTACACTTTCAGGGTATTCAATATGGTTGGCCAAATCTTCAACTAGTTTTTTCTCAAATGCCGCTTGCTGAGCCCCCTTCACCAATTCAAAGGGGTAAATAGGTGTTAAGAAATTGTATCTTATTAACCGATCGGCGCTTAAAGCCAACAAGAGAGGCTGACGGCCTGTTAGTTCAAATAATTCAGTCGCTACATTATATTGTTCAATATCTACCCACACACCACGCTCTTTCAGATAATTAGTGGCTTCATCAGGGGTAAACGCTTCAACCGGCGCATCTTCAACTAATCGGGCTATCTCTGACGGAAAGTCTACATCGTCTTTTTGCTGGCGACCGGAAATAATGACTAATGCTGTTTGCAGAACTGGCAACCATTCATTTACTAACCGTGCGCCAACCTGATTATCGTTAACCGCCTCAAACGTGTCGAAAATTAATACACCTTTTTTACCTTTGGAAGCTATTGCCTTAGCCCATTTTTCCAAGTCATCTATGAACTGATTTTTAGATTTTTCTCTAAGCACCCCATAATGGTCGTCAAGTTCTCGACGGGCATGTTCCGCTACCTGCCGAGCCTGCCAATATTCAGCAAAAGGATCAAATCCAAGAGGCTGGGAAGTACTCAAGACTCGAGCAATAGCCAACTCAACCGCATTAATTTGAGAATTGAGTTCGGAGTCATAAAAATCAATGATACCTGTGTTAGGAACGTGCTCATCATTGCAGATTTGAACTATTTGTTGCAAAATTTTGGTCTTGCCAATTCCGCCTAACCCACGTAGATTTAATATATAGGGTGTTCCAGCCGGGGCAGTAAGTAATTGTCTGAATTGATTTAGATAGGATTCACGTCCAACAAAAGTAACCTCTGGCATCGTTGCCTTCCTTAAGATAAATTACTATTGTTTCCCAAATTCGACCTGATGTGCGACAAATTCGGTCAAGCGGTTGTAAATTTCCCCCAATAGTTCAGGTAAGTTTTGGTCTCTATTAAATTCTTCCTGAAAATGAATGCGCTCACGCATGTAATACTCACTGAATAGCTTTATAAGCTTCTGCTTGATTTCGGCCTCAATCTGGCTTAATTGGCCCTGGAGTTGCCGTAGATGTACCAAGTGAAAGATAAATTCGAGCAGATATATCACGCTTTGGGGAGCACTGGAATCCTTGGCGGTAACTTTATCGATAGCATCTTGATACCAATTTAGCGTAAACTGATGAATCTGCATTAATCTGTCTGTATCTCTAAATTTCATTTCCAATGAGAGCAGCTGGCGTATTGGGTCATCAAGGGCATAGGCTTGTTTGGCGCTATCCCATTTGACCATATAAGTACGCGCTGCCATCAAGCGGGTATAGCTGCGAGCGTCGAGGGTGTTAGTGTGTTCAAAGTTTTGCGGATCTATTTCCCGTAAAAGTGCAGCCAGCAAATTATCATCAAAACGGCGCAGAGGACTAATGTAGGATAATAAACGGCTGAGAGTATAGCGAGTTTCAGGATTATCTATTCCACCCAGAATATACATTTCAAAAATCTGGTGAAACAGATCAAAAATTAATTCAGCTTCCCGTGCCTTGAAATGGTCGGATAAATCATCTGCTGAGGGTTGAAGATGATCCAAGACCCATTCATAAGCTTTTACACTAGCTAAAGGATAACCTCGGGTAACCGCATAAACCTGATCAGTGAGGCTCGCATAATCAGGGTTTGGTAATAAATTGATAAATTCCTTTTTGGGAAATGAGTCCAAAGTAATCGCTTGAGTGCGACGTCTCAACTCAGAACTACGCCAACGAATATCAGCTCGACCGGCTAAAATAATCAATAATTGATTCGATGGGTAGAGATGTTTTAAGACCTCTTCTAAAACCTTCTGCCCTGCCTCATCCAGTCGGTAACTGTTATCAATTAATAAAACAACTGGTGTTTCCTCAAGGCATATTTTGAAATTATCTACAAAAGCCCAGACAATTGGTTCTAAATTGGCTCGGTGCCTTGAACCTTCCTGACTTTCCCTATAGAATTTGAGAGCTTTTTGCCAACTTGTAGCAGATCTAAAGAAGGCGTCGGCTATTTTTTGTAATATGTAAATTGAATTACCTTTAGCTGCGCCATTTTCACAGTCAATCCAAATCGTCTCGATATCTAAGGTTTCCGCCTCTTGCTTGGCCTGTTTTAATAAAGTAGTCTTCCCGATGCCCGGTATTCCCAAAATAGTTACTATAAAGCTAAATAGGTACTTCTTTTTCTTAAGAATATTTAGTTTGTCACGAATAAGGTTAATTTCTTTAAGTCGATTAATGAATAGAGGCGGAGCACTATTAAGCATCATTCTTCTCTCCTTATCAAGTCCTAAAAGAATTAAGCGCTTGCTGACAAAGTATTCTTGGAGATAAATAGCTTAATAGGAGGTAAATGTAAGTGTTGTCAAAAATTTCTTTAACTATTCGAATTAAATTTCGGGGGGATGCTTGAGCGAGCATAATCATTTTCTCAAAGATACTTAAGGGCATAATGCTAGCTTGAAACTCTGGAGCAAGCAATCTTGTAAAACTTCTACATTTATGCACATCAGGCACTTCCTGAGAAAGACATTGGGGTTAGTAGAAATGATTGTGGAAAGTTTGTCTCTTTTGACAGTCAGGATACATGATTATATCAGGATTAGAACAATTACACAAGAGAAATGTTAAAAGGTGATCGTTCAGCCATTGGTAGGAATTGGGGTAAAATAAGAGAAACATTGAACCCCGAGGGATAGAAAGATGCGTTTACAGATAATACTGCCCCCGGTAAAACCGGCTGAACTGAAAGCCCCCGAGCTTTGTCCCTGTAAAAGTTGTCAGGGGAAGCATTTTCAATTTCTACAGGCGGTGAAAAAACCGGCGCGGGACACGGTATATGAAGCGGTCGTGGCGCACCGGTATCGCTGCCTGCGTTGTGGGAAAACGTTCCGGGTGTATCCGGTAGGGGTCAGCCGGAGCCAGGTATCGCAGCGGGTGAAGGGGTTGGGGGTGATGTTGTACTTGTTGGGGTTGAGTTATGGAGCGGTGTCGTTAGCGTTGGAAGCGTTGGGGTGTCTACTTGGCCAAAAGCAGCGTTTATGAAGCGGTGCAGGCGTTGGCTGCCCGGGTGCCGGGATTGAAGCAAAGGCAAGTCTTCAATGGGCTAAAAACGCCGGCCCTGGGAGCGGATGTGACCAGTGTCAAATGTCAGGGTCAATGGTTACAATTGGGACTGAGTGTGGATGATGTGACCGGGTTAGTGTTGACGGTAGACGATTTGCCTGCCGCAGATGCGGTCACACTCAAAAGCTGGTTGGAGCCGATAGCCCAGGCCGTTGAAGCAGAGGTTCTGGTGACAGATGACGCTGATGGGTTCAAGACGGTAGCGGATGAATTGGGGCTGGATCAGCAGGTCTGTAAAAGTCACGTCAAACGCAACACCGAAGCCCTGCTCGCTGAGCTGAAACCTCTGGCCGAACAAGATGCTGATGGCTCTCTGGCGAGGCTGGGGGTGACATCCTCAGCAAGCGCTGGCTGATTTGGATAAATTGGGACAGCTCATTCAGAGCCGCCAACCCGAGGAGGTCGTCGAACTGGAACAGTTACATCAGCGTTACCTGGCCGCCAGCCCTCCTCAGCCAGGCCAGAAAGCCAGCCTGGCTTATCGCTTGCGCTTGTTGTTTCTGGATCGTTGGAACTTGTGGCCTCGTTTGACCTTTTATCGCACCTGGCAAGGCCCCCAAGGTCAAACGCTGGATGGGACCAACAATGGCTCGGAACGGGCCATCGGCTGGTGGATCAAGGAGCGGTATCGGACTATGCGTGGTTACAAACGTCCCCAGTCAGCCCTCAATGTCAGTCGCCTCTTGGCGTGGACGGGCAACCACTTGGGGCGGGGTGGGGCTGATTTCGGTCTGCTCCTCGCCTAAAAACCAAGTGGGGTAGGGGAATTTTTCGCTTTTATTCCCCCTTACCAAACTCCGAACGATCACGTTAAAAGGGGAGCTTTTCATTTTTAGTTCAAAAAAGAAGGAGATAAATAAAACCAAGTATATCAGCCAAAACTTGGAACTTAATCAGAAGAAAATCAGAAATTGGTTATAAGAATTTATGCCAATTTGCTAATATGCACAAAAGCAAAAAGTTCTTTCCAATTGGCAGAGACTCTTTTTTAAAACCGGAACGCACCTAAAAACCCATAATTCGGTAACTCACATACCTTATCAGATGAAAATTTGGCAAAATCAGCGGAGTGAGCGGAATTGAGTGAATTGAGTAAGGTTAAATGCGGTGCTTTCCAAGAGGAATTTTGCGTTGATCACCGCTTGACAAAATAATAAAACGAGATTATAATTAGTGAAAATAAGAACGAGTGCTCGTTAGCCACGAACACTCTCCCGGAGCGTTAGCTCCGTACTCTCCAGCCTGTTGAAGCGAGGTACTCAGGGCCCCTTAAAGGCCCCTTATACTCCCCCTCTCTGCTAATAGCAACCAGGCCGGTCCAAGTGGCTAATTTATTGGATCGAGCGTCCCCACCAGGGGCATGGTTGCATGGACAGCAGAGATTTTTTATTTCTCCCCGTTGAATTATTCATCCTAACTATTCTAGTCAGTTCAGCGACTAAGCCGTTGCCCGAAAGCATCCCAACGGTTTGTTTGGCTTGGATTGCAGTTTCCTCAACCTCTGCCAAGCCTCCTGTTACTTTCTTTAATTATCCTTCCAATTCGCAAACAGCACAGCAAGGCAGGTCTGTATGAAACGTCTCCTTCGTTACCAGTACAGCCTTTATTTGTTCCTCATCCTGCTAACGACCGTCGGTATCGCCTTCGCTTTCAGTAACCACTGGAGCACCCACTTCACTGGGGGCAACAGCGACCTCAACCAGTGGAGCAAGTACAAAATTGGTGCGTGCAGCGGCCAGAGCCGCTCCGTCTCCGGCAGCCAGGTCCACATGTCGGCCAGCTACGGTACCGACTGCTTTGGGGCCTACTACCGGGAGAATAACAGCATCCCCGGCGCCTTTCCGCTGGACTCTGATGTTCGCGTCGCCTGGCAGTGGAGGTACCCCAGGTACGAACTTTACGGCACCCAGGCCGGCCAGGTCACCAGCGCCTACGGGGTAGTGCAGTACTATGGGATGTCCGCCGTAGATACACGGCAGGTCGGCGGAAACACGAGGGACGCGCACGTAGTCAGCGATGGGGAGTGGGGACGCTTTACGGTGGACAACCCCATGTGGCGCAGCCAGGACAGCGATCATAATCTACACACCTCGACCTTTGACTTTATCTGCGACGGGCGCGAGCTAACCTGGTGGATGGATAATCAGCAGCTCAAACGGATCACCAACGGTACCCCCCGGCCCGTCAACGACCCTTATCGCCCCTACCAATTCTGGTTCGGCAACCTCCTGACCGGTACCCCCTCGGACGGCGGCTGGACCTCGCTCGACCTCGATTACGTCTACATTTACCGGGTCGAGCGCCCCCAGATGAACACCCCGGCCCCCGGTAGCGGCGGCGCCCAACCAGTCAGCTGGAATGCGGTCCCCAACACGCAGCAACCGGACGGCTCAACCTGGGGGGTTGAATATCAAGTCCAGGCCTGCTCGAATTCCAATTGCAGCACCCCGATTGCCACGTCAGACTGGCAGGCCGGCACGAACTACACCTTCACCGGCCTGCCGTTACAACAGACCTACTATTACCGCACCCGCGCCCGCTGGGTCGGTACGCCCGAGCTCATTACCTGCTGGGGTAACACGGTTTCGGCGCTGATGGCCGGCGAGCCGGATATTTCTCTCTCCAAGAACGCCACGGCCCAGGTCATGGTCGGCGGAACCGTACAATACACCCTGATCCTGCGCAGTACCGGCGAAGTACCGGCCAATGGGGTCGTGGTCCGCGACCCCATCCCCCAGTATGTCTTAAGTCCCGTCAATATCAGCAATGGGGGATCGGTGCAGGGCAACCAGATCGTCTGGAATCTAGGCACGGTGGCGAATGGGCAGAGCGTTACCTTGACCTGGCAGGGCACGATTGATCCCAACACCCCCACCAGCGTCACCCAAATTGTCAACACGGCGACGGGTAACGACAACGCCGGGCACAGCGCCCAGGCCCAGGCCTCTACAGCTGTGCTCAAGCCGGTGATGGAACTCAGCAAAGCCGCCCCGGCGCAAGTGTGGCCAGGCGGTCCGGTCGTCTATACGATGACCGTGAAAAGCCTGGGGAACACCGCTCTGACCAACGTGGTTGTGCGCGACCCCATGCCTCAATATGTGACCAATCCAACCAATATCAGCAATGGCGGCAGTGTTCAGAATGGAACGATTATCTGGAACCTGGGCAGTGTTCCCACCGGCCAAACAATTAATTTAACCTGGCAGGGGACCATCGCCACCGATATTCCCAAGACCCAGACACAAATCGTCAACCTGGTGACCGCGACGGCGGATGGCGGGATCAATAAACAGGCCCAGGCCAGCAGCGAAGTCGGCTTTCCGGAAATTGGTGTGGCCAAAACCGGCCCGGCTGAAGTGGCCGCCGGCGCCATCATTGATTACGCGATCGCCGTGCATAATATTGGCACTGGACCAGCGGTCAACGTCGTCATTCGCGACCCGCTGCCGCCCTACATCACCAATCCTACCAACATTAGCAACGGCGGCAACCTGGAAAACAATGAAATCATCTGGACTATCAGCATGATCAACCCGGGCGAGAGCGTCTCAGTCAACTGGCAAGGTACGGTTGATCCCGACATCCCGCTCACCCAGAACAACATCGTCAATACGGCGACCGCCTGCGATAGCACCGGTAGCTGTGACACGGCGATGGTGAGCACCCGTGTTCTCAAACCGTCGGTCAGCCTGATCAAAAACGCCACCTCGCACGTCTATCCGCACGGCGATGTCCAGTACGAGTTAATCGTCGAGAATTCCGGTGAAACGGTGCTCAAGAACGTGGTCGTCAAGGACCCGCTCCCACAATATGTCCTGAACCCGCGCGATATCAGTAACGATGGGATCGCCGATCCTTCCCCGTTTGAAGGTAAAATAGAGGTTGTCTGGACCTTACCCGACATGGCCCCCGGCCAGGTCATCGTGCTGACCTGGCACGGAACCGTTGATCCGCTCATCCCGGACGCCGAGTTTGCCATCCGCAACGTGACTACAGTAACGACCAAAGACGTGGCCGCCCAGGCCGAGGCTTCGAGCTACGTCCTCCATCCCCGCATTCTTCTGCGTAAAAGTGCTACAGTTATGGCCGGCCCCGGCGATGCCGTCTTGTACACCTTGACCGTCGAAAACCATAGCTGGGCGCCGGCTTATGGGGTGGAAGTGCATGACCCCATCCCGCCCTACATCATTAACCAGCGCAACGCGACCGCAGGGGGCGAAGTGCGGGCCGAAGAGATTCTGTGGCGTTTCGGCATTCTAAACCCTGGCGAAAGCCGCACCCTGATGTGGGAAGGTACTATTGATCCAACCATTCCGGTCACGGTGAAGCAGATCGCCAATACCGCGACCGCTTTTGATGGGATGGGGCATCAGGACGAGGCTCAAGCTTATACCAATCTGCCGGGTCAAACGATGTACGCCTACAAATCCGCTTCCTACATTGTCTGGCCGGGTGGGGACATTGACTATGCGGTCACGGTGCAGAATTTCAACCAGGCCACGCTAGAGCATGTTGAAGTGCGCGATCCGGTGCCGGACCGCATCCTCTATCCGCGCGATATTAGCCTGGGTGGAGTGTTCGAGGGCAATACCGAGGTCGTCTGGCATATAAATAGCATCGCTCCCGGTGAGTCGGTTGTCCTATCCTGGCGCGGGACGGTTGACCCCAGCCTGCCCAGAACTCAAGAGACTCTCTGGAACGAAGCCCGGCTGACCACGAGTGGGGGTCTCAGTAGCACGATCCGGGCCAAAAGCTATGTCGACTTTCCACTTATTAACCTCTACAAAATCTCCACCCCGGCCCAAGCCGGCCCGGGCGAGCCCATCACCTACACCTTGATGGCTGAAAACCCAACGAATGTGCCGGCCCTGAACCTGGTGGTACGCGACTTGATCCCAGCCCAGGTGCTGAATCCAACCAACATTAGCGATGGTGGGGTGGTCGAGACTATCCCGGCCAATCAAGTGGTCTGGAACCTCACCAGCTTGGGTGCAGGTGAGCGGCGACTCCTCAGCTGGACAGGGACCGTCAATCCTACCATTCCAGCTTCCGCCAACCAGATTACCAACACGGCGACAGCGAAAGACCTGAGTGGCTTAAATGTCCAGGCCCAGGCCACCACGCCGGTTCTCAGGCCGGGATTAGGTTTGCGCAAATCCGCTCCGGCCGAGGTCATCCCCGGGCAGGAGGTGGCCTATACGCTGACCGTTTCTAATACGGGCCAGATGACCTTGCGACAGGTGAGCGTGGTCGATTTCGTGCCTGAGTACCTGCTGGGCCCGGTCAATATCAGCCAGGGCGGCGTCATTTCCGGCAGCCAGATCCTCTGGAATCTGGGCGACTTGATGCCGGGCGCGCGCGTAGACCTGACCTGGCAGGGTACCTTGGACAAAGCCATTCCGGTCAACACCGCTAAGCTCAGCAATCAAGCCATCGCCACCGCCTGGCCAGGGATGCAGGCGGTCGCGCTGGCAGACAGCACCATCGTCAAACCGAATCTTCTGGTGGTAAAATCTGCGCCCAGCGGGGTCCGGCCGGGCGAGATCATCGATTATCGGATTGAGGTGGTCAACCAGGGCCGCACCACCGTTTACCAACTCCAGGTAACAGATCCGATCACAACCTATCTGTCGCCTTATCAAATTAACGACGGTGGGTACGAGATGCTGGGCAACACGATCACCTGGGGCGAACTGGGCGATCTAAACCCTGGCCAGAGTCGTACTTTTAGCTGGCGAGCTAAGGTTGACCCTGCGCTGCCGCGGGAGGTGACCACTATTCGCAATGTGGTCCAGGTTAGGGGGTTGGGCGGGCTGTATGTCGAAGGGGAGGCGGTCAGCCCCGTGCTCCAGTCAGGTCTCCTCCTCTCCAAAGAGGCTGTGACCGCCACCCACGCCGGCGGCGAAATCAGCTACGTGCTGCACCTGGTCAATAATGGTCCTGGCCTATCGCGTAAAGTGGAGGTGCGCGACCCCATCCCCGGTTTTGCCCAGTACATTCCCGGCTCGGCCAATAACTACGGGCAGTATGGCGACGAAAACAAAGAGCTGGTGTGGCGCTTTGACCAGCTGCAACCTGGCCAGGCGGTAGACCTGACCTGGCGCGGGCAGGTGAATGTGGATATCCCTGAAGGAGTCCAGGCCATTATCAATGAGGCGACCGCCGCCTCCTTCGATGAACCCACGCCGATCACCGCGACGGCAGTGACGACCCTTCTGGTGCCTGTTCTGGAAGTGCAAGAAACCTGCGCCGAGTTCGCCCAGGTCGGCGACAGGATTCGCTATCAACTTCATCTGCAAAATACCGGCGGGGGCACGATGTACAGCGTCACCGCCCAGGCGCCGCTAACGACAGGCCTGGCCTATGTCCCTCATTCAGCCACGGCCGGAGGACAACTGGTCAAGGATAGCCTGGTGTGGGACCTGGGCACCATGGCGGCAGGCGCTGCGGCTGATCTGACCTTCGAGCTAGAAATCAACCCGGCCTTGACCTTTGAACAGGTAGAGAGCACCATCACCTTCTACTCGGGGGGCCGCATCGTCAGCCAAAGCACTTGTCAGACCGGCATCACCACGCCGGCTTTGAGGTTGACCAAACTAGCGCCTCAGACGGCGCATGCCGGCGACGTGGTTGAGTATACCCTCGTCGTATCTAACACTAGCCCGGTGGTTGCTCGGGGCACGGTCGTGACCGATACCCTGTATTCAGGGGTAGATTACGTTCCCGGCAGCATCTCTGATGGCGGCCTGGTCAGCGGCTCGACCCTGATCTGGCAGGTGGGCGACCTGGCGGCCGGGCAGAGTGCGACGCGACGCTTCAAGGCCCAGGTTTCGATTCCGCCTGATTTCGGCGACTATGATCCCGAAGGAAACGCGCGTATCTATAATGAAGCGGCTGCTTCAGCAGAGAGGGCGGCGCCGGTTCGGGACGATGTCATCATTCTGCTCCCCCGGCCGGTGCTGACCCTGACCCGCACTGCTTTGACGGGATCAGACCGCGGCGCCGCCGCGGTTTACGCCGCGGTGACCAGCGGCGAAAGTCCCAGTGTGCTCATGGCCAAAGTTGAGTTGACCGATCAAGAAGCTGCAGCGCCATCAGGCGAGATGCTGCTGGCGGCATCGCTGGATCCGACTACCTCTCAAGCTGAAGTGGTGCCGGCGATCCAGGTCGTGCCGGGAGATGTCATCACCTATACCCTGGTTGGCGGCAACGCCGGTCCTGGAGTGGCCAGGCAAGCGGTGTTAAGAGAATGGGTGCCGGCTGGACTCATCGTCCTGGAAAACTCCATCAGCCATGATGGTTACTACGACGCCGCTGAAAATGCGGTCGTCTGGCCGCTGGGCGATCTGAAAGAAGGTCAAGCGGTCCGACGCGTCTATGCGGCGCTGGTTCCGCAAGGGATGCGGCCGGACATGGTCGAACTGGAAGATAACCTGGCTTTCATCAGCTCGCCCGATGCGCCAACGGTCTACGCTAACGCCAGTACGGAAATTACCGGCACTTTCCGTATGTCCGGCCTAAAAACGGCCACGAATTATACCCAAAAAGGCGGCAAAATCGATTATGCGGTCAAAGTGCAAAATACCAGCCCCAACCTGCTGGACCATATCGTCATCCGGGACCCCTTACCCGACTACACCGCTTATATCGATCAGAGCGCTTCCCTGCCGCCCGCCTTTGAGGACGGGGGACGAACGCTGGTCTGGAACCTGGGGGCCATGGCCGCCGGCGAGGTCAGAGAGGTCCGCTTCAGCGTGCAGGTAGCCAGCAACCTGCCGGATGTCATCGGACGCATTCTGAATAGAGCCACTATCTCATTTACCGGCGGTGAAATGTTTGAAGTGCAAGCCTACACCATGCTCCCTCCGGCCCAAATAAATCCAACGCCGACATCTTCTGCCAGCGGCTCAGGCGGAGACGGTAACGGTGGTGGGAGCGGGGCCAGTCCTGCCGCCACGCCCCTACCTGGCCGCCCGCCGGTCGTGTCGCTGCCGCCAGTACCGACCCCAACGGCGGTACCCCCCACGCCTGGTCCGACTCCGCTGCCGGCGCCGGGACTATTCAAGTCGGTTTCACCGCCAGTTGTCAAGGCGGGTCAGACCACCGCGGTGACCTGGCGGTTAACGTTTACCAACCCGACCCCACTTACGGTCAGCGGCCTGACGATTCGGGATGTCTTGCCGGAAGGGATCGCCTACGTCAGCAGCAGTATCAGCCGGGGTAGTATCACCGTCAACCAGATGCCGCTGGCACAGCCAGTTAGCAGCGGTGCCATAACCGGGACGGCAAGCTCGACTCAGGGGGTCAGCGGGGCGCTGACGAACCTTCCGACGCCAATCGGTAACGGAGTCCAATTAAGCGCGAAGACGGCCCTGACCCAGGCGACCAGCTTGACCCAGGCGCTGCCATCAAACCCGGCCGCAGCCGTGCCACAGGCGGCCGGTCTACCCCAGGCCGCAGCGACGACTTCATCTCAAGTAACCACGCTCACCCAGGCGATCAGTCCGGCCGCCTGGACCGAACTGATGGCTAACGTCGGTGATGTGCCGCCGAATAGCCGGGTCGAGATCATTGTGAGTACGATGGTGATCAGCGCCAGTCGTGAGATGAACTACAGCAACATCGCCACTTACAGCGCGGCCAATCTCGATCCGGGTTCATCCAATGAAGCGAAGCTCACCGTTGAAGGCGAGGCCTTCACGATACTGCCCGTGACCGGCGGCTGGCTGGATCCGCGCACGCCGCAAGGCCAGATCACCTGGAGCAGTGTCTTCTTGTTGCTGGTTTGCTTGATGATAGGGTGGCAGCGCCGGCGGTCGCGTCTAACTCAGAAAGAAGCTGATGAGTCAGCATAACAGGTAATATTTAGGAAAGGAAAATACACTGCCGAGGCGGACGGCCTGCACTCGGCAGCGAGACTGGCCGTAATCCCCAAACCGGGGTGAGGAACATGCTCACCCGGCAAGGAGATTGCGGCCTTTTTTGTTCATTCGGTGATGTAAAGTTCAGATAACTTAACTATGGGCGACCTATTCGGAATCTCACGCACAATCGACCACGCGGTTTATACCATCCTTAATTCTATTGCCATCATTCTATGGCGGTTGGATGCGGCCATCATCCAGTTCTCGATGTTCAGTTACGTGACCGAGGACTGGTTGATGGGGCATCGGGACGGCGATGGGATCTGGGCGCTGATGGACAGAATGGTCGGCTCAAACGGCATTTTTGGGCTATCGACCTGGGAAGCCTTTGTCGCCCTGGCTTTGACGATTTACGGCTTTTCCCTCCTGATCCGCCCCTTTTGGCGGATGCAGCCGGTTGATCTGGGGCGGATGTTCTTCTTCGCGGTTTTATCTTACAGTATCATCACCGAGGGCAGCGAGCTCATGCGTGAAATAGAAAATTGGCGCGGCGAGGCCGGCGGTTATATGTACGAAGTCGTCGCCGGCAGCGGCGGCACCGTCAACCTGGATGTTCCAGGCGGCGCGACCTCAGATGAGCCCATCTACAGCCCGGAAGACTTAGATGGACGCGCCCCGATTCGGGGTTGGGAAGCGGTGTCAACCTCGTATTTCCTGGTCAAAAGCGCCAGCGAACTCCATCAAGGCGTACCAGCGGAGGATTTTCGCCGCGAGTATTGCCTCTACGATCCCTCCGAAGAAATTGGAGAGCAAGACCAGGAAAATAGCGACGGCTGCAGCCCCAAGAAAGCCTGGGATGAGTGGGAGGAAATTCAACTCACTGCACCCATTACCCAGGTGTGGGGAATTCCTTTGCCTATAGATGTTTCGATAGAAGTACCGGTCTTTCAAGAGCATCCAGAAAACCGGCAGCTGGCGATTCGCCAGGCGCAGGAAGGGGTGGCTCGTCTGGCCCTGGGTCCCATCGTGGCGGCCTTGCCGATGATCGAGGCGAATGTGGGGCTGATGTTGGCCCTCTCCGCCGCTTTTGTTTACCTAAGTTTACCCCTGACCTTGCTGTTTGGACTTTTCCGCTACACGGAGCCGCTGGTCAATCGCCTGGTCATGCAACTCATTGGGATCATCATCCGCACGTTTATCCTGAACGGTGTGCTGGCCATCTTCTTGATGCTGCTGGTCAGCGTTTCGGTCAACGGGAGTTTGATGGCTTATTTAGGCCTGATTGGCGTCGGGCTGGTCGGCGGCTTTTTCCTGACCAAGATGGCGACCAGCACCATGACCGAAACGGTTTCGACCTCCCTGGGCGGGCTGACGAGTATTTGGGTCGGCGCCGCGACGAGTACGCTCGGTGAAGGCGCGCGCCAACCCGCCATGGCCGCTGCCGGCGCTGTCAAATGGGGCGCCGCCGGGGCCATGCTGGGTTGGGCAGGTCGAGGCGCCTTCGATATGTGGGAGGGGGCGCGTCAGGTGGCCCGCTCCGGTTCAGAGGATTTAAGACAGGGGTCACCTGAAACCATGCAGGCGGTTGATAGTCAGCTTAATAAGACGGTTGGGGCTTTACCTGCACCCATTGCCAGGATGGCTCAACCGGCGGTCAATGAGTGGACGGCCCAACCCGCTGGTGGGCGTACCTCTAAAGGTTATACCGCGCCCAATCCATCATCAGCCGGCAACGCCTGGGTGACTGATTTGGGCGGGATGGCCGCCAGCGCAGTGGGGGGAACCTTGTTTGGTTCGAGTTTCCGTGATAACACCGATCGAAACAACCAAGCCCAGCCAGGCGGTTGGAATGAGCAGCAGACGGGAACGCCCGGAATCACTATGGGCGATGGCCGCAGCGTCGAAACCTGGGCTAATCAAGTCTACCAAACTCGTCAAACCAGTCAGGGAGAACGGCAGGTTATAGAGTCGGGTCAAGCCATCCTGGGTGAAAGTCTGGGTCAACAAGCCTACCAGGCCATGTCTCGGCATAACCGGGAAGAGACGCTGGCTGTTTTGCAAGCCGCTCGAGCGGCTGCGTCCGAAGCAGGCAGCGTCGAGCGCTTGGTTCAAGCAGACGGCGCTTTGACCGACGAAGGCTTCCAGATGGTGCGAGGCCACCTGGAGAGTAGTGTGCTAGCGGGCTTTAAGGGACAACAGGGTGAACGAGACTTGGAGGCGCTCGTCGTGGCCAGCTTACAGCCTCAGAAACGGGCCGAACCGGGCGAATTCCGCGTGGCCGCTGCCCGGGCCAAGAAATGGGAAGGAGATGAAGCGTCCGGAAGGCTCATTCCTCGCTCGCTGGGTCTCGATCCGGTCGCCTCCGGGTCAAACTTGGCGGCCTTAAATCGATTTACCCGCTTGAGTAACCAGGCCGGTCTGGATGAAGCGCAGCGGAAACGGCTCCTGGAAGCCGTGCGGCAGGAAGGGGAAGTTTCCTCGGCGTTGCGTCGCGAGATCGAGACATCCCTACGCCGGCAACAAGAGCGCGGGCTGGGCGCCACGCTAAAAGCAGACGATCTGATTGACAGCGCTCGAGCGCTGCCAGATACCCTGGAAGGGCCCATGCTGGTGCGCCTCTCCCGATCGAAACCGGATAGCGAAACCGGTTCGGACACTGGGGCCGTTGGCTTAAGTCAGGGCGCCGGCAAGGAGCAAACCCATTTTCCCGGTAACTTGGCCGGACCGGAGGTTGAAGCAGGCCCGTCAGATCTCAAGAAATCCCTATCTTCCCACAGAACCGGTCGGGTAGGGCCGGACGGAGACAAGGGTAGTCAAGTCAAGAAACCGCCCAAAACGACGGCAAACAGGTCAGACGGAATTCGTCATAAACTGACCGAAGATAGACCGGCCGAGATCCGGGGTGGGGTCGATGGCGTCAGCGGATCCGTCAAAGGCGTACCTTCTTCCTTGATCGAAGCTGAGGAAATCAAAACAAGAGCCTCAGCAGCCAAACAGAAACAAACGTTAGAACGAGAGGCTTTGCCTTCTCTGAAACTTCTCGACGAAGAGGAAAGCTTAATCAGTATGAGCATTACTACTCAGAAGAAAACTCAACCCCAAATAGACCGAACATCGACCCATTCAAGAGAAGGTGACCAATGATGAAAAGATTAGTTTTATTGCTAATAGCTATATTCGCCGTAGCCGTAGTATTAACCCCCATAAGAGCGCTGGCGCAGAATCCTGAAGAAACAACTCCACCAACAGAAGTATCAGCGCAGGACGAGCCGACGGTCACCCCAACTCCGACTCCTGCCAATACGTCCATCCCACCTGCGACTTCAACCTATACACCTGTTCCTACTTCGACTCCAACGAATACGCCTATCCCTCCCGCGACTCCAACTCCCTTACCTACAGACACGCCGATCCCGACAAACCTACCGACATCGACGCCAACCGTAACGCCCATCTGGCCGACCGATACGCCGACACCCCTTCCGACCGCCACGCCGACGTCGACGGCCGGTCCGACCTGCACTGATGCTAAGGAACCGAACGATCAACCCGGCAGTGGACCGGTGTTGACCATTAATCAACCCATCAACAATCTCACCCTTTATCCCCTCGGCGACGTTGATTTCTTTATGTTCTGGGGCAAGGTGGGCAAATACTATAGCATTACGACCAACACCAACCAGGGTGTCGATACCCGGGTCAGAGTTTTTGATCCGGCTGGCAATTTATTGGCCGAAAATGATGATTATCTCACCGGCAACCCGGCCAGTCAGGCCTATTTTCAGGCGCCGGTGGAAGGTTGGTTTATGATCACGGCCGACTCGCGGGTTCCAACAGCCTGGGACTGCCGCCAGTATGGGATAACCGCCGTTGACGTGTCGGCCCCCACGGCCACCCCAACCCGAACCCCCGGTCCACCGCCAACGGCGACTTCACCGGCCACCGCTATCCCGGGTGAGAAGATGTTTGATCAATATGAACCCAATTATGACTTCTCGACGGCGGCCAATATTGGAGTCGGACAGACCTTGCAGCTCAACTTTAATCCCTGGCCCGCCGGCAGCAATGAGGTCGATAACGATTATTTCCGCTTTTACGTCAAAATCGGTGAACAGCTCAAGATTGAAACCACCGGCCTGGTTCAAGGCCTGGATACGAACCTGATCCTCTTTCGCGACAATGGTCAGGTGATTGCGGGCAACGACGATTGCCAGGAAGGGGACCGGTCTAGCTGCCTCGAGTGGGCGCCGGACTACACCGGCGTCGCCTACATCGTCGCCGGACCCGTCGGGACCATTCCAGAGGGGGTATCAGCCGGAGCCCGGACGTACAACCTGGCCATCACCGATAGGGCGGGCCAAGCCGCTACCCCTGTCGCCGGAGGAGCCGGTTTCTCGACCCCGGTGGCCAGTCTGACGCCGCAATTAGGGCTACCCTGGGCAGTCACGCCGGTGCCGGCCATCCCTATGACCCCAGTCACAACGACGATGCCTGGTCTGTCGCCGTTTGGGACGCCGACGCCAGAAGTTCAAGTGCGGCCCATTGCCGTACCCGGCCTGCCCACGCCGACGCTGCCACCCATGAAACTGGTCACCATCGGGGTGAATATCTTTTACGATGAGAACAACAATCGGGCGCCGGACGCCAGTGAAGGGGTATCCGGGATCAGTATCCGCCTTCTGGATGGGGTGAGCAACAGCATGCTGGGTCAGACCTTCACGAACAGCCAGGGACACGCTGCCTTGACGGTGACAGCGGTGGGCAAAGTGCGCTTGAGCATCCCTTACCTTGGCTACAATCAAAGCATCGAACCGCCTGGCGAGGAAGTCTCCATCCGCCTGGCGCCCCTGCGACTCCCTAGCTTGATTCCCTAGAGTAAGAAATAGTGTACAGAACTGTTTGATGAAAATACTAAGATGATGATTAGATTTATGGGGTATGAGTATGCCTGATGTGGTTTTGACAGGTGAAGATTTAAAATTATTTGAAGAATTCTATAATGCGCGCGTCCTTGAATCAGGTGGCGCACGAGACGATGCCGAAGAATTGGATATTGCCCGCGATATTTTGCTGGCTGTCATCAACGATGGCTTGACTCCTACCGCTGAAGGCGGCGAGTCGTTTGTGCGGCGGGGGGCCATGGACTGGTCAGACCCCTCAGCCATTCAGGCGACACAGGCCACCTCAAATAGCTATAGTGGACGTAAGCCCAAATCAATGGCAGCCGGACCGGGCGGCAAGGTCGGGGCAAAGGATATGATTCAGGGGATGCTGATGTTAGGCGCGGGACTGCTGGCGGCCCTTTGGTTTTTCTGGCCAAAGGGCGATGGAAAAGCCACCCAAGTCACGCCTGAGGTAGAGGAGACGAGCGAGGTTGCTGCTGCAAGGGTGGCAACACCGATCCCTACCCTTGAAGCGGAACTGTTATCCGATATTGTTGACGCCGGCGTTAAGACCTCCCTGGTTGTCCCCAGAACCCTGGAGGTCAAAGGGGTCAGCTTCGTGGTGCAGCCGGTCCAGATCAAGAGCGGCGATTGGCCGCTGCCCGACGACGACCGGGCCGTGAGCTGGGTTTACGGCAGTGTGATCAATTATGCCCTGGGGATGCAGGCAACGCCGGACAACAAAGCGCTGCTCAGTTCGATCGGGCCGGGGGATACCTTCATCCTGCGCATGAGTACCGGGCCGATTTATCGTTTTGCCTTTGCCGACATGGTCCGGGTATCACCGCAATCCTCAGAGATCTTTCGCCAAAATCGGCCCGGCATGACCATCGCCTTGCTGGGCGACGAGGAAGAATCCACCCGGGTGGTGATCCGAGGGCTCTACCTGCCGGACTCCGATTTGGGGATGGATTTCGTTGCGCCGGCCAAGAAAGCGGCGCTGGGCGAAACCGTGGTGATCGCCGATACCTTTGGACTCACACCTCTAACCAGCCATCTGGTCAATTTACCGGGCATGGAAATGGTGGGTTACACCTACCTGGCGGTAGATTATACGGTAGAAAATAAAGGCGCTCTGCCGCTGATGACAAGTTCTTTTGTTCATAGGGTGAAGGGTACGGGCATGACCTACCCATCCGTTTCAGTTATCCCGTCGGCAGCCAGCAAATTACCTTACCCCCCCTTGCCAGATACGATTCAGACACAACAGGTCTTCACCACGACCTCGGTTTATGTCATTCCTGAAGCGGGGTTAAGCGAGAGCATGGTCTGGAGTTTTGCGCCCGATCCCTCGTCTGGAGAAGAGGTCGAGGTGCAGTTGCCGCCAAATAATAGTGCTGTGTCTCCGACAGAAGTAAGAGTTACCCGGGCGGATTTACAGGATGGGACCCTACTGGTCAACTTCTCCATTGGTAGCATGGGCCAGGATATTGAGGTTTTGGCTTCAGACATCAAGATCGAAGGGGGGACGCTTAGCCCGATTGGTAACTTCTTCCCATGGCGATTGCCAGCCGGCACTTCCAGAGAATTCTCTCTTTTATTATCGCCAGACGGCGGCCATCGGATGGTGGTCACCCTGTTGAAGCAGGCTTTCGAACTCACTTACTAAGCCGATTAAGTGGTTTTGATAAAATGTGCAGGAGCGTAATGAATCATTAGACAGATCAAGTAGATAATCTGCCACCGGTACTGGACGGCCTGCAACCGGGGCAGCGAATCTGGCCATAATTCCGCGAGGTTGACAAAAGGCGACCTGCCTTGACCGCGCGAGGAATTGCGGCTTTTTATATCTTCAACCCCGAACGAGTCAAAAGGAGCGAACAGTTATAGATCAAACCAACTTAAAATAATGAACAGAATTTCAGAAGAAATATGTCGCCGGTACTGGACGGCCTGCAGCCGGCGACAACAGCGGCCGTAATTCCGAATGTCGGGTACAGATCAATCTCGTTACCCGATCTGAGGAGTTACGGCCATTTTTTTAGGTCTTTTATTAACCAACCTTTACTCGAATATTGGAGAAAATATGAAACTCAAAACCTTCTTCGCCAATCGAAAAGCTTCCCCTGTTACGCACCTACTGGTCCTACTCGTGGTTGGCTCCATCCTATTTACCGCCACCCCCGCTCTGGCTCAGGACGGCGTCGGCGCGGCACTCGACAGCGTCGTCAAAGCGGTGACCGACGTGATTCAGAGTGTGGCCGTCGGCGCGGGGATCCTGGGCCTGTCGATCTGGGGTATCAGCAAAGTGGCCCGGCCCATGTTTCCGCAGATCGCCAGTGTGGCTCAAAACTATATCCCTGATCTGCTGATCGGCCTGGCGGTCATCTTTGTTGCCACCGAGGTGGTTGAAAGCCTGGCTTCGACCTTAGGGGGCGGTGGATGAGTTATTCCCAGCTCATTCAATTTAAGCGATTAGAAGAGCGCGCGTTTGTCTTTCTGAACGGCAAGCAGGTCATGCTGTTTTCCTTTGGCTTCTTCGCTGGCATGAGCGTGGCCAACCGGTTAGGCTTAAAAGGGTGGCCGGTCTGGATCACGGTGACGCTCTTTGGCATTTTGGGTCTCGTCGTCGGAGCGCGCTACCACGGGCTGTATGGTTACCAGTATGTCCGCATCCTCCTTCGATCCCTCATGAGTCAGGAACACATCGCCCGGCCCGAGGCCCTGTACGATCGCCGTTTCGATGAGGATATGTCCTACGTGCTGGGCGCGCCGGATGGGGGGGCCTTGGTGCAGGTCATGCGCCAACCCCCCTCGTCCGGGGTCAAAGCCAAAGGGTCAAAGGGGGCCAGCGAGGATGGTTCGACGGTCTACCACCTGCGCCCGGTCGATCTCGCCCAGCACCCACCCCAAGCGATAGGCATGCTCATGCATCGCTGGGGCGGGTTCTGGGCCGGGGCCCGACCACCGGTGCGGTTCATCGTTCACTCGGAACCCTTCTTTGCCGAACAGGTGGTCGAAGAGGCACGCGCGGCCGGTCTGGTGGCCCGCGAGGGCTGGCGGGCTTATGCCCTGGCGACGTACAGCCGCTTTCTGGAAAAACTGACCCGCGAAGCAGCCATGTATCAAGCGCAGCACGATCTGGTGGTCTGGGCGAACACGGACACGGAAGCGCACGCCACGGTGAGTAGTCTGGCCAGCTTCATGGGCGTATCAGCCAGTCGAGCAGAAATAACGCCTTTGCTTGAGTGTGAATGCGAGGTCAACTTCGATCATCTCGAGCCGGCTGACCCCCGCAAACCCTACCTCATCCTGATGGTCAGCCATGAATTCCTGGGCGAGTGGTCCTGGGCTGACCCGCTGGTGACGATCTTGCGCCAGGCTTTCCCGGTTTCAGTCGCCATCGACGTCGAGCGCAACCTGGCCCCGAATGACGCGCTCAAGGAACTGGTCAAATACGAAAACGTGCTCATGGACGTGATCGCCAACAACAAAACGGGGCGCGACCCGAAAGCCGAGGGGGCGCTGCAGGACGTGCGCCTGGCGATGGCCAAGGCCAACGCCGGGCAAAGCCTGCACTTTGCCACGGTGGTGGTCGCAATCAAAGGCAGAACCCTGGCTGAAGCCAAAGCCAACATGGCCACGGTGCGCACCTTGACCGCCGCGCGCCTGGCTCTGGTCGTTCTGGTGGGTGGGCAGGGAGAACTCCTCAAGTTCTTTACGACGACCCGCCGCAAGGCGATCAAGCTGCCGGAAATCTCCCACAACGTGACCAGTGATGGCATGGCGGCTATCAGCGGTCCGCTTGGTTTCCGCCGCCGCAGCGACACCCGCGGCGTCTTCTGGGGCATTGGCTCGTCCGGCGGTCACGACACTTACCCGATCTGGTGGAATGGGTTTGGGGAGGATGTGCAAAAACCCGCGGCTTACCACGGCTTGTTTTTGGGGAAATCCGGGTATGGCAAAACGGTTTCAATCAACGCGCTTCTCTACCGGGAGGCGCTGCGCGGCACCCAGGTGGTGTTGATGGAGCCCCAGGGGCACTCGCGCCGGCTGGCTGACCTGGTTGGGCCGGGTGGAGCGACTTACAACCCACTCTCCCTGCGCACGATGCGGCTGAACCCGCTGGATCCCATTTCGGACAATATCAACGAGCAAAAGGCCTACGAAATGAGTCTCTACCGCCTCATGCTCAAACAAGTCGACCCGGAGCGGCGGCTGACCATGCAAGAGGCCGGTCTCCTGGACGCCGCCTTGGGCACCGTGTACGACGGGATAGACGATCCGCTCAATACCCCGGCCATTCATGTGCCTCGCCTGGAGCAGCTCTGCCATGAATTACGCCGGCGGGGGGCTAAACAATTGGCCTCGGATCTGGAGTTGAACTATGTCCAGGGCAGCATGGGCAGCGTCTACAACAAAGCCACCAATCTGGACGTAGCCCTGGAAGCAGACGTCGTGACGTACGATTTTAAAGACATCCCCAATGAGAGCCGGGCGCTGATTTATACCCTGGTGCTGGGTCGAATTCAACGCATCGTCCGCTCATTCGGCCGGGTGCGCCGGCGGGTGGTGGCCATCGACGAGTTTGGTTGGATGGCCCAGGAGCCGATGCTGGCCGAAACCGTGGCCATGTGGATCAAGACTTTCAGAACGTTTGGCTGCGGCATCTGGATGGCCGAGCAAGACCTGGTTCGCCTGACCGGCGGTATGGCCGGCGGCGACCTCTCCGGTCACTCCATTATCGGCAACAGCGTCTTTCAGTTGTTCTTCAATCACGAGCCGGCGGCGGCCGAAGTCGTGGTCAAAACCTTTCCTAACGTGGCCCCCTATCGCGATATGCTGGAAACCTTTCAGCGACCTCAGGAAACGGGTGTGGCTGAGGCGGTGCTGCGTCTCCCGGATGGGGCTTACCACGCCTATATGCTCTTATCCGACATGGAGCGATCTTTAATCGGGAGTTAACGAAATGAGCAAGCTGTTAAGTCTTTTTAATCGTAGGGGCAGTCAGAGCAGTACGGACGCGATTCGCCAGTCCACCTCCATGACCATGGCCTACCTGTTGGAGCAAAACCGTAAATTCGAGTTCTTTATGCGGCAAAAAGTAGAGGAGCTGGAAGGGCGGGTATCGGCGCAGCAGCAAACGCGCCAGGATCTGGAATATGGGGATGAGGCTGACTACGACTATGAAATCGATCGGGTCGAAGAAGCCGACCAGGATCAAGGCGAGCCAACCGTGCCTGCACCGATCACTTCGGCGGACGTTGACGAACCTTTTGGGTCGGCAGTAGCTCCTCTTTCTTCTATGAGTACAACCAGACCAATGGATGGGGGGACTGATGCCGACGCTACCAGAAAAACTGTCGTCGTCTCCGGTCAACCGGGATTTTCACCCGGTCCGCTTTCCCTTACGCCAGAAGATTTAACCGAAACGGGGTTGCCCAGCGCAGAAGATGGTCAATCTAAGACCTCGACAGATGCGCCGCTTCCCGAAGAAAGTCTGACCGGCGATGAACTTCCAGAAAACGAACTCGAAGTATCTCCCTCACCGACGCCTGAACCGGACATCCCCGCAGAGGACCTGTGGTTAGTGATGCTGGGTGGCGAAGCCGAAGCCCCTGTCGCTTCGCCGCGGCAGCCAACTTCGTTAGTGATTTCTGAGTGGAATGCCTTCGCTGAGGCTGAAGGGAATGAAGCGGAACCGGCCGACATCGAGGATAACCGGTCAGAGGTCGAAACACGCCCATCTGAATTAGCCGAACCAGAAACTGAAGATGAATCGGCAGAAAGTGATCCGGGTGAAGAAGGGTCAACCGCAGCCGAAGCAATAGCCGAGTCGGCAGAAGTCGAGGCTACCAAAGCGGAGATGACCGAACCGGAACCAGAGGACGAGCCGAGTGAGGAAGAGTTCCGTGAAGCGTGGCCAACCGCTGAAATAGCAGCTGAGCCAGAAGCCAATGACGCGAAAATGACTGAACCGGAAACAGGGGATGAAACTGAAAATGAGAGGGTCACCGACCCGGCTAAGAAATCTATGCCAACTGTTGGCGTAAGTAGCCAAATAAAAATGTCAGACACCCAGGCAGAAGAAGAAGATAGCGATTCGCTTCTACCGTCATGGGTGACAGCTCAACTCAAAAATTAGCTACCACGACAAAAGATAGCCCATGAGACGACGCAGCCAACGACGCCTAATCCTAATATCCCAACTGCTCATCGTAGGTGGGCTGGGCCTGGTAGCCATCTGGAACATGATCAGCCTGCTGGCTGATCTACCCGGTCCGAGTTGGGCCGGCCTACTACTGCCCCTACCCGGTCTACTGCTCTGGTTAACTGCACTAGGAGCGCCGATTGTATTGGCCAAGGCAGGTCTTCGCTGTCATCAATCCTACCGGCTGGTCTACGACGCTTCGGCCGAATGGAAAGATAACCCGGCCAGAGCCGCCTTGCTTAACCTCATTCGCAGCGGGAGTGGGTTAGAGATCATGTGGACGCGTGATGGGGAAGGGACCGGCTGTTGGTTATCCGTCAACGAAGGTTATGAGGATGTTTTGCAGCGCCTGGTGGGTGATGTTTTTCCGGCAGGTTATGTCGAAGCTGATCAACCCCCTGAACCGGGAGGCGGGATCGTGATCCTGCGCTTAAAAAAAGAAAGTCAAGAAATACCCAGCGCGACAGAGCTGTGTCAGATGGATGGGATCGAAGGGGTGTATTTTCGCTGGCGGGACGCCAAATCAGCCACGGTGGCTATCTGGGGATCCAAAGCAGATGAAGTCGCTCAGTCACTGGCTAAAAAGAACGATTTACTACCGGGAGAGGGTGAAACGCTGCGATATCCCAAATTCGTCGGTGATAACCCCTGGCCTGAACTGCCTCAATTCCCACCCTCGCGAACGAATCCTGGCCTGGCTGCGGTCTCCAACTTTCAACGGGTGACCCCGGCGCTGCGAGTGAATGGTTCGGCCGCTCTGGTGGTCGGGCAAGACGCTGAGAATCAGCACATTGGCTTTGCCCTGCCCGGCCTCGTGGGCATGCGGTCTCTCCATGTGTTTGGTCACGCCGCAGAAACGGTCGCTGTTAATCTGGCTCACCAGGCCGTACGAGCCGGTATCACGACTCTGTTTCTGGACGGTCAAGGGACGGCCAGCACCTCGCTATCCCGCCGACTCATGCGAGAAGTGGCGGCCAACAAGGTTCTCATCTGCGACGTGGAACGCCCAGCCCAAAGCCGGTTTCGCCTCAATCCTTTATGGCTGCCAGAAATGAATCACTGGCCGGCGTTATTTCCCGACATCTGGCTGGACTGGTTGCGCGAATTAGGGGTGACTCCGGGCGGCTTGGGGCAAAACGCCTATCGCCATACCATTATGGCGACTGTTTTGACCGCTTTGGTGGCGGCAAAACGTAACCTCACTTTAGACCCCTCCGGATTACGAGATGCTTTGCAGGTGCCTGATTTTTTGACGTTAGCAGAGGGCGACCTGTCAGATATTGTCGGTCAGGATCTGTGGACCTGGTGGGTCAACGAAGGGCGAAAAATACCAAACTTTGACGTACATTTGAGACTGGGGCACTTGCGAGATCGTCTTACTGCTTTAGCGGAGATCCCGGAATACCGCGTCTTATGGCAAGCGCCCTACCTGGATCCTCTGGCTGTGCTCAACGACGGAATCAGCCTGCTGTGGCGGTTACCTGACCCGCGTCAAAGGCTGCAACCCTATATCACTTCGCAGCTGCTGGGGATAACGACCCTCCTCAGTATCTGGTCGGCTAACCGGCCTGTCTTAATTGTCTTGCATGAGTTGAACGCCGGCTCGTGGGTCAAACGGCTTAGGGCTTTACCGATGGCGCGGGTGGTGCTGGTTTCGGAGCAAATAACGAACCCGCCGGCCTTAAGCAAACACACTTCTCTACTGCTCTCGCGGCTCGACCGGGAAGGCGCCGAGATGATGGGTCAAATCTTAGGTATCCGGGCTGCCGACCTGCGTCGCTTACCGGCAAAACGTCTGCTGCTACAACGTGGCGAGGTCATGGGTACCCTAGATTTGGTGGAGTAAACAAAAGGGACGGACAACCAATGATAACTGCACCTTTTTTAACTGTAGCCGACTGGTTGGATAGCTTCAAACGCTTCCCGGCATTTCAGCGATATATGCTAGCGGCAATTGGCTTAGGTGTGTGCTTGGTCTTGCTCGCCCTGATCTGCATACTGCTTATTATCGGACCTTTCATCTTCTCGCACCTGGTGAGCCATCTCTATGGGCATCATCTCTTGATCCATTAACTGAAAGGATTAAATCAATGCGCGGGTATACTCATGCTCTGGTAGGAGCTACCACCGTCGTCGCGGCGAATGGTATGGTCAATTTTATTCAGCCACACCCTGTCAACAGCATTCCCACGGGGGTGGTAATCTGTCTTGCCGCAGCAGTTTTAGGCGCACTTGCACCTGACATTGATACGGAAGAGGACTCGATGATCAAACGTGAGTTAGGCTTGGTGGGCGTGATTGCCTCCTTCGGGCTTAGGCTTTGTGGCGTGCAGCACCGTGGCCTGACTCATTATGGGATTGTAGCCCTTCTAGTAACCCTGCTGGGCTGGGTATTTTGGTCAAAATTTGGGTACGGCGACGTTGGGTTGGCTTTTGGCCTGGGTTATCTCAGCCATGTGGCCATCGCCGATGCAATGACCAAGCACGGCGTGCCGTTACTCTGGCCGTTACCGGGGCAGTTCCACCTCTTACCTAAACCGTTTCGAATAAAAACAGGCGGGCCGGTGGAAACCTTGATTTTTATCGTGGTTGGGATGGCGTTCATCGCCTTATTGCCGAACACGATCCCGCCAGAATTCATAAAACTCATCAATAAGATCCCCCATTGAGGTTTGTTAAACTATGTCTGACAAAGCAGCTATCGCAATTTCAACAATCCAGATCCTGCCGGAATTTATCAGCAGGAAACAAGAAGTTAACCAGGAAACCGTAGCTAGGTATCGTGAGGTTCTCGACAATCTGCCGGAGATTGAAGTCTGGCAAGACCTGGAGACCGGCGCTGTCTGCCTACTAAACGGCCGGCATCGCCTGGAAGCCAATCGGGCCGAAAAGTACGCCGAAGTAGAGGTAGTCTTTTTCGAGGGAACTTACGAGGATGCCTTGGTGCGGGCGCGGGTCGGCAACATTGATCATGGCCTGTCCTACACCAAAAAAGAATGGCGCCAGGCGATTAAAGACGTAGTGAGAATACGTCACCGCCGGGCCAATGCCTGGATCGCTCGCGAGGCGAGTTGTAGCGCATTGACTGTTTCGCGTATACGTGGCGAATTGGAAAAAGCGGGCGAGATCCCCTGGCTGGAATTCCTGGAAACGGAAAACGGGCAAACCATCCAGCGGCGGGCCAAAGAAGAAGAGGCCGAAGACTCATCTCCCGAAGCTACGGAAGCGCTGAACGATCCCAGCCAGGATGAACCGCAAGGCCGGGCAGGGGAGGGGGCCAATCTCGATGATGAGGTAGAGCAAGATGAGCCAGGTCGTAATACCGATCCAGAAAGAGCAGAAGAATACGGGCCGGATGATAGTGGTTTACCCCAGGAACGAAAGATGAATGGCGTCCCGGTCAATGTCACCCTGAAACTGGGCCAACTGGGCGAGGCGCTGGCTGCCGAAGCTGGCCTCTGGGTCGATGGTAACCTGGAACCTATTGCGGTTACCCTTCTCATCGCCGCCAATTCACCCACAGGTTTACCCGAGGCCTCGCCGGACTGCGATAACTGTTTGATCATCAGCCAGGCCGTCGCCAAGAAACTGAACCTGTTGTTTGATTAACTGAGGCTGATATGTTCACTCGTCTACTTGCTTCAACGTCTCTTTCGCCCAAACAGGTCTTAACCATCGTCATTGCCATCCTGTTGATCGTCGCAAGCTCAAGCTTCGGTAGTTACTACCTCTCAGAAAAGCAGCTCACCGGCCGCAAGGGGCCGATCGCCATCATCCCCCGCGAAGCCAGAAGGACGTTTATCGAATACCGCGGGCAGATCGGGGGCGGTGCAACCGTGTTGGCTCTGCTGGCTGCCGCTGGCTGGTTCAGCGCCGAAACCCTGGCCAGAACCTGGCAAAAACAGCGTAACGAAGAGTTGGCCAATAACGCCGTCCTGCTGCGGCTGGCCCCCCGCATTGACGAAAAAAGCAAGTGGAGTGCGGCCGCCGACCTGTGGGGGGCCATCCACTCGACGATGGCCCGCTCAAATTTCCAGACCTATCTGGGGGCCGGCCTCCATTTCAGCCTGGAAATGGTGCAAGAAGCTGGAGAACGCATCAGCTTTTACCTCTGGACACCGCGCCCGGTCGCCGAAACACTCGTCCGGCAATTAAGGGCGACCTACTCAGGGTTAGAAATTGAGACTTTAATCAAAAGCAGCCGTGAAGGCGGACCCACCGACCAAATCAATGACTATCTGGATCGCGTCCCTGAAGATGGTACCTGGGCATGGGCTGATTTGGGACTAATCCGTGAACCCTGGCGTCCCCTCCGCACCGATTTCGCTTACGACCCCCTACCGTCGCTGCTCTCGCCGTTGGAAGGTATCGCGCCCGGTAACTCACTGGCCGCCGTTCATTTCGTCTTGCGCCCTGCTGCTGGCGGCTGGCAATCCGGGGGACAGCCTTTTGTCAGTAAATTGCGAGGCGATAACGTGCCACAAGGGCAGCCTCGCCCAAAAATAACATCCCAGGATCGGGAATTGATCAAGCGCATTGAGGAGAAAGGGCGCGCGCGGGGTTATGACTTGTGCCTGCGAGTCGTCGTGGCCGGCCAGGGGGATGTTAGCGGCAATCTCGACCGGCTCATCCGCGTCTTTGACCAGTTTGGGAACGATAACGCGCTAGAGGTGCGTAAGCGTGGCGATCAGAACGAGTTGTATCGTCTGAAGGGTCGTTTCTTCCCGGCCGGGTGGGGCAAAAGCGTGGTCAGCGAAGCGGAGTTGGCCGGGCTAGCTCACCTCCCTAACCAGGATATTACCGGGGTGGCCCTGGCCAGAGCCAGAGCGCGCATCGAGAAACCTAGCCCAACCTCATTCGTTATCCCCGGTGAGAAGCGCGTCATCATCGGTCGCTTCGTGGATGTGCCCTCCTTCAGTAGCGAAATGACTGGGGTCGCCTACTCACTTACGGGGTTGCGCCAACTGCTCAAATTGTCTGCCCCGGCTAACGGCAATGGTAATGGAACGGTCAATGATGCAGAAACGGACCGCCCGGTCGGGATCAAGCTGATGGATGCCCGCCGCCACTTTCACGTTATTGGGCCGACCGGGGTGGGCAAATCAACCATGCTCCTGCGCATGATCTGGCAATACCTGGCGGATTTTCCCGAGGCGGCCGTCTGGCTGCAAGAGCCTCACCAGGACTTAACCCACAAGGTCGTTCATCGGGTACCGCTATGGCGGGAAAAAGACATCATCTGGCTGGATGTGATGGACCCGGTGCGGGCCATAGGCATCAACCCTTTGGAAATACCGGCAGGGGCTGAGATGGGTGCAGTGGTAGCCGATGTGATGGGGGTGATGCGCAAAGCAATGGGCGCCAGTTGGGATACGGCGGTGCAGATGCAGGAAATCCTGGAAAACGCCCTACAGGCTGTCTTAACCGGACAACCCAGCGCCACCATGGTGCATCTGCTCAAGTTATTAACCGACGCCGATTACCGCTACGACCTGACCTCTCAACTGAATGATCCCATTGCAGCGCCGTTCTGGCAAAGCCTGGAACAAAAGAAGGAAAAAGAGTTAGACGCCATGTTTTCCGTGCCGCGCCGCCGGATCAATGCCTTCATCCGGAATGACGTGGTGCGGCGGATCGTGGCCCAGCCGGTCAGCACGGTCAAATTTCGCCCGGCGCTCGACAGCGGCAAGATCATCCTGGTGCAGCTCGACGGGCGGATGGGCTCCAGCAACCGCGCCTTCATCGGGGCCATGATGATGTACAAGCTGTTCGGTTCGATTATGAGCCGGATGGACATCGAAGAGAAAGATCGCCGGCAGGTGGCCATCTGTGTGGACGAGTTCCAGACGTTTGTAGGGCAGAGTGGTCAGGAGTTCGCCGACATCCTGGAGCAGGCGCGGAAGATGGGGGCCAGCTTAACCCTGGCCCACCAGCACCTGGGGCAACTCACTCAGGGAGGCGGCGACCTGATCAACTCGGTTGCTAACAACACCGGGACCAAAATCGTCTTCCGGGCTGAAGCCGCCGACGCGCCTCAATTTTTGAAATGGCTGCCGGAGCTCAAGACGATTGAAGACTTGACCACCCTGGCCAACTTCCGCTGTTACGTGCGCCCGATGGTCAACGGTAGCCCGCAGCCGGTCTGCACGCTGTACACCTACGCGGACCCGCCGGTACCGGATCCAGAAGAAGAGTTGCGCCACGAGCGGCGCGGCGAACCCGATCCGCTGCCGCCCCATCCTGGCGAAGCAGCGCTCAAAAAACTAAAGCAAATCCAGGCCATGCCGTCTGATGAAAATAGAAAAGAATATCTCCGTAAAATGCCGGATGATGGTTGGCAAGATTACTTGATGGCCCGGCGGTACGATGACGCTGTTCGCCGCAATCAACTCATCGAACACCCGGAAAAAATACCGACCAAATTAGACCGGGTGCGTGAGCTGGTCAGGCTGGGGTACGGCACCCCGCACTACGAGACTCAAGCCCTGGTCGACAACATTCTTGGATCACCCCAATAACCAAAATGAGCTTCATTTCCAGAAGGAGAACTAACAATGCCGCTTATAGCCCAACAACAACCCGTTTCAGCCGAAAAGATCTACGTCACTCACCCCGATGCAAAAATAGATCGGGATGAGCTTAAGGAGAGGTTGGCCAGGTTGTCCAAAAAAGGTGGGATCACTGAGCGCGATGAACGTCTGCTTGAATACCTGCGTGAATTAAACGTGCTCAGCCTGAACCAGATCCACCGCCTGATGTTCCCAGAGGCCAAAGAGCGAACCGCCTACCAGCGCATGGTTTGTCTGGGCAAAAATATGCTGCTTGGCAGCGCCCGCATTCCGCGCAACGGGATGAAGAACTGGGGGCTGCCGGTCGGCAAAGTCTACAGTTTAGGCGCAGGCGGGCGGCTGTGGCTGAAGGACGAGGTCAATAATGACTACGTCGCCCGCTACCTCAAACGGGATCAGGTCTTGCACGATTTGCTCGTCGCCGAGTTCTGTGTCCACCTGATCGAGGCCGTCTATCGGCGGGGCGAGGCCTGGAGCTTAACCTGGGTCAATGAACGGTCGGCCAGTTATTATGCCCACGAACATGATACCTCCCCTGTCATCGCGCCGGATGGTCTGGCGATCATCCGCCAGCGACGTGGGGGTAAGGCTGCCTCCTTGCCCTTCTTTATCGAGTTAGATGCCTCGCGAGAGGCTCATGGCCGTCCCAGTTCCGATTGGGGACGCAAAGTTATTGGTTATGATCAATTTCGCGGCACGGACGAGCGATGGAAAACACACCCGCAGTTGGTAGGTACACCCGCCTTCCCGCTGATCACCGTGATCACCCATGGGGAGCAACGGCTGCTGAACCTGGCCAGCGCCATCAACGAACATCGCCAGAACCAGGTAGTTTATTATCTGGCCCTCTGGGAAGATTTAATGGCTGCCGAGGATATCCTGAGGGCTCCGGCCTGGTTAGTCTTGACGCCGGACGGTCAAATCAGGGGCGAAAACAGGGCAGAGCGACAGCCGTTGTTAAGTGTAGATTAGCCATATTTTACCAACTGATGATGTGGCATAGGTTGTATTTTCGCCAGGGAGTGTTGTTATTGATAACAATGAGTCAGGCGGTGTCGTTCTGATATGGGAAGAAACACCGAAACTACCTGTGTGCTTCAACGATTCAAATGCAAAGTAGAACTAAGTGAGTATTACTGTGGCTTGTGAGAAAAACGGCAAATCTTGCGCCCGTGCGAGTGCTAAAACTGGGATTCCCAGCCTGACCGCATTAGCTACATCGGTAATAGGCAGTACAGCAATTGCGGCGATCTCGGCTTATGCCCTGTCAACGGCGCATTTCCAACGGCGAAAAGAAACTTATGAACGAGAATTGCCCTTGATAAGGGAAGCATCGACTAAAGTTGCCGCCGCGCTGGGCGCTTTTGCCGTTAGTGCGTTGGCTATAGGTCCAGCCCAGGATTTGACAGAAGATTATATCAAAGGACTCGCCGAATTTACTGCCGAAAAGTACTTTGAGGCCCATGATACTCTTGATGAACTAGACGGAGCTTTATCTAAAGGTTCCATTGCTCGCATGAAGAGATATTTGAGTTTGGTTCCAATTCTTATTAGGGCTTCAAGAGCTAACAACATCCTAAATAAGATACGCACCTCACTTACCGCTCGCTCTATCCATGAACTAGCCAAAAATCCCAGCTCTATTGAACCACCTTCTCCAGAAAATCACTCTATCCGAACTGCGATTGGCGCCGGTAGCTCTATGGTGGTGTTATCAAGCGCCATAGCCGCTGCCTATTTACGCCATAAAAAACAGGAATATCAAAGTAAATCACTCGAGCACAAAAAGGCAAAGAAGTTTTGGGCTGACGTAATGGGCAGGGTAAGTGGGCAATCTGCTAATGACTACAAAAAGGTCGCCCTGCAACGACTTACTGCCTTCTACGACAGACAAGAATTCAACCTAGAAGCCGCTCAAAGTCTGACAGATAAATTTAGCGGAACGCAGCTAAGTGAAAAGGCACTAAAAGGGACTCTTATATCACTCAACCAACCCAGCCATATTATTAAAATGGACGATAACGACACCTTCCTCCTCAATAGTCCTGACGGGCATATCTATTATGCCAGATTAGATAATAGGGTGGCTCAAATTAAATTCGTTGTACCCAGACAGGGCTGCGATGCTGCGTTAACCAGGATTTTGGCCAGCATAAGTCCAAAGTCCTCTTCTAATTGGCGCTCCCCTTCAAAAGAACGGTTGGCATATGGCGTGCGATAAAAATCAACGAGCCGCGGCCCGAAGCGCTGAGCGGAACGGTATTTCCGAACAGTCGAGCAAATTGGGGGCAGTAGAGGCTCAAAACAAAAATGTAACCTTACCTGAGCTGCTCGCCAGCGACGATAAAAACATCCAGCGTCTGGCAGAGTTGAGAAATTCCAGGGAGCCTGTTCCTGTCAAGGATATGGCTGGATTGTTTGAAGCAGAGGTCGGCCAGCCGATCAGCGAAGCTCTTGCAGGAATCAAAGACCACTTTGGCGCGCAGACAGAGCTCGTGGTTGGCAAAAAGGCGCTTGGTATTGTCGCTGATACTGGCAACGAGCGCTACGACATCCAGGAGCTTTTTGTCCCCATACTAAAGAAAAACGGCTCAGCGGCAATCATCAAAGAAGAAACTACTGCGGACGAAGGAAACCTGCGACGCCTCGTGGCGATCAAATCTGCGGAGGAAACTGTCCAGGGTGAAGAAATAGCCAGGTTGTTTGGGATGAAGCTTGGGCAGCAGCTTGTAGACTCTAAAGCGATTAAAGAACGCTTTGGGGAGATGGCCAGGCTCGCGCTTGGGAAAAACGCTGTCGGGGTGATCTTTAACGCCGGCAATGACTGGTACGGGGTTCATGAGGTATTTGTCCCGGCCAAAAACGGCGCGGCTAATGAAAAGGTAACTCTAAAACCGGGGGACCATATCCGAATAGCCGCTAATACCAAACGCGCTTATGACGCGATCAAGAAAAAGAAGAATTTAATCGTGCTCTACCGGGGACCCAATGGGGTCCGGCGTTACATCTTATCTCCCTTGGACATCACTCCAGGCAAAACTGAGGGGACAAAGAAAAATCAATATTTTTGGCTGTACTCGAATCGGCACAATGCTGTCCTTTCGATGAGGATGGATAAAGTGCTGTGGACGAAAGTCAGTGACGAATCTTTTGATCCAAGCGAGGTCACTAAGACTATATTGAAAGATAAAAAACCAATCTGGACTCTACCGCGTGATTGGTGACACGCCCAGCCTTAATATAGTCAATTGGCGCTGTGCGCACCCCACGGGACAATAGGATTGGATTCAGAGACTTTGATCCTTTTTTGAAGTAGCTGAAATGGTTGACTTTCGTTTGTGACAAGTAAAGTTACGCTATTTATTGAATTTCTGATTTTATAATTTCGTATTTTTGACGCACTGTAACTTATGAGTTGTGCCAAGAATTACAAGGTTGCAGCTAAGGTAGCCTCTGTTACTGGAGGAATTCCTAACATGTCCAGTCTGGCTGGTGCGGAAGTAGGTCAAACGAGAGAAGTTTCTTATTACCTGCCCACCAGCAGGCGAAATAGGGAACAGGGGTCTCAACCCTTACCCTGGCCTCCGGCTGGCAGGCAAAGAAGGGGTTTCTGGGGCGACTATCGCCAGCGCGTCAAGGCAGCACTCCAAGCCTGGCGCTCGGAGGCCGACGATTACACCCTGGCGAGGGTGCGGGCTGAGTTAGCCAGCGATCTGGCTGACCAAGCCGCTCGTATTCGAAAAAACAGTCACCCTGCCGGGGTTGCTGGCCAGCTGGCTGAGGAGCGGGCTGCACTATTACTTTTTCCTCCAAAATCAATCAGCGCCGCCGAGCGGGTAGAGCGGATAGCTGTATTGGATAATGCCATCGCCTTACTGCGGTTAAGGCAGGTTATCAACGAAGTTCAATATCAGGCCGCCATAGTTGATACTGTTCGTGACCTTAACAATAAGACTCGACCAAGTACCGCTCTGGTTACCTGGCTACCGGAACGCCCGGTCGGGGCCGAGACAGACTCACCCAGCTCCGTTAATCCAACCCGTAAAATCAGAACGTGCTACCGGGTTGTTGATATCTCGGAACCCATCACTTCCAATACCCTGACGGGCGAAGTCAATCCAGCCTACGACCAATCCTTACAGCCACGCCAGCGTGATCGAACTGCTTCGAGACTGCAAATTGAAGATATTGCCAAAAAGTTGGATAGCGACACCCTGCTGAAGGCAGAGGCAAATTGGTCTGAGGGTCCCCCAGTAGTGGGCTCAGATGGCATGGTGGAAAGCGGCAATGGGCGGCTCCTAGGTTTGCGTCTGGCTGTCGAAATCAATCCCCAGGCCTATGAAGTATATCGGCGTCAACTCGTTCTGCAGGCGAATAAATTCGGTCTTGATCCGGTAGAGGTGGCTAGAATTCATCGGCCTGTTCTGGTACGCGAGCGACTTGCCGAAATGACCAGCGAAATTCGTCTTCACTTTGTCAATGAAGCCAATGCCAGTGGCGCAGCTCGCATGGGGGCAAGTGAACAGGCCAGAGCCGATGCAAAACTGATACCACCGGGCTTTTTTGCTGACCTGCACCTCGGCGAGTCTGATGATGGCCTGGCAGACGCTTTAATCAAAAAGATCAATGTGCCGGTGGTAGCCCGTTTCTTTAATCTGCTGCCGGAAACGGAACGCCCTACCTTGATGAACAGTCGAGGGGAACTCAGTATTGAAGGGATTAGAAGACTGGAGAGAGCCATATTTGCTTATGCGGTAGCAGGTGAATCAGGGGAGAGGCTGGCCCGCCTGGTATTTGACGAAGGCGAGGCGATTGATCGAGTTGGCGCTGGCTTGCGACAGTCATTGCTCAAACTTGGGCAGCTAGAAGACCTGATCAAAGCTGGTCAGCGCAGTCAGCACTTAAGCCTGGGGCATGATCTGGCTGTGGTTGTCGAAAAGATGCGCGATATTCGCCAGCAGGGTCTTAGTACGAACGACTACCTCCGGCAGTACAAAATGTTTCCAGAGTTAAACGCATTTCAGGAACAACTCTTAATCCAACTTGATGAGCGCCGCCGCTCGGCCAAAGCCGTTTCTGGGCTACTCAACGCTTATGTAAATGAGGCGATCAGAAACACCCAATCGCCTCACCAGGCAAGCATGTTTGGTCAAGAGTTTGCGCCCAGCCGCGAAGACTTACTACGCTCGGCGCTGAAAAATATTGGCGGAGTGTGGGTGGATGATCTGCATAAGTGGTCGGCAGCCCAGCGAGTCATAAAAATTTAGACCCTGGAAACTCCTGAGATATTCTCAGCGGAGGAGGAGGCTTTCCCTTTCTTCCGCTCGGCTTCCAGCCGGAGTGGGTTGTAATCGTATCCATCTTGTCGCTGGATCAAGTGGCAATACTGCCAACTAATACCGTCCACCTGCCCCACTCGAAAGCTACCCTTTGCCCGTACAGCCACCCGGCCTTGATGAACACCGACTTTCTTGCCAGTTGAAACAATGGCCTTAACCAAATCACCCGTCCGAAAGCCCTTGACTTGCCGGAACTGTTTGGCCGTCGTGCGAGGAAATCCATATTTATTCATTCGACACATCTGCCTCGAACCCCACCCCATTGCCTTAACGTGAAGCGGGCTTAGTTTGGCAGGTATGATTGCAGGCTTTTCTCCGACACAGACCGCATCAATCCAGTGGTCTTTGGGATAGCCATAGGTAACTCGATTGAACTTAGTGCGGCCACCACTAAAGAATGAAACCGGCAAACCCATTGCCTTTAGCTGATTGCCAATGGCCCACCGAATCGAGTTGACTACAGCCGCAGCCTTGAGCGGCGTTTTAGCTTGGGCCAGAATTGAGCGCAACTTGTCAGGGCGGCCCGCCAGGAAATCCCGCACATCTCGATTCCCTTTGGCCTGGTTACATCGCTCGCAAGCCAAGGTCAGGTTGCTGAGCCTATCCGTTCCACCCCGACTCTTGGGGATGATGTGCTCCACCTGGAGGTGAGTATTAGTTGCTCCACAATACGCACATTTTCGCCCCCATTTTTCGAGCAAATATTCCCGCACTTCGTAGCCAAATAGCTCACCTTGCTGGTATTCAACCCCGACGATTTCAGGATTGACCATCTTATGAATGTCGAAGCGCACTGTTTCAACCGCTATCCGACTGACTGGCGCCAATCGAGTGAGCCGCCGTGCCCAGGTAAATACATTGTCAACCCGTGACCGCAGCGATGGCGCAAGCCACCCTTCCGGCCTACGCCGGTTATCGAACCGGGCCGGACGGTAACGGGTTTTGCGGTTACGACGATTACGGCGAACCAACCGGCGCCGGTCGAGCCCTGCTTTGATAACCTGTCCTCGATGGGCCAGATTCGCCGCCCATAGCACCGTCCATCCTCGCGTAAACAAACCGACCACTGCTAGGCCGGTCGTTTTGCTGCCAGGGTCTATCCGCACCTCCACTGGCTGTCCATCCCCTCCCTCACGGTCTTTGAGGATGATCGTAAATGGCTGGCGGCGAAAGACCGCCGCCTTGCCTTCCCTGAGTAACTGCCGGGCGCGGGCCGGATGACAGGGCATGAGGGGTTTTCTATTTTTATCCAGAACCAAAACCCGTTGCATAAGTTACCTTGCTTCTCCCCTTGGGGGGTAAAGTGAGCCTCGCCAATGTTGGAAGGGCTTGTCAGGCCGGCCGCACCGCCCCTTACTCCGACAGGACTTTTAACGACTGGCGATAGAGCCTGGAACTGGCTCGCGCATCCCAGGGTATCGTGACCCTCCCAACGTAGCCCTTCGATAAACTCAAGGCTTAGGCTGGTCAACCGGAGCTTGTAAGTAATCCCTCACAAGCTCTTGGCTTCAAGCCAGGAGTGGTTGACTAGCGGACTTGACTTGCCGGCCTCGCAAATCCAGAAACTGACTCCTTCGCAATGAGTCAAAGCGATGAAAGTGGCCAATCGGACACCGCTATTTTGCCGTTGGTAGGCCACTTCTGGTAGATGCCTTTGCGCCAACACACTGGCGACACCAGGATGGTCTTCACTGGCCGAGGCAGTCCTTCCAGCTTGATGTACGCCCCATAGTTCTGCATCCCCTTCACCCGATACTTGTGGCCCTCGTAACGCACCAGATCGCCCGGTTGGAAAAGATAACGCTGCCGCCGGATACTGACCCGGCCTTTGGACACTTTCTGGCCGCGATAAACCCGCAGGTTGTCACCACTCAAGGTCTTGTTGCGGGTACGCCGGCCGCTAAAGAGTTTCTGTCCGCCAGCTTTCTGCCTGGTGCGGGCATCTATATACTGCGCATCGTAGAACTTCTGGAGCGAGCGGTTGTTGCGCCGCACCTGCTCCAGATACAGCGGGTCAGCCCGGCGCTGGGTTGTGCCTCCGGCGATGACGAAGGCATCGTTGGCGTGGCTCTTGGGCAGTCCCAGCGTTATCCGACCGTGCTTGGTCAGATAACCAAAGGTGGCTTCGCCACCAATCTCTTTGACCAGCCGCCAGCGAACCGCATTCATAAAGGCTTCCGCCCGAAAGGTTTTGAGTTTTGGCTGCCAGCCGTACAGAAAACCGCCGGGCTGGTGGTTGGCCGGGACATGACACAAGACGCACAGGGTAATTAAGTTATCTGGTCGGTCGCTGCGGTCGCCTTGCCAGTAACCCAGATGATGGACTTGCAGCGATTTGGCCTGACCTGGATGCGGACAGTCAGGGTTCTGGCACTCGTGCTCATCCCGAAACAGGATGTACTCTCTCAAATTCCAAAACCCGGCCTGCTCGCCCTGCTGGTAGTCAATCCCACTGATCCCCGGCGTCTTGAGCAGTTGAATATCAAAGCTGGCCACCTCGACCATGACCCGCCTGACCGGCACGATGCCTCTGATCTTCTCGACCATCCGGATGTGGCTATCGAGCTTGTGCCGGATCGAGGGCGCTAGCCAGCCCTCCGGCTTGAATTGGCGCTGCGGACGCGAAGGCCGGTGGCGCAGCCGCGAGCGGCGCTGGCGGCGGTACATCGCTCGCTCCTTCAACCGCTCCGACGTCCCTTCCAGCAAGGTCATTTCCCCAGCTAGCACTTCCACGCTCTCGGTCACCCCAGAAAAGCCGACCGTCTCATAACCGGCATCAATCCCGACCGTCACCGGCTGAGTGTAGCCGCTGGACCCATACACCAGCTGGATGGTGTACGGCTCATAACCCGCTACTGTGGCCCGACCACTCTGACGCAAGAGCCGCGCCTTGCGCTCGGTCGTCGGCATCAGGGGGTGGCCGTGCCGGTTCAAAACGTAAACTTGACCCATTCCTACTTCTGACATAAAGGTTGCAGGCTAATAAGAAACCTGCCTCTCCGAAAGGAGAGTCGTCCACTTCGCCAATATTAGGCGGGGTTTGTCGTGACCGGCACTTCTCCTACCCTCAGAGATGTTTAGCCGGAACGTGACCGCCGTCCTTCCTTTTCAGCAGAGACCCACCGCGCTGCCGGGATGAGTGGAGTGTCCCGGAGCGCCTATTTGTCGGTTTTTCAACCGGCCTTCCCGCCTAATGTAGCCCGATGCGCTGTCACCAGAGCCTGGCTGAGAGGCTAATCAACCGGGCTTGCCCCAGCAAGATGATACCTTACCTCACTCTGATAAGCCCACCGCTCCCGTCAGGAGCGGTGGGTAGTTGACACAGAGGTTGTGTTAGATCATTTTGTGACACTCCGCGGCCTCTAATGGTTTTTGATTATCAAATTCGGTAATTTTACGGTAGGGGTGGGGATGAGCCCCACCTCGGGCGACTACAAGGGTCGTCCCATCGTTATCGATTTTAGTTTTCAAAATTCATGAAGCAGGTAATGAGCTTTGAGCCAGAGGGGGCAAAGATCGCTAACGTTTGCCATTGTTGAGCTCCTCCATTGTCTCAGTTGGTCGCAGGGTCGTTTCGTCTAGAATTTCAAACGTCGCGTCGCTTTTGACTTTGGCTTGCAGTTCGTTCCGGCAGGATTGGCAGCGTCTGACGGTGTAGGAATCGTCAGCCTCGGCTTGCAGCACTAGCTGATAGCGGGCTGGTCTGCGGCAGCGAATCAAGTAAGGGCCGTTGGGGTTAGGGTTGCGATGGTAGGCATCGCAACAGTCGTCGAGACTAAGGCGACTTAAGTCGTAATCAGCGCTAATTAGCAGCGATGGTTGATCAGTCATCGGTGCACCTCCTGGCTGGGTTTGCCGGGTACTTGCATCAGGGAACCATTTAAGAGGATGATCGTTATAGCTTCTATTTCAGTACCTCCGTTACCGACTTGTAAGTCAGGACCGCTTAGGGTTGAGGATCACTAATACAGTTTATTTGTTAGTACATCTGCTAAGAATGATAGCACAGGTTACAAATTGTGTCAAGCACATCTACTAAATTTCTTAGAATATATTGACAATTTATTAGACCGTATGCTATACTCAGCCTCATAGAGGTGCCGAGGATGGCTATTCGTTGCAAACTTAAGTTATTGATTGCTCAAAAAGAAGTCGCTGAGGGTCGCCGGATAACTTATCGGGTCATCTTCAAAGAAACAGGGATAGCCGAGTCTAGTTTGTCTGCTTTGGCGAACAATGAAGTCACCTTGTATGCTGCATCAACTCTAAACCGACTTTGCACGTATTTTGGATGCAAGATTGGCGATTTGCTTGAATACATACCCGATGAACAGAGGGTTCAGGGATAAGGGGGATAAAATCGCTATAGCGACGGAAGAAGACCGCGCGGACCGCGTTACGCATTCACCCGCCCATTAGATCAAGTTTCATGAGGATTATGAAAACCGCCTCCAAGAGGAGACAGCTTCTAACTCGGCCTGCGTGTATGAAACATCTACTGGATTTGATCAAGGTCAGCCTACCCTGGAGATCAACTTAGCTAAACTCGCTTCTAATTTACCTACCCAGGTTGGGCCATCCATCCCCCGATTCTAGCCCAGCCATGGCGAGCTGCTTAATTCGCTCGGTGCCAGCTACCCTCTATGAGCTTGGCTCAAAACCTATAGAACACGCTCCAAGCTGGCAAGCTGACTGACATGCGCTGGTGAAAACAATCGCTTGGATGAAACCGACCAAACGGTGGCTCAACATCTCGTCACTACTTTCGCAACCGGTGGTGGGGTTTATTTGTTTGTTACGGCGTACCCGGCTTACCGGCGACCAACAATGATCTGGAAGGTTTTTTCGGATGGCTGAAAACCAACCAGCGCCGGATTACCGGACGCAAGAGTGTCAACAGTTTTGTCCTGCGCTATGGTGCTTATGCCACCTTAGTTGATCTGGCTGAGTCCAGAGCTGATTTGTTAGCCAGGGTACGTCAAGTGGACCGAGCCGTTTATCAACGAGAACGACAACAACTCCAACTCGTTTTAGCCGAACGGCAAGACTATCATCGCTTTTGCCATCATCTCGATGTCTTGGTTCAGACCCTCAAAGTTGAATGGCAAGCCGCCATTGAAACTGCTACTCGGTCTCTTAAAACTAAAAATTCACCTTAACTTACCATAAAATTTTTGTATGTTAGTTTTGCTGTAGCTAACTATAAATTATTGCAAATCGAATATAACGAATAATAGTGGAATGAAACTCTTAAGAAAAACCTATTGACATATTCATCAGCTTTTGATACTATTTTCACAGCAACTTCATTTTTTCTGTAAGGCTATACTCTTGGACTGGCAATGAAGCAGATCAATAGCCCCAATAGATTCTTTTAGCTCCAACAAGCAAAGCGATTAGCTGAAGCTGTTGGAGTTTTTTGTTTGTCGAAGAACTTAACCATGAAAATGCTTTGCCCCTCTAAATTGACTTGGTGATTCAGTTCTGGTGCTTAATCTGAACTTGCTTTATCATTATTGTGTCCATCTTTGGGGAGTCATTACATGCCAACTAGATATTTCATGCGCGTTGAAGCAGTTAACCTATCGCATTTCGTCTATGATACACATGACATCAGCACTATTCGTGGTGGCAGTTATATTTTGCTGGAAGCTATCGAGAGAATAGCTAAACAATTCTCCGGTCGTTTATATGTTATCTCAACAGCAGCCAGCCAGGGCTTATTCTTTTTTGATTGTGAGGACAACACTACTGAAGGTGATAAAGAAAAACTTCGTGCTGAAGTGCTTAAGTTTCTGCGGACAGAAACCCGAGGGCATGCAACTTTTCTAGTTGCCGTTGAAAAAGATGAACAGAACTTCCCACTAACCCTCGAAAAGCTGGAAGCTCAGATTCATCGCCAACAATGGCGAACTCCCACGGTCATTGTTCCCAACTTTGAGAAAACAGAACAAGAGTGTTTTCTAGATGGCTGGCGACCAGGCACCCGCGAATACAGGGCGGATATGTCGGATGTCAGAATTAGTACGACCACTAGATTTCGTCGCGACGTTGGGATAATACTTAAACGTCAATTATTTAGTATGTTGTTGAAAAGTAAGAAGTATACGGACAATTTGTGTAGTAAAAATTTAGGTGAACTGGCTCTGGATACCGACCAGGGCGTGTTAAATGGAAAAATTGCTTTCATTCACATTGATGGAAATAGTTTTGGCGCTATTCGAAGAGATTTGTGTGTCACTCCGGAGTTACGTGAACAATTCGACAACACTATCCAGAAAAAATTTCGTGAACCCTTCCTCGAATCGCTGTTACAGCAAGCCGATAAGGATCCTGAATTTAAGACGAAAGATGAGGAGGGGCATACCGCCCTTCGACTTGAAGTTTTGCTGTGGGGCGGTGATGAAATGACTCTGATAGTACCTGCCTGGAAAGGATGGGAGGTTCTGCAATTATTTTTTAACCAGGCTCGGAACCTTACTTTTGCCGATATACCACTGAGTCATCGGGCTGTAATTATCTTTTCTCATCACAACGCTCCCATTCTCCAAATTCGACGGTTGGCTGAAGAGTTGTTGAGTCAAACCAAGCAGGATTTGCAAAAAAACCTGATTGATGCCTTGAGGACTCACCCGAAATTTTCACAGTGGGATGAGGCGGCCCAGAAAGAGTTAGTCACCCAGTTATCTGATCATGAATATGGAAATGCAATTCACTATCTGGTGCTTGAGTCTTTTGATATGCTCCAAGGGTCGCTATCAAATTTTCTCTCTCTCTATTACCAGGGAGTTTCCTATCAAAGTTTATTAATCCCCGCTTATAAATTGGCTGAACTTCAGCAAAATGTCCAAAATGTCCGTCCCCATATTGCCCGAAGCAAGGTAATTGAAGTTATTAAAGCTATCCAGAAGGGACAGCCTGACCCGGTAGCGCAAGTTAAACAACAGATTTATGATTTGATCCCCAGCGATAAACGAAACGAAGTACAGGCGGCCCTTGAATCTCTTACTCAAGAGTGGGCAGGTTGGTATAAACTGGCAGATTTATGGGATTACATTCCTGAGTCACTACCTTTGCACTTTTCTAACTGAATATTAAAGGCATGGCCTCAATCCGAGGATAATAAGGTTTGCTGAGAACCAAAATCCCGGAGGAGAACCATGCCCAAGCCAATTGTATGCATATCAACCGCCTTGTGCCAGTTTATGGAGGCGTTTCGGCCCTGTTTCAGTCAACGTCAGTGGAAGTACTTTGTGATCGTACTGCTGGGCTTGATTGAATGTGAGGGGCGACGAACACTGAGTGGACTTCTGACCACAGTCGGGGAAAAGGTAAGCGTGTGTGGCTTGTCCCGGTTTTTTAGTTGCTGGCAGTGGTCACCGACCGAGGTGGCCCAGTGCTGGTTAGCCCACTTTCGTGAGCAAATGCAGCCGCAGGTCGAAGTTGAGCATCAGCGCCAACAAGCCCAACGGGTCAAACGCCGAGGACGTTACCGAGCAACCGTGGTGACAGGTTACTTGATTGGGGACGACTCGGTGTATGTCAAGCCCAAAGGGCGGCAGATGAAGGGCTTAGGCCGGCATTATGCCAGCAGCGAAGAGCGGGTGGTAACAGGCCATTGTCTGTTTACCGGGTTGTACGTGCTGTTAGGGCGGCGCTGTCCCTTGCAGCCGCGGCTGTATCGGCAGAAAAAGGTGTCTGACCAGGAAGGCGTCCCTTTTCAAAGTAAGATCGATTTGGCCATGGCCGAGATTGAGCAGTTTGAGCCGGTGCCAGGAACGCAGACCCATGTGCTGATTGATAGTTGGTTTCATTGTCGGCGGGTCAGACGAGCCGCCCAAAAGCGGGGCTGGCAGGTCAGCGGGGCGCTCAAGAGTAATCGCAAACTGCGCCAGTTTGATGCCGCTGGCAATCGCACCTGGCTCGCGCTGGCCGATTATGCTGCCCAACTTCAGCCGAGCGACTGGCAAGAGGCGGTTTGGCCGTCCCAAGAAGGAGACCGACCGGTCTATGTCCACGCCGTTAAAACCTGGATCCGCAAGTTGGGGCCAACTTTGCTGCTCATCACCTGTCACGACCGCGATAACCCCGGCAAATCTATCCGTTACTGGGGCTCCACTCTGGTTGAGGCCGAACCGCAAACGGTCATTAACCATTTAGCCGTGCGTTGGAACGTGGAGGTCTTGTTTGAAGATAACAAAGACCTCCTGGGGGCCGACCACTATCAACTGATGAAGGCCGAGGCGATCCTCCGTTTCTGGACCCTGGTCGCTTGCCTGGGCTATTTCTTGGATGAACAAAAAGCCCTGCGGTCCGACTGTTCGACCTGGGGTGAGGTGCGCCGTTCGTTGCAAAAGGAGCATCAAGTCAATCTTCTCGCCTGGTTGCAGGCTCAGTTCAAAACTGGCCTATCGGTCGCCCAAATCACAACCCAATTGGCTATATTCAGTTCTTAACGTGCAAAGTCTTAAAGTGCAAAGATAGTGCCTGAGTAAAAGGTATTATGAAAAAATATATTTTACCCGTATCCTTAACGCTGTTTGGTCCATTTCTAACCACTTCAACTGGACCAGAAAGCTACGGTCTTCAAAAAGCTTTTCATCGAGATCATCAGGGCAGACCAGTCATTCCAGCCAGTCATGTCAAAGGAAAGCTCAGGATGGCGTTGGAAGAATTGGAGCAAAGTAACAGCCCATTGCTAAAAATTGATGTTCTCCAGTGGTTTGGAAAGGAAAGCGCAGATAACAGTTATGAACCGATAGCTGGCACTTTAAAGTTTTCAGACTTTGTTTACCAGGGGGATTACCAACCGGCCAAGCGTTCTCGTATCTCTATTAATCATCAATCACTCACAGCGAACGAAAATCAACTGCGCGATGTTGAAGAGTTATTCAGGAGCGGTACAGTCATCTCATTTACTGGAACTGTTACTTTCTTTGCCAAAAACGAGGAAGATGCCCGGAACATTAAAAACGCCCTACAAGTAGGGTGGAGTTGGCTAACAAACCTGGGAGCCGAGAAAAGTGTTGGCTTTGGAAGATTATTTAAAGTTCAGATAAGTGAACCAGTCGAACAACAAGTTCAATTATCTAATACCTCCACTTTTTCGCAGGGTGATGCGCTGCATTTACGGATTAAACCTTTAGAGCCGATTATGGTGGGAGGAGTAAAAACACCACGCACTAACTATGTTCAATCCGAGAGAGTTTTACCAGGCGGTTTGATCAAAGGCGCTCTCGCCAGTTGCTTGAATCGGGTCCATGGCGTAGTGCCCTTTCACAGCCCGTTAGCCGCCGAAACTTCTGAAAAATTTCCTCAATTTGGAATGTTGGTTAAAAATTTCTCGGCTATTAGAGTCTCCCACGCTTTTCCTGTTCACACCAACCAGCCGCGTCCTATCAGGCTGCCTATTTCTACAGTACAGGGGGAGGATGGTTACAAGGATACAGCCCTTTCCGCAGCCCATTATCCTTTAATCAATGATAATCGTGCCCCGACCTATTTTGTTGATTGGAAAACACCCAAAGAATTCTTGGGTGACGCCAACCCCAAAGAAGTTTTCGTTACTCGTACAGAGATTGATGATAAAACCCGCCGTTCGCTCGAAAATCGTCTCTTCACCTATTCTTTCCTTTGTCCCGAGGATGAGGCTGGCCAATCAATTGAGTGGGTTTGTAATGTGGATTTTAGCGGTATTGCAGACCCAGTCGAGCGGCAGCATACAAAAGTTGAGTTTGCTCAAGCCGTTCAAGTCTATCTGGACCGTTTGGGTAAATTAAATCAGAGCGTTCAGGTTGAGGCGCAAGATGGTTATGTTTCATCCGCAGGTGCTACCGGAGATTTGATTGAGGATGGTCGAGTATTGATCACCCTCCAGACTGACACCATCATGTTGAATCCTCAAGAAGTGAGCCGGCTATCCCCTGGCGATGACTTATTAAAATTATACGCAGCCTTCTGGCAGGAAATGTGTGGAGGTCAAGCAACTTCGGCTTGTTTGAAACTTGATGATTTTTACGCGCATCAAACTTTCAAAGGGGGGTATCTTTACCACCGTTACCTGGGGGCGGCTGAGCGGCAAACCAAGCCCAAGAATTACCATCCTTATTATCTGACCTGTGCGGGTAGTGTTTTTATCTTTAGGGTCATCAACGAACAGGAAGCCCGCCGTTATTTAAAGAAATGGTTGAGTTCTGGTCTTGACTTGCCAGCCTGGGCAGTCAAAGAATACAGCCAATACCAAAAACCTTTATGGCAAAATTGTCCCTTTGTGCCACAAAATGGTTATGGTGAGATTACCGTCAATTTGAAATGGCATTGGGATCATTCAATTTAGTTCCAGATGCTTCAATGATACCAGATTAAGTGAGGTAGATCATGGAAAAAATATTAAAAGGGGAAGACTTCGAAAACCGTTATCGCATCACAGGTCAACTCAAAACGTTGTCCCCACTTCATATCGGTACAGGCGAAGAAACTGACGCCGTGTACTCTGAGCAAGAACGCAGCAAGTTAAATGAGCGGCTTGGCAAAGCTCCATTGGTTTCTATGGTAATGAAAGATGGGGCAGGTAAGCCGATTATTCCGGGCAGCGCTTTAAAGGGAATTATGCGTCACTGGCTCCTGAATATTTTGGTGGGTATTGGTCCAGCTTGGGCGACGACCAGGGATTTTGAAAAAGAGCCCTTAGCCGACCTAAGCCAGAAGCAACAAATTGAAACGGTAAAATCCGATTTCAGTTGGCTGGAAATTCTTTTTGGGACCCCTTTTCACGAGGGTAAGATTGAAGTATGGGATGCTTGCTGCTTAACCAAAAGCGTGGCAGCACCTGATGGCTTGTTGCATTGGAATGATAAATCTTTGACTTATATTGATACTTCAGTCGCCATTGATCCGGCGACAGGCACTGCGATAGAGCATTTACTTTATAAGACAGAAGTGGTCCCCCCGGGAGTCCTATTTGATTTTAACCTGGCCGGTCAGAATTTAAGTGAAACAGAACTTGGTTTGATTTTGCTGGCCTTGCAAGGATTTAACTCAACGATTTACCCGATCCGTATCGGCGCTCGTGGCGGTCGTGGGTATGGGCGGGTGCAGTTTATCCCCGGCCCGGTATACCGGCTTGAAAAGGGGAATGTTAAGGATTGGATTAAAGGCGCTATTGAAGGGTTTAGTTTAAATTATAGTAATGTTGACACTTCGGCTTCCAAATTTGAGGGTAAAGACGCGGGTTATTATACCCTGCCGCAGCTTGGTGAAGCCGAACAGAAAAAATTGATTACTGATGTTAAAGCTGAGCTAAATAAAATACTGAGTGAGTCGGCCAAATCCTAACCAGATAAATGAGTGGTAGTTATGTATAACAATCGAATTTTCTCCGAAGGTGTCCATAGTGTTTTGCTTATTCGCTGGAACCTAAGATGCGAAACGCCTCTTGTTATTCGTAATGGGCTTTCAGTTGGATATACAGAGCCAAAAACACCTAAAAACCGGGGGCTGAATCTTAAGTTTAAATGGGCGGAGGAAACGGGTGAACATGCCGTTTCCATCCTGCATTATGGCTATGAGGTTAACGATTCAAGTATATCCGCCTATCATTTTGTGCCGCCCAGCAGCGTCCGCGGCGCTTTGCGTTCGTGGACTCTCAATCATCTGGGCAAGGCTGATTTTCTCAGTAACATTACACCGCCTCCCCAGGAAGGTAAAATTCTGTTAGAAGCTTATCTTAATAATGTTCAGGCGGCCCTGGCCGACCGTCGCCATGGATATCAACTGGTGTTCTCTTTATTTGGCCTGGCTCTTGACACTCAAGATGCGAGCAAGAGGCTGGGAAATGCGGGCCGACTTCAACTTGAGACGGATAAATTTAATCAGGCCGAAGTGCAGCCGATTGCAGTTAACGGAATTGTTAATCAAGGCCGGGTTGGGCCAGATAACGTAAATCGCCAGATGACGGTACGTAACCCGCTTGATCGGTTAACGCAGGCCTCTAAAGAGGGTGGGCTGCATCATTTTTTGGAATTCTGTCGGGGCACGTCATTCACGGTGAGAATGTTTATTCTAAATCCGCAGGGCTGCGATCTGGGCCTCATCAGTTTGTGGCGGCAAGAAATGAATGATGGGCTGCTACGTCTGGGGGCGCTTGCTAATATCGGTCGAGGGCGAGTATGTATAAAAGAAGAGTCCTATGCTCTTTGGAAAAGGCGGGGTGCGCCAGACCTGGATGGGTTTCAACTTTTTACCTCTGCCGCCAACACTCTTGAGAATGAGGCGCTGGCAGACCTGTGGGAGGAATATACCCTTCCGGTGGATAGGTTGGACAACTTTAAAACGTATTTAAAAGCCCATGTTTGAGGTAACACACTATGCATAATCCCAATCCGTTCGATTTTGTGCCGTTTGCGGCTAGTGGGCCGCTATTGAGAACGCCTGACGAATATGAGGCCCTGAGTAAGCTTCGTCTGAGCGGCTATCTGGAGGTTAAGATTAAAGCTTTGACGCCGGTGCATATTGTGGGCTATCAACAAGGGGGTGAAAGCGTGGGCCAAAGCTTTTTTTACAGCCAAAACAATCAGCCTTGTATCCCGGCAGCCTCGATACGCGGTTGCTTACGCGCCTTTATCGAAGCGCTGACATCGGGTTGGGTTTCACAGGCTAACCTGGAATATCCGAAGGAATACCAGGAACACCATGTTGGATTTAGTGCTTTTAAAACTAATCCTAAATTCGAGCCGCAAACACGGCAGGACAAAAAGATTGATGTTGCTGCTTATCTTTTTGGCCGAGTCATTGAACCAAAGAATGACGCTCAAAAAAATCACAAAGATTTGGCCCGAAAATCCAAAATATGGATTGAAGATGCTTTTATTGATAAGATGCATATAGTAGACAACAAGTATTGGATACCTGATATTGGCGGTGATGCTTTTATGGGCGGGGCCAAACCAAGTGCCTCAAACTGGTGGTATTTGCAGCCCCGTGAAATCTGGCAACGTGACTCTCCTGGGGGTAAAACAGCGGAGTTCATTGGAGATAAGTTCTGGGGCCGCAAATTTTACTTTCATCAAGACCCTTTGAAATGTGTAAAGTATTATGATCCTGCTACTCAGAACTGGTCTTATCGAAAAAAGAGTCCTTTTTATCGTGTTCAGTTAGAATGCCTGGAACAGGATGTAATAACTGATTCTTTTCGTATCTATTTTGATAAAGTGCCTGAACCATTGGTCACATTGTTCGTTTTATGCCTGCTGCCCGGTAAAAATATCCGCCATAAATTGGGTTATGGCAAAGCTTTTGGCTATGGTTCCATTGAATTTTCGCTTGAAGCAGCCCGCCTTCGTAATGATAATGCCAAATCACGTATTCCCGCTCCTCTGACAGATTTAACGAATGTGATTCGTGGTTTGAGCGAACATGCCTGGGACAAGGCAAAATTGAAGACATCAAACCTCGATGAGACCTTAATTGACTGGGAAGCCCTCGAACACCTGGCCCGAGTCCTGGGCTGGCAGGATTACGACAAACTGTTGTTTACTTATCCACCATTTAAAGAAGGTTATTTCGCGACGCCTGTTAAATTTAAGGAATTTATAAGTAATGTGCCTGCAGGAGTTACAACTACGCCTCCTGTTAGCGTGACTTCTGACCAGGCGTGGCAAATTGCCGAAAAATTATTTAATAAAAAAAAGCCACTCCACTTCCACTACTACCAAGAAAACGCTGAGGGGTGGTCTATCATTTCTGATCGTAAACCCTGAAACCATGCCATCTAAAACTGATCTGCAAAATTTAATCATGACCCACCATCGCCGCTTGCAGAAGCTCAAGCAGCAAGAAGCTCTGTCAGGTAGGTCTACCGAACCCGAAATCCTGATCGAAATAGAAGATATTGAAAAAACGCTGGCAGAGTTGCAAGGGGAGCTAAAAGAAATAGAAGATGCTGATCGGATAGAGGCAAATGGAGATTTAACACCGCTGTCTGATACTGATGACCAATCAAGCGATCGAAATCTAAATCAGATCCCCTCGCGTCAAAATCAAAAACAATTTCTGCAATATCTTGCCGCGCAGCGCCAGCTTTACGACGAAGAAAAACGATGGATGGGTGTCTGGACGACGGTCACCGTTGGTGCGGCTATTTTTGGAACCGGCGCGCTGGCAATTTTTGTGCCGTTCACACCCTATATCACCCTGATTGCGGTGTTGTTGATAGTGGGTGAATTTTGGGTGCTGTCATTTATAAAAAAATGTGGACAGGATGCTGCTAAAATCCAGGAAGTTTTTGACTGCGAGCTGCTTGAAATGCCCTGGAATGAGGTATTGGGGGCTAAGCCAAAACCGCAAACAATTTTGGCTGCTGTTGAGCGCTTTGATAAACAGAGAAATCCTTCAGAATGGAAAAAGCTAAAGAATTGGTATACCCCGTCTGTGGGCACTTTACCTTTTGTTCAGGCTCGGGTTGCTTGCCAGAAAGAAAATATTTGGTGGGACTCGCAACTGCGCCGTGAATACGCCCGCTGGGTATATTTGGCAACTACAATAATTCTTATTGTTATTGTTTTAATTGGCATTATTGCCAATTGGAATTTGCAGCAATTTTTTCAAGGACCGCTGCTGCTGGTATTACCTGTTTTAGCCACCGGATTCAAACTTGCTTACGATCATCAAAAAGCTGCGGAAAGATTGGATGATCTCCATGAATTTAGCGAACATTTGTGGCAAGAAGCCTCTTCTGAAACCGCCAACCAGGATACAATCACACAACGTTCGCGCCAATTACAAGATGAAATTTTTCGCCATCGAGCTGAGGATCCCCCTGTTCCCTCCTGGTTTTATAAATTGCGAAAAAAAATATATGAGGATTGGATAAAAAAAATACTGGGCAAGTAACAGAATGATTGAACGATTTAAATGTGATGTTTTATGACAACCAATCCACAGCAGATAAGCCAACCAGAGAGTAACAAGTTGATTCATGTCCCCCTATCACAATTCATCCCTACAAAATTTTCTCTGGCCCGGTATGAACTAACCTTAGAAGCCTTGCAGTTGCTGCAACTTTCTCCCCTTAAGGGGACCTCCTTACGCAGCGGTTTTGGACGTACCCTCAAAAAGCTGGTTTGTTGTCATCCCCGTTTATGCAAGAAAACATGCACATTGGGTAAGTCTTGTCCTTATAGTTATATTTTTGAAACAGCGCCTCCCGTTAACGCCGAAGTTCTGGCAAATCTTAGTGAAATCCCTCGTCCCTTCGTAATTCAATCTTCCCATGATTTGAAAACTACTATCGTCCCCGGTGAGCAATTCGTATTCGGCTTAACCTTAATTGGAACGGGTATCAAATATCTTCCTCTTTTTTTTCACGTATTTTACGAGTTAGGTAAAGTTGGTTTGGGATATACACAAGGGCAGTATCGATTGCTTTCCGTAGAGACCATTTTTTCTAATGGTCAGATAAAATCTATTTACAACGCCACTGACCAATCAATTTGGGGCGTCGACTCTACTATGTATGCAGAAGCAATCATTGCCCGCGCCGCTACCTTGCCTACCGATCGTATTACACTCAATTTTCTCACCCCAACGCGATTAAAACATCAAGGGAAGTGGATAGAGCAAGGACCCCCTTTTCAGGCGTTAATCAAAGTTTTGTTAGGGCGAATTTCTTCACTCAGCTATTTCCATTGCGATGAACGATTGAATGTTGATTTTCGAGGTCTGATTGACCGAGCAGCCCAGGTCCAGGTGGTAAACTGTGAAACTCATTGGGAGGATTGGACGCGCTTTTCAATGAGACAACATCAGGAGATAGAAATAGGTGGTCTTGTGGGTATGATTACATATGAAGGTGATTTGCGAGATTACTTACCCTTCTTAGCTCTGGGTGAACTGATCCACGTGGGCAAAGGAGCCGTTTTTGGCAATGGCCGGTATCAGATTATTGACCCAGCCAAAATTTGAAAGGTGACTATAGCTTGACTATAGTGTTATTATAAGGGGGAACGAGAAATGATGTCAATTAAATTCAGTGGAAGCTCACGTCAGCCTGAGCCTCAGGTGATTGAAGTTGAAGCTTTGAAAAAACTTTATGCCGAGTATTTAAAAGAAGTATCCCCAGACTGGAGTGAGGAACGTATTTACATGGAAGTGAACGAGGTTTTTGCGGAACAAAACCTGGAACATTCCCTATCACAGCGGCGAAAATTTCACAAACGACTCACTCAAAAACTGGATAAAATAAAACGCCATCCCACGGACTGGTTTTTTCATGAGGATAATCATCACCTTTAGGCCGCCCGCTGGTTGACGAAATTTTGAAGATATTTTTCGTATCTGACATAACCATTATCGCGGGCCAGCCAAAGGCTCTCCTCTAGCCGCGATTGCCCTCTCTGTTTATCCCCCAGATCAAAATATTGCCCTACTTCAAGTTCGCTTCGGGTAAGTTGCACATGGCGCATAGGCAGCTTGTTGATGGGCGATTTCACTTTCGTATACATTCGCCAGCCTTCCTCTAAGGTATCAAAGGCCTCAGGCAGTTTAAGGATGCCTTGACCGCGCCCCATCCCTTCGAGGGCCATACAGATAAAGTGATCATTGACAAAAATTCCCCGTCCGAGCAGATCTTTTATCCGGCCTTCCATTTCTTTGAATTTTGCCAGTTCGCCCAGATAGGCCCAATTCAGGGCCAGATAGCGCAGTGAACTGAGTTTGTAATCGTCAGTTCTTACAAACCCCAAGGCTTCGGTGAAAGCCTTGATCGCTTTGGCTCGTTGTCCGCTGAGATAATAGGCCAGCCCTGATCCATAAGCAGCCAAGCCGTACAGGTCCTGGTCGCCACACTCAGTGGCAATGGTTCGAATTTGAGTAATAAGCTCTTGAGCCAACGGCCGGATGGCTGGGGGCATGACCACTTCAAAATGCGCAATCAGACGCTCGAACAAAATCCGGCCCAGATTCCCCAGGATCGGCTGGAGTATTTTGGCTGAACAGTTCCAGCGGTAAATTTCCTCTTGCAGCCTGGTTGCTGCCTGTTCCGCCCAAATCATAGCCAGCCGGGCATTGCCGTTGATCCTCACTTGGCGGACCTGTTGAAGGTGGGCATCACTTTGCTCCTTTAGGAGCCGGTACGAGGTAACCCACGCCGCCGCCTCAGCTCGGTTCTTGACCCCGATTTTTCGAAAAATACCGCGATCATCATCTTTTACACTGAGCATATGCTCAATGGTCTTCTCCGCTAAAAAGACCTCTCGAGCAATCTCTTTATTCTTTAGCCCCTTACTCACCATTTGCAGCACAGCAAACTCACGCGGAGTTAAACCTAGATCCTCTTTGGCCAAGCTCATGGTTTTACCCTACCCTTCTTCAAAACCTACTTGCTGAAAGTAGGGGGAGTTCCCCCTACAAGCCGCCGAAGGTATAGGCCATAATTATAAAAAACGTCTATGGCGTTATTTTCACCATAGACGTTTTGTAGGGAGGAAACGTTTAAGAACAGGTCGGTCGGGCCTACACCATGCCATGTGTTTATACCTCACCGTGTAAATATATTTAACGCATCGCTTTGTATCTGGCATCATCATCGTCTACTGGCTCCCGAAAATCTCAGCCGGAGTTACCGACTTTATCAATTAATTAAACACGCCTGGTTGGTTAAAGATACGGCCTGCAGAGGAGGAATCAATGATAAATCTATGGCGATATTTTAGCTTAGGCGCCCGTTTCCGTCGAGTCAAACGACGACTTTTTGGTTGTTGTTTGCTCATTTTGTTTTGTTTTATTCTGGCCTGCGCGCTCCTGGTCGGGCTATCACTATATCTGGCTCAAATAGCCGCGGCCCAAGAAACTGCGGCGGCGCCAAATCAGGTCATGCTGGTCATTGATAATAGCAATTCAATGTACGAAAAAAATGGCCAAGGGAGTGATCCCGATTTACTCCGTATCGAAGCGGCCCGTTTATTTATCACCTACCTGGGCGCTGATGACCAGTTGGTGCATCAACTCGGTGTGATTTTTTTCGGCGGTGAGAGTCATCTTATCGCTCCGTTTACCCCTCTCGCCGATGAAAACCGTCGGATGGAACTGGCTCGTCTCATCGCCAACCCCACCCGATTGAAGTGGACGAACCAGCAAGCAGCGCTTGAACTGGCGGAACAAACCTTTCAGAAAGCTGCAACCACGCCGGGACGACGGGCGGTGATTCTGCTCACCGACGGCAAACCCGAATGGAGCAACCAGCCTACCGCTTTGGAAAAGATGGCAATCATCGCCGGGTTGCGTGAAACCGCTCGGCGATTGGTCGCCCAGAATATTGCCGTTTTTGTCATCCTGCTTCAAAACGAGTCCACTGATGCGGACCCGGAGATTGAAACTATCTATGTTCCTCTCTGGCAGGAATTGGCAGCTCAAACCCCGCCCGGCCGCTTTTATCGTGCCCGACAAAGTAATGAACTGCTGGACATCTACCATGATATTGTCGTTACGCTGACCGGGCGGGCAACTGCCGGAATTATTGTCCAAACTCAGGTGCAAACCGAGACAGTCGAGCCGGTCACGGTTGAAGCTGGCCTGGCCCAAATAACATTTGTCATCCGCAAGAGTGATCCAGCGCTGCAGGCCGAGATCATTTCTCCTGGCGGGCAACGCCTCGATTCTAACGGGGCCGGGGTGCAACACGCGGGGCAACCTGGCCAGAGCCATGAGGAAATTTGGGCGATGAGTTATCCCCCAGCCGGAACCTGGTATGTGCGCCTGAGCGGCCAGGGCACGGTGACGGTTTGGAAAGATTTCCTCCCTGCTCCGGCCACCCCCACCTTTACTCCCAGCGCAACCGCCACCTCTCTTCCCACCTCGTCCCCTACTGTTACACCCACTGCAACCTTAACCCCTACGCCGACGGTTATCCCGCCGACTCCCACGCCAACCCTCACGCCCCAACCAACCTCCACTCGCGCTGCCACCCCTACGTCCAGTCCTACCCCGATCCCCTTAAAGCCGGCTTCTCACACCTCATTGGCCTGGTGGGTTTTGCTGCCCGTGGCAGTTTTGGCCGTTGGGGGCGGAGGTTGGCTCTGGCTCCAATATCACCAGCCCAAGCTTTTTTTGACGGGTACATTGCGCCCCCTGGCAGGCGAGGCCAGTTATCCGGCCCGGCTGGACCTTGATAGTTTGGATCGTTGGGAGATCACCCTGGGAGCAATTCCCCCTGCCGATATTCACCTGCCCCATACGCCAGATCAACTCACCCCGTCAGCTCGCCTCACGGCCCGTCTTGACGCCGATGATCAAACGGGGGTGGTCCTGACGCCTCTGCCTGGCGAAGCATCTGTTGCGGCGGTAAAGGTCAATAATATGGCGGTCAGTCAGGAGTGGTTCTTGCGTGACGGCGATGTAATTACCCTGGGAGGCTATCGCTTTAAATATGAAAATCTACGCCAGCGGGGTAACTGGAAGTATGAAGTAAGGAAGTAGGGAGTAGGGAAGTAACAAGGGATGTACCCTGTCTACTGTCTACGCCCTTTCCCCCTTCGGGGACGCCCGAAGGGGCGCGGCCAGCACCCGAAGGGGTGCCGTCTACTATTTTCAGGAGATATGTGATGGAAACACAAACAAATCCAACCGAAAAATTAATACGATTGCGCCCAACGCTGGTTGTTGGGCTGGGTGGAACCGGTCACCGCATTACGGTACGGCTAAAGAGCTTGATCGAGCAGAATTGGAACAACGAGCAGGTCAAGCAGTGGGTAAAGTTCCTGGTATTTGATACCGCTCAAGAAGAGGTGGTAGAAAATCAGCAGGGGCGCATTGTCAGGCTGGAACCGGGCAGCGAGTTCCATGATATAGGGCAAACACCGGTTGCCAATATCAAACGCAACCTGGCTCGCCAATCTGCTATTCAGGAACGGTTGGGCAGCGTCATGGCCAGTCTGTCGCCAACCTTTCTTCGCAACGGGGCCAAGCAGTTGCGGCCATTGGGCCTGCTGGCCTTATTGTGGCGCTATGCCGACGTGGAAACCTATTTACGCGAGACCATTTGGGCTTTGGCCGGCCGCCAGCACGACGAAAGACGGGAAGGCATTAATGTCATCATCGTTAGCTCGTTGGTAGGCGGCACCGGCTCCAGTACCTTTCTTGATATAGCTTACATCATTCGTGATTTGTTCGATGAATTGGGCACACTGGCCGACTTCTGTTACATCACCGGGGTCGGGGTGCTGCCGCGGGCTTTTCACGGGGTAAATGGGCCTAACCTGGTGCCCAACGCCGTAGCCTCACTCAAGGAGTTGAATCATTGCATGCTCCACGGCGGCTTCAGCGCCCGTTATCCCACCGGGCGTACGATTTCCACCGAGCAGCCTCCTTTCAATATTTATTATCTGGTAGACGGAATTGACGAACGAGGCCATACCTGGAATGGCCTGGGCGATGTGTGCCGGCTGGCGGCCGAGGCCATTTTTTTACAGATTGGGTCACAGGTAGGCCAAAAACACGAAAATGATTTCGATAATCTCGACGAGGTCCTGGTCCGGCAGACAGAAGAAGGCGATGGCACCTTTTACGGCAGCTTTGGTCTGGCTTCGCTCGTTTTTCCGGCAGCGGCCCTGGCTCGCGCCTGCGCCGCCCAACAAGCAATCCGGGTCATTGAGGGAGGTTTGCTCGTTCCTGCCTCAAACCATTGCCAGGCCCTTATCAAACAGGTTGATGATTTCATCGTATCCGCCGAACTCGAGCCGGCTCGCCTGATGGAGCGGTTGGCCAGTGATGACCAGGGCGGTCCACTGGTCGTAGATTTAATCGTTCCCGGTTGGGTTAACCGCTTATCGGCTCCGGCGATCCCCGGCGAGTTAGTGCGCTACGTGCGCGATTATGAACAGGCCCGTTTGGGCACGGATTTCAAACGCTGGTTGGTACAAAATGAGGCTCGCCTGGCCGGCCGCGCCGCCGGCATGCTGAATGACACTATGGCCCGGCTGGCCCGGCAAGCTGGCCTGCCGGCTGTAGAGCAATTTATCACCCATCTGCTTGACAGGTTGGACACCAGCAGGAGCCAGTTGAGCGCAGCTCAGATGGAACGGGAGAGCCAGCAGGTTGCCTTGGGCCAGGAGCTGGGCCATCTGGAGACCGTCTTTCTGCAAGCCGGGGAAAGTAATTTTTTGTGGCGGGGTCAACGAGTTGCCCGCGCCCAACATGCTTACTTTACGGCGGCCCAGCATCTATTTACCCTGCGCTGGCAAAGCCAGGTTACGGCCGGGATGCTGACCATTTTTAACCATGTAACTCGGACAGTTCAAACGGGCCTGGCTGCCTGTCAAGCTGTTACCAGCCGCCTCAAAGCGGTGCAGCGGACATTGCAGGTTATTGAAAATAACGACAAGCAAGGTCTGGGGGTGACCGGAGTGACCACTCAATCCCTGGCCAGCCCGACTCTGATGACGCGCCTGTTTGAGCTTCACGCGCCGCCCGTCGCCGATACCATGGCTACCCTCTTCAATGAGGTGGTCTCGCCGCTGGATTGGCACGATACCGCTCCCGCCGAGCTGGAACAACGCTTATTGACCGCCTGTCAACCCGCTTTTGCGCCCTTGACTGTCATGACCGTCGAGCAGGTCATTGCTTTGCAGGCCGCTGAAACCCCCATTGAGAATTACTATACCTGGCTGCTCACCCAGGCCACTCCCTCGTGGAATCTGGACCGGGCACGCCTGCCGGAGGGAGGAGCGGCCCTGCACCGGCTGGAAGTGTTGGGAGTGCCCAACGAAACCGACTCGCTCTATCGCCGCCACCTGCGCAGCCTGGTTTCCACAGGCGATCCCGCCCGGATTACGGCTTTTGTGGCCCATATTGGCGCGGCTCATACCGCATTGCAGCAGTGGGACAGTTATCAAGCCGTGTATGAACAAGTTCGGGGACATATCCCGCTACATATTCTGCCTCATTTCCAGGCAGATAACGAACGAGCGCGCCAGACTTTCGCTCTGGGGTCTTTGTTCGGTTTTATTATCAACCAGGGCGCTTACTTTTATTATATCCCGGCCGACCCGTTAGCCCGACCCGTCAAACTGGCCCAGGGGTTAGCCAACAGCCTGAATATCTTTATCGGCAAAGATAACCTGGTTGTAGAAGTCAGAGAGCGGGTTGAACAGGTTGTCGCTCAACGAGGGGTTGAGGCGACCTTACGCACCCTCAGCCGGCATTATGAAGCCGCTCATTCCAACGGCCGTTTTCAGGCGGACGAGTTAGTTCTGGAATTAAAACGTCTGGTGCGGGCCTATGCGGACGAACTGCGCCAAATCCACCAATTTTCAACGTTGAACTGGACCACTGCGGAGGGCGATCAAGCCCGGCCTGAATTATCTCATTAAAGGAGCGAGGCTTATGGCGAATATCCAAATGCAGCGAACCTTGCTGATCGGCCTGGGCAAAGCCGGAGCCAAAACAAATGAGGCTCTGCTGGCCGAATTGGCCCACCGGTTTGGGGAGGTGATGATTATTCAAGGCGTGGCGGTAGTGACCGAAGAAATTGCAGCCACACCCTTGTTAATCTCGCCAGAAGCAGGTTTTACCGCCTGGCAGGACGACTTTGACCGGCGGGTAAAGTCAGCCTTGGGCCAGATCTCTCAACTTAACCATCTGCCTCACTTGCTCCGTCTGGGTGTTAACCTGCGCCGGCCTGAGGAAATCCATATCATCGTGGTTGCAGACCTGACTGAAACCTGGACATGGCCTGTCATTGCTCAACTAACAGATAGACTGCGCGACACCGTGGAACGCACCCTGGCCTGCTTGGCGGGTATCACGGGAGTATTGCTCTACCCTGGCCCGCTTGAACCCGACGAAATGGGGGCAAGTGAGCCGGGGGAGGTAGCTACTCTCGCCAGACACTTTGATCGTGGCTGCTTTCTGGCCGGGATGACGAATGAGGTTGGATTAATTATTGGCGATGCCAATGGCCTCATTGAGGCCACAGCCGGTTTTCTGGTCCTACTCCTTACCGAGGCCCCGGCCGCCGGGTTAGACTGGGAAGAGAACAGTCTCGGCGATTGGGACACGACCCTATCCAGTTTTGGCTTTGCCGGTGTACGCTGGCCTGATGATGACCTGATTAGAATTTTGAGCGCGCGGTGGAGTGAGGCTTTGCTTCAGCAGATGTTCACCCCGCCCCAAGACTCGCCGCAAAAAGGCGACCTGGCCCAGCAGGCCAGAGAGAGCGTTCAGCAGTGGTTGATCGGCCAGAAATTAAGCCCCCCTGTACTACTTGAACGACTGGCTGCCGTCATGCCGTCCCTACCGAATTATCTATCCAACCTGGTGGCTGACCCGCCATGGCCGTGGCTGCTGGTTAATACCCAGGCCGACCTTGAACACGCCGCCCAACGCTGGCAGGATGAGTGGCTGGTGGTCAGCAGAGAGAGACTCATCCCGGCTTTGACAGAACTACGGGCAGCGTGGCTTGAACAGGCTGAAACCTGGCTGGCCCAACCCCTGGCTCAAAATCGCCCAGGCGCAGTTCTGATTGCTCAGAGTTATCTGGCGGAGATGAGCGATATGCTGGAGGCTTTTATTGAAGGCGTGGAGCAAAAAAAGGAAGAAGCCGAAATGGACCTGGCCGACCTTGACCAGCAGCTAGGTCAAGCGGCCGAAACTATGGCTCAAAGCGTGGCTGGCTTTCCTGCTTCCCCGCTCAGTATGTTTTTCTTCTGGAGCAGCCGTCCTTTGAAATGGCCGCATTATTGGCTCAGATGCCGGCAGGCTCAAACCAGCGCCCGCAGCTTTGCTCATCTAAACCGGGGACGCTTGATTACCTGGCAAATGGTTTCCTATTACGAAGAGTTATTGCCCTTTTATCGGCAGCTTTTGGCGGATTGGCGTGAGCTGGTCGAAAAATGGAGCCGCACTTGCCAGCAGGTGGTCAAAGCCTCAACCTCCGCCAGCCTGACCGATTGGCCCGAACAATTGGAACGTTGTTTAGAGAGATCAAGCGGTCCCTGGGATCAACTGTTGATAGCAGCCCTATACCAGGAGACGCTTGAGTTTGACTCCAAACGGGTACAGGAGCAGATGGGAACGCTGAACGAATGGGTCGTCGAGGCGATGCAGGCCGAAACCATCCTGGCTCGTTTACTTGAACAGACGGCCCAGGCGCTTACGCCGGTGATAAAGATGGCGGTAGATCAAGCGGTAATCCGGCAGTTACCGGATGAAAGAGCCAGGGCCAATTGGTTAGCTGGCCTGGTAGAGCTGGCGCGTCCTTTTTGGCGCTACGATGAAACAACACTGGTCGAGCGTTCGCGCGTCCAGGTCCGCCTGGAAAGCTGGCTCCTCCTACCCGGCGGGGAGGCCTCACCCCTGGCTCCACTGGCTCAGACGCTCAGCCAGCCCCCTAGGTTGCTGCCCAGCCGCCAACCTGGGGAGTTAGGGCTGGTCACGCTGCGGCGAATACAGTGGGGGATGGAGATGAAGGAGGTGGATACCCTGGAACGGTAACAAGGTCGCATCATTTATCTTTCGGCGGTCGGCGGTCAGCCGTCGGCGGTCTATTTTCTAAGGAGGTTTCTATGATGTCGGAAAAACTTAAAAAAAACTGGCCCGGTTTAACCAACTGGTTGAATAATCTTGATCTGGAACAAACCCGCGAGAGCGTACACCAGGAGAGTCAAGCCCGGATTGTGCTGCTGGGTCTGGCCGGAGCCGGAAAATCTTCATTATTCAACCATTTATGCGGCTGGACTGTGTCAACTCCACAGACCGGCCAGGCTAACGGTTCAAACTTTGGGGCCAGGTTAGCCGAGCCAATTGAAGATTTTGGCCTGTTTTGCCTGGTAGATTTGCCGGAGGATTTGAGTGAGTATGGCCAAACGGGTCTGTTTAATTTTGGCCGGCCTGATGGGTTCAGTTTCGGCTTACCGGAAAATGGCTTTGGTTACAACCCCGGCCTGGCTGGAACAATACCGCTGGGCACGCCGGATTCACTCATTTTGGCCGAAGGTGCTAACCTGTTGATCTATGTTTTAGATGGTGCAGCCGGGCTGCAGCCGGCCGATTATCGCTGGATAGGCCGCTTGCGGCGGTTGGGTGTACCGCTGCTCATTGTTTTGAACAAGAGCGACTTGATTGAAACCGATTTGCCCGGCCGCCAGACCGAGATCGAGTCGCGCCTGGGGGCGCGGGTCCTGCCCGTTTCGGCCTTGACCGGGGCCAACATATCGGATTCATTGCTATCGAAAATGATGCATCTGTGTCCCAATCTTACTGTGGCTTTGGGGCGGGAATTACGCGGTTTTCGCAGTCAGGCAGCTGAACGATTGATCGGGCAGGCCGCTTTGGTCAATGGCCTGGTAGCCCTGGAGCCAATTCCTCTGGTAGACCTGCCTGTTCAGATTATAAACCTGGCCGGATTGATGCTGCGTATTGCCACTTTATACGACCGCCCGGCTAATAATTTGCGCCGGCGCGAAGTGGTCATCGCTATCGCCGGGGGACTGGCTGGGCGCTACGCTGCTCAACAGGTGGCCAAACTGATCCCGGTGGTCGGCTGGGCAGCCAGCGGCTTGATTGGCTGGTCCTGTACCTGGGGGTTGGGCCGGGCGGCAATAGCTTATTTTGAAGCGGAAGGAGACAGCCTGATGGATAAACAGTGGCATGGAACCAAAAATCGAATAAGCCAGATTTGCCGGAGCGTTTATGGACGCTGGCAGAGCCGGCCCCGGCTACGGGTAGAAATCGTGCGGGCCGATTCGGAGAAGTCGTCACCGAAAGTTGAAGCAGGTAAAGAACCTGAAAAGGAGGCAAGAGGCGGATAGTCCCACTGAGACAACACCAACAATGAAAATGTCATTGCTAGGCTGTAGGCCGAAGCAATCCTCGGATCGCGGATCGGAGACTGCTTCGACCTTCGGTCTCGCACTGACATGACACTTATTTTCAAGGAGGATTTCTTATGCCTAAATCTCTTTTCTTACCGGCGCCGGCTGAAGCGCAGTTGCTGGCCCACCCGCGCGGCCTGTTGAAGCAGGTTAAGCCGGATGTGTTGTTTTCTATGGAAGCGTTGCGGCGGGCCTGGCTTAGAGTGAGAGCGGCCGGGGGAGGGGCCGGGGTGGATGGCGTGACCATTGAACAGTTTGAGGCCAACCTGGAAGCTAACCTGGTAGACCTGCAAAAAGAACTGTTGGGGGGACGCTACCGGCCCCGCCCGGTCAAACGCTTGTTAGCCCCAAAACCCAATGGGGGTTTGCGTCCCCTGGCCTTGTGGACGCTGCGCGACAAGGTGGTGCAGCGGGTGGTACACGATTGTATCGAACCATATTTTGAACGCCACTTTCTGCCGTGCAGCTTTGGCTACCGGCCGGGCCGGAATATTGCTCAGGTGGTTGAGGTGGTGATGGCGCACCGGCAGGCGCACCGGCGCTGGGTGGCGAATATAGATATCAAGGATTGTTTTGATAGCCTCGACTCAGACCTGCTGCTCCATTTTGTGCGGCAGCAGGTTGCCGACCCCTTGATTTTGAAGCTGATCAAAGCCTGGCTGAATGCCCGAATTTTTAACGAGTTGTACGGGTTGAAGGCCACTGCCGGCGCTTCGCAGGGGGCGGTGATCTCGCCGCTGTTGTCCAACATTTATTTGCATCAGGTTGATCTGCTCCTGGTTCAGCAGCAGCATGCCCTGATTCGCTATGCCGACAATATGCTAATTTTTTGCCGCCATAAAGGAGAAGCTGAGCAAGCGTTGCAGACTGCGGCGGCAGTGCTGCAACAAGTGCGGCTGGAGATCAATCCGCATAAGTCGGGCGTCGTCCATTTTGACCAGGGGTTCCAGTTTTTAGGCGTTTTCTTTTTACGGAATGAATATTTTCAATTGTAGTAATGCTCAGTTAAGTTAGATTTTACTTAATTTACCAAAGGGCATAAGCTTATGCCCATGAGCAAACATAGAAGAGTTACCTTAATAACCGAAGATAGAGAACGTCTGGAACAGATCATCCATAGTGGCGATGAACCGGCTCGAACGCAAATGCGAGCACGGATACTGTTACTGACGGATTACAGTCAAGGAAACCATTGGACCGATGAGGCCATCGCGGCGGCCTTGCTGTGTAGCCAGAAAACGGTGGTCAATGTGCGGCAACGATATGTCGAGGAAGGCTTGGAGGCAGCGTTGTACGACAAACCTCGACCGGGACAGACCCCCAAACTAACCGGGGAGGTAGAAGCTAAACTGATCCTGCTGGCCTGTAGTGATCCGCCCGAAGGCTATGCCCGCTGGACGATGCGGCTGTTGGCCGATAAACTGGTGGAACTAGAGGTGGTGGAAGAAATCAGCCACGTGGCAGTCTGGGAGCGGTTAAAAAAAACGAACTGCACCCCTGGCGGGTAAAAAGCTGGTGTATTGGGCAACCCTCGGCTCGATTTGTGGCCAAGATGGAAGATGTCTTGGAGGTGTATCATCGGCCTTATGACCCCAAACGTCCGGTGGTTGCTTTAGATGAAATCAGCAAAACCCTGCACGATACGCCGCAGGGCACGTTACCGATGGAGCCGGGTCAAGTGGTTCGCCAGGATTATCAATTCACCCGCAATGGTAGTATCAACCTGTTTATGAAAGTTGAACCCCTGCGAGGCTGGCGGAAAGTCCGGGTGACGGATCGGCGCACCAGTCTCGATTTTGCCGAGGAGTTACGCAGTTTGGTGGATGAGGATTATCCCCAGGCTGACAGGGTCGTGCTGCTCACGGATAACCTTAACACTCATAGCCCGGCTTGCCTGTACGAAGCTTTCCCACCGACTGAAGCCCGCCGGATTACTGCCAACCTTGAGTGGCATTACACCCCTGAGCACGGTTCCTGGCTCAATGTGGCCGAATGTGAACTGTCAGTCTTGGCGCGTCAGTGCTTAAATCGCCGTATCCCGGATAAGGAGACCCTTATTCCTGAAGTGGCCGCCTGGGAGCAAAAGCGAAATGCCGCACAGGTAACCATCCAGTGGCAATTCACCACCGATGATGCTCGCATCAAACTTAGACGTCTCTATCCAGTTATTAAAGAGCAAAATTCAACTTAACTGAGCAGTAAGGAGTAAGAAGTAGGGAGTAAGGAGTAGGGAATGAATTTCTGACCCCCTTACTCCCTACTACCTACTCCGAAATGGAGGTAAAATGGCTCCAGTTTATGTGCGAGAACAGGGCGCGGTGGTGCGGCGGCGGGGCGAGCGGCTGGTGGTGACCCGCGAGCAGAAGGAGCTGCTGGATTTGCCGTTGATTCACCTGGATCAGTTGGTTCTATTTGGTAATGTGCAGGTAACTTCGTCCGCAGTGGCGATGCTGCTGCAGGCTGAAGTGGATGTGGTTTTTTTGTCGCTCTACGGCAAGTTTAGAGGCCGGTTGATGCACACCGGCTCCAAGTTTGCCCAGTTACGCCATGCTCAACTAAAAAAAATGAGCCACGAGCCGGCTAATCTGGCTATTGCCCGCCAGGTGGTGGTGGGCAAAGTGCATAATCAACGAGGACTGTTGCAGGCCCGGTTGGGGGAGGCGAGCAGCGTTATGCCGGTTCAGCAAGCCATTAGCAGTTTGGGCCGCCTGGTAGGGCAGGCGCAACAGGCGCAATCCCTGGACTCGCTGCGCGGGTTTGAAGGGAGCGCCGGGGCTGTTTATTGGGGCGCTTTTCAACGCTTGCTGAAAGCCAACCTGGGGTTTCAAGGGCGTAAATACTTTCCGCCGCCCGACCCGGTAAATGCTTTGTTGAGTTTTGGTTACAGTTTGCTGTTAAAGGATGTTACGGCTGCGGTGCAGTTGGTAGGGCTGGACCCTTTTCTGGGGTTTTTTCATACCATTGATTATGGCCGTCCCTCGCTGGCGCTGGATATGATGGAGGAGTTTCGTCCGGTGCTGGTGGATGGGCTGGTGTTGGGCTTGGTGAATGAGGGCCAGATGACCGCCGCCAGTTTTGAACAAACGGCCAACCCCAAGTTGCCGCTGCGCTTAACCGAGGCGGCGATAGACCGGCTGATCGAAGTGTATGAAAAACGCCTGGGCGAACCCGTAGCGCATCCAGACGCGGGTGGACAGACCTCGTATCGGCGTGCGATTGAACTGCAAGTGCGCCGCCTGGCCCGGGTGGTATTGGGTAAGGCAAAAGATTATGAACCGTTTGTGGTGTAGTAGGGAGTAGGGAGTAAGGAGTAGGGAGTAGGGCGCAGGCAGAAATCAGTGGCCAGATTGCTACCCTGCTACTTGTTACCCTGCGCCTCTGCGACCTTGTTACCCTGCTACTTTGCGACCTTGCTACGCTGCCATTTAAAAGGACAAAGCGATGAATGCAACGATCGAGAGACGACCTGATTATTTATCTATCTATTGTGATGGGGCGATTGGTGAGAGGAGACGAGCTACGGGGCTGGGGGTGATCATCCGAAATGAGCAAAATGAGATTGTCGGGTTGGTCAAACGGAGTATGCCGGCCATGAAGAGTGTTGAGGCAGAATATGCGGCTCTGGTTTTGGCCCTGGAAACGGTCCAGTCCTTTCAACCGCGTTATTTACAGGTTTATATGGATTGCCAGGTAGTCATTGGGCAGATGCAGGGCCGCTATGCGGTAAACAGCCCTAACCTCAAGCGCTGGCACATTCAAGCCTGCCGCCTGGCGCACCGCTATCCAACCATCACTTACCATTTTATCCCCCGCGAGGCCAACCGCCTGGCCGATGCCCTGGCGAACGAGGCGTTAATGGAACGTCTGAGCAGCAGCTAGTACACTGTCAGTGTTCAGTAGATCACAGATTTAAGCTCAGAGGGGGTCTGCGACCCCCGGACGCCGGTCGCAGACCGGCTTGGAGCGAACAAAATTGTGATCTGCTGAATTTACGATTTACGATTAAGAAGATAAGTATGTTTGTTGTGATCAGTTATGATATTCCTGATGATAAACGCCGGAATGAGGTCTTTAAAACCCTCAAGGATTATGGGGCGCATGTTCAGTACAGTGTGTTTGAGTGTGACCTGAAGCCGGAGGTGTTTCGCAAACTGCGTCAGGAATTGAAGGAGATTATCAATAAAGAGGAAGATAATGTTCGCTTTTATGTGTTATCGGAAGAAGACCTGAAGAAGCGCCGGATCTGGGGACAAGAGCGGACCGAGGCAGAGGTGCGGCCGTTTTATCTGGTGCGGAGTTCCGGGAGTAAGGAGTAAGAAGTAAGGAGTAGGAAGTAAGGGGAAAGCTCTTTTTACCCTACCTACTCCCTACTTCCTACTTCCTACTCCCCCTTTTTGACAGTGTTCCCCTAAGTGCTATAGTATCTGCAAATTAAATTGCCAGACAAAAGCGAAACCCGGCGGATGCGCTAACATCGGCCGGGTCTCTGACCCCCTCCCTGCACTACCAGGGTGGTGGCTGTTCGGTATTATATTCTGTTGTTGCCTTTTGCCAAACAGCGCCCCCGGTTCATCTTGGGGGCGCTGCTTTTGTGTGGCTTCAGGCAAAGTAGCAGGTAGCAAGATAGCAGGTAACAAGGTAGCAGGTAGCAGGTTTTAAACTGCGACTTTGCGACCCTGCAACCTTGCGACTCTGCACCCTGCAACCGTACAAGGAGCTGCAACGATGGAAGATGAAACCGATTCAAGCAAACCTCAACCGAATGGCTGGTATCAGCGCCAACTGTGGCGCGAACCTTTTCCAGCCGACCGGACACGGGCGGCGCAGGTTCGCCGGACGCTGGCCAGCTTATGTCTTTATCCCCGCCGCGATTTAGCCCAAAACTCCAACCTGGGGGTTATGGAAGCCAATCACCGGGCTGCTCTGCCCGAAATTATGGCCGAACTGGATCGTTCGGACCTGGCGGCCCTTTTGTATGTCGCCCGGCTCTTGGCTACCGTGCCGCGTGAGGCTGACTGGTTTGAGCAAGGCAGCTAAGGGAATTGAGGGAACTCGTAGAAACTGAGGGCAAGCGGAAGAGTTGGGAAGATTGGAGGATTGGCAGGCTGGTTAAATGTCCAATCTTCCAGCCCTCCAACCCTTCTTGTTTGAATTGTTTAACCAGGTTGTTGTTTCAGTCTTCCCAGGTTTGACCGTCTTCGTCGGGGCGAGGAACCAGGGTTATCTCCTGAATGCGATCCAGGCGAAAGACCCGCTCGGCCTGAGCAGTGTGGCAAAAGCCGACGAGATAGGGAATGCCCGATTTTGGATTTACGATTTTGGATTTCGCTTTGCGCGCCTCCGGCGGATTTACGATTTCAGACATCGTGCCCTTTGGGTATTTACGATTGCTGTCTTCCATCCTCCATCCACTATCTTCTATCTTCTGCTTCCTCGCCTCTTCGCCTCCTCGCCACTCCAGGCGATAGGGTTCGACGACCCGTCGGGCGAGCCGGTCAGTCCCGGCAGTGTAGTACAGCAGGTCAAGATTTTGGGCCGAAGCCAGCGCTGTCTGAATAAGGGGAACAGTTTCTTCAAGCGGCAGACCGGCTTCGGGCCAGGCCGGAAAAATGGCTCGCCCCTCGATCACCTGCTGCAGCTCGGCCAGAACTTGCCCGGCAGCGCTCTCAGCAGCGCTTAAATTGGCGGAATCGGCCAGGCCGGCGACCTGATCGAGCAACGCCTGCGGCAGGCGAACCGGCAGGCGGAGAAAGCGACCCAACTCCTGGTAGACCCGGCAGGTGAGCCAGAGGAAGGATGAAGGATAAAGAGTTTCATCCTTCATCCTTCTGACTTCATCCTTTGGCGGGACGCCTTCCTGTTCGGTTAAACGGTTGACTAGCTGATTGAGCCGGGCCGGATCAACCACAATGACGCGGGGGGACAGAGTTTGCCGGATGAGGGCGCGGCCTCGCCGGGTTGAGGCCAGACGGGTAATAATGGCCGGATCGCTCGTTTCCAGCAGCGTGGCAGGGCGGATGGTGACGCGTTCAGCCAGGTCGGCCCAAACATGGAGCAGGGTTATTTCCTGGGGGGTTAAAGGTCGTTCCACCAGCCGGTTAAGCGCATCGAGCAGGGCCGGGGGCGACCAGTTGCGTTGGAGGACATTGATAAAACTGATGGCGGTAATTTGATAGCAGAGGCGCAGCCCCACGGGGAGGCTTCGCTCGGGAGCAGGGGGGCAGGGGCGATTTCTCCTCTGCTCTTCTGCCTCCCTACTTCCTACCTCCATGGCCACCATCAAATCCAACGGCTCCGGCAGGCCGTTTTCGATGGTCATGGTAAAGGTGCTGTCGAGCGGGTCGGACTGCAAATTGCTTTGAAGCCGGAATTTGGTGTAGGGCGGTGGTGCTGGGGAGAGGGGGTGGGTGAAGGGTGAAGGATGAAGGATGAAGGATGAAAAAACTCCGCCTTCCGCCTTCATCCTTCCGCCTTCATCCTTTAATAGAACTCCCAGCCAGACCAGAGGACCGGTGAGAAGTTGTTCAATTGTCTCGACCAGCGTTTTAATAGGGTCAAGTAGATTGGCCGGAACCAGTTCAAGCAGTGCAGGGGTACGCATCAGGAGGGTACGGGCAAAGTGAATGGGGTCGGTGAGGTCCAGTTCAATCAGGGCTTGATGGAGGGGGTCCAGCAAGCGAACCGGATTGGCCAGCCACTCGTGTCCGGGCAGGCGGTAGGCCCGCCATAATTCCGGTTGGGGAGCGCTCCAGGTTTGCCAGAGCTGCCGTAGCCGCGCTTCTCGTCCGGCTTGAAGCCAGAGCCAGGTGGCAGGGGTGGGGGTCAGTAGGGGCGGGGGGTCAAGGGCCGGGGGCCGAATATCGGCAGCCGGTTTCTGACCCCCCGCCCCTGACCCCTGACCCCCAATCCAGCCGGCGCTTTCGGCCAGGTAGTGGATGAAACGGCGGCGGCCGGTTTGCAGTTCGCTGCGGGCCGCGGGTGAGGTGGGTGGAACGGCGCAGCATTGACCCCATTCTTGCAACAGGCCGGGCGGCAGCCAGCGCCCGTGCCAGGGCCGGACATCAGCGGTTTGGAATAGCGCCAGCAGACAGGTCAGATCGTGGCAGAACATGTCAACGGGGGGGAAGGGGAGGCGAGGAGACGAGGAGGCGTGAGGCGAGGAGGCGAGGGAACTCTCTTTCTTCGCGTCCCCGCGTCCTCGCGCCCTCGCCTCCTCCTCACTGGCCTGGGCCAGGATGTTCCGAAGGGGTGGGATGAGGTCGGTGGGAATAAAAATTTCCTGGGTAGGGCGATGGTGAAAAATCAGGCCCAGGGCGCGCAGTCGTTCTAACGGTGAAAGGGGCGGGATGCCGGCGGCTGCGGCGGCAGGAATGGTCCGGGCGGGATAATGGGTCGGAAGCTGGCGGAAGGACCGAAGTGAACCGTAGAAAGGCTGCAAGTAACGCAGCGGGACGCTGCCTCCGGCGGTGAGCAGGCCGACCAGGGCCTGGCGTTCTTCTAACGGCAGGCCGGTCAGGCAGGTCTCCAGGTCGGACGGATCGGGTAAGTGAGCGGACAGGCGTTCAACCAGATCGGCTTTGCTGATCTTAGAGGAGAGCGAGAGCCCCCGCTGTCGGCCTATGAACAGGAGTAAGCGCCAGGGAGTCAGGGTTAGAGCTTGCCGGAGGGTGGTCATGGGTGATTGCCTCCAAAATAAAAATGGTGTAAAATAGACGGTGATGAACTTTATTTCGTGATGCGTGATGCGTAAAAAGTAACGCATCCCCCATCACTTTTAACTGCAATCGGCCGAAATGAGAATAAAGGCCGATTGGACTGCCGGAAATTATACCCTGGACAGGATTGCAGGGCGAAAGGAGTGACAAAAAAAGAGAAGATGTACAGTTTTTGGGGGATGGTTTGGCGTCTCTCGCCGCAGGCAGCAGTGTGGGGGAAATATAGGGAAGATAGTAATATAAGGCGCAGCGGTGGGAAACAAGTTGCGGATGAGGTCTGTTTTCCTGCTCCTGATGGGGAGTTTTTGGCGAGTGACAAAATGCGGTTCAGATTTCGGCCCCGATGAAGAGGGGATTGTCACAATCTTAGCCGCTTCCTGGGCTGCCCGCTGGGTCATTTGTTCAGATTTCGGCCCCGATGAAGAGGGGATTGTCACATACCTGATGCCTGGTGATTGGGGCCGTGGTCTCATGTTCAGATTTCGGCCCCGATGAAGAGGGGATTGTCACACGCAAGCTCATGATGCCCCCTCCCATTGCCGTTCAGTTCAGATTTCGGCCCCGATGAAGAGGGGATTGTCACTTTTCAACACGCCAACAGCCACCCCTACCGGTACGCCCGGTTCAGATTTCGGCCCCGATGAAGAGGGGATTGTCACCTTGATTTGGGCCTCGGTCTCGTGAATTTTGCTCGTGTTCAGATTTCGGCCCCGATGAAGAGGGGATTGTCACCTTGGTAAAAGAGACTGCGGCCGTGAGCAGGTGATGTTCAGATTTCGGCCCCGATGAAGAGGGGATTGTCACTTTTTCGGGGCCGCCGTGGTGACAATAGTCACCTGAGTTCAGATTTCGGCCCCGATGAAGAGGGGATTGTCACGCAAAGCCTTGACTTTCTGGGCCGCCCACACCATCACATGTTCAGATTTCGGCCCCGATGAAGAGGGGATTGTCACAATTAATTGGTAAAGTGTACTACCTTGTCAGCTATAGCGGGTTCAGATTTCGGCCCCGATGAAGAGGGGATTGTCACGAACTCCCTCCCGATATTCCGTGGGGGGGGTGCCATTGGTTCAGATTTCGGCCCCGATGAAGAGGGGATTGTCACCGAATTCGCCCATGAGGTAGGTGTCAGGTACACAGTCGGTTCAGATTTCGGCCCCGATGAAGAGGGGATTGTCACGATCATGCAGACCATTTTCGGCAATGGTTCCACCCTGCGTTCAGATTTCGGCCCCGATGAAGAGGGGATTGTCACATATTATCTTGATCATCTTCGTCCGTTACCACCCGAACGTTCAGATTTCGGCCCCGATGAAGAGGGGATTGTCACAAACCACTCGTACTGGAGATCGGGGTCTTGGGACCAGGAGTTCAGATTTCGGCCCCGATGAAGAGGGGATTGTCACCCATCACCATTCCACCCAGAGCCATTTGCACGGCGGTGAGTTCAGATTTCGGCCCCGATGAAGAGGGGATTGTCACAATCATCCCCGGTTTCGGCTGCGGCCTTCTGAACAAAAGTTCAGATTTCGGCCCCGATGAAGAGGGGATTGTCACCTTCTGTCGCGACGGCGCCCGGGAAGGGCAGGATCTGAGTTCAGATTTCGGCCCCGATGAAGAGGGGATTGTCACGATTCTTTCCTCCCTTAACCGGCTTGTGAGTCTTTTTTGTTCAGATTTCGGCCCCGATGAAGAGGGGATTGTCACATTGTTTAGGAGAATAAATTCTCCTAACGTTTTTTTCTGAGTTCAGATTTCGGCCCCGATGAAGAGGGGATTGTCACATAATCTTCATGAGTAACTCTGAAGGCAGTCAAAGGACGTTCAGATTTCGGCCCCGATGAAGAGGGGATTGTCACCAGGAACCATCAACATCACCGCAACCATTAAAGAGAAGTTCAGATTTCGGCCCCGATGAAGAGGGGATTGTCACTTATCATGTGTTTCATTTGAGCATCCTCACGTTTTTCGTTCAGATTTCGGCCCCGATGAAGAGGGGATTGTCACATTACTACTTCTTCTTTAATCATGGTCGGCCCCCTAGTAGGTTCAGATTTCGGCCCCGATGAAGAGGGGATTGTCACAGAAAACAATGAACAGGAATGATTGGAAATAGTTGCAAGTTCAGATTTCGGCCCCGATGAAGAGGGGATTGTCACACAGAACCCCAAATTCCTGCGCTGACTGCATACAGGGGTTCAGATTTCGGCCCCGATGAAGAGGGGATTGTCACTTGTTCCCTTGCTTTGGGATTAATAGGATCAGTTCCCGAAGTTCAGATTTCGGCCCCGATGAAGAGGGGATTGTCACAAAATAAAAGTCTCTAAGTCTCTCAATGTCTTCCTGTTGGTTCAGATTTCGGCCCCGATGAAGAGGGGATTGTCACCACAAATTCCTCAGTATTCCGGGGAACACTGCGGAATAGCAGGTTCAGATTTCGGCCCCGATGAAGAGGGGATTGTCACACAGTTAGTTATCACCTTGCGGGGTGATATTTTCCTGGTTCAGATTTCGGCCCCGATGAAGAGGGGATTGTCACGAACTTCGGTGGGTTCCTCAGTCGGAACCTCGGTGGGTTCAGATTTCGGCCCCGATGAAGAGGGGATTGTCACGTAGTACAGGCCGCTATGCAGCCAGGTCTGGTACCGGCCAGTTCAGATTTCGGCCCCGATGAAGAGGGGATTGTCACTCAAAATTGGGTTTGCCATTGGCCTTGAAGAAAGCCGGGTTCAGATTTCGGCCCCGATGAAGAGGGGATTGTCACCCAGAGTAAAGACCGCGTGTGGTGACGCATCCACCGCGGTTCAGATTTCGGCCCCGATGAAGAGGGGATTGTCACTTTTTAACCTGGCCGGTTATGTGGATTTGTTTTGCCAGGTTCAGATTTCGGCCCCGATGAAGAGCATCTTCTCGATTTGTCAAGTTCCGCGCCCAGAGACAACAAACTACGCCCGGCGTTGTCGCGAACCCCAGTGAAAGAAACAGTATAACCGGCCGGATAGGCCAGACCCGGCGAGCAGCGAGGGGAAAAACCCGGTCAAGCCAGCCGCCCTCCTGATGGATGTTACTGCGGCGTCAGAGCGCCCATATCTACTACGGCGTTAAACTGGCGGAACCGGGTGGGCGGTCTCCGGCTATCAACAGCGGCGTCAGGGCGTCCAGGGGATTGACGAGATCAATGACCAGGGAAGCTGCTGCCGGGAGAGGCCAGACCGGTCAGACTATGGCAGGCGAGCCGGGGCAGGCGGGTGGACTGCGACAGCGGGGCGGAGGGTTAAGCGACATCATCGGCCTCAGCGGGAACGGTTGGGGTCGAAGGGCAGTTGGTGGTAAAGTAGGTAGAAGCAGAGGCGGTTGGCTTTTTGGGCAGCGTGGATAGTGGCCCCGACCTGGCCGAGACCGCGTTTGAGGGCGGCCTGTTTGACGCGGGCGATGACCGGTAGGTGTTGGCTGGTGTGGAAGCCGATCTGGTACAGGGTGTTGCGTAAACCGGGCGCACCCTTTTTGGAGATGTGACCGACGCGGCGGAAATCGCCGGACTGCTCGAGGACGGGATCAAAACCGGCAAAAGCCCAGACCTGGGCGGCGGAGGTAAAGCGTTGGGCTTGGCCGAGGTAAGCCAAGTAACGGGCGGCCAGGAAGGCACTGACGCCGGGGATGGTGGTCAGGACCTCGGCGGGCGAGCCGGGGACGAGGGTGTGGGTCTGCTCGGCTAGGGTGTGGAGCTGCTGTTCGAGAGACAGGTAACGCTGAAAATCGGCCTGAAGCTGCTGAGCCAAGGGCTGAGCGATGTCAGGTGGGGGCAACAGCGCCTTGCTGACGACCTGGAAGGCCAACTGGGCGGTCGCCGGGCCGCAGCGGCCGAGGTGCTGACGGTAGAAAGCTTGGATGCCCTCTTGACCGAGGGCCAGAAAATCGTGCGGATTGGGACAATGAGCCAGGATAGCCCGGACCCGCTCCCGTTCAAGCGGGCGGGACAGGATCAAGGGTACAGGCGGTTCAAGGGTGGGGTGCATCTGGCGGAAACGTTTGAGATTGACCACCGCGCCGGGCCAGAGCCGGTCCAGTTGGGCCAACAACCGTAACCCCAGCCGATGCTGATCCTGGAAAAGCTGGCAATAGCTCTGGCTCCACAGTTGGAATTGCAGGTCAGCGCCACTGGGCACAAAAGCCGGCTGGCCCTGACCGTCGCGCAGACACAAGGCCATGGCCAAAAGGTCAATTTTATCGGACTTGCGTTTGCGGCCATTATTGCTTTGCTCCCGGCGGCGTTTGCTGACCAGGGGATTGATCAGGCGGTATTCCAGGGACGGTTGGGCACGTCCCTCCCGGTGAGCAGCGTAATGCTCGGCCAGCGCCCGCCCCCAGCCCTGGTGGTAGATGCCAGTCGGCTCGTGGCCGAGGACCACCTGCTGGTACTGACCGCTGCTCAGCAATCGGTCAATTTCGGCGGTGACCCGCTCAAACCCGCTGCGGTTACTGAGCACCACCAACGGCGGGATGACTGGCTTAAGGTCAAAGCCGGCATACGCTGCCAGCCAATTGACGTTCTTGCCAATATCCAAAGTAACAAAAAGTGTGCTATAATGGGTTGGCATGAGTAGTTTTCCTTTCTGTGTTTTGTAAGTAATGACGCTTAGACGCCGCATTTTACTGCAAAACGGGCGCTTCGACGCCGCTGCTAAGGGAACTACTCATGTTTATATTAGGGGATTGTCACGAAGCCACCATGCCCATTAGGAATAGTACCCACACCCGTTCAGATTTCGGCCCCGATGAAGAGGGATGGCTCATCATAATTGTCGCCAGAACTTATAATTTGCTCCAAACATTGCCCCACCGCCGAAGATCATTGGTATTCGTCGGCAGTCCGTAATCAGAGCCCATCCAGAGACGGTAATGATCCGACTGGGTGAAAGCATCTACATATCCTCTTTCTGTCGTACTTAATTCTGCCGGTGTGCGTATCCTGCCCTCTGGTCCTCGCTTGAATAACAAATCGAGGAATGCATAGGCCAGCCGAAACCCTGGCCCGGGTGGGATTTTTTGAATAGCTGCAGCTAAAACGGGGGTGGCAATTGGCTCTCGTCCTCGCCCTGCATACTTGATCGCGTTGGCAGCGATGCCTGTTAAATCGCCTTCGTTCCACAGACACCAGGAATAAAAATCAAAACTTTGATTTACAGACCCCAAATAGTGCAGCAAGTATTCGAATACATCATCGGTCATTTTATTACCCTGAACTGTGGTCAGAGCAATGGCTGCGGCTAGCCGGACGAGAGGTCCTTGAGCCTGCTCGAAAAATGCTTGTAAGCGGGGTTCATCCTTCAGATCGTGGGTGGCCTGGTCAAGCAGAGCTACGGCGAAAAGAAGATTAACTTGATACTCCACGGCCTGCTCGTTCTCCAGGAGCGCTCGGAGCAGCGGCAGCGACTTACCGGCCACCTGAGGAAAGTGAGCCAGCGCGTAGCCAGAGATTAACCGCAGCGGATCATCAAAATTCGGCGTGACGAAGTCGCAGAAGACTTCTGCCCGTGTTGCAACTGCCTGGTAGGCGTCCCAGACCCACAGTTGAGCCAGGGTGTCAATTTGCTCCTCTTCAAGTTCGAACTCACCCTGCTGCCATCTGGTTTCGAACTCCTCTAAAGCTGAACCCTGCAAATCAATCAGCTTCTCCCACTCAGGCCGAACAGGTTGAGCTAACATTTCTGGAGGCGCCAGGGTATCCAGGCCAAAGGCAAGACCGAGTAATAATTCAATGATCTCGCGTTTGTCTGGATATTCAGGCTGTTGAAGGATCTCGATGAGGAACGGGGCCACCGCAGCCGATGAAGAGTATCGGGTGCCTTGATGGTAAACGCGGTTGGCAAGATACAAACCGGCTTCGTTCCGGGCGTTGGCATCTCCGGTTAGTAGGACGTGCAAGGTTTCAGGGATGTCTACCGCTGGGCCATAGGCATGCCACAATTTAGGCCAGGGTACATCATTAACAGCAGTTAGGCTCATCTTACTTTCCTTGATCTATACCCATATTCTACCATAACAATACTCCCGGCGACGCTTTTCACCTTTTACTTTCGGTAAAGAGCTACTGCCTCATAGCCGGGGTATAGGTAAAAGCTCCCCGCAGAATAGACAAGTATGGCTTAGCTAACATCAAACCTGGTGCTGAATAGCGCTCATTGACCAAGGCGAATGATATCCTGATCTGAAGCACGAGTACTGTGTGGCAGCTAATTGCCAGCTAAGATGTTCGCTGATAAATGGTGCTTGTGATAGAATTCTGACGGAGTACCGCCGAGTTTTGTCGTTTCTGGCTGGCTTGTTATCCGATGATAAAAGAGATGAAGCAAACGGCTGAATTGAAAGTGTTTATCTCCACCCAAGACTCCTCGTGCGGGGAGTGCGGCGAGCAGCTCGGCCGCAAAGCCTGGATCACCCTGGACGAAGAAAAAGGGGCTTTGTGTCTCTCCTGCGCCGACCTGGACCATCTCATTTTTCTTCCGGCGGGAGATGCCGCGCTGACTGGACGGGCACGCAAGCATTCGACCTTAAGCGCGGTAGTGTTGCAGTGGAACCGGGCGCGCAAGCGTTATGAGCGGCAAGGCTTGCTCGTCGAAGCGGAAGCATTGGCCCAGGCGGAACAGGAATGTCTGGCCGACAGCGAGGTTAGAGCCAGACGCAGAGAGCGTGAGGCGGAACGCCGGGTCGAGTTAGACCAGCAGTATGTCGAAAGTTTTGCCCGGCGGGTGCGAGAATTGTTGCCCAGCTGCCCGGTTGGGCGAGAGCAAGTCATTGCCGAACATGCCTGCCTGAAATACAGCGGCCGGGTGGGTCGTTCGGCGGCAGCTAAGGAGCTTGATGAGCAGGCCGTCCGGCTGGCGGTAATTGCTCACATTCGACATACCGAAACCAATTATGACCGGTTATTAGCGAGCGGCTATGAGCGTCGAGCAGCGCGGGCTGAGGTGGAAACAGCCATTAACCGTATCTTGGCCCGCTGGGAATCGACCCCATGACAAACGTGGTGCTTCCTGCGGATGGGCTGGTGATTAAGCAAGACACAAAATTGCAGCCAGGAACCTATCACCTCCCGGTGGGATTGATCATTAGCAATGATGAGGTGGTCCTGGATGGACAGGGCGCTCTTTTGATGGGCAAGAACAAGAGTGGGCGGGGGATCACCCTTAAAAACTGCCAGAACGTGACCCTCAAGAATTTGCGGCTGTGCAACTATTATCACGGTATCTATGCCGAAAACTGCCAGAAGCTGACCATTACCGGCTGCCAGGTGACGAACACGGCCGAGGTTCCAGCCAATACCATCTTTCTTGATATCTGGCAAACCGCTGAGCAGGCCTATGGGGCTGGTATTTTCCTCTGGCAGGTTGGCCACAGCCGGATCCAGCACAACGATTTGCAGCACCAGATGAACGGCCTGCTCAGCTATCAGTGTCACCATTTGAAGGTGCAAAACAATATTGCCAATTATTGCAGCGGCTTTGGCTTTCATCTGTTTGAGACCAGCCACAGTCTGTTCAGCCAGAACTACGCCGATTACTGTTGCCGCTATCACCCCATCGAAGAGTCAGCCGGCCACCTCGGCGCTGATGCCGCCGGTTTTTTACTGGTTCACAACTCCTGCCACAATGTTTTCCGCCGGAATTACGCTCGCTTGGGCGGAGATGGCTTCTTTTTAGCCGGATTGACGCCCACTGGCGATCACGTTGATTGCAGCCACAATCTCTTTGAGGAGAATGACGGCTCGTACAGTCCCAACAACGCTTTTGAGGCGACCTTTAGCCGGGGAAACGAGTTCCGGCGCAACAAAGCCAATTACAGCAATTACGGTTTCTGGCTGGGTTTTTCTCGCGACAATGTCCTTGAGGATAATCAGGCCTGGGGCAACCGGCAGGCCGGTATCGCGGTGGAAAACGGTTTGAATATGAAGGCGCAGGGCAATGATTTTCGCCATAACCAGTACGGCATCCTGCTCTGGTCAAAGTATGTCGCCTCGTTCGCCCGGGCGGTGCCGGATAATGACACCAGCCGCGAGTGGCAGATTGAAAACAACGTTTTTCTCCACAACGAAAAAGCCATTCGGATTGCGGCCAATCAGCATCACGGAGTCCGTTCCTTGCCGAGAAATCGTAGTCTCGCGCCGATGCCTCACCATCATGGGATTCGCCGTAACCGCATCCAGGATAACCGCGTTGGCATCGAACTGGACAGCGTCGAAGAAACAGTCATCGAGAAAAATGAGATGCGCAACAATATAGCCGGAGATATCGTGAGGGTAGATGAAACCCATCGAATTAGCTGACTTTCTGGATGGCCTCATCGGGCATCAATTAAAAATCAGCACGATGATCTGGGGACCGCCCGGCATCGGCAAGTCGAGCATTGTCAGGCAAGCGGCCGAGGCGCATAACCTCGAATGTATTGACCTGCGTCTCTCTCAACTGGCCCCCACCGATCTGCGCGGCCTGCCGGTGGCCAAAGCCGGGGTCGCCCGCTGGTATCCGCCGGAGTTTTTGCCCAGGGAAGGGTCGGGCATTCTCTTTTTGGATGAGTTGAACCTGGCTCCCCCGACGATGCAGGGTATGGCCCAGCAGCTCATCCTTGACCGCCGAGTGGGTAGCTACACCGTGCCCGAAGGGTGGTTTATCTGGGCGGCCGGCAATCGTAAAGAAGATTTGGCGGCTGTTTACGATATGCCGGCCCCGCTGGCCAACCGGTTTCTGCACCTGGAGGTTGAACCGGACTTCGACAGTTTCAAGCGGTATGCCCTGGCCCAAAATGTCCACGAACAGGTCATCGCCTTCCTGGCCTTTCGCCCGGCCTTGCTGCACAAATTGGAGCCGCAGCAGATGGCCTGGCCTTCACCGCGCTCCTGGGTTATGGCCAGTGATTTACTCAAAGCGGGTCTGGGAGTGACAGCCGCGGTAGGCAGGTCGGTCGCGGCCGAGTTTAATGCCTACAGCGCGCTCTATACGAGTGTCCCCGATCTGGAACGTATTGTGCAGGGGGACGGGGCTGATCTCCCTTTTCCCAGCGAACCCTCGCTCTGTTATGCCACCACCATCGGCTTGACCAGCCGGGCCAAAGATGCCCAGGCGGCCTATCATGCCTTCCGCTGGCTGGTCAAAACAGCCTCACCCGAATGGGTCCAACTGTGTGCTATTGACTTGTTTCGCCTGATGCGCGCCAAGGGTGAGATGAAAGCGCTGGGGCAGCTTATCAAGCAAGATGCTCCGATTCAGCAGTTCCTCATTGAGTATCAGCAGTTATTGGAATTGTGAGCCAGTGATGCAGCTTAACCCTGATCTGCAGCAACGCCTGAGCATGCTCCTGCTGCGCCTGTGTACCCGTTCCCCCTTTTTTGGCTCCCTGGCCCTGTTTGCCCGGATCGAAGGCAGCGAACAGGTTCCGACCGCCGCGACCGATGGGCGCGATATTTTTATCAACCCCGCTTACTTCAGCCAACTGTCGCCTGCCGAACAGGAAGCCGTCCTGCTGCACGAAGTCCTGCACGCCGCCCTGTTGCACGTGTCGCGGGGAAAGGGGCGCGAGGCCAAACGTTGGAACATTGCCGCCGATATTGTGGTAAATGGGATCCTGGCCCGCGAAGGGTACACGCTGCCGGAACACGCGGTAGGTAATCCCTGGCTGGAGCAGTTGAGCACGGAGGAGGTGTATGATCTGCTCGCCCAGCCAAAGCGACACGGCATTAAGGTGGGGCAGTTAGCTGACCCTGACCTTCTTAGCCAGCGGCCTGGCGATTGTTCACCCGCCGAGGAGGCAGCTTACCAGGCCAGCCCTGAGGATTACTGGCGCAATGCCCAGGAACAGGCCAACATTATGGTCGAAACAGCGGTAGCTGGTAATTATCCTGCCTATTTGCAGCGCGAGTTGAGTAACCTCAGTCCGGCTCAACTCAATTGGCGTCACTATCTCTGGCGCTACCTGGTGCGAACCCCCATTGATTTCAGCGGCTTTGACCGGCGTTTTGTCTGGCAGGGGCTTTATCTCGATACGCTGGATGGAGAGTCGGTCCGGGTTATTGTGGGGGTTGACACCAGCGGCTCCATTTCCAAAAAGCAACTTCAGGCCTTCCTGAGTGAAGTCCAGGAAATCCTGCGCGCCTATCCGCATCTGCGCTGTGATTTATACTACATTGACACCGAAGCCCACGGCCCCTACCGGCTAACTATCAATACACCCGTCCCAACTCCCGTGGGCGGCGGCGGCACCGATTTTCGGCCTTTTTTTGAGCAGATCACCAGGGCTTATGACTATTCCGCCGAGACGGTCGCCGTTTATTTGACCGATGGCTATGGCCTTTTCCCGGAGAATGCGCCTGCTTTTCCGGTTCTCTGGGTAGTGACACCGGGAGGTTTGGATTTAGTCCATTTCCCCTTTGGCGAGACTGTTCGGTTAGCAGGCGTTTAAGCTTTTTGCTGCTCCAGATATTTCAAATAGGCTTCGCGCGCAGTTAGCTCGGCAATCCCAGGCCGCGAAAAAATAACATCATAGCTCGGCCCCTGTCCATTTCGGGTGTCGTTGGTACACCAGCCCGGAATAACAAAGTGCTGTTTATCAAGCAGGATGGCTTTGCCATTACTGAGCGAAGGGATTTGGAAAGCCGGTTCGCCCGGTACAATTTGAGCGTAAAAATCACCAGTTTGGGTCTCACCCTCCCAGCGGGTGGCCATTCTCAGATAAGCGCCCTGCCGGCTGATTTCCCAAATGTGGGCCGGCATCTCCCAGCCCTGGGTTTCGCCGATCCAGCGCCCTAAAAACAAGACCAATGTTTCTTCGTCGTTAGAAGTCATAGTTTTAGGAAGCCTCCCACCAGCGAGAGAAGGTAGGTTTTCCAGACGGTAAATTATTGCCCTTCGGTGAGCGGTCCGGTATAGACCAACCGCTGAAAGACGGGACTGCCAGAAGGATTGAACCCGGTGAGGATTTCGACATCAAATAAGCGGGGGATTTGGAGATAACGGCGTTTGAGGTATTGGAAAAGGGCGGTTTTACCCGTGCCCTTGTCGCCGGCGATAATATCGGCCTTGTCTTCAACCAGGGCGCGAAAAGGGTCGGTTTCGACGAAGTACCGTTCGAGTTCCTCGTCAAACTCGGCCACGGCGTTACCTAAATCTAGTTGGCTCAACACCTGTTGGATGTTCAGCGTCACCCTCCCTCAGCTAATCTACCCTTCGATTATAATGGACTTCTTACCTCCCCGCAACCCTTTTTAAAGCGAACCCAGAGTTTGGCGAAGGGCGTGTCGAGGGGGGCGATGACAAAAAACCAGGACTCCCGTTATTATCTACAAAACACCTGGGCTACGGCTGTGTATACATCAGCGCATTGTTGCACTGTATCCAAATCTATCCACTCCACTGGGCCGTGTGCCCCAAATCCACGTGGCCCCAATAAAAGGGTCGGCACGTCTGCCGCAGCAAACAACCCCGAATCGGCCCAATACGACACCCCGCTCAGCTTTGCCGGGGTGCCTGTTACCTGGGCCAGTTGTTGGCAGCATAGCTGCACAAGCGGGGTATCCTCATTGATCTCAAAAGCACTGCGGGCTAACCCGGGGGTCAACTTAGCATTGAAAGTGCTGTCGCTGCTGGCGCACCGGTCAAGGATGACTTGCAACTGCGCCTGCACCTCAGCGGGTAACTCGCCGGGCAGGGTGCGACGCTCGATTTGCAGCTTGCAATAGGCCGGATACGAGGACATCTCCTGCCCACCCTGAATAATCGAGGCGTGCAGAGAGCCGCTGCCCAGATAGGGATGGGTGGGGTTCGTCCGCAATTGGAGATCGTACTGCTCTAATTCAACCAACACCCGGCCCATTTTGGCAATGGCATCCACGCCCAGGTGCGGACGCGAGCCATGCGCGGCTACCCCAAAAGTTTCTATATCGAACCACCCAAAACCTTTGTGGGCCACGGCAATCTCCATTTCGGTTGGTTCGGTCACAATTACGGCATCGGGCCGCCAGCGAGGTAACTCGCGGCAAATGGCCTGGCTGCCGAGGCTGGCGACCTCTTCGTCGGCCACACAGGTCACGATCACATCCCCGGACAGATGGAGCGACTTGGCCCGTTTTGCCGCCATCAGGCTGGCTGCCAGGCCTGATTTCATATCATATGTGCCGCGCCCATACATCCGGTTGCCCTCAATCCGCGCGTTAAAGGGTTCATCCATGCCCGTTAAACCGACGGTGTCGGTATGACCATTCAGCATCAGATTTTTACCACCCCCCGACCCTCTGGCGATCACCATCACATTCGGTCGTCCTGGGGCAGCCTCTTGCACGATGACCTCCAGCCCGGTGCGGGTCGCCCATTCGGCGATGAACGCGGCCACGTCAGCTTCGCCCTTGGCCCCCGCAATCAAGTCGGGATTGATGGAGTCGATCCGAACGAGGTCTGCCAATAAAGTGGTCAGTTCAGTTAGGTTCTTCATAAAAAGACCTCCCCTGCTCTCAAAAAATTATTTTTGATCCACCGCCTAACCCGGCAACCGCAGCCGGGCGACGAGGGCTGGCGGAATTTCACTAAAGTTGGCTCCCCACCCCAACGGATTTCTCCCCGGCGGGTGATCCTGGGGAAAGGCTCGCTCTTCAAGCCCATCCAGCACAAACCCGGCCTTGAAGCCCGTCCCCAACAGAACTTGCAAGGGCCGATGAAAGTAAAGTTGTGCCTGGGGCTGGCCGGCGATCGCCACGCCGTGTGCCACAGTGGGCGTGAGGTAGCGGAAGATTTTGACTGAGTACTGGGTGACAATATCCCCCGCTCGATCCTCCATCTCGGCCACGTGCGCCACGTGTGGACTGTTGAAACAGGGATGGATGACCGAGAAGACAAACCGCCTGCCCGGCCGCAGCAGTCGGGGCAGAGTTTGCAGCAGCGGTTCAATCTCGGCCATATCAAAGAGAGCCATATTGCACAGAGCGGCATCAAACCCGTTTTCGCCCAAGGTCAGCAGCGCTGCCTCATCTGTCGCATCCAGCACCCCGTAGTGGATGCGTTCCTTGTGCTGAATGGTCCGCTCGCGGGCGTGGGCAATCATCGCCTCGGCAAAGTCGAAGGCCACGACCTCTGCACCCCTTGCCGCCAGCCGTCGAGAGGTGAGCCCATTCCCGCAGGCGATGTCCAGCACCCGTTCCCCCGGCTGTAGCTGGAGCAATCGCTCGGTAGCCGGCCAGATCAGCACTTCGACGAAATCATTGCCCTCACCCATCCGTTCATCCCAGAACGCCGCGTTGCGGTTCCAGGCTGCCCTGGTTTCCTCATTGGCTTGCTTCAGAGCTTCTATAATCATATGCCCTCCTTGTACCGTGTTGCCCAACAACCCTTATGGGGATGGGGCTATGATTGCCAATAGGTCAAGACTTTTCGTAACCAATAAGCAGGCCAGGCGATGAGTTCGTGTTTGGCCGTGGCTTCCAGACCGGCCACAATCTGGTGATAGCTGATGGCGTGATGCAACGCAAACAGCGGTTGGGCCAGCGCCCACAGCTCTAATAGATGCGCCATCGGCTCATAAGCCGTCCAGAGGTCAAGATACTGGTCGCGTAGTCGGGTTTGGAGTTCAAGATCATTCTCCCAGTTTATGGTCAGCATCACATCAAAAAAGGGATGGGCGACGCAGGCGTCGGTCCAGTCGAAAAAGAGCAGTTTACCTTGATAGAGGGCGACATTTCCAGTATGCAAATCCCCATGCACTAATGTTTGCGGCACTCTATAGCCGGCCAGTTGCTCACAGCGGGCTTTGAGCTGCGGGAGCAACTCCTGGAGCTGCTTGATTTCATTTTCATCGAGTTCAGCCGTGGCCTCCGGGTCATTCAGGAGGGGTTCAATTTGCGCCGCCAGCCGGTCCAGGCGGCGATCCAGGCAGCCCATCGCCAGCAGGTCGTCCACCTGAGCCGCCGCTGCGATTTGAATTTGGCCAAAGGTGCGAAACAGGTTCTCTTTGTCTGCCAGCGAGGCTTTCTCTTCAAGGGGTGCCCCAAAGTCTGCCAGCAGCATCCAGTACCGTTCTCGCTCAAGGCTCAGCGGCATAGGCATGTGATCAGGATAATGAGCGGCCAGGCGGCTGAGGAAGGCGGCTTCATTGACAAACAAGGGCAGCGCTGCACCCGCCTTAAAATAAAAGGTGTCGGTGGCGGTCCGGGCTCGCAAGACGTATGACAGGCTCCAATTCCTGACTGGTTCAAGGGGGTCAATCACCTCATAACCCCGCCGGGCGAGTTCAGCCTTGATCCAGGCAGTGGCGGTCTTGTACCAACCCGGTCTAGCCCACGGCGGTCGTTGGGCCGGAACCTGGCCGCTTTCTACCTCGGCGAAGTAGGTTTCGATGAGGGGCCGGTGGGCCGGTGACGCCAGGGGTAAATCAAGCAGACTTTCTCGCCCAATCCATTGACCCTCGACTACTGCGAAAGGTGAATGACCTTCGAGGATATAGATGGACTCCGCCCGCTGTGTCTCTGAATCAGCCTGATAATAAGCCCGGCGTAAGACATTGACCTCAAGACCCAGGGCTTTCTGCAGCTCTTGTTTCAGCAAACCGGCTCGAACCCAAAGTCCCCGCTCTGCGAGCCGAAACCCAGGTAAAGAGAAGCCCTTTTCATCGGGCACCATCAGGATGCGCTGTTCAGTTGGATGAGGCAGGATGCCAAAAACATCCGTTTGCCATGGTAAATCTGTTTCACTCAAGAGGATATCCCCCTGTCTGGTAGATTTGCGCTATCATCGCCGATAGGACATTATAATCCTGTGTTGGCGATTTGAGCCATCTGCTTGATTATTACGAGCTAAGCTTAACGGGCGAATGTCTTGGGTCTCGGCCCAAGTCAACTATGGCTTTGTCACGGTTCATCAGGGACTTTCTGGTTTGGCTGACCCAGATTGTCACGCCTCGCCTTTTTTATGGCTCTGATGATGCGCTTCTATGAGTTCCAAATGAGGAACTTTCGGAAAAGAGGAGGTAAATAATGTCGCTCAAATCTATGCTCATCTTCCTTGGTTTTTGTATTGTCCTGATCGGTGCGCCCACCGGTATATGGGTGTTGGGCATATCGTCCGGGGTGAAGTCTGCTGTCCCTGGGTCGAGTACTTCACGGCTGGCCTCCGAGCAGCGCCGTTGGGCATATCCCTGAGCCTCATCGCCGTCCTGGGGGTGACTGCCTACGAGGAATTGGCGCAGGCGATAAAGGAGCGGCAGTAATCACCGCCAGGGGTTGTAGGTGGCTCTTTAAGCGTAGCTGAACCGCCGGACATTAGAACGTATGAAGCCAAATAAAACATGCCCTGTCGTTGTAAGACATATCGGTGGGGAGTTACAAATACTTGCCTTTCGGCATCCGGTGGCCGGTTGCCAGATTATCAAAGGGACTATTGAAAGCGGTGAGCCGGCGGCCCAGGCTGCCCTGAGAGAATTATTCGAAGAGTCAGGTATTCAGTCGGCAACCGTCATCAGGGATCTAGGGGTGTGGGAGTCAGGTTATGAAGGCCAAATTTGGTCATTTCACTTGTGTGAAGTGGATGAGCTGCCGGATGAGTGGATACATCATACCCAGGATGGGGGTGGACATGACTTCGCTTTTTTCTGGCACTCCCTCCACGAAAGTCCAAATGATGACTGGCATCCGCTGTTTAAGAACGCCTTACAATGGATACGGACGATTCTAACTCCAACTTCAATGTAAACAGCACCGCTCCGGTCAAGCGACCGATTAATGAGAGTGTTCAATGACCATCTATCCAGATGAAGAACGTCTTTCGGATGCTCTCGTCGTAGCCGCATTTGGCCAATACTGCCCCCAGCATCCGGGGGTTAAAGTCGACCCCATTTCTCCGCTATGATATACTCCCTCAGGTAAGGAACTGATAACCCTGACAGGAGGGTGACTATGGCTGTCGAAGTGGAAGAATGGGACCAGTGGCGAGCTTCCAGCCGGGCTTTGGAAACGATGCGGCACATTGCTCTGGATGCCCTGGCCTTTGCCGACAATGACGAAGCTTTTTATACTTACGCGGCTGAGCACCAGTTGACCGTCAACGAAGTCGTCTATTACCTGAATGGCTATGAGTATGGGGGTGACGCGGGTTTAGAAGCGATCCGAAACCCCAATATAATTCCACCCGAGGTGGCCCGACAAGCTATTAAAACTGTAGCCAGGCTGCTGGATGAACATTACCAAGGGCAGTTACCCTACCGGCTGACCGATGAAGGTACGGCGGTGGGGCTATATGAGATCCAGGAGCGGCGGAACGGCGATAAGTTCCTCTTTCCCATTTGCCAGTTCCGCCTGACCTTAGCGAGCCAGCAGTGGCATCTTTACTGGATGCGCAAGTTCGATGCCTGGTGGCCCTATCCACCGCCACGGAGAGGCTCAAGATATACTATCCAAGCCAGAACACGGCAGGTGCTAGAGGATGAGGATGGCTGTTTTTGGGGATAACCGAGGACAGCCATCGAGCAGAAAGCAAGCCCCAAGATGATTCAAAGCCTATCCTGCACCGCTTGAACCAATCCCTGCGGGTCGTCTGTCCCCAGGCGATATTTCTGGCCGGTCTTCATTTGGAGTTCAACCGCCCAAAAGCCGGACACATTATACAACCAGCCGGAAGGGGTGAGATGAATACCCCAGCCATAGTACCAGGGATTCTTGACCACCCGGCACGAACTAATATCGGCCAGCCGAAATCGCTTCTGAATAGGGCCAGGCCCAAAGCGAACGAGGAGCGCCTCATCATCGATTTCCACAGTCAGGGTCGCAAACATCACCAGACACACCGCCAGAAAAAGCAGGACCATCAGGGCTACCCAATCGAAGCCATTTGCCAGCATCAGGCCGGTCAGGAGTAACAGCGCGGCCCCCAGGGCCACGAGGATCACGTAGCCGATTTGAGTATGGTGGTATGGTTTGTTCATCGCTGCTGTCCCTCACCCAATGAGATTAAAAAATCGCCTAATCCTGGCAAAAAATCCGTTTACTTATCGGCTGGCTGAGTAACCAAATCAAAAGAGGCAGCCGCCATCTCGGCTCCGTTAACTACTATTGAAATTTGATGCGGTCCCGGATAATGTTGGCGGGTCGTACGATCCTCAAAAGAATGTTTCCTGGAAATCAAGTGACTGCCCGAACCAAAGAGGCCTTCCCGGATTTGAAAAACTTTGGATGATGATTTGCCGCTGGCTTTAACAAAGTAAATCTTGTACTCCAGGCGGACCTGTTGCGGCGCTGCGGCCTCTACGCTCAGCTCAAAGCTAAAACCCAGCGTTTCACCCATGGATAGAGTCACTTTGTCCAGGGTCAGGTTGGCAAGGCTCAGATCCGTTGGACCGGCAAAGCCAAACAGCCGCAGCGCCCGCTCGTTGCCGGCTTTGAGTAGACCCCGGCAGGCGTGTTTGACAATCCAATCCGTCTGGTTGGTCAGGCCATACCAGCGTTCGCAGAGATCCAACATCAGGTCGGGATGGTCTTTAGAAATATCGTTCAAATTGTTGGCCACGCTTTTGCGCACGTAGTCCGATTCATCGGCTTTGAGTTTCTCCAAAATCGGCAAGATGAGGCTGGGGTCTTTTTTGAAGGCCGGCAGGGCCATCCCCCAGGGCAGGCGCGGGCGGCAGCCTTCGCTGGCCAGGCGGCGGAGATGATGGTTCTCGGCCTCGGCCCAGGTGTATAGATAGGCCAGCGCTCGCTGTGGGTCTTTCAGCAGGAAAGGGCGCACCGCAAATTCGGAACTGCCTTGCTGGGTAAACACGGCCAGGGCCGGCATAGATAAGTCCCACTCGTCCAGGCCATAACATTCCACATAATCCGGGAAGACCAGCGCATCAAACCCGTTAAAGGAGGGGGCAACCTTGACCAGAATCGCCAATGCCTGGGGATAGTCATCCGGCAAGGTGGCCCGCAGGCAGCGCGACAGATGGCGCATTTTCGCTTTAAGTTCCCTGGTCGTCCAGGCGTCATCATAAACCAGGCGAGTGAACGCTTGTTGATCGAACTCCGGGTAGACCTGGCCGATGGCCTGGCCCAATTGTTTGACAAACGTGTTGGTAAAAAAGATGTCTTTGAGTCTTTCTGGCATAATCTGATCCTCAATGTCCCATGCAGTTGCGGCCAAACGTTCAGCCCTGCCCTCAGACGCCTACAGTTTTGCCCATTGGTTTAACTGCTCGATGGATGCGGTCGCACCGCCACAAACAATGACCAGAATTGATTTGAAGGGTTCAATTTCGCCCATCCGTTCGTAGACGATGGCCAGGGCGGCGCCGCAGGCTGGCTCGACCACAATTCGGTGGTCAATCATAAATTTCTGACACGCCGACACGGCGGCTTTATCCGATACGACCACATTATAAATAGGGTGTATTTTCTTACAGTTAAAGGCATTTTCACAGATTTGCCGCGCGCCTAAAGAGGTGGCAAGGCTGGTAATGGCCGGTAATTCGATGCGTTGTCCGGCCAAAACAGATTGGGCAAAAGAGTCGGTTCCCTCTGTTTCGACGGCGATCACCGGGATATTGTGCCAATCGTTTCGATGCAACCCTTCAATGACCCCCGACAGCAACCCGCCGCCACCCACCGAAAGCACAACAGCCTCAGGTTTTATACCTGAACGGGCTATCTCATCAACCATGGTGGCATGACCCTGCCAGAGCAGTGGATCATCAAAGGGATGAATGAAAACATCCGTTTCTTTAACCATGGATAACGCTAAAGTATTTGCTTCTTGCCATGAAGCGCCATGCACTATAATCTCTGCGCCTTCTTGTTGGATCAACTGCTTGGCTCGTTCAGTGGTGGTTTCAGGCACAACCACGACGACGGGGATGGCAAGATGGCGTCCGGCATAGGCCACGGCAATGCCGGCATTCCCGCCCGAAGAAGAGATGAAACGCTGGGCGCCACGACGGGCGTATTCCTGGCAGGCCCGGCCAATGCCGCGAATCTTGAAAGAGCCAGGTGGTTGCACGGCTTCAAGCTTGAGCCAGATAGATCGTCCGGCTTGAAGGCTGAGGGGGTGTGATTCAAAAAATGGTGTTTCGATGTGTAATGGTTTCATCCATTCTGCCTTTTTTTTGAATGAGAGATCACTGATCATCAGCCAGGGCTTCGGCAATAGCCCGCCGGGCGATGCCGGCCAGAACCGGGTTGGTGTTTTGATAATAAGGCAGGGCGATCAGTCCCACGGACAGCGCCCAGCCCCGACCCCGTACCCAGGTTGCGTCATCAACAGACAGCGCGGCGCGGAAGAGGTCCCGCGTTTCAGCCGGCAGGTAAAGCCAGGCGGCCATCACGTCACAGGCGGGATCGCCCACCCCTAGACACCCGAAGTCAATGACCGCACTAAGCCGGCCTTGTACCGCCAGCAGATTGCCCGCTTGCAGGTCACCGTGGATCCAGAGGGGTGGACCGGACCAGGCGGGGGTCTGGAGAGCGGCTTCCCAAACTGCTATTGCTGCGACGGTATCAAGCGTACCATCCAGCGAGGCGATGGCCGCCCGGGTAGAAACGTCTCGCGTGGCCAGCGGCACACCCCGGAAAGAGTTGTGTGCTCCGGGAGAGGGTCCGCCGGTGGGATCAATCTGTTGTAAGGCGGTTATGAATTGGGCCAGATCAATGGCCGCCTGACCTGGATCAGCGATGCGCTCAAGGATGGCCGTCTCCCCGTCAAGCCAGCGGTAGACAGACCAGGGCCAGGGATAGCCCTCGCCGGGATTTCCTTGAGCGAGCGGCAGCGGGACAGCCAGCGGCAGGAACGGAGCTAATCGGGGAAGCCACTGCTGCTCCTTGGTCACTTGCCCGGCTGCTCCCGGAATGCGGGGGAGCCGGACGACCAGATCGGTTCCGAGCCGGTAGAGGGCGTTATCGGTCCCGGCAGAGGAGACCGGCTTGAGGGGGAGTTCGGCCCACTGCGGAAATTGAGCGGTGAGCAATCGAGCCACTAGCGAGGCGGTGATGTCCACCTCATCATCGTGCATTTTGCCGGAAGTCATCAGTTCCTTTCATCCTGGGCTGGGTTGCCCGTTCGAAGATCCCGGCAAATCAGATCCACCCGCTTGAGCAAAGTAGGCAGCCGATGCTGCCCGTGCATCCCGCGAACCCTTTCTTTTGCCTGCGTCAGATCAATGCCTACCGCCGTAACGTAGAGGGGGTTGCTGCTCGTCCCCCGATAAACTTCATAACGGGCATCGATATCTTTGAACGGCTTTTTGGCCACCCCGATCACGGCGACTTCACCATCCAAGGCGTCGTATAAATGCTTGCCCAGCCCTACTTTTGAATGACCATCCAAAAATACATATCCATCCACGATAATACAGTCTGGTTTGAGCGCATAGTCGGCCATCAGTTTAAGCAGGCAGGGCAGTTACCGCTTGAAGAACTTTCCCGGCTCATAATCGGCCACGCCTTCCATCAAGCTGACATACTCTTCTTGAGGTGCTTCATCCGGCCAGTTTTCAAAAACAACGCCGGCGACTGTGGCCTTGTCTGCTGAATAGTGGACATCAACGGGTAAAATCATACGTTCCCTGATGGAGGGACGGTTCACAGCTCAAACAGAGTGTAGTGGCTAAACTGGAGATAGCGGTTCATCAGAAAGGTCAGCACCTTCTTGGCCAGGATAAACTGCTCCGACAGGATGAGCAGGGTCTCTTCCACCCCCTCGCGCCGGGCTAGTTCGTGTTCCGCCGCCAGCCGGTAGAAAGCCTTGCCGTAAGCTTCATAGGCTTCCATTGTTTGGACCACTTGCCCGCGCCGCGGCCTGAGTTGGCCGCTGGCCGGGTAGCGTGTTTGGTCGTTAAGGTACTCCGGGAACATCCCGGTGAGTAGAAGACAAACCTCGGCGATACGTTTGTGAGGGGCAAAGCGAAAGGCTTCGTCCAGGGTCTGGCTGTAACGAATCATCCCCTCAATATCCAACTCGTGCGTGCGGTAGCCGCGCCAGGTCCCGGGTCGCACTTCGACCAGAACGGTCATATGCACCAGGCGGGTAAAGGAAGCGAGCATCGTGGCCAGGTAATCCCGGATAGGTTTCTGCGCTAATAACTCAACTACCCGGTCGGCATCGAACAGGACCACCTTCTGCCGGCCGCGCTGCTCCACGGTGAAGGCTTCCCGCTCTAGGTCACGTCGGGCTTGTCGCAATAAGAGGGTGAAGAAGAGCCAGGGCGAAATCTGGGGTAATAACTCCTTATGCTGCATCAACCGCTGGAAGAGCCGGGGTTCATCGAGCATCGTCTCCAGCCGGGTCTCATCCCCTTGCAGCTGCCCGACCACCCGTTGGGGCTGGGCGCTGCTTGGCCGGAGGGTTTCGACGATATATAACAGATCGTGTTGGTTAAGGTAAATACTCATTCTGTCCCTTACCTCTGCTGGGTGCTTCTGTTGTACATCACTTTTCTCAATTTACTTCTCTGGCATCGCCGGACAGCCCAGTCAGTTGCTCACTGAGTTGCCGGAGTTGGTGGCGTGCTGCCAGGTCATAAGCCTGGGCATTGGCGCGGGACTCCTGCTGCTGATCGAAATATTTGCCGGTAACCCCATCCAAATCCGGCGAGGTAGCCAGATACATTAGCGCGTTGACCCCATCCTCAATTGTGCTCAAGGTATAGCCAAAGGACTCATAGACCATCTTGGTATTCATCAGCGAGGCGGGATGCAGGCAGTTGACGGTGATCTGTTCCTCTTTCAGCTTCTCGGCCAGATCAAAGGTGAACATCACCTGAGCCAGCTTGCTCTGGCGGTAGGCATTCAGCGGATCATAATGCCGTTCCAGCATCACATCGCCAAAGTCAAGAGGAACCTGGCCCGCCGAACTGACATTAATAATCCGGCTGGGCGGGGTATGACGCAGGCAGGGCAGCAAAAGATGGGTCAGCAGAAAGGGGGCGAGATAATTCACGGCGAAACGCAGCTCGTAGCCATCCTGGCTGACTTCGCGCCTGGCCTCGCCGGATTTGCCGCCGCCAATACCGGCGTTGTTAATCAGCAGATCGAGGCGGGGATGCTTTGCCTGCACCGCCTGGGCCAGGCTGCGGACTTGAGCAAGGGAGGCAAAATCGGCGCGATAGGTTTCCAAGTGACTATTTCCGGTCGCGTCCCGGATCTCCTGCCGGGTCGTCTCCAGCCGTTGCGGGTCGCGGCCGTGCAAAAGGAGCGTAGCTCCCTGCCTGGCCAGGGCTAAAGCGGTCTGTTTACCGAGACCGTCTGTGGCCCCGGTGAGCAGGATGGTTTGCTGAGCTATCGGTTTCATCATCAATCCTTCAAAAATAAGTGCCACGCCCTTCGGCGCACCCGAAGGGGTGGGTGTCACGTGTCAAGTGTCAGGTCGAGATTTTCACGCTTTGCGTCGATGGTGTCCCACAGGGTCCCCCAGGGGGAGGCGAGGCGCTCAGGCTACGCACTGCCGTAAGTTCGTGATGATTCCTGTAAGTCACAGGGAAATCCTCGCTGTTCAATCCGGCAGGCAGACGAGTGCCGCAAGGCCGTGGGCGAAGGCCTGCAGCGGCCACGGTATATCCACCAGTTTCCAACTCTGCCCGGCATCCGGCGAGCGGAACAAACCGTGGTTGTTGGCCGCGTAGATGACGCCCGGCTCGCCAGGATGCGCCGCCAGGCGGCTCGCAATCGTACCCTGACCGGCAGGCAGACCGGCCATGGCTAATTCAAATGAACGCCGCCCCGTCTTTCGATAGAGGTAGGCTTCAGCTCGCTGGGGACGGTAAGCCACAAACGGTCCCGACGCAGCCGAGACGATGACCGTATCCGGGTCGGCGGGATCAACGGCGACACTGACCAGGTAACGGTGTTGGAGTCCCTCCACCTGACGCGACCAGCTCTCGCCGGCATCCTCGCTTTCGAAATAACCGTCTCCGGCAGCGGAGTACACCCGCCCTGACGCAAGCGGGTGGGTGGCCGCCGTGTGGGTATCAATGGGACCGCCGGGGACACGGTCAAGCCACGTTTGCCCACCGTCGAGGGTGCGGATGAGCGCCCCGGCTTCAATGGCGACAAAGGCTCTGCCCGCAACAACAGGGTCTGGCTCGATCCAGCGCACGTGGTGGGTTTCAGGACGCGGCGGGAAACTCCAACTCCGGGCGGATGGAAGCGACTGGAGGCCGGGCAGGTCAGTCCAGGTCTCTCCGCCATTCTCGGAGCGGAAGACGGCGCTTGGCTCCGTGCCCGCAACCACGACCCCGAGTTCGGTTGGACTGACCGCCACGGCAGTGATCTCGTTATAGGCAATGCCCGGTCCGACGGGATGCCAGCTTTTGCCGGCATCCTCACTGCGCCACAAGCCATTGCCCCCGGTGCCGCAGTAGACACAGGTGGGGTTCTGGGGATTGACTGCCAGAGATTCGGGTGACTTGCCCTGCAGATGTTCCTCAACCACCCACTTGGAGGTATGTCGGGCAATCAGTAGCGCTTGTTCTGTCGCAATGACGAGTGTTCTTATCATTTTTCTTTCTCCTGTTCATTTTATTAATCTTTGCTCCAGAAATGGGGCCATATCCTGGTATTCAGCCGAAGGCGGCAGCGATCTCCCAGACCGGACCGTGTCCCGGATACACCCGAACAGCGCCCCGTTCCTGCAGGATCTCCCCGGCAAGACCGATCCGCTCCAGCCCAGCGCGGCTCTCGGCAAAGGAGATAACGGTGTTGTCGGGCAGGGTGATGTCCACGTACCGATCCTGCGGCTTGGTCCACGTTTTCATAAGGGGAATGGCCGGAACTTGAACCTCACGCACCAGCAGCGGCACCCCGGCTTGTTTAAGCTCCTGGGCTAGGCCGGCGTGATCAATATGGTAGTGGGTGGCGAGGCCGTAGCGGATTTCCCGGAGGGGTACATCCAACCGGTTGAGGCTCGCTCGCAGCGTCCCCATGCTGCCGGGCCAACCCAGGTCTACCAGCAAACGAGAGGGTCCGGCGCTGACTACCCAGTAGTTGGTCGAACGGTAGCCCGCGTTGATGATGGTCACTTTTGACATGCGGCTCCCCCAGAGGACCTCCCCGGCGACGGCTCACCCTGCCGGTTTACTCGCAAACTCATAGCGCAGGTGCCGGACCAGATGCCGGTAGAACGGCAGCCGCCCCATCATCCCGTGCATCACTTTGGAGAATGGGTTCCGGGCCAGCCGGCTGACCAGATCAGGCATGGTCAGGAACTCGACATCCTCGACGAGGTACAGCCCGGGAACCTGCCGCTCCAGGTCGCGCGGATCGTCCACCCCCCAAACCAGTTCCACCTTGGCCCCCCGCACGGCGGCCAGGCGGGAAACTAGGCGGATCATCATCCCGCTGTAGCCATCAAAGGCGATCTGCCCGCTGGGAAACTGCCCGGTGATCCGCCGGAACAGGGCTGTTCCCTCCGGCTCAGGGAGGTACATCATCAGGCCCTCAGCCACGACAAAGACCGGCGCATCTCCGGGGATGGCCTCCAGCCAGGCGGAATCGGTGACCGAGGCGCCAAGCTGCTGATAACCTGGGCGCGCCGGATAAAGTTGCCGGCGCAGGGCGATCACGTCGGGCAAGTCAATATCAAACCAGCGAACCTGCGGGTCTGGGTCTATCCGGTAGACCCGGGTATCGAGACCACAACCAAGGTGCAGCACAGTCGAGACAGGGTTGGCGGCCAGGAAGGCGCGCGTCCACCCGTCAAAGTGCCTGGCCCGCAGCGGCAGCGTGATCTCGCCCCCGCTGGGGAGCTTCAGCGCCTTGAAGTCATAGTCAATGCGGGCGACAGCCTTGGCGGCGAAGTGATCGCCCAGGATGGGCTGTGCTGTCGTCGCATCCAACGCCTTACCGTACAGCGTGGCCAGGTACGTTTCCTTTTCTTTGGTCAGATGGATCTTTTCTGCTTCCATTGAATAGTCCGGCCTTCAGCCCGGCGCAGCCCTCGCTGCCCCTTCTCCCCTGTTGAAATTGCCGGGTTTCCAGTCAAAACTGTCCTTCAGAGATATTACCAGGCCCACTCCATCCCTCAAAAAGCAGCGGCGATAAATCTGGACTCAGGATTTGGAGCAGACAAAAGCCCTCGTGATGAAGGAGGGGCTTTTGTTTGGATCGGAACCTGGCCGACTTCAATCCTGAAACTCAGAACAATTGCGGGCACATGCACCGAGGATTGCCGCAAGTCCTGGGCCTGCTCGCGGCTCGTTCCGGTTGAGTAGAACTACGATGCAAAGACTAGACTTTGAACTGCGGCTTGCTTATGGACAGGAGGCATCCGTAAGGGCTTCACTTTTTAGTGACCTGACCAATCTTTTTCGGCGCCACTAATCCCCTTAAGTTGATTTTTCCTTACGCCACCAGTAAAGAAATTGATCACAACTTGGAAGATCCTTACTTGGAAGTAGGATGGCTACAACGACTTCATCTTGAACCTCTCGATTGCAGAAAAATTTGAGTAATGTCTGTTCATACTTTATTTTCGCTCGAATCTGCCTCAGTGTACTTCTTTTTTGGGTCAGTGTAGATCATTATTTTCTGCCCACAGTTAGTCCAAGACATCCTTGAAGCCGACGGCGCTCTTATCTCCGAGCAGCCGTTTCAAACCAAGCTATCCCGGGTCATCTCGTTCAGCGTAACCGGATCCAGACCGATCTGTCCGTGGCCACCTTATTGCTCCAGACAAACTTAACGGGTGAAACTATGCACGCTGTTCGCTTTGCTGTTCAACAAGGACGAAGGTTGTATGTCCCCGTCCCGCCACCCCGGCCGGTTTGCCAGGAAGGAAAAAAGCCAGGGTGTTCTAACTCTGGCCGGCAAACCAGGATCAGAACTGGTCTCAATCTTAAATGCCAGTAGTAATTTTGCTGCCATCCTGAAAAAAGAATTTGCCAATGCACCTGTAGCCCGGGCAACCACTGGCCGGGTTGACTACCCTCAATTGGTACGAGAGTTGAGCGAGTTGGCCGGTCTCAATATCGAGTTCCCTCGCTATCCGGAAGACTAGCAGGACTATACCTTCGCACCCGTTCAAAATTCGTCCTGGGGTCGTGAAGTTCTGCACCTTATTGGCCTTAATCCCGCGGCCGGGCGACACTTCTATCCCTGAAGCTTGACGCCATCAAGCTGTTGACCTTTCGAGCCTTTGAAACTGATTTCCAAATGTCCCTGATCCGGCTTTGTATCAGTCGCAGCGATGGTCGAAAGGCTGAAACACCAAAAATTAATACTTGACAAACAAGATAGTTTCGGCTATAATTAGTGAAAATTAGAACGAGTGCTCGTTAGCCACGAACACTCTCCCGGAACCCTTTTAGGGTTCCGTACTCCCCGCCTGTTGAAGCGAGGTACTCAGAGTCCATAAGGGCTCATTATACTCCCCCTCTCTGCTTTAATAGCAACCAGGTCGGTCCAAGTGTGGCTAACTTATTGGATCGCGTGTCCCGTAAAAAGGACATGGTTGCATGGACAGCAGAGATTTTTTATTTCCCCTAAACCGCATAGCTTCACTCAAGTCATCATCTCTTCTGGTTGATCTTTATCAACCAGAAACTGCTTGGTATTTCCTTACCCCCTCAACTAACGAGCGGTTTACTGCTCGACGGCGATCCACGTTAGCCCCAAATCGAGAAACCAAAGGCAATTTGCTCCCAGCCATTGTCGGTCTGAATCCTTTTTACCAGCATCAGAGGAATTCACGATTCCCCAAAGAAGTGAGGGTATAACTGTGGAAAACGTTTGGCAACAAATAGCTCCCAATATGATTGATTTGATTGACCATCCCAGAGCAACTGGCATATCGTCTTATAAACTCTGGCAACTTTTCTTCGAACACTATCTACACATATTCAAAAAATGCCAGGATATTAAAACAATTCTGATGCGCTATCCCGATAACGAATTCTGCTTTGAAGTGTACGACGCTTGCTGTGGCCCAACCGGCCTTTCCATCGTGGCGGAATTCGACCAACAAGGTGAGGTGACAGGGTGGTCTATGTACTACAATCTCGCCGACAAAGTGTTAGCCGGGCCATACGACTTTGTTGAGGAAGCGCAACTCATGGCGGCGCTCCTGGCTAAGTTTAATTGGAATCGCCCGGCCAGCGCCTTTACTCGCCGCGAGCTGTACGAGATTACCCGGATGATCATCTCATATCGAGAAGATACGGCGTGGCTCAAAAGGGCAATTATAGAAACGGTTTTGGAGTATTATAGGGCGTACTCCAAAAACGGTCATGGGCTTGCTAAACTTCATGTTAGCATGGTTAATTGAGCATGCCCCAAGAAAAAAGCAAAGACTCCCCAAATTATGAGTAGCGATAATCTTCAAAAATTCAATCTAACCATCACTAGTGCGGGTCCCATGAATCGACGGGCGTTGGTCTTCTTACTCGAAGTCACTACGGCACAAATTAGACCCTACGCCAAAGGGGAGTGGAATGCTATCATCAACGAGTCGTGTGTGGCTATCTTACCCTCAGGATACGCAGCCAAATCACTCTGCCAGTAGGTATGACAATGTCCGAACCTGTACAGATCCAAATCACCTTAGTGGGCCCCGTAGATCAGCAGTTTTCTGCCAGGGTCATTAAAAGCAAGTTGATGCTCTTGATCAAACTGATCCAACAAATTGCCCCCGAGTTCGAGATAAAATTTGACGACCCAGCGATAGCAATTGCGCACGAGCAGCTACCGCGACCAGAAATGCCTGGCCTGGCTAGCTATCATGGCGACTTAAGCGTTTACATCGGCCCAGCCGGAAACTCTCCCGGTTACGCGGGTCAAATTATCTGACTCGTTAAGTACTCTTTATGAAGAGTCATCCCGAGGAATTAGCTAAAGCGTCTGAAACTATTCAATAGACTTTGTTAACCATAGTCATCGAGGGCGGTGTGGCCTGCACCTCGGTGACAAAACCGGCCGCAACCTGTCCTGATGAGAGTAGCGATTCATGCTCTCACGGACAGGTTGCGGCCTTTTCATTTAGGGGATCAGCCAGATGTTTCCAAGACCAGAATATACACAGACCAAACCAACCAAATTCATCAAGGACTTGCTGATACGCTGCATTATTTCGATTATTCTGTTGGGCCTGGCTGTCCGAATGACCTACGCCGCCTTACCCGAAACTGCGGCTCGAAAGATAGCGCATTCACCGGTCTATAGCAGCCTGCCGCTGTATTTTGAAGCCAACCAAGGCCAAACCGACCGCCAGGTGAAATTCATCTCTCGCGGTGTGGGCTACACTATGTTTTTGACGCCATCCGGAGTGACGATGGTTTTGGACGAGGCCTCATCAGCCGCCGCAGAAGATAAGGAACCCGGCCTGAGATCGGTCGTCAAGATGTCACTGATTGGAGTCAACCCTAACCCTGGCATGGTCGGTCTGGATGAGCAGCCTGGCCGCAGTCACTATTTCACCGGTGATAACCCCAACAAGTGGCGCACCGATATTCCCAATTTTGCCCAGGTGCAATATCAACAAATCTGGCCGGGCGTCGACCTGGTATTATATGGCAACCAACGTCAATTGGAGTACGATTTCATTGTGGCTCCGGGGGCTAACCCCGCCCAAATAGACTTAACCTTCGATGGGGTGGAAAAGCTAGAACTGGATGATCAAGGCAATCTACTACTACATCTGCCAGGTGGTAAGGTCATCCAAAAGAGCGCCCCCATTGTCTACCAGGAAGTTGACGGAGTACGGCAGACAATCGAGGGAGGATTTATTTTATCAGCCGGTAATCGGATTGGCTTTGGCCTCGCCGATTATAACCCGACCCTCCCTCTTGTTATTGACCCCCTTTTATTATATAGCACCTATCTTGGCAGCAGCGGCGACGAGGTTGGCCACGACATCGTCCTGGACGCCAGCGGCAATGCCTACGTCCTCGGCTCGACCTCAAGCCTGGCTTTCCCCACCACCGCTGGCGCTTTTGATACCAGTCATAGCCCAGCCGGAAATGATGTATTTGTCACCAAACTGAACCCTACCGGCTCCGGCCTGGTCTACAGTACTTACCTGGGCGGCAATGGTGAAGATTACGGTTACAGCCTGGTCCTGGATAACGCCAACAACGCTTATATAACCGGGGTTACCCAAAGCACCGATTTTCCAACCACCGCTGGCGCCCTAGATACCACTCACAGCAACGTCGATAATGACGCCTTTATCGCCAAGTTGAACTCCACCGGCGCCAGCCTGGTCTACAGCACCTACCTGGGCGGCAGCGGCGATGACTTCGGTTATGGCATTGACGTAGACGGAAGCCAAAACGTCTTTGTCACCGGGATGACCTACAGCGCCCCCTTTTCGACGACCGCCGGCGCTTACGACACTACCTACAATGGCGCCGGCGACGCTTTTGTGGCGCGACTCAACACAAGTGGCACTGCCCTGATTTACAGCACCTACCTGGGCGGCGCTCAACTTGACGAAGGTAGAGATATTGCCGTCTTTGGCGGCAGCGCTTACGTTACCGGCGCCACCTCCAGCATGACCTTTCCGGCCTCGGTGGACGCCTATGATCCCAGCCGGAATGGGGGTTCTGATGCATTTCTGGTCAAAATGAACACCACGGGTTCCGGGTTGATCTACGGCACTTTCCTGGGCGGTTCAGGAGACGATTTTGGAAATGGACTGGTTATTGAAGAAAACGGCAGCGTCTACGTGGCTGGGGAAACCTCCAGCGCCAATATGCCCACTACAGCCGGGGCCCAGGATACGAGTTACAACGGCAGTACCGATGGTTTTGTGACCGAGCTCGATGCGAGTGGATCCAATCTGCTATATGGCACCTACCTGGGCGGAAGCGGTACAGATAAAGTGCTGGCTATTGACCTGGACAACAACGGCAACGCCGCTGTCACCGGCTCGACCTCAAGTTGGAACTTCCCAATCACCCCAGGAGCTTACGACACCGTCTACGCCAGCGGAAGCGATGTTTTTGTGACCCGGTTAAAAGCCAACGGCACGGGGCTGCTTTACAGCACCTTTATCGGTGGTAGCGATTCGGAAGAAGGAGACGGCATTGCTGTCGACGGAGCCGGTAATGGCTTCGTGACCGGCCACACCTACGGCAATTTTCCTACCACAACCGGCGCTTATGATACTACCGCCGGGGCGCCCAGGGACGCCTTTGTGGCCAAATTAAACCTGCTGAACAATACCCCTCTCCTGTCTGATATTTCTAATCAAGTTACCGACGAAGATATCCCAGCTGGACCGGTCAACTTCACCCTGAGCGATTACGAAACGATGGCTTATAGCCTGGCTGTAACCGGTAGCTCGTCTAACCCTGGTCTGGTTCCAGACGCTAATATTGTTTTCGCAGGCAGTGGTTCCGGACGAACTGTGACGGTTACCCCGGCAGCCAATATGTACGGCAGCGCTATTATTACCGTAACAGTCAATGACGGTACCGATGTGACCACCGACACGTTCACCTTGACCGTCAATCCTGTTAACGATGCGCCGGCCATTTCCGAAATTCTCGACCAGGCAACTGCTGAAGATACGCCAACCGGCCCCATCAGCTTTACCATAGACGACCCCGAAACTCCAGCCAGCGACCTGATTTTGTACGGCAGTTCTTCAAACTCCAGCCTGATACCTAACGCCAACATCGTTTTTGGCGGCTCTGGGTCCGACCGAACCGTCACTGTCACCCCTAAAGCCGATCAATACGGCAGCGCCACGATTACGATAACCGTTGCTGATGGGGTTACCTCGACCTCGGAGACCTTTGTCTTAATCGTCAATTCGGTCAACGATGCGCCAACCATCTCCGATGTTGCCGATAAATCCACCAATGAGGATACCCCCATTGGCCCCATTAGTTTTGTAATTGGGGATGTCGAAACCCTGGCGGGCAACCTGACTTTATCGGGTGCCTCGTCTGATCCGGGCCTGGTACCCAACACCGATATTGTGTTTGGCGGCAGTGGCGCCGTTAGAAACCTCACGATTACCCCAGCGGCGAATAAATATGGCAGCGCTATGGTCACAATAACCGTCAGCGACGGAGTATTGATCGCCCGTGACAGCTTCACTCTAACGGTCAGCCCGGTCAACGACGCGCCGACCCTCTCCGATATTAGCAACCAGACCACCAATGAAGATGTGGCTGCCGGCCCGATCAGTTTCACCATCGGCGACGTCGAGACACCCGCCGGGAGTTTGAGCGTGTCCGCCTCCTCTTCCAATCTGGCCCTGGCGCCACTGGCCAACATCGTCTTTGGCGGCAGTGGGGCCAACCGAAGCGTTACGATCACCCCCGTGTCGAATATGTCTGGCAGCGCTACGATCACTATGACCGTCAGTGATGGAGTATTGACCGCCGGCGACAGCTTCACCCTGACGGTCAACCCGATTAATGATGCACCGACCATCTCTGATATTGCCAACCAGACCACCAATGAAGATGTGGCTGCCGGCCCGATCAGCTTTACCGTGGGCGATGTCGAGACACCCGCTGAGAGTTTGAGCCTGAGCGCCTCCTCTTCAAATCTGACCCTGGCGCCGCTGGCCAACATCGTCTTTGGCGGTAGTGGAACCAACCGAACCGTCACTATCATCCCGGCGGCGAACATGTCTGGCAGCGCCGTTGTCACTGTGACAGTTGGCGACGGCCTTGACACAACCAGCGCCAGCTTCACCCTGACGGTCGACCCCGTGAACGACGCGCCAACCATCTCCGATATTAGCAACCATATCACGAATGAAGATGTGGCTGCCGGCCCGATCAGCTTCACCGTAAGTGATGTCGAGACGCCCGTCGGGAGTTTGAACTTATCCGCCGATTCATCTGATCATGGTTTAGTACCTCCAGCCACCATCGTCTTTAGCGGCAGTGGAGCCAACCGAAACGTTACGATCACCCCGGCGGCGAACATGTCCGGCAGCGTCATGATCACGATGACGGTCAGCGATGGAAGCGCCGCCGCCTCAGCTAGCTTCATTCTTACGGTCAGCCCGGTCAACGACGCGCCGACCATCTCCGACGTCGCCAATCAAACGACTAATGAAGATGTGGCTACCGGCCCGATCAGCTTCACCGTGGGCGATGTCGAGACACCCGCTGAGAGCTTAATCCTCACGGTCGATTCGTTCGATTTAAGCCTGGTTCCAACTGAAAATATCGTCCTGGGTGGCAGCGGGGCCAATCGTACCGTTATGATTACTCCGGCCGCAAATGCCTACGGTAGTGTAACCATCAGGATCACGGTCGGTGATGGACAAAACACGACCAGTGACACTTTTGTGCTGACCATTAACTCAATCAACGATCCGCCGGTTATCTCCAACATTCCCGACCAGACCACGAATGAAGACGTGGCTGCCGGCCTGATCAGCTTTACTATCGGGGACATAGAAACAGACCCGGACAGTCTGGTTCTAACCGGAAGTTCCTCCAATCCTACTCTTATCCCGAACCCCAATATTGTGTTCAGCGGCAACGGCGCGACTCGCCGGGTGACCATCACCCCGGCGGTGAATAAGTACGGCAGCGCCACCCTTACCATCACAGTTAACGACGGCACGGATTCGGCCTTCGACACCTTTGTTTTGACCGTAAGTTCGATCAATGACGCGCCGACCATCTCAGATATTGCTGATCAAACGACCAATGAGGATGCGGCTGCCGGCCCGATCAGCTTTACGGTTGGGGACGCGGAAACGGCGGCCAGCAGTTTGATCCTCAGCGCCTCATCTTCAAACTTGACCCTGGCGCCACCCGGCAACATTGTCTTTGGCGGCAGCGGAGCCGATCGCACTGTAACTATCACCCCGGCTGCAAACATGTTTGGCAATGCCGTTATTACAGTGACCATCAGTGATGGCTTACTTTCCACCAGCGATAGCTTTACCTTAACCGTCAATTCAATCAACGATGCGCCGACCCTCTCTAACATCACCAATCAACTCACTAACGAAGATATCCCGCTTGGTCCGATCAGCTTCGCTATCGGCGATACAGAGACACCGGTTGAGAGTCTGACCCTAAGCGCCAATTCATCTGATCCAGTCCTGGTACCGGCGGCCAATATCCTCTTTGGTGGCAGTGGAGCCAACCGCACCTTAACGATCACCCCAGCGGCAAACAAGTACGGCAGCACCACGATCACCCTAACGGTCGGGGATGGCCAGAACACAACCAGCGACACCTTTGTCCTATCGGTGCTCTCAGTTAATGACCCGCCGATCATTTCGGCGATCTCAGATCAAACGACCATGTTCAATGCCCCGGCCGGACCTATTAGCTTTACCGTGAGTGATGTGGAGACGCCGGCTAGCAGCTTGATCCTGTCCGGCAGTTCATCCAATCCGGCCCTGGTTACAATAGCCAACATCGTGCTTGGTGGCGGCGGAGCCAGCCGGACGGTCACCGTCAGGCCAACAACAGATCTGTCCGGTACCGCCGTGATTACCCTTACGGTTAGCGACGGAACAGCTTTGACTACAGAAGTTTTCAGCTTGACGATCAACCCACCCTGGACCGACAGCGATGGCGATGGAATTCCTGATATCGAAGAGGGTACAGGTGATTCCGATCATGATGGCACGCCTGACTACCTCGACCATGATAGTGATGGCGACAGTATCCCCGACATCGTAGAAGGCACTGCTGACCCTGATGGTGACGGCGTCCCCAATTATCTTGACCATGATAGCGACGGCGATGGTATCCCTGACGCTGTAGAGGGCACCGATGACTCTGATGGTGACGGCGTTCCCGATTACCTGGACAGTAATATTCCGCTGACTATCAGCGCCGTCAACCCTGCCTGGGTTAGCAACCAAGTGGCGGCAACCCTGACTCTTACCGGAACCGGCTATCTGTCTCCTACCCAGGTTAAAGTGGGCATGCTCGCCTTGACCGACGTCACCTTTGTCAGCACCCAAACGCTGCGCGCTGTTCTGCCGGAAGATCTGGTACCAGGTCTGTACGATATCACCGTGATCAGGTCGGACGGCGAAAGCTATACTAAGTCCTACGCGCTCACTGTAGGTACCTTGCCGGCGGTAGACCTGGTAGCCATCGATCCAATGAGCGCCACCGCAGGCACTACGGTCACCGTAACCCTCATCGGAAACAACTTTGTGCCGATCACCCAGGTTAAACTCGGCCAGCAAACCCTCACAGAGGTCACTTTTGTGTCAGTCCAGATGTTAAAGGGGGTCATACCGGCCAACCTGGCTCCTGGATTCTACGACGTGAGGGTTATCAACCCGGACAGCCAAACTGACACTTTGCCGCAGGCCTTCAAGATCGAAACACGGGTCGCCATACAATCCATCTTCCTACCTCTTATTATCAAAGAAAGCGGCTCGGTCGGTGAGCCTGACCTGGTCATCGAACAAATAAAGGCCACGGCCAACGGGGTGCAGGTGGTAATCAAAAATACCGGCAATGGCCCGGTGACCAGCGAGCAGGAATTCTGGGTAGATGTTTATATTAACCCGACCAAAGCGCCGGTCAATGTTAATGAAGTCTGGCAAAAAGTGTCGTCTCAGGGCATGGTGTGGGGTGTGACCGCTGTCGCCCTGCCTTTAGACCTGGGTGAGAACCTGGTCTTAACCAGAGGGGGGGCTACTGGCCTACGTCAGCCATGTGATTACTCCAATTGCCAGGGGTACAGCTACCTATGCTCAGGTCGACTCGGCTCATAGTTACTAAAAGTATAGACAAATGTTACAACGCCTAAACAATCAGTTTTTATGCGGGAGTAAGCCGCAAGGGGCGAACTACCACGCCCTCTATCCCGTGGGCAAAAGCCGCCGGGACTGCCTTTCTAATCAAATTGTAAGCCGCATTGACATCGGCGTGAATGGTCCGACCATCCGCCGCTCGAAACAGGCTGCGGGTAATGCGTTTACCCAGGTAGACCACCTGCTTGCCGATGGCTTCCAGATCAAGGAAGGAACATTTGCTTGTGTAACTCTCTTCCTGGTAGATGACCTGGAGGCCCTGCAACCGGGCTTTGTAGGTGACCATCTGGATAAAACGAGCATGAGGAAGCTGAACAAAGTTCTGGTTGTTCCGATTGCCCAGGTTAGCCTCTTGTTTCCAGTTGTCATTTTTACCAATGACGAGTGTCCCGATCCCTTCAGCTATCAACCTGTCAACAAGCTGTTTGCTGGCGACGTGCAGGTAATGGTTGATACGCCCGTCACGGATACGCCCCAGGCGGTGGATTCGGGCAGAGGTATGGCGGTTGGCTGGAAGCCGGCTTTGCAGGTCAGCTTTACGTTTGTTGTAGAACTGATTAAGCGCTTTGAGCGGGCGACCGTTAATAATGAAAGGCTGAAAGCCGGGTTTATTTGCAGCTATCGTCGCCAAAGCGTCCACGCCTATATCCAGCCCGGCTACAAAAGTCGGGTTGAGGGTGGGGTTGGGTTGTACCTGTATCAGATAAACGACTTCCACCACGTAATAGCCCTGACGCGGCACCATTCGTACCTGCCGAACATGGCAGCGGGTGGTGGGGATACGAATGTCCAAGCCGGAAGGGACAATCACTCCTTCAGCCAAGGCAGTACGGCTAATCGCCTGGTCGGTATAAGTCAGGACACATCGCCCCGCCTGTTTAGGTTTATAGCCGGGGATACGAGGCGGCCCCAGAAAACGAGCGGAGTCTTGTCGGTAGGCTTTGCGAGCTTCCCGAAAGGCAGTCCATGCGCGGGCCACCTGCAAGACCGTTTGCTGGCTCACCTTCTGCGGCAAAGACAGAAAGGCGTCCGACTTTTTGACTCGGTGGTAAAGGGTTTCGTAAGAGAGAATATGGCCGGTCGCAAAGAAGTGCTGGCGGACTTCGTAATTCGCGAAGTTGTAGAGGTTCTTGGAAGCAAAAGCCGCCGCATCTATGGCCTCGTAACGCGGGTCAGCCGGGCAGATGCGATGCTGCTCCACCAGCCGGACGGTATTTTCAGGCAGAATGGTTTTCTTCATCGTCTCGTAGTTCCGCCATAATCCGTTTTGCGTTTGCAGGCTATTGACTATACAGCCGGGCGCAGAAAGAGGTGATAATACTGACAAAATCCTGGATCAAGTCTTCTTTATTGTTTTGAGCCTGATTGATGACTTCAATCCGCCGGTCCGACGTTGGCTCGGTAGCCCGAACTTCTGCCCGCTTGAAACCAGCGCCAAGCAGTGTGGTAGGAAACGAGCATAAATACTCAATTCTATAGAACACATGTACTACAAAATCAAATTCTTGTCAAACATAGACAGCATATGTTAATAAACCGTTACAAACTGAGTGGTTACATTCGCTACTCGCACCAACTTTGGCGGGGTCATGGAAAGTCACGAAAAAACTGGAGCGGCTTACAACAACATCAGCGGTCCAATCATTACCTCCGCCAATACATCATTGGGGGAATCTTCAGCCAACAGCACCGCCGGCATCGAACACAACCTGCCGCCCCGGCCATGAGTATTATTTTGGAGGCTTATCAATGAGTGCATCTATCGTTAGACCTAATTCACCCCGCATCATTATACCGGCGCCCTGGCTCAAGGAGCGGGACGAGCAAAGAAAAAGAAAGCGTAGAAGATCAACCGGTCTTTCTGCTTTCACCGCCTCAATTAAGGCCAGCCTGGTTGGGGCCGTGGGCATGTTTATCTTGTTTCTGGCGGGCCTGATCCCGTTCGAATTTCTGGCCTTGCTGGTGATCCCTGGCTTTATTGTGCTTTTCCTATCGGTCGGAATGTTGGCCGGTATCTTTGCTGAGAACATTATAAAAGACTACCGGCAGGCTGGCGAGGTGGGTTGGATGGCCGGCTTCTGGACTGGAGTTCATGGCGGCAACATGGCTATGATGATGGCTGCCACCGGAATTTACATGAACGATTTCGGCCAAAATGTAGTTAACCAGCTCACAGTTGAGCAACTGGAGAGCCTCGCTGCTTTTGGATTTGATCAAAGCGCGCTTGCTTTAACCGCGCGTGTGTTGGGCGCGTTGTGTGTCTACGGCATTATTGGCGGCCTGATCGCTGCGCTCTTTGGCACAATAGGCGGTATGCTGTATCTCGCGTTAACCACCACCGAAAATTAACGACGAAAACACCTTATTGATACCTCGCCGTACAGCCTAACCTGCCTATAGCAGTTGGTATAGATTAGGGAAGTTAGTAAGCAGGAGAGAAACCAGATATGGATGCTACTGATGTCATTGAAATTGTAACGAATAAATTAGACCGGCTGGCTGCAACCGGTCAACTAGCCGGGTTAGGATATGCCCCCCTGGATGTCATCACCAGGGACAATGCCGGCGTGCTGCATGTACAGCCTTTTCCCAGGGCTCATCTCGAAGAGGTGATGGACTATCTGATGTTTTACCTCCAGGAAAAACGAATGAATGTGCGGGAGGTATTCCTGGTGACCGACTGCTATACTGACCCAACCCTGGGCACCACCTTATCCGACGTGGTGGTCATTGTCCATTGTCGAGCAGATAACAAGGTTAGGATCGGCCTTATTGAGTACGATCCGCGTTCAAATCCGCTGCTTAGAAAAGAGGTGAATTGGACCAACCCACACTGGTACCAACACATGTCGACCCTGGGACAGACCCTAAGCCGGCAACTTGGCGAGAACGCGCCGGAGACGGTCGGTTAAAGCTCACCAGATTCCCAGGCAGAAAGGTAACAAGATGTCTTGCGAAACCCATCAAAACGCTATCGCCGCCGTTGCTGGTTCCAGTAGTGGTATTCCAAAGTCGGCCAGTAAATTTGCGAATTACTCCGGCAAGATATTAGTACCCGCTCTCGTTGTCGGCGGCGGCGCCGCCCTAGCCGGTGGAATCTATGGCATCAAGGTGGCGATAAAAAAAATCAAAGAGGCCAGAGAGAAGGAAGCGGCTGAAAAGATTCAGCGGGCCCGTCAACGGGTGGCCACTATTAAAGACCCTGCCCGCAAACAGGTGGCTTTTGACATTCAAAGCAAGTACATCGGTGCCGGTATCTTTCGCGAAGGCCTGGAGGAAGTTCTTGACGCCCCGGAGTATACCCGGTTAGGTAGAAAGACCTGGTTGGTGAGCGGGGGCAATGGGTCGGCCATTGTAGATGACCTGGGCGATGGGACGTACGTCCTTCGCGGAATTGGTATCACCATAGGCAGCGAATGGGAACTGCGCAACGGCCTGGCGGCTTATTCATTTCGCCATCCGGATTTGGCCAAGAAAGCGGCCGCAGCCCTGGCGCCAAAACTACAACCTGGGCCAGAAGCAAATGAAGAGCAAGGAACCCGGTTTACCAAAACAGTGAAGGCTGTCGAGCGGACAGCGGATACCGCCAGGCAATGGGTCGTTGACAACCAGGAAGAAATTATAGCTGTCGCAGGTAACGGCTTGAAAGCGGCAAAACTTATTGGCGGGCTATATCTAACTGCATCTAAGCATGGCGGGGTTCAAAAAATACCGGTCATGACCCAACTCACCTACTTGCACAGCGCCGGGAATCTCGTCTCTAGTACCTATAGCACGACCAAAAAAGCCCAGGCAATGAAGCTGGAAGCCGCTCATATTATCGAAGCTATCAGGTCGCCAGAATACGCTCAGGCAGCTGCTGCCTTGCAAAAGCAATATAACGGCGTTCGGGTATCACAACAAAGCCTTGAAGGTTTGATGCAGGCAAGGTCTTATCCCATCATTGACGGCGCCTACAAAGTGCAGGGAAATCTGGGCCTCATTTATTACGATGAAGCGAGCAAAGATGGGCGGGTCACGATCCAACGGGTTGTCCCCGCCCCTGGCAAAGAGATTCAGCTTCATCGAGGGCTGAAGGCCCTCAAAGAAACGGAAAGAGAGATTAATCAGGCAGCTCAGAAAGTTCCTGTTGGAATTAGCTGAAGCGGTGGATCAAACAGTGAGCTGCGACACAAACAATCGGGCTGCGGCCAACGCGGCAACTATCAATGGTGTTACAAAGTTCGCTAGCAAACGTGCTTCGTATACGGATGGCAAACAAGAAGTCAACGCCGCGAGAAAAAAGGACAGAGGGACATACCAGTCAAGGCAGTCTAAGACAATGCAGATAATTCCGAAACAATCAGTCTGGAAAATTGGTCAAATTAATTGGAGGCGGCGAAAAATCATTGGTGGCGGCGGCTTTGCTCTGGTCTACCAGGTCGCCCCGGGTGTTGTAGCCAAGATCGGGCAAATCGGTCAAAAAGAGGTCGAGGCGCAGCGCCATTTCGCGCGGCAACAGCAAGCCTTACCAGTTTTGGATTACCAAGTAGAAGTAGAACTGCCGGCCAGGGTTAGTCGAGAAGTTTGTCCTTTACACGGTCCCCGGAAAAAGATTTTGCCGGAGGACGGCTACGTCTGTACATGTAACTTCCCGCAAGCTGTCTTACTGATGCCGTTAGCGGAAAGCATTGAAGGGGTCAGTAGCGACGAGATCAGAGCATTTTTGATGGGATTTTCTAGAGATTGCGAGCGGCAACGAGGGCACTACTGGGACGCCCGACCGGCCAATGTGGCTCGCTACCAGGGGCGGCTGATCGCGCTGGATTTTGGTGAAGAAGAAGGGGTTTCCGACCATGTTCCGCCAGGTTGGCAACCGCTAAGTATGATGACGACACCTAAACAAAGCGCCCCATGAGCGATTATGGTTCAAATAATTACTCCAAACAATCAAATAGCATTTGCGGAGGCGACACTGTGAGCTGCGACTCTAGTAACCGGGCAGCGGCCGACGCTGCCTGCGCCAATGGAGTAGCTATGCCCGCCAGCAAATGCCTGGCTTATGCTGGCCGGACAGGTAAGACTGAGGAGGTTATCCATGGCAACCTTACCACTCGAAGAAGAACTATTTCAACTGCCAGACGAAACACAATTGATGCAAATGGTGCGGGAACACTGGCAAAAATACCGGCCGATGGCCTTTACTCGCCTGCAGCAGGCCAATTATCTGGACGAGGCGATCCGGCGGGCCGTCAATCTGACGCTGACCGGCTTAGGCCAACTCATCAACCAACGGCAAATGGATCCCTGGGAAGCGTGGGTACTGATTCGCGAAGAATGGGCCTTGCTGCCGGCGGAGGAGACAGCCGAGGCGGACGACGCCTAGAGCACCGCTGTAAAAATTGCGGCCGCTTCATCGGCAATAATATGGTTTGCCAGCCCTGTATCTTTGGCGAAGTCCTCAAAGAAACAGGCGATATCGATTGGCTTCAAATAGCCGCGCGCAGTGGGGTCAGCGTTCAACAGGCCCAGGAGCACCTATCCTCGATCGGACTAACTTTCAGGAATCCCAGAACCTCTGTCTGGGAGACGTCTAGCGCCTATCTTTCCGGCAACCTCCAAGCCAAGCTCCGCGAAGCAGAAGCGGCCGCGGCGGTAGACCCGACTTTTCGAGCCAATGTCGAGGCGCTGCGCAAAATTCAGCCGCCGGAGCTAAAACCGGACCAAATTGCCGCGCCGCTGGGGGCCGGCTGGATCCCGGAAGAGTATATCGAACAATTTGCCCAAAGTTTGGGCCTGGGGGTCAATGCCGGGTATGTACCGGAACTGGCTAAGTGGATTGTCTATCCGACCGACAAATTCAGAAAAATCAGGCGGCGCTCCGAGGCGAACAACAAACGCTGGGGGACCAAATATGTAGACGCGGTTGACCTGCTAGAGCAGGCGCTGAACGGCCAGGAGCCTACGGTCACCAGAAGAACCGGACCGCTTAGAAAAGAAGAAACCGATCTCGACCAAACTTACGAGGCCAGGGATAAACAAAAAAAGATCAAGGAAGAGTTCGAGCGATGGCTCTGGTCTAACCGGGCTCGCGCCGAAAGGCTGGCCAGGCTCTTCAACGACCGCTTTAATGTCACCATCCGCCCGTATTTTGATGGATCGCACTTAACCGGCTTACCCGGCTTAAACAAAGCAGTCACACTACGCTCGCATCAAAAAAACGCCATTTACCGGCTCATCAGCAATGATGGCCAGCAAAACTCCTTCCTGGTTCACTCGACGGGGGCCGGAAAAACCCTGGTCATGATTGTCAGCGCCATGGAGATGCGCCGGCTGGGCAAAAGGCGGCGGGTACTTCAAATCGTACCCAACAATCGCGCCACCCAACACGCGTCCGATTTCCGCTGGGCCTATCCTCATGCCAGGTTGTTGGTGGTCACCAGCGAAGATTTAACCCCGGCCCGTTTCAATGAAACGATGCTGAAAATTGCCGACTTTGATGGCGATGCCGTCATTATGACCCACTCGGCTTCGGAACGTATCAAAATGCGCCCTGAAACGGAAATTGATTTTGTCCGGCATCAGGTCGAGGCGTACGACAAAGCCATTGCCCGTCTGCCGGCCGGAGCGGTCAGAAAACGAAGGTTATTAGAAGCGACCCGTGATCGACGCGCTAAAAAACTGGCCGATCTGCTCAGCGAGACAACAGCCGACTCGAACCGGTTGAGCTGGGAAGACCTGGGCATAGACCAACTGTTTGTCGACGAGGCTCACCGCTATAAGAACCTTGAATTTGCAACCCGTAAACAGGGCGTGGCCGGGATAAATCCCTCCGGCAGCGCGCGGGCTTTCGAGATGTTCATGAAAGTCCGCTACCTAGAGCAGCACTGCAACCGCTGCGGTAAATTTGTGGGCGAAGACCAGGTTTGTCGCAATTGCGGTCACTCGCTCGAAAACGCGGAGAATGAGTCCGGCAACATTTGTTTCGCTTCGGCGACACCCTTGGATAACAGCATCGCCGAGATGTACACCTGGATGCGGTTTTTGCAGCCAAAACGACTCAAGCGATTAGGACTTGAGCATTTTGACGGCTGGTCGGGTCACTTTGCCCGGCCCACGACCATCCTGGAACTGGCTCCTTTTGGGGGCGGCTATCGCGAAGCGACCCGTTTTGCCTCGTTTGAGAATGTCCAAAGGCTCGCGACAATTTTTAGCGAAGTGGCCGATGTTCAGCTTGATCCTCAAAAGCTGGCTATTCCCCTGCCCAAAGAGATCAAGTTCGAGGAAGGTCCGAAGATTGTGGCCTCGCCGATGTCGGACCGCCTGCGCGAGTATATGGCCTACTGCGATAAGCGGGCCGCCAAAGTGCGCGCGCGCGAGGTGCCGTTATCAGAAGATAACTTCCTGAAGATCGCCACTGATCTTAATATGGCCGCCCTGGATTATCGCCTGATTGATCAGGCTGCTCCGGATGATCCCGACTCAAAAGTCAATCTACTGGTCACGGACGTGCTCGATATTTATCGCAAAACAAGCAGTGTTACATTAGCGGGCATGAGCGGTCAGCAGAACCTGGCCCAGGTCATCTTTCTGGATCTCTCTACCCCTAAGAAGGGATTCAATTTGTACGACGACATCAAGGAAAAATTGATGAGTGGCGGCATCCCAGAACAGGAAATCGAGTTCATTCATGACGCCAGGACGCCTGAGGCCAAACAACGACTTTTTGACCGGGTTAATGCCGGCGAAGTCAGGGTGTTACTGGCCTCATCTGATATGGGCGGAGAAGGGGCAAATTTTCAAGCCAGGTTAGGCTGGCTGCACCATTTAGACGTTCCCTGGACGCCCCGAAAAGTCATTCAACGTCGTGGGCGCATGGTTCGGCAGGGAAATTATTGCCCGGAAGTTGGAACTTCGGTCTATGTCACTGCCGGCAGTTTTGATAAATACCGCTGGCAAACTGTAGAACGCAAGGCCCTGATGGGGAATCAGGCGCTCAGAGGCGACCTGGACAAATGTGATGATATTGATGTCGTCCACGTCGATTACGCCACCATCAAGGCAATGGCCAGCGGCAACCCGATGGCTGAAAAGCGGGTCAAACTCCAGTTGGACCTTCAGAGATACCAGGCCCTGGAACGAGTCTACCAGAGCAGGCGAGAAGAGGCCCAAAAAGGACTCGACCAGGCTCTATCCGAACTGGCCTTGATCGAGCGCGAAGCTATTAAAGATGCGGAGACGACAGCCACTCAGGCGGAACTCGCTAGCCGGATTGCGCAGCACCGGGCTACTCTATCTGCGCCCTTTGAGTACAGCCAAACCTTAAGGGAACTGCAAGAGGAACTGAAGAAGGTCGAGCGAGAAATTGAATTATCCAACCAACTACCCAGCAAGCGGGGGTTAGCTGGCAAGTTGCTGAGAAAACTGTTTAACTTCTAACCAACTATGAGTTCAAAAGTATCCTTAATGTACAACGTCCAAGAACGAGGTAACCAAGATGGCTTGTGACGATAACACCAATAAAGCCTGTAGCGGCGCTGCTGCCTCCGGCGGCATCAGCAAAACCCAGAGCAAGGCCACCTTTATCAGCGCCTCGTTCGCCAACAAAGCGCTCGACGTAATCGACCGAAACGGTCTGGTGGCCAGGGCGGCCAGGAATCCGCTCACAAAAGTAGCGATTTCTCCCTACACCGTCACGGCGTTAACCGCGCAAGCGCCTGTGCTCTTAGGGAGGGCAGTGATTGATACAGTCGCCGGCGCTGCGGCTGGCAAACGGCCTTTTGGTTCCGGTATCCGGCCTGACGTCGAGAGGGGCGCCATCGAGCATGTGATCATCCCCCAAACCTACTACGATCCAAACGGCGTGCCGTTCAAAAGATCGACTCCAATCTCCATCTATCACGACAAAAAAGACCCCTCGATCACTTGTTTCCAGATGGAAGAAGGACTGTGGGAAAAGAAACCGTATCGTGGCGGTACCCTACTCGAGGCCAAAATGCAGCCATCCAGGAGAATTTACTTCAAAGGCGACATCTCCAACGATGATGCCGTGCATGTTGCCGCTGGGATAAGAAAAGCTCACAAACTGAGTGGGTATGTCGGCCAGGTCAGTGAGCTAGAGAAGTTGTCGCCGGCCTGGGCCACAGCCAAGCAAAAAATGATCCAGGCATGTTTTGAAGAAAATTAGGGGGAAGGATCGCAAGAATGGACGCTGCCGTGATTGTCGCCCCGTTGATGCGGCAAAAACAAACCGGTGAATTTACTGCCTGGACTTTACGAGGCAGCGCTATGGTTTCGTGGCCAACTGCCGGATTCTGGCCAAAGGCGGGCCTAAATAGGTGAGGATCGAAGAACCGTGTACGGTATCGTCGCCCCAATCACTCATCACCCTCGATCTAGGGGTGATCGCCGGGCGAGAATTGTCCGGCCTACTTAGTTCCGACTTGATCGGTTACGGTTGCTGAAAGGTATCGAATCAGTCCTATGAGCTGCGATTCAAACGCCAACAAAGTGGCCAAAATGGTGTGTCAAATCAGTTCCGGCATCTCTCAACTGGCCAGTAAAAGGTCTTTTTACGCCGGCGTTGCGCTTGGCGCTGCCGGAACCGGGCTGGGTGTTTTAGTCGTTTCAAAACTGCGCCGCCCCAAAGGCATCAGCCAGCCAACCCTAGTCAGGGTAGGCCCGGCAGGTAAGACCGCGAACGGAAATGGCTGGTCCAATGCTCAAACTCCTAGACCTGGCAGTAGAACCAACCCATTACCTTTACCCAATTTGGAAGCCGCAACGACCGCCAGCGGTAGCCGGGCAAATCCCAGGCCGCTGCCCAACCCGGAGACGCTTCATGCCAGTGGCAGCCGGGCCAATCCTGCCTCCATCCCGGTTTTATCCGCCCGGCCGCCGGAGACAAAGTTGCAAACAGCCTCCCTGAAAGTCCAAACCAGCACGGGCGAACTGTTTGCTCCCAAAAATAGCTACCGGGTGGTGCGGCCTGATGGCTGCGACACGGGCCTGGCTGTCACCCCGCACCTCGAAGAAAACAAAAATGGCCAACCGCTTGAGAGTGATAGCTCCTGGTGTGTGACGCATACCGGTACTGGCGCGTTGATCAGCGGTCCCTACGATACGGTTTCAAAAGCGCACAATCTGGCTACCCAACTGTCTGTTTTGCGCTGGACGGCGGTAACGATACCCGGAGCTGATGTGGAAAAGGCCAGGCAGATCATTGAGGGGTATCAGCAGTTTCTAAAGGATAAAGAATTAAATGTCCTGTGACCAAAACACGAATCGAATCTCTCGCCTGATTTGTACCGGGCTAACCCATATGTCCAACAAACGTGGCTTTTACGCCGGTCTTGCGCTTGGCGGCGCTGGTCTGGTGGGGGCCGGTTTATTAGCCAGGGCCAGGCGGCACAGTGATCCTGGCCGAGGGCAGCCGGCCGCAGTCGCCATCCAGGCTACCCCTAATGGCCTGGGGAGGGTTCGTCATATCCCTCAACTCCAGGCCCGGCCCAAGATCAAACCAACCACCAAGCTGGGATCATCAGATCGATGCGCCAGCTGCCGCACGCCCGCAGGGAGTAAACCGGGCGCCTGGTATATTGTGAGTAGTCGTGTTTACTGCCCTGACTGCGCGCCGAATGCGGCCAACCAGATCGGAGCCGACCTGGCCGTACCCGAGCCGGTAGCCAATGAGGTGGTGATCAGCGGGATGAAAGGGGCGGGGACGGTTGTGACTAGCAGCCGGCCAAACCCCACCAGTTCCAAAATCCCCGTTGTCAGCACTTCGCTGCGGCAGCCCGATGTTTTGAATCCGGACCGTATGGTTAAAACCAAGTTAATGCCGGCTTCCATTAAAATCTGCATCGGTAAAGATGTGAGTGGGCCGGTCTACGTCATTGCCAACGACGGGTATGTGGTTTTGCGCGCCGGAGATGGCGGCGACACCGGTATGGCGATCACGCCCACCCTCATTCTGCCAGCCAAGCCAGGGGACGATTTAAGCGTAGATTTAACCCAATGGAACCTAACCCACATCAACAGCGGTACCGTGATCACCGGCAAAGCTTACGAAACGATTGAGGAAGCCCAAATGCTGGCCAGTATCCTGGCCCAACTGGATTGGACCAAAGAAGAATACGAGATAAGCACGGAAGAGATCAGGAAAACAAACGCCACGATTTCGATGTTCAATCAGGCGATGTCGGTCCGCAAAAAGCAACAGCAAAGTGTGGTAAAAGCGGCCCAGGCTCCTTCAACCGCCGCGCCTGGCCAGGGAGTTACGTCAGCCGACTTAACCGGCCCGGTCGCTGTCGTTCCGCTTCAGCAAGGACTGACGATGGCCGATTCGCTCACCGGCAAGGTTATGGCCGATCGGTACGGAGGCATCTCCAGGGTGGTCCATGACAGCGGCGATATCCTGCTTATGGTCGATAGTATGGGGGAAAGATATGAAGTCGAGCGGGCAGCAGTTTATCCCCCCACCGAACAAGACTATCAAACCTCCCGGATCGCCATGCCTGTTGATCCGACCCAAAGGTCCGGCGAAAAATGCGCCAAGTGTGGGCAATTAACCAGCCAGGCTAGAACTGGCGAGAAGTGGTACAGGCTGAATTACCAAACCTTTTGCCCCTCCTGCGGGATTAAATACGCCCATGCTGAGGATTTTGAGATGGAAGAGATTGTCGGCAGCGAGGTCGGCTGATGAGCTGCGAAAAAAACTCGGCCAAGGCCGGTCAAACGGCCACCAAAAACGGGATCAGCAAAAATGGCGCCAAGAGCAGCTTCGTCGCCGGCTCTACCCCCCAGGCTTCCTATTTTGTCGCCGACAAACCGGCAGACAAAAAAGAGAAGGTCAGCCAGAAAAAGCGGCCGCAGGGGCGAGCCTCGGGGAAAAAGAAAGCCTTCTCTAAAAATGGGAAGGTCGCCCAGAAACTATTTTTCGAACTGGCCAGGCAGCAAAAAACCGCTGTACCAGGGGAGAAGAAAGAAGATAAAAAAGAGGGCAAACCGCTTCCGGCTCAGCGACCCATCAATGTGGTCAAGGACTTTACCCCCGCTGAGCTGCAGACGATCTCGATCCAGCTCAGGCTTGGTACAGCGGATATATCGCGTCGCCTGCGTGAAGCAGGTTTGGGCATCTCGCGAGGTATCGGCCATGGCGATCCTCGTCCCCTCGATTGGGTCGAGTCTGATCGCAAAAACTTCCAATTTCTGGTCACGCAATTAACCGAAGCCAGACGGGGTCGAGGAACCCTGGATTTGTCGGCGCTGAACAAGAGTGAGGTGGTTGATTTGTGGGAGTTTTGCCGGTTCGAAGCGGATCGAGCCAGGCGAAATATGGATCATCTAAGTGTGCCAGGAGGTTCAATCGGCGGACCTACCGCCGAATACTTGATCGGCAACCATAAATTAGAGGCCCGGTTTTTCAGCCACGTCGCTGCCAATATCGAGAAGATGGTTCCGGCTGAGGAGCTGGACGAAACTATTGGCCCCGTATGGGAGATGGATTAAAGCTATGTCCTGCGAAAAGAACACAACTGTGGTTGGTAACATTGCCGGGGTAAAAGCGGGAATTAGTAGCCTGCAAAGTAGATTTTGTGGCATGACCGGGCGCATGGTCAGCGCGGTCACTGGCCAAATCACCCCATCTACAGCCGCTCTGACGACCACAGTGGGTCATGTGACTGTGGCCAAAACTGAGCTTGATGACCTCCAAAAGAAACTCTACCAGACAACTGAGCGCGCGGTTAATAGGGCGGCAAGGGAGGTTAGTCGTTCGGCCACGCACGCCATGTCCGCTGACAGTGAGGTTACCGGGCCAGCGGTAGGTGCGGTCACCGCTAAAGTCGGTCGCTCAGCCACGGGCGCTCTATTTGTCCTGGAAAGTTTCGATGGGCCTAAATCCCTCGATTCACTCATGCCGGTAGGGCTTCTCCTGGAAGCCGGGGCGCTCCTGTCAGCTTTACGACCGAAACGCTCCCCGGTGCTGGACGAGGCGGCTTTAGACCTGTCGGACGATGGAACCACGTGGATAAATCCGCATAACGGGCGCCGGGAAACATTGCCTGATTGGTTTAACGACGGGGTGACGAAGCGCCGAGAATTTCGAGCAGAAACTGAGCCAAAGGACCACAGAAAACCTCGTCAATTCCCTGAACCGCGACCCTTTATGGCCAGGACTCCCACGGCCGACCAAATCGCGGATAAGGTCCGCAAACGGGCACTTATGATTCTCGGGGTGATGAAACTTGCCCAGATGGCCAGCGTGTTTATCGGTACTGGTATCGGTCGGATGAGCCGGCGCAACAAAATAGGGGTGGTGGACGGTCTTGAACAACGTTTCTTCTTTTTAAACACAACCAAGATGCCAGTCACGACCTGGAAATCAAGTCTGACGCCGCTCTTCAATCTGGCCGACAGCGGCGTAAGCCCGGTGCTGCGCAGCGATGGCCTCATGTTTGAGGTAAGTGGCAAAACCTGGCACCGGGGTACGGTCGTTATCAAAACCGCCCAGGGTGAACGAACGATGACCCATCTGCAAAGTCTTTCCGTCCCGGCAGCTCACTATTACTTCAGCCGTCGTCTGGACGACAATGAGGCGGTCGGCATCGTCTCAAATCAAAAAGGCTTTGATCCAAAGCACATGCCGGATCGACAAGGCGTGCCATCCAGTGGTTACGCCGGTCAGATTTCAGAAATCGAGTCCCTCTTGCCGCTGTGGGCCTCGTTAAAACGAGGCCTGATTCAAGCCCACCTTCGCTGGGGCGCTCTGCCCAATCATAACCAGGCTGAGCGGGCGGTGACTGCTTCAGTCACGGCCACTCCAACCGATTCTGGCACCGCCAAGGGCAATATCCGGCCATCTACCGGGCGCGATAACGGAAAGCGGCGTAAGGACAAAACGAAACCCATCTCCGGGAGCGCCGCTGATAAAACTCCAAAACCACCCGGGGAGGAGGTTCCTAAACCAAAAATCAGCAGCGATATTCACCCCCTGGATAACATTGGGCCTCGCGTGCGAATCGGCGACAAAGAGTATCGGGTTATGGTCAGGCGAATTGTAAAATCAGCAGACCAGCGCAGCCTGGCAGACGCTACTTATTACGACGAAGAAAATGACGCCTGGAAAATAGTGGCGGACGACAATATCCGTGAGGGGCTGGCCTCTCAGGTCGAAGCAGGGATGATGCCAATATGGGACGAGATCGAAGCGTCCATAGGCAATTAAAATCAGTGGATAGCAAAAACTTATCAAATCCAACTACTCCAAGAATATCTTTAACCTGGGCCCAATTATCTTCTGTTCATCAAACGAAAGGTTTTTACATCATGAAAAAGATTACCCTACCAATCTGCAAATCAAATACGTACCTGTACCTCTTTGTCATCCTGGTCCTGCTGCTCAGTCAAACCAGCTACGTCGCCAGGGCCAACCCTCTATCCGACGATGGCGCGAACGTGTTTACAGCTTATAGTCGCCTGCCGCTCAGTTTTGAGGCCAACCATGGGCAAGCCCCCACGGCGGTAAAATTCATCTCCAGAGGGCCGGGTTACAGCCTGTACCTGACCGGCTCTGGATTTATCCTGGCTCTGAGTCAAGCGGAACCATCCGCCGGCATCAACGAGTCCCAGGAACCCCAGCTCTCAATTGTGCAAATGTCTCTGGCCGAGAGCGCCGAAGGGCAAGAGATCGTCGGTCTGGAGATGCAGCCGGGCCGGAGCAATTACCTTATCGGCGACAATCCGGATAACTGGCACACCAATGTCCCCAACTATGGGCAAGTGCTTTACAAAAAGGTCTACGATGACATTGATCTTCGATTGTATGGCAATACTCAGGGTCAGTTAGAGTACGACTTCGTTGTTGCGCCTGGTGGCGATCCCGATCAAATCATCATGGAGTTTGCCGGAGCCGAATCACTCGAATTGGATAGAGCCGGCAACCTGGTTCTGCATCTCCCCGGCGGTGAAGTCCTGCACCAGAACGCTCCGGTTATCTACCAGGAAAGCGCTGGCAAGCAGATCAATATAGCCGGGCGTTATACCCTGTCCGGTGACCAAATTCGCCTGCGGTTGGCTCATTACGACCCCACCTTACCCCTGGTCATAGATCCGGTGCTCTATTACAGCACCTTCCTGGGCGGCAGTAGTAATGATGTCAGTTACGATATTGCGGTCGACCCTGGTGGTGCGGCCTATGTCACCGGCTACACCTACAGCCCAGATTTTGTGATGACGGATGACGGCGGCTACTACTACGACGGGGATCATAACGGCAGCGAAGATGTTTTTGTGACCAAAATCAATCCGTCCGGTACCGCCTTTGAATACAGCACCTATATCGGCGGTGACGACAATGAAGGGGGATTGGGGATCGCGCTCGATAGCAATGACAGAGCCTATGTGACCGGTTACACCCGCAGTTATGACTTTCCTGAGGGCAACGGTGGCGGGATGCAATTGGCTAATATTAGCGCCCAAGGCAGCTTTGGGAGTGGTTACCTCAATGGCACGGAAGATGCCTTTGTCCTCAGATTGAACTCTGAAGGAAACGACTTGGACTACTGCAACTACCTGGGCGGCTGGTCTAACGATCGTGGCCAGGATATTGCGGTTGACTCCGGTAACGCGGCCTACGTGACCGGGTATACCTTCAGCAATGATTTTCCGGTTGAAGGGAACTACTTGCAATACTACGGTCAGGGCAGTGAAGACGTCTTTGTAGCGAAGGTAGACCCGGACGGATCCTATCTCGAATATAGCACTTACCTGGGCAGTTCCAGCACCGACGTAGGTACCAGTATCGCCGTCGATGGGGGAGGCTACGTCTATGTGGCCGGCTACACCTATGGCTGGTTCCCAATCACCTATGGCAGTTTCGACGATTATCCGGGCGGAGGCCAGGAGGGGTTTGTGGTCAAGTTGAATCCGAACGCCCCGGAGATGGTCTACGGCACTTTTCTGGGCGGCAGCGGCAACGATGCAATTTATGACCTGGCCTTAGATGGAGGGGATAATGTCTACCTGACCGGAAAGACGTACAGTCCGAATTTCCCGACGACAGCCGGTGTCTTTGATCGCAGTTATAGTGGAGGTGAGGACGTCTTTGTCACCAAGCTGGACGCTTTTGGTGCGAGTCTGGTCTACAGCACCCTTCTGGGTGGCAGTTTATCTAACTCGGCCAACGAAGCTGGACAGGGGATCGCGGTTGACTTGACCGGCCAGGTTTTTGTGACCGGTTACACCTACAGTTCAAACTTCCCAACCACCACAGACGCCTTTGACTCCAGCTACAATGGCAATGAAGATGCCTTTATTGCCCGTCTCAGCGAAAACGCCAATCAACTCCTCTATAGCACTTTCCTTGGAGCGGAAAATAACGAGGCGGGTTATGGGGTGGCGGTCGACGCCGCCGGCAATGCTTATCTGACCGGCTACACGCGCAGCAACCACTTCCCGACGGCGGGCGAAGTGCCGGGTGATGTCTACCAAGGCGGCGGTATTGATGCCTTTATCGCCAAACTCTATATGAATGGTCAACCACCCGAGGACCCTGACGCCGATAACGACGGGATGAATGATCAATGGGAAGTGGACCATGGTCTTAATCCGAACATACACGACGCGGGCGGCGATCTCGATCACGATGGGCTGACCAACCTGGAGGAGTACCTGGGTGGAACCAACCCTAATGATGCCGATAATGACAACGACGGCATGCTTGACGGTTGGGAGGTGGGAAATGGCTTTAACCCGAAAGCCAATGATGCTGGCGGCGACGCGGACCATGACGGGCTGACCAACCTGAACGAGTACCAAAATGGGACCAATCCCAACGACAACGACAGTGACAACGACCAGATGCCTGATGGCTGGGAAGTGACCAACTCGCTCAATCCGCTCGTAAATGATGCCGCTGGCGATCCAGATCATGATAGGTTAACCAACCTGGAAGAGTACCAGGGCGGGACCAATCCCCATCAATCGAACCTGGAACAGCCAAAATATTATTTGCCTATCATCGTAAAGTAAGTTGATGCGATCAAGGGGGTGGCGATCTCTTTAACGAGATCGTCATCCCTGGACAGGAGCCAAATGATGTCCTGTGAAACCAACAGTTCAAAGGTCAGTAAATTAGGCGCAGTAGCGGCCGGGGTTTCGACCTGCGCCAGTAAAACCGGTCATGTGGCGGGGGCTATGATGGTTAAAATGAAGGAAGCCACCACCTCACTACCGGCTAATATCAATCAGGGACTCAGCCGGGCAAGGGAGGTCGTTTCGCCCGCTGCAAATGTGGCCCTGGTCAAAGTCCAGGAGGCTGCCGTATCACTACAGCACAACCTACAGCCTGAGAATCTTTCAGCCAATATCAACAACGGGATCAATCGGGTAGGTGAAACGATTGCGCCGGCGACAAATGTTGTAGTAGATACCCTTGCCGACCCGGAAAAACGACATCATCTCCAGACGTTAGGCAAAATAGCCATAGGAACTACTGAAGCAGTTCAGGTCGGCGTAGGGGTGACCCTCGTAAGAGGTAATCCTATTGCCGGGATTGAGTCGGCTGCAAAAATAATAGGGCAGACGGCCGCACAGGCCGAAAATCCCTCCAGTGGTTTCGGTATTAGACGAAAATCTCGGCGAGTAGTTACTGCCCCATTCAGATTCCTGTTTAGTCAAGTTGTGCGTAAACCGATAGAGAAGATTACCACAACGTTCAGCACGGGCCTGGCGGAGGCTACCAAAACTGAGGATCTCGAAGATGTTGTCCAGACCCGGCCGCGCTTGATATTCTTCAAATCGGAGCAGCATATTCCCGTCTGGAAGTCGAGGCTCACTGGGCCACTTAACCGGCTCGATGTTGTTGGCGCCATAGATAGCAAGAACATTGTCTCAAGTAACGGGGCCATGCTAAAAATCAACAAAGTTACCTGGCACCGGGGTACGACGGTAGTCAAGATGCCAAACGGCCGGCGCACAATTACACATCTACAAAGTCTTAAAGCGCCTGGAGCGCATCATTTCTTTAACAAGCCGGTTTCCGATGAAACGGCTGCCGGAATTGCGACTGGCCTGGTCAACCCGGAAACCGTGCTGGGTTTTGTTGGCTCAATCAGCCAAACCGAGTCAATGTTCCCTATTTGGGCTCATACCAAACGGGCCATGCTTTTAACCCGGCTGCATTGGCCTTCCAAAGCTAAGTAAAGGCCGATTTTGGGTCGTTGAAAGATCAAAAAGGACAAGGAATTAAAGAAGACGTATCATAACAGGAAGGCAAATGATATGAGTTGCGAGACCAATAGGAATTTGATCAGTAAACACAGTGCTGTTGCTGCCGGCCTATCCACCCTGGCTAGTAAAACTGCTTACTCTTATGGCGCTGCCGTCAAGAACATTGGGGTGATCACTCAGGAGGGGCGAGTAGTGCTCCAGCAAGCAGACGACCTGATCGGTCAGGGAGGCGCCATTGCTGCTTACATGATGGGCATAGCCGGCCCGCAACGCCAAGCAGGTGGGGTGAAGGGGTTGGCTAAAGGAACTATTCTAGGTGGGGTGAAGTTAGCTTTAAAAATAGCCGCTTACAGGAATCCGATGATGAGATTGACCGGGCTGGCGGTTAACTCAGTTAGTAAGATTAGCGGTGTACTGGGCTCGAACTTGGTGGGGTTGACCAAAACCGGCAGCGCCGGGCAAGTCATGCAAGAAAAACAGTTCCTACTTTTCTTCAAGAAGCAAGTCCCGGTAGCGCTTTGGAAATCCAGCCTGACTGATAAAATTAACCGGCTCGACCTTGTGGGCAGCAATCTTGACAAGGTTGTGTCCAGTGAAGGGATCATGTTCAGACCCGGCAGAGGGGAGACATGGCATCGAGGCACGGTTGTGGTTAAAACAGCGAATGGTAAACGGTCCATCACCCATCTCCAGAGTTTGAACATACCGCAGACGCATTATTATTTCAACCAACCTATCTCTGATACCGACGCGGTAGGTATTACTTCCGGCAAGATTAAGCCCGAAACCGTTCCCGGTTATGCAGGAAGCGTTACTCCGCTTGAGGCACTGTGCCCCAGTTGGGTTGCAACCAAACAGAGTTTGCTAAGGGCGTATCTGAACTTCGGAGCGAAGAGCTAAGGCCACCAATGTCGAAGGTTAGCTGCAAAAAACCTTGCTATATTGGTACACATATACAATGAAGCGACAATCGATTTTCAGAGGGGGACGGGAGCGAAAGGGAGTGTGCTTTGTTATCATATCTAACCTGGAACTACTCAAGTGTCGACCTCTACCGAAAAAAGTAACAACCCTGAGCAGGCATAAAGAAAATTTTATAACCTGGCTCAAGGAGACAAATTTATGAGTTGCGAAAAAAACGGGCGGCGTTGCAGCGACGCCGCCAAAATCAACGGGATCAGTGGGCACATCAGCCGCTATCTAAATGTGATTGGGAGTCTGAGTACCTATCGGGATCTGAATAATGTCGAGGATGTTCCGGAGCGAATTGCTCAAATCACGGCCACATTTTTTGGGATCAAGGGACTCGTTGAAGGCCATCCGCGCCTGGTCGGCGTTCTGGGCATCCTCATCGGCGTTCAGGCCATGGAACATGTCACCGGCAGTATGGCGACGACCGGCATGCGCATGTGGGTTCGAGGCAAGCCGGTGGGACACTATCGCGGTATTCTATTGAGGAAAAGCCCCTTTACCCCCAAAGTAGCGGGCCTATGGCATAAAGCGACAGGCGGGCGAGTTCTAGACTCTAATGGCTACTACTTTTTTAAAGACGGGCGCACGTATCATTGCCAGTCGCTGACCTTTCAGCTCGGTGATACGCCCCGGACGCTGACCAAAATTGCGAGTTACAGCATTCCGCACCGGGAATTTTATTTCGACCGTCCCCTCTACGTGCAGGGGATCGACCCCGATCCGGTGGATGGTGATAGAGTGATTTCAATGCAGCGTATCGTTGATATGGTGATTGGCGACGAGAATCCGGAGTCTATTCCTGGATTTATCGGCCATGTCACCGAATTTGAAGACGCCACTGGGATACTTGGCCACGTCAAACGCCTCTTCTTTATGAGCAACTGGCTGCTGGTAGATCCGGGTGAGCGAGACAACGGCAGCGTCGACTTCGTCGACTACGAGGCCTTTGCCAAAGGGCTGCCGCCAGGCAGCAGCCGCCGAGCCGAGGCGGGGTATTACCAGGTCAACAAGACGGCTCCAGTCAATTCACCCCAGCCTGTTCCCAATCTGTGGCCAACCACCAGTGGTCAACGCTATCCCAGCGCCTCAACCCCGTCGAGTACGCCCCTGAGTACAGCCCAGGGCTACGGAACAAACCTCTTTAATTCGGGTCAGGCAGTCGCGCCGATGAGCGGGATGCCAATCCCTTTAAGTAGTGTACCCGCCAGATTAAATATTGCCGGTAAAGAGTATCCGCTCATTGTGAAACGTGTGGCTTCCCACCCGTTCAACAACGCTCGCCGGGCCGACGCCATCTATTATGACGACGCTATCAAGCAATGGAGGGAGGTTGTGGACGATGCTACTCGAGAAGATATAGCCAGGGCCGTCGACCAGGGCAAGATATCCATCACTGATCAAAATCTCTGGCCTAACCATCAAATCTATTATTGAAAAACAATTTCTTAAACATCTTTTTTATCACGGAGGAATAACTCACAATGTCAACCAGTACCAGTTCTCAAAATAGTCAATTCAGTGTACCCGTTCAACCTGATGTTTCTAAGGCAGAGGTAGGCTTGGTCGCTGACGTCGTAGAGCTTGCCCCGGGTGAAGGGGCGCCCCAGGAATACCTCGACCTCATGAACGAACTCAGCGACGAAGACAGTGTGCCGGAATTCATGCTCGAACTCGACTATGAGGAAGTTCCTATTCTGTTAGTCGACACCGATGGTGACCGCGCCCTGATGCGCCAGAAAGAAATGATGGAGGTCTGCTTTGGGGGGATTGGTGAGGAGAGCAAAGAGGAAAAGCGCATGGGTCTGGCCATGCAGCAGTTGGATATCGAGCAACGCCATGCGCTGCGCTTGCTGCTCATCTACCAGGATCCGGTCGAACTGGCCACTCATCTGAAACGTTGTCTCGAAGACCCGGTGTACGGATATGGTGAGCGCGGCGACAACGGGCGCACCATCGCCCAGGCAATGGCCGCCATCGCTGAAGAGGGTGCCTTGGCTCCGGTAGCTGCCACCTGGCTCGAAATGAATCGGGATTTCCAGCAGCGTGTTCTGGCCAGCGCGCCGCTGAGTTTCCGCAGTCTCTTTGACTATGCTGACCTGACCACCTTTGTGCCTCTCTTGCAGCGGGTTGGAGACATGACCTGGCGTCTGGGAATCGAGGGTGAGGGCAAGCATCGCGACTTTGGCGGCTCTATCGCCGAGGTCTGGTCCCAAATTTGCGACACCTATGTGCAGTGGTCTGATGAAGACAACGAGGCTTGGCTGAGCGAGTTCAAGCGAAAGGCGGCTAAGCTACCCGATTCTATCTTGAGGACCGCCCGGGCCGACCGGCTGCGCAAAGAGCAAGATCGGGTGCAGGTTCAAGGCGCCAAAGTTACCTTGACGACCGAGCGCAACGGTGTTGACTGGCCGCGGATGATAGTGATGAAAGACGAACAAGGGAACAATATGCTCGGGTTGAGCCGCCTGAGCGGGCACAGTTTTTACGAGTTAGCCTGGAACGGCGCGCTGAATGTGCGGCGCTTCGAGATATCCGGAACCACTCGCAATAAGATTCCCTTCGAGCATGTTGAACTGGCCACCATGATCGCCGAAGCGTTGGGAACTGAAACTGGTTTAACTCCCGACCCGGTTGAGGCGGGCGAAGTGGAAGCGGCTTATCTTCGCCGGATGAAGGCAACTGGCGCGGAGATCGGCCCGGCCCAATTTAAAGAAGTGCCGCAGGCTGTCCAGGGTAAACCGGCTGCCAGTTATAAGGTGTGTGACATCATTGTGACCATGCTGCGCGGCGGCGAGGATTTTGCCTATATCACCGTGGGCGGCTCTCAGAGCGCTTTTCTGATGCGTCGCGACGACAAAAAAGGAGTTATGGCCGTCTGGCCGGTCGTGCGCAATCGCCCACGTGTTGGCGGCGCGCCCTTGATGTCAACCCCCCTGGCCGAACTGGATCTTACCGCCAGATCATGGAACCGGGCTCTATGCGCTTGGGGCGCCTGGCTAGCCTGGGTGTTGAAGTGAGCTATCCAGACCTAAAGAGTCTGGGCTTCCGGTTTCAACCAACCCTTTGGGTTGTCCACCGGCGTTATACCCGCAGGAGTATACCCTTGCGGTATCCGTTCCCGGCGCTCCGCCGGTACGTATCGTTCGAGGTTAACCGAGGCGTTTTTGTCCCGGTCGTGCTCAGTGCCACAACCCAGGCACACCCAGAAACGGTGATGCAATTGCAGCTCTTGATTGATCCAGCCACATACCGAACACGTTTTGGAACTGGGGAAGAAGCGGTCTACCCGTTCCACCTGACTGCCTGTCCATTTGCCTTTGTAGTTCAGAAAGGCCCCGAACCTGCTCCAACCCGAGTCAGCGATAGATTTGGCCAAGTGGTGGTTCTTAATCATGCCACAGACATTGAGGTTCTCGATCTTGATGGTGCCAAACTCACTCACGATGCGGTGGCTGGCCTGATGTAGAAAGTCCTGCCGTTGGTTCGCCACCTTCTGGTGCTGCCGGGCCAGGCGCAGGCGAGCCTTTTCGCGGCCCTTGCTACCTTTCTGGGTGCGGCTCAGGCTTCGCTGCAAGCGTTTCAACCGGCGTTCCGCCTTTCTGAGGTACTGAGGATGGTCAATCTGTTCTCCGCTGGACAACACGGCGAACTGCTTCAGGCCCAAGTCAATCCCCACCATCCCTGGTTTCTGAACTGGGTCTTCGATTTCCAGCTCACATTGGATCGAGATGAAGTACTGACCGGTTTTGGTTCTTAAGACAGTACAGGACTTCATCTCGCCTTCGATGGGTCGGTGAAAGACCGCCCGGATCGCGCCGACTTTGGGCAGCTTGATTCGGCTGCCGCTGATTTCAAAGCGCTGGGGATAGCGGATCGACTGCTCATCATCCTTGCTTTTGAAGCGGGGATAGCCTAGGGGCATGCCGTCCTTACGGAGTTTCCCACCAAGAGGCCTTCGGCTCTGGTCGGGTTGAGGTTGGGACAGGGTGCCTTTTCTGGCTTGTTCAAAGTAGTTGGCATAAGCCCGGTCAAGGTCTTTGAGCGATTGCTGCAAGACCTGGCTGTCAGCCTCCTTGAGCCAAGGCACAAATCGTTTGATGACGGTGAGCATATAGGCGGTATCGTTGTAGTTAAGTCCCCTACCGTACTCGAAGTAGTGGGCTTTACAAGCCGCCAGCCCAAAGTTGTAGACAAAGCGGGCATGACCGAATTGGACAGCCAGGGCCGCCTTCTGGGCTTGGTTAGGGTAGATACGATATTTGAAAGCTTTTTGGATGAGCATGGCTCGAGTATAGCACAAATGTTCGATTTGAGCAACCAATTGAGTAGGACGGCAAAAAGTCCTGCCTAAGCGGACAGACATTGAGAACTGTCTCATTTAAAGCCGGCATCTCGTAAGGTTGGCTGTTGTATGAGTACTCATGGCGCAAAGCCACAAGATACCTTTACAGTAACAGATTGTTGTTTTTTTCTAATGAGTTTTCTCAACAAACTCAACAAGTTCGAAAGACTACGTCGTGAGTTGTGGTCAAACTAACAACCAAGCGGCTGACGTTGCCATTCACTTAGGTATTCCTCGTAGCGTCAGTAAGAAAACGTTCTATGTTGGTGCGGCTACAGTCGGATTACTGACCGCAGGCGGATTTTGGTTATCCCGGCGACTCTGGCGGCAATACCGAGCGTTATCCACCGACCAAAGCGACCAGACACAGGTTACCCATGAGTCAGCTGCTGCCGGATCGTCCAGAGTCAAAGCGTTGCCTGGTCAGGAACGGATTGAACCGATTTCACCTAATAAACTGAGCGGGCGCTATTGTGCGAAGTGTCGGGCTGAGGCAGGCAGCAAGCATGGGGCCTGGTACAGTATCCAGGGTCAGAATTATTGCCAGGATTGCGCCCAGGAGAAAGCTAAAAAAGCCGGGGCAAACTTAGTTCCTCTTTCGGCTGAGATGGTTACTATGCCGTTGCCCAAGTTTTCGACCAAAGGTCGCCGGGTCACGCTGAAACCTGCCTGGATCAATGCCGGCGGGCTTAAAAACCTGGATGGCTACGAGGTTTTTCTGACCGATGGAACCAGAACCGGGCTAACCCTCACGCCTGAGGTTAAGGTTGATGAAAACGGGGTTGTGACCATCAACAAGACGCGTTGGTTCGTGAATTACGACCGAGCCGGTCGGGCCATCGGGGGCCCCTATGAAAGTCTCAGCCAGGCCAGAAGCATGGCCTCGATTATGGCCCAATTCAATTGGATGCGCTCAATTGAAGAATTTTCTAACGAGGAGTTGGAGGCGATCACCAGGGCCGCCAACACTTTTCGAGCAGAGCTAGAAGAAGAAAAGATTATCAAGGAAAGGGCAGCTCTGTTCTTTTCATAGTTTTAATAGGATTCTTTTTGTATGAGTTGTGGAAACAATGCGCAGCTTGCGCTTGGTGCAGGCATCCGGAATGGTATCAGTGGATGCGCTGCTCAGAGTAGTTTTATAACCGGCAGAATGGGTGATAGCATTAATGGTCAACTTCGTCTCGGTTCGTCCTCCTCTGCCAGCAGACTGCCTTTGGGAGGCGGACTCAGAACCCGGTTAGAACCTTCTAGACTCCGACTCGCCATCGATCAACCTGATGGGGAATTCATGGGTGTTGTAGTTAATAACGGTCGGGTTGTTCTAGACCGAGACGGTATGGATACTGGCCTGGCACTCGCGCCTGGTCTAAAAGCGTCGAAGACACTTAACGGCGGTGATGCGTTTGAGGAGGATACAAGCCAATGGTGGCTGGTTCACGTTCCCAGCGGTCGAGCCATCTCACCGCATGGCTATTCGAGTATGCAAGACGCGCACCGGCTGGCTGGCGTGCTGGTAACTAAGATGGATTGGACCAGGGACGAGTTCGAGATTAGCATGAGTGACCTGAAACAGGTCCGGGCAACAATGGAAATGTTTGATCAGGCTTTGGGCAATACAAATTAACGACAACAAGGAGAGTTTTCCTCTGCAATGGTTAACTGGGATTCGTTCACCGGGCTACGTTCTTTCTTACAGAAAAGAGAACATCATCAGTTTGTCAACAGACCGATGAAAATGCCAAACTAAAAAATCCCTATTTAGAAGCAGCAAGGGGGCTGTTTTACTAACGCTCCTCACTTGGCGTTGGCTCATTTTGGGCTGTGGCCGGTCGCAAACGCTGGTGCTCTTTCTTATCCGCTTTCTTCCGTTGGATTTCCTGAGCCTGATCCTCAAGGGAGGTCACATGATCGGGTCGGCTTTTCTTAAATTTCTTGAAGTAAATTTCCTCAATGTATTCGCCTAAAGGGCTTTTCCATCTCTCCTGGCGGTGATTGGCATAGCCGCCGAATTTCTTGGGATTGAGGCCGAGTTCCCTGGCCATCTGAATTTGGGTATCCGTCAGGTGATATTTCCGCCGCGCCTCAAGCCAGATTTGGAGTTTGGGCGGGATCCCTGTCTTTTTCGCCATCGTGTCCACCTCCGTTTTTAGTCGCTATTTCGCCAGTCACCTCGCAAACGAGGGTCCTCCGGCTGATATTCAACCAGCTCAACTTGGCAGCGCCGGCAGAGATAATCTTCAACGATAAAACCCCCTTTGCATCGCTCATCCAGAATGACAAATGTCTGGTTACAGTTGGGGCAACGTAGGTCGCGCAGCCGTCCCAATAACTTGCGCAACTGGCCAGGTTTGCGATCCAGCGCTCGGACCAGCATGGCCGGCGCATTGGGCCAATCATACACTAGGTCAGCGTCCCGGCGAACCTGGTCGGTAATCTCTCCCCCGACCTCATCAATACAATAGCGAAAATATTGCTCGAGTCGGGCCAGTAAGTCGTCGGCGCGGTACCGCTTGCGCACTACTTGGGGGTCCCGCCTGATCTCTGCCATCAGGGCTTTCATCTGTTCGACCGCCTCGTCACTTTCTGACGAGCCCAAGGGGACGACCACTAACGCCAGGCCGGACGGAGTCAGGCGAAAGTGTTTGTTTTGCTCAATGGCCCCCAAGAAGCGCCACTCGCTGGGCATCGCCCACGGGAGCCGATCCTCGGGCCGGATCCGGTTGTACCATTCCGACGCAGCCCGTTTGGCTCCCAGATCTGAGACGGCGAAAAAGGCGTATTCGTCTATGACTTTGCTGGAGGCTCCGTCGGTAAGCTCGATTAACATCGCCCTAAATTGGTACTTGCGTTTTTTGATCATGGCGTTTCCTCAGTTGGCTGATCTGGCGGTTTGGTGATCTATATCACCTGGCTCGTTTTGTCGTTGGGATTGTCGAGCAACTGGACCGGAGTTGTATCTACAACCAGTACGAGGAACCAGGGGGTGAATCTCACAATCCACGGATCTTACTGGGTTTGCTCTTCTCCGGTTATGCCAACGGGATTTTCAGTTCTGGGCAGATCGAAGAAAAGAGCTACACCTCCATTCCCTTCTACTTCATTGCTGGCGGGCTGCATCCCGACGCACCCGCGGCTCGTTGCCTATTCGTGTAGTAAGTATTCTACTTCCACCCAAAATTTCCTAGACTTAGGGAGCCAGAGGGGTAGGGGAGAGAGTAGCTTGATACAGCGGGACACCTCGAAAATGAGAAACCCACCCTCCAACTCGGACTGGTCGGCCCGGAAGTCCACGAACTTAGGGATAATCAACTCGTACTGATCGCCTCTAACAGGTCGAAGCAGATAAGGCTTCTGCATGAACTTCTGGAACGCCCCGCTGTTGGACCTTGCTTAATCTCGGCTTCGATTTTGTTTGGCAGCTTGAAAGGTATCTGTAGTCTGAATATGCCTGGTCAAATCGGCCAGAATGCATTATTTTTGGGCCGACAGTATTCTCGCTTACTGCGCTATTGACTCCTCCATAGGAAAACGCTCGTAAATTAAGGGTAGTATATCACTTCATATATAGTGAGTGTAATTCCCGACTAAAACATGAGCAAGGGCGTAATTCTGCTCGACGTACAAGATTGGCCCATTACCAACTTCCACTCTCGTCCGTTCTCGGTGGCGGAAAATTCGATCAATCTTGCGGCCAAATAGATGTGCAATCAATTTATGATGGCGGTCCAACGACACGAATCCATTGTGAAGAATTTTATCTCCCCCAATTTCAACCAGTGGTAGTCGGAACAAGGGTGGAGGATCGATGCCTTCCTCTGAAATATACTAAAAAGGATCACTCACGTTGTCCTCTGTTTCAGTTAGTAAACTCTTGCAGCCGGCCCCTCAGATCGGGTCGGCGCAGCTTACTCAACGCCTCCTTCTCGATCTGGCGAATACGTTCGCGGGTCAACCCAAAACGCTCGGCCACGTCCTGCAGGGTCAGCGGGATGCCATCACGCAAGCCGAAACGCAACTCGATGATCCGGCTCTCGCGAGCCGTCAGTCCACTCAACGCCTCGCGAATTTCCCGTCTTAAAACCCCTCCTTCCACCTCACCTTCCAAATCCCCCTCATCCTCCAAGGTATGCCCTAACAGCAAATTGTCATCATCACTAATAGGCATGTCCAGGCTGAGTGGCTCCATTGCTTGCGTCATCAGTTCTACGATGCGATCAGGGGTATCGCCGATGACGACGGCCATCTCTTCTACCGTTGGTGCGCGCCCGTGCTGCTGGGTCAGCTCCGCGAAGACCCGGCGTAACCTACCTAAATTATCTATCCAGTGGACCGGCAAGCGAATAGTCCTGGCCTGGTTCGCCAGAGCTCGGCCAATATTTTGGCGAATCCAATAAGTCGCATAGGTGCTCAAACGCACTCCCTTGGCCTCGTCAAATTTATCAATCGCCCGGATGAGTCCTAGAGAACCTTCCTGGCATAACTCAGCCAGGCTCAAGCCCTGACCGATATATCTTTTCGCTATACTGATCACCAGGCGACCGTTGGCTTCGATCAAGGCGCGGCGGGCAGTGACACCCTCTCTAACAGCAGCCTTTAGCTGGGCGCACTTGCGCTCACTCAACCGGTCCGACATAGTCAGGCGACTGGCTGCCTTCTTGCCCTTGGACATAACCTTAATCAGGCGTTTCTCCTCCTCTGGCGAGACGGGAGCGGTGGCCCCCAAGTCGGCCACCACGCGTCTTAATAGAGCCTCGTCCGGGGTCCAGACCATCGTTGGTTTTGCCCTCCAATTTCTTTGCCTAACCAATCAACAAAAAAAGTGGCGTCGCTATCTGTCACAAGTCAAGGTAATAAGGTTAGCTTGATTCTTCTTCAACTGACCTGCTATGCTTCTTCAATGCCATCAACTCAGCGTATCGCGTCGGAATGGTGTCTGGATCGGGGTAGTTGATAAAATAATCCCACGGCTTCAGCGATGGCCAGGCGGACTTCGTTGAGCAGCTTCGCTTCAGCTTTGGCAAGTTTAAGAACTGAATCTTATTTGCAATAGCAACTGCCTGGTATTAATTGCACCAGCTCCCTATCCACCTAACAGGGTGTCGGTCGCCCCGACCCTCATTCTTGATGACCATCAACAGCAAGCCATCCTCCTTAACCTGCTGATAGAAGTGGGGGGTAGATCGTAAGTCCCGGCGGTGAAGATAGCCCGATCATAGGGCGCTCCCGGCGTATAGCTTTCACCGCCATCGGCCTCAACGATACTGACATTCTCGATCCCCAGCGCCACGAAGGTGTCTACAGCGGTTCGGGCCAGTTCAGGAATAATTTCGAGGCTGTAGACGTGGCCGGTCGGGCCGACAAGTTGACCCATCAAGGTCGCGTTCCAGCCGCTGCCTGTACCCAGTTCAAAGATTTGGTGTCCTGGCTCCAGTTGCAACATATCCAGCATTGACAGCACGAAAGAGGGTTGGGAGATGGTCGTGGGAACGTTTTCATCATCGTCCCCAAAGAGGATTAGTGGCCGGTTGTGGTAAAGTGTGGGCAAGTGTTGTTGTAAGTTCGTCTCATCCACCGCGTGACATTCCGGGCTGGCCCAGAGGCAATAGCGTTTGACAAACAGGTGCCTGGGGGCGGCCAGGAAAGCCTGTTCGGTGGCTGCACTCATTGGTTTTTCTATGAAAGCGTTCCGAGACGCTTCTAGCAATTGCCTTTGGAATTTCTCAAATGAGATCATCGCTCCCCTACTCAAATCTAGGCAGACGGTTCGATTAAGTTCTCCATTGCCAAAGCAATCCATTGTACCACAAGTTCCGATGAGTGTGTTGGGGTGATTTAGTAAGGTCTGGAGTTTACCCATCGGCCAGCTGGCTACTCTCCCTCGAGCTCATCTCGAAGCAAGTGGCTGCCGCGCTGAATAGCTTGGCGACCAAAGCGTTCCCGCAGCTCGTCTAAGACCGACTGCAAGCGGCGGGTCTGGGCCAATTGAGGATCGGACCACAACTCCAATTGGTAGGCCGCCGTCTCAAAGCCACTGACGCCGACACCGATCAGCCGTACCCGCTTGCCTGGCGGCCAGGTCTTCTCGAACAACTGCAGCGCCGCGGCATAGATGTCGTCGTCCAGGTTGGTCGGCTGCTCTAGCGTCACTTGTCGGGTCAGAGTGGTGAAGTCGGCCCAGCGGAGCTTCAACTTAACCGTGGTTCCGTTTAATCCTTTGCGTCGCAGCCGGTAGCCAACCTGCTCAGACTGGTGGCGCAGCGTCTCTTGCAAAGTTGAGCCATCGGTGATGTCCCTGGCAAAGGTCGTTTCCTGGCTGATGGATTTGGCCTCGTGCTCGGTTACGACCGGCCGTTCGTCAATGCCCCAGGAATGACGGGCCAGGTCATGCCCATGCTGGCCAAAGCGCCGCATCAGGTCGGCTTCGGGCCAGCGGGCCAGGTCGCCGATGGTACGCAGCCCCAGCCCGTGCAGCCGCTCGGTCGTCTTGGGGCCGACACCCCATAGGGCCTCGACCGGCAGCGGGGCCAGGAAAGCGGCTTCTTGGCCAGGCGGCACCACCTGCAAAGCGTTGGGTGGCTGGTCGGAGCGGGCAGCGGCTTTACCGACATCATTGGCAATTTTGGCCACCAGCTTATTGCTGGCGACGCCAAGGGAGCACGGCAAATCGAGGTCAGCGTTGATTGTGGCTTGGAGGCGGCGGGCCAACAGTTCAGCCGGTTCGGGCAAATCGGAAACATCGAGGAAGGCCTCGTCAATCGAGAGCTGTTCGACCAGGGCGGTCAGTTGGTGGAGGCGGGCCATTACCTGTTGAGAGGCAGCCTGGTAGGCGTCAAAGTGAGCGGACACGATGATCAGGTGGGGGCAGAGTTTGACCGCTCGGGCCATGGGCATGGCCGAGCGAATGCCGAAGCGCCGGGCCGCGTAGGAACAGGAAGCCACAACCCCCCGCGTTTCGGGCCGGCCGCCCACAGCGAAGGCCTTGCCGCGCAGGCTAGGGTCGCGTTGTTCTTCGACGGCACAGAAAAAGGCATCCAGGTCAAGGTGCAGGATTTTGCGGGGCATGGATTCTCTCCAACAATCATGCTAAACCTTGGCCACCGATTAGTCAATAGAAGGGGTCGTCCGGCTGGGGTAGCGTCGTTATGTGCAGAGCTAAAAGATTAACCACACCATCTTGCCGCTGTACGATTCCCTTGACGAGTAACAACGGAGCGGTGTGCAGGAGCTGCCGGTAATGGCCATAGATTTGAGGCCGCACGATCACGTCAATTAGGCCCTCGCTGTCTTCCAGGCTAATAAAATGGAAACCGCGAGCCGTCGGTGGACTCTGATGCACAACCACTAGCCCGGCTACCCACACCTGTCGCCCGGCTGGTTGAGCTGCCAACTCGGTGCTGCCTAAAATACCTTGAGCAGCCAGCTGATCACGATATAGCGCCATTATGTGATCACCGGCGGAAAGCCCCAACACCTCATGCTCCCACAACAACATCTCAGCCCGTGTAGGTGTAGGCAACTGGATGTCCTCGGTCGGAAAGACTAAATCCAATGCTTGCTCGCGATAATGTACTTGGCTTAACTCCCACAATAGCCGGCGGCGCGGGATATCCCAACCATCCATCGCCCCGGCTAAGATCAGATTTTCAATTATCCGGCGAGCGAGGCGGGTGCGGTGACAAAAATCTTTCAAATCAGAAAATACCCTCTCTTCCCTGGCTGCTACTAAACGGGCAATACTACCCTCGCCCAATCCGGTCACATAGTTAAAACCCAAGCGGATGCCACTATTTTCGACTCTACAAAGAGCCTCACTATGGTGGAGGTCAACCGGCAGGATCAGAATGCCGTGTCGGCGCGCATCGCCGAGGATAACGCTGGGCGCCCAGAATCCCATTGGCTGATTATTCATCAAGCTAACATAATATTGCACCGGGTAGTAACGTTTCAGCCAGGCAGACTGATAAACCAGGACGGCAAACGAACTGGCGTGGCTTTTGGCAAAGGCATAGCTGCCAAAAGCGCGCAGTTGATCAAAGACAGTTTCAGCAATGTCCGCCGGCACCCCTTTGGCTTGAGCGCCGCTCAAAAAGGCCTGGTGAAACGGCTCAATCTCGGCAGCCCTTCCCTTGCCCCCCAGCGCCCGGCGCAATTTTTCTCCCTGCCCGAAGGTAAACCCTGCCAGGCATTTAGCCACTTTCAGCACTTGCTCCTGGAAAAGAATCACTCCTAATGTTTCTTCCAGGGCTTCTTTGAGCAGCGGATGGGCATAAGTGACGAGTTCAAGCCCCAGGCGCCGGGCCAGGTAAGGTCGAACCATATTCCCTTGAATCGGACCGGGACGAATGAGCGACACGGCCACGATTAAATCATTGAAACAGCGCGGTTTTAGTTTAGGCAACATCTGGGCCTGCGCGCGCGACTCGACCTGGAAGACCCCAATGGTATCCGCATCGGTTATCATCTGGTACACAGCCGGGTCGGTGAAGGATAAGCCGTCCAGGTCAGGCGCGGCGCCGGTCGTTTCGGCAATGAGCTGCAGGGTATCGGCTATCGCCGAGAGCATCCGCAGGCCCAAAATGTCAATTTTAACCAGGCCAGCTATTTCAAGACTGTCTTTGTCCCATTGAACGACCGTACGATTGATCATTCGAGCGGGTTCCGTCGGTACTCGCGTGGCTAGCGGCAGGCCGGTGATGACTACTCCGCCGTTATGAAGGCCCACGTGGCGCGGGAAGCCATGCACTTGCTGGCACAGGTCGAACAGCAACTCCAGCAGACTCTCCTCGGGCTGGTTTTCAGCCGGAGGCGCTAACCCGGCCAACTGATCGGCCGCCCGCTGCAACAGGGAACCGGAGATGCCCAGCACTTTGGCGATGTCCCGTAAGGCGCTGCGCTTGTGAAAGGTTACAAAGGTGCAGGCCATGGCGGCGTGGTTGGCGCCATAACGTTGGTAGGTATACTGGATAACTTTCTCCCGCTGGTCGGTGGCCTCGAAGTCCAGATCAATATCAGCTACGGCCCGTTCTGCCGAGAGAAAGCGTTCGAAAACCAGGTGATGTTTCAGGGGGTCAATTGGACTGATGTTGAGCAAATAAGCCACGAGGCTATTGGCTGCTGAACCGCGTCCCTGGCAACGAATCCCGACTTGGCGAGCGTAGCGCACGATATCCCAAACGATGAGGAAATAATTCGCCAACCCAGCCCGCTCGATAATTGTCAATTCATGCGCCAGTTGTTGCCTCGCATGAGTGGGCGAGGCAGGATAGCGTTGAGATAGAGCTGCTTCACACAGTTGGCCTAGATAAGCTGTGGCTGTTAGGTTAGCCGGCGTGGGAAACTGCGGCAAATCCTGGAGTCCATAGGCCAAGGTAAAACGACAGCGGTCGGCGATCAGGGAGGTGTTGGTCAGCGCTTCGGGGTAAGTCGCAAAGAGAGGGGTTAATTGTCGGGCTGATTTGAGATAAAACTCAGAATTAGGCCGCAGGAGGGGACCCGCCTCATCCAGAGTGGTTTGATGGCAGATGCAGACCAGAACATCCTGCAAGCGACAACCATTTCGGGTGGCATAATGAACATTGTTCGTGGCCGCGTAACCCAAGCCAAGCTGTTGGGCCAGTTCGACTAATTCGTTTACTAGTACGCCATCGCCAGGCTGGAGATGATGTTGAAGTTCGATCCAAAAGTTGCCAGGGCCAAACAGATCGCGGTAGCGCTGAGCCGCGTTCAAAGCAGCGGTATAATCGCGGCTTCGCAAGGCGGCGGTGATCTCGCCTTTTTTACACCCGGATAGGGCGATAAGTCCATCGGTCAGGCCGTCCAGGACGGTGAGAGGGAGGGCTGCTTGGCCTTTGGGGGCATTGTGTTGGGCGTAACTGATGAGCTGACAAAGGTTGTGCCAGCCGGTCTCGTTTTCTACGAGGAGAGTCAGATGATAACCGCTGGTCAACGTTATCTCGGCCCCAAAAATGGGCCGAATCCCGGTGGATTGGGCCGCCTCGGCGAAACGGACCGCCCCGTACACGTTGTCGTGGTCGGTCAGAGCGAGACTGGATATGCCCAATTCAGCCGCCCGCCGTACCAGTTCTTCAGGCGAAGATGCTCCGTCGAGCAAGCTGAAATAGCTGTGGCAATGGAGTTCAACGTAGGTCATAGGGGTTGGGGGCCGGGGATCGGGGGGCAGAGATTATGTTCCGGCCCCTAACCCCTGACCCCCAACCCCTAGTCATACAGACGCTGCAAATACCAGTCCCCGGTTAGCACCTCCCGGTAGATGATGACGAGTAAGCCGGTTTGAGTCGTCACCTTGAAATACTCACGCCAAATGCGACTTCGCCACCAGCCCAGATCTACTCGCCAACGTTTGGCGACGGTTTGGACCGGGTGGGTTTGCCCTCGCCAGGTAAAGACCTGGGGCGTTGCCAGATCATCACTCTTGACGGTAATGGCCTCTCCCCGCGCCCACAGATAGGTCATAGATTTTTACCCTAGGCCTTGCCTATCACCTGCTTGGCTTCCAGGAACTCCAGCCGTAGCACGTAAGCGTTGTGTCTTTGACTAGTTGCGCCGGTTTAGCCAGACTGTATATTTGGATGAGGCCGACACGACCAGGTGAACGTGGCCAGGCATCACTTCCTGAGCAAATGGTCAGGCCCCATCTGGTTGCAACCTCACAAATAGTTTAGTCAACCGAGTCGCCATCAAGCCGGTCAGAATTGCTCGCTGGTACTTGGGCGTCCAGACCAGACGATAATTAAGGTGGTACTTTGCGCCTTTGGTGCTTTTAATATCCGTTTTCCTTGATCGGCAACCAACATAACTTTCGGCTGACTACTGTCAATTTGCCCATCGTCCGTTGTGTGAACGGGTGTTTGCGTCCATTCGCCTCGGTAAATAGAATTTTGACCCTACCATCCGACATCAACGCCCATGCCCTCCCCAGCCATCCTTCCGCTGTACGTACCACATTGTTACGCCGGATGGTGCGAATTGAGCCATTGACGAGGGATGGCCCAAACACCCCTCGTTTTTCTACTCTCACCTGCCCATTCCGTAGCAAGTGAATAGCGACGTTGGGACTGTAGATTTCCTTCCCCTTTGGGCCAAGCCGCTCTCGATTGAACTGCCCAGTCCGCCGCAGTTTTCGGTAGTAGCGGTTTCTGATGTGGCGGCGGTAGTTGCGGTTGCGCTGGTTATGATTGTGGTCGTGGTCATCCACCTTCATCCGCGCCGGGTTCACACCCGGCTGTTGGTCTGCCGCTTTCCGGTAGGTCGCCACCCCAAAGTTCTCGTCAAACAATTTGCGGGTGCGCCAGGTAGGGTTATGAACATGCCAGGCCACCGGGGGCAGCGTGACCGGCTTGTGGCCATCCAACCCGGCGGCTACTGCATCGTGAATATGCGTCTTGGGCAGGCCCAACGCCTGACGGATTTGGGCTGTCTGATAGCCCCGCACTTCTCGCACTGGGGCCAACTCGCTCAACTTCGCCAGCAGCAGTCCCCGCCCATGTTGCAGCCGCCCGAAGGCCCGTGTGTCCCGGCACTCGCTACCGTCCAAGCACAACTCGGAGTCGCCTGCCTCCCGGTGGCACCGCTCACACACCGGGATTTCGTTAGTGAAATTGCGCACGCCGCCATCTTTGCGTTTGACACGGTGATGCGTGACCAGATGAGGAGTCGCTTTCTGCCCGCACACGGCGCATACTTCCGGCAGCATCCATTTCACCCTGGCCTTGATGGTGCGTGGCTGCTGATATTCCACCCCGGCCACTTCCGGCTCCAGGTAGCGGCGAATGTCCACGTTGACCGTCTCTACCACAATCTCGCTGACTGGGAACAGCCCACACAATAACTTTGTCGCCCGTACCTTCTGGTACACGTCCAACTCGATACTGGGCGGATACGCCTTCCGTGGCTGTTCCAGTTTCAGGTGGCCGGTCTTGCCGTGTTTCTGTCGCTTTAATCGCTTCCGGTAGCGTCGCAATCGCCCCCGGTCGGCCAGCCGGTCGGATACGTCCCGCCCAGTGGTGATGATCTCAGTCGCACAGATAACCCGTTCGTGGCTACCGTTATGCTGCACCACCGCCGTCCCAACCGTCTCGCCATCATCCAGGTGTAATGCCATTGGCTGTACCTCTAACTGTTCTTTCGGTTTGGGCCAGTAGGTCAGCCGGATGGTGTAGACCGGGTAGACTCGCTCGACCACGGCCTTACCTTTTGCCCGTAAGATACGAGCCTTCGCCGGTGTGGTCGGGTTCAGAGGTGTCCTATCCGGGGCCAGTACCGCCACGGTATGGTGATTCGTTTTGCTTTGACTATCTTTTTCAGGTTGCAAACCTACCTCCTATTTGGTTCTCTCCGGTACTGGTCGCCCCACTTGCCGGAGAGGACTCCCGTGCTGTCTCGAAAGTTGACCAACTGCGGGTGAAAGACCTGCTGGGAGAACACAATCTTTCACTCGGTCAATTCCCGATATTCCGCCAAGCACGGCGACAGTTGACGGAAAGCGTGTCAACATCGTAGCGGCGCTACCTTGTAAAGTGTCGTGAAACTACACTCACAAGCCCTCGGCATTACGCCGGGGGGTAGTTGACATTTCTTCGACCGGACGAAGCTGGAAGCGGGCTTCGGGCAAATAGGCCAGGGGATTAGACAGGCTAGCTTGATAGAAACGATTTCTGCCGTAACGCCTGACCAAATTTGAGAAGGTATCACTCAGCCGGCGCTCTTGCTCAACTCCACCTCCCCCGGCAAATAGATCGAGCTGCTGACCCGTGATAGGACTCAAACCTGCCAGGCTGACGGTGACCGCTACAACTCCGCAGCTAATCGTGACCTGGTCGAGGAGGAAGCCAAGGCTCTGGGCTAGTCTCTCGGCCTGGCCAGTCGGCTGGCGCAGAAAACGCTGCCGGGTCCATTCAGTCCCATTTTCCAGATGCAGGGTCAGCCTCAGGTCTCTGCCAATGCGCCCGCCAGCCTGAAGCCGATGAGCTAACTCTACGGCGAGCGCTAGACAAACCGCATCCAGAACGGTCCGATCCGGTACCGGATCGTCAAATGGATGCCTCACCTGTTCCACTAATGGAGGATAATGGCGTTGTACGGGACGGTTATCGTGCCCTTTGGCCAGTTGGTGCAACCAACGCCCGTAAGCCCCAAACTGAACGATCACGGCTCCTGTAGGTAAGGCCGCCAGTTGTCCCAAAGTCCGCAGCCCCAAGAGATGAAACCGATAGGTGAATTCGGCCTCGAGTGGCAGTAGGGTGATCGGGCGAGGGGCTAAAAAGATGGCTTCCCGACCGGGCCTCACGATGGAGGCTTTATTGGGCGTAACGGAAGTAGCTGCTACCTGAGCGGGAAATTTACCGTTGGCCAGACCTAACGCCAGGGCCAGACCCGTTCGCTCACGCACGGCCGAGCCCAATTCTTTGACCAATTCAACCGGCGCGTGGGTCGTCAGCTTGCCCAGATCAAGGTAAAGGGTAGCCACCTCTCCGAGCTGCTCTGGTTCAATGAGAGGCGTGAAATTGACCAGCGCCGCCAACAGTTCGTTATATACATGTTGGTACTGGTCGGGTTGGGTCGGAATAAGGCGGGCTTGGGGGCAGAGCGTTCGGGCTTGTCGTATAGACATTCCCAATTTGATCCCCACGTTGGCGATTTCGGGAGAGACAGAGTAAACACGTTCTGGCTCTTCGGGTGGCTCGCCAATGATAAAGGGGAGCGTTGCCAAAGCGGGATTCAACCGACGCACGACCAGGGCTGCAAAGTAGGGAATATGCACACAGGCAATCATGTGCCATCCCCTTTCATGAGGCCATTGAAGGTCACCGCAATAGTGGCTTTGCGGCCGGCCGGACCTAACTCGTTTTTGATAACTTCTACCCGAGCTTCGTAGCCTCGAACATCAGCTCCTTTATAAAGCCAACGTTCCTTGGCTAACAGCAGGCGGATGGTGGCATAGTGGGGCAAGGCAAAATTACTGGGGTAGTTCGCCGGGGATGATATCCCACCCACACTGAGGGATGTCAGAAAGATACAGGCACAGGAAGATTGGGCCAGGACTGGGGGCAATTGGCGCAAAGCCGCCGACAGCCTCTGAGCGCTATGTGGCTCAGCCAGGAGGTGAGCGACAGAATCAAACACCAGCACCCCCAGTCCTCGGCTGGCGATGAGCGATCGAGTAATCTCTAAGGCTTCCGATCCTGATAGGGGGCGGACGATAAAAAGATGGGATAAGTTGATGTGACAGCGGGCGGCATAGTCAGGGTCAAAGGTGCCGCCGAGGTCGAAGTAGGCGGCCCTATCCTTTTCCGCCTGGGCGTTGGCAATAATTTTGAGCGCCAGGGTGGCCATCCCCGAGGTGGGAGTTCCCAAGAATTCGGTCAAACGTCCCCTGGGGATGCCGCCAATGCCGGCTAAAGCTTTGTCCAGGTTGGGGAAACCGGTTGGGATATGGGGTATCTGTGTGCCTGGGCCGGCCCGCTCAACTCGGTGGAGGGCTTTTGTGCCCCATCGCTGTTGAATGGCAGCAACGACCGACTCCAAACGTTTCCGTTTCCTGGAACTCACGACGCCTCCCACGCTCGTGCTTCAGGTATAGTCTGGAAAGGTGCTAGAACATTAGTTCGGAAGCGAATTTTATCTGGATTTGAAGTAGTTGTCAAATGAGCCAGGAATGCAATCAATCCCTTAACAAAACCAACAACGAATCACAAACCATTATGGGTTAATCGAATAGCGCCTAATCATCGTTCTTCTGGGTCTCCGTTCGATCGGGAATTTGGGTCAAAATCCAGGTAACGAGCCCGCCCAGGAGGATAAACAGAAGGCTGCGACCCATTCCCGGCTGACTGACGTACTCCCAAGGGTTTAACCCTTGGGGTTCTCGGCGTTCCGAGGCCTTTTCCTGGCTCTCCCAACATCGCCATAGTCGGCACGATGAGTACAACATCCGGGACCTTAGCCACGTTCGACCGAGATGCCACGGGCGACCGGCTCCGTCTCTGACGCGCAGAGCTGACAGGACGAGGCCTGCCACTTGCCGGTTGGATGGTCCGGCTCGACACCGCCCGGAGGAGAGTGTCAACCCCTGACCAGCGTGTACGAGCCTGGTCTGCATCGAGCCGGTCGCCTTCCACGCAAGTCGCGAGAAAGGCGCTGTAGAGATCACGCTGAGCCTCCACCCCACAGGAGCAACGATGCCAGCGCTGGGACAGAGGCTTTTTGACCACAGACCCGCAGTGGCAGGTCTGGCTGAGCTTGGTCGAGCGGGTCGGGAATTCGTGGACTGTGCCGCCGGCGCTCACAGCCTTGCGGCGTAGCAGCGCCACGAATTTGCCCGGCGCTTTACGCCCGACCGATTTACCGTACCGGCGTTGAAAGGCCCGGTAGCTGAGTTTTTCGAAATGGAAACTGTTACCCATCGCCAGGATACGATTGACCAACTGTCCGTGCTGGCTGGTGCGATGGGCCGCCTGGCGGCGTTTAATGTCGGCAATGCGGGTCTCGGTCTTTTGCATCCCGCGGGACTTGTTCCTGGGTCTGGTACCCTTGATCGCCGTGCCATCAGGCCGGTAGCAGGTGGGGTTGTTGGCCCGACGCTGCCGGTCGAGGCGGCGCTGCTCCCGGCGCAAGGCCGCCTGGTCCTCCTTGACCTCCGGGCAAAACGGCTCAAGAAAAGCCGCCTGAGGTCCGACCCCGGCAATGGTGGAGGGTCCTTTGTCCAGACCGACCCGACCGGTACCGAGCTTGTGCTTTTCTTTGCGATAGGGCTGACCCCGGTTGATCAGTTGGACCACAAAGCGGTTGCGGCCCTCGTGTTTGCGCCGGACAATCCGGGTAAACTTGACCGGACAGGCCAGCCCGTAAGCGATGACCTGGTCATCGGGTGGAATAACCGCTTTCAGCTTCAGACCACGCCACTCGACGTGGTCGGTCCGCCAGCGGATGCCGGCTTCGTTGCTCTTGGCTTCAATGGCGTCAAGCTGGCCATAGCTCTTGAAGCGAGGCCGGCCTCGTTTACCCAGGAAATGGTCATGGGTGGCTCGGTAGGCCCGGGTGGCCAGGGTTTGCAGGCTGACCGCGTCCAGATGTTCGCCGATCCAGCACTGGCCGAACTGGGTCACATAGGCGTGGAGACTGAATTCGTTAAAACCGTAGTGCTCCCGCAAGGCCTCAAAAGCCTGACCTCGGGCTTTGGCTTTAGCCGAACCTTTCGAACCGCGCGGAAGTCTGCGTGCCGCCTGGTAGGCTTTGGACTGGCGCAGCAGGGCCAGGCGGCGCAAGCTCTCGCCCAGGCAGGCGTTATAGACCTGGCGTCCCGCTTCTAACCGGCTGAGCAAAGTACATTCCTCAGCCGAGGAGACCAGGAGCGTCATTTCAGTGACAAAGGAAGGGGTTTTGGAGCGGCCCATGTTTGACCTGATGATACTGAACGGATGTTCTAATTATAAAACCGCTGACTCCAAGAGGCAAATCCGTCACGCCGGGCTGGAAGCCCGGCTGAGCAAGCTTGATTTGAAAGGATAGAACAAAAGCCCTTTTATCCCAGGGCTGAACCCTCTGGGCTTTACGGGCTATTTTAGTAAGATGTAGGTCCTAATTATCATGGCTCAAGTGCTCCACAATCCGGGCGGCATCTGTAAACCAGCTTGGGTTGTGCCCAGCCAGATTATGAGTACCGTCACTGATCATCAACTGGGCAATCGTCTCCAAGACCCCCGCGATCTCGCCTGGCGTGATGGCCCAGTCGCCCAGCCAGGGCTGAGGCTCACGTTCGGCCTCGATGCAGCGCTCGCGGATAGTATAGAGTAAGGTGATCAGATGAGGGAGAGCCTCGCTCCTTGAGCCACCCAGTTCGATCCCCTCACTGTGGGTAATGGCCGTCAAATGCTCGGCCGCGGCTAGTGCTGCGGAGTGCAGCCGGGGTGGGAGCGGAGGAAGCGCCTGGTTCATCGTAAAACCTCCATATTTCGGAGCTACTAACTTCGCTTTAAGGTCGTGATAATCCCACCTGGCAGCTCACTCCCGAGCCGGACCGGCTAAGACCAAACTACCCTATTTCTATTCGAGGAAAGCAAGCGAAATACATCCGCACAAGAATCTGGTCGCGCTAGCGGCCTAAAATCGGACTATCCACTACCAATGCTCTCCGGTTCAACGTCGGATCGCTGGCCAGCGTTTGGAGAAAGCGCTTGTTTCGCCCAACCAGGAGGACCGGCGCCATCCCCCTATCCCGGCGCAAGAAGTGTAAACAGGGGGGATTGAGATATTCGGCATTATCGACAATCAAAAAGTCGGTCGCCTGGGCCATGACCAAGGGGATCTTAAGAATGAGCTCGTCCGTTGGCTGTTCCCGTGTCGGGACCGGACGCCCCACCGCATTTAACAACGCGCTGAGGAGAAGTCTCAGCTTGTCTCCCTTCCCGCCTTTGGGAAAGGTGGCGATACATACTCTGGCTTTGGGGTAATGCGCGGTGATCGCCGCTTGGATGGTCGGAATGAAGTCCTCGTCATTCGGGGTGATCAGAGTAACCCCAAACTCCTGCGGATCAACTCTGAGGGGACTGGGGTATTCTTTCGTCTCATCCGCTCTCTTTTGAATGATTTGCAGCACGTCAACAAGTTCCAAAACCCCTGCCTCAAACGGTTTGGCAGCCGTCTTTAACCCTCCGTGGTTTGTCGGTGCAACTGCCACCGGATATAATCGAGCACCTTGTCTTGCCTCTGGGGTGATAGAGCCTCAAATTGTCTCAGGAGACGTTGTTCTTTCGTCAAGGTCGGACTCTCCAACAGCCGTTGGTCACTTGTCATCTCATCGTCCGGCAACCGGGGGAGAATGGCCTGGACAAAAAACTTGGCCAGGTGAACCAAGCGCTCCCGCAGACAAGTTTCGGCCTTGGCGCCGCGACCAGATCCGCCCTGGGTATACAGTTGCCAGGCGGATGAGACATACGCTCTGGCAGCTTCGGCCTTGCCGTGATGAAGCAGGAGGGTCGCGATGGCGGAAAGGAGTTCAGCCTTAATCGGGTGGGCGTCTTCGAGGAGGAAAGCGAGATAATTCATCCGTTCAAGCAAGGCGGTATCTTGGGTAATGGCGGCCAGCAGCATCAGGCCCATCGCGGTGTGTTGCATATAGCCCGGCTTTTCAGTTTCGTTCACCGTATTAGTCAGGAGTTTGGCTTCATAAACGGAGAGGGCGCGGTTCAGATGGGCTTCGGCATCACAGGTCCTGGTCGGGTCGTTGATGTACCACAGGAAGCCAACCTGCCACTCTAGCGGGGCCAGCGCCTCTTGCGTCAGGTTGGCCACATGCCCTTCGCTCAGAGCGCGATGCATCGTCTCCAGTGTTTGGGCCAGGTCGCCCTCTCCGGAGTGATATTTCTCGGTTAACTCAGCTATGGCTATCTCAAAAGTCTGATCTTGAGCTGGGATATAGAAGTAAGGGATAGCCCTGTTTGATCGCGGCGCGGGCGCTCTCGCTTTGTAACCGAACCAAGTCGCCAGACGGTTCAGTGGACAGAGGGGATAGTTGAAACTCCTGGGATCGCAAGGCCCAGGTTTCGCCATTAGCCAGGCGGATTTGACAATGCAGCTGGCTTTCACCCAGGTAAACGCCGAATAAGGTGGTTCCGGCGGGTAGATGAAACGTCACAAAGTCGTCCTCATACGCCTGATGATGGACGGGGATGAAGTTAAAGGAGGGCGTAGCCGTGACACGCACCGGCGTTCCCGTGCATAGCTCTCGTTTGTTATGGCCAGCTGTTCGGTTGGCTTAGAATCTTCGGTGGAGAAGTAGGTCGTCTCAACGGATAAGGCTTTGGCCAGCAAGGATAGCAGGCTGTCAGCGATCGGGGTCAGGCCCAGCTCGTAGCGGGAGATGGTATTCTGGGTGGTGCCCACCCGCCGGCCTAGTTCAGCTTGGCTAATACCAAGCTCGTCTCGCTTTCGCCGGAGTTTCTGGCCCATATATACCAGGCGTTCGTTGTCTTGGGTGGTCATACCATTCCTCTGAGACTCGCCTAACCCAAAGCCTCACCATTATATTCCCGATATCCCCTGTTGTCTAAAATAACTGGCTCAGGCCTTTTCCCCAAGGCATGTAAATCGCCTCACGAAAACAAACACAAATAACACTTTTCGTACTCTAAGGATTTAGGGCCTATAAAAAGGTAAATCCTATCTCAAATTGGTGGTTTTATAACTTCCGTGGTATTTATTCAGCAGGTACAGGTATAAAGGGGGTATCCGACCACAAAGAGAGCAGGGCGGGTAATATCTCGTAACCTTGTTTGCGTAAGGTGGAGATATAACCCCGAATCCGACAAAAGAGGTCGGTTCCCCGTGGAGTCCGAAAACAACCGGAAATTTTCTGTTGCAGTTTGCTCATACGCAGGTCACGTTCAGCCAGATTGTTGTCAAACGGAACCCGAAAATCGGTCAAAAAACGCAAGTAGGCGCCTTGATGTTGGAGTAACCGGTCAATCAAATTGCGGGCAGGCGATTGAGCCACGCGGCCTCGTTGACCGGGTTGGCGTTGAACCGGGAGATTTTGTTGGTCAGCCCGGACCACAAGATGCTCGAACAAGGCCACGATCCGCTCCCGTTGACGGTCGGGCAAGTAGGGGTGGCCGGCATCTTGGATGGTTTTGACGACTGCCTAGGCGAAGCGCAGCAAGCGCCTCAACT